>NZ_JBEPON010000014.1:0-2990 GCF_040546785.1 Dietzia sp. 2505 | reverse complement strand
GACAGGGATGTGAAAAGGGTCGCAACCAAACAAAAAATTTGGCACTATCACAAACAAAACACACTGTTGAGTTCTCAAACAACACCACCACACCGTCGCCATGTGGCACTATCGCCACATACCTTCGGGGGAAGTTGCCGCTCTCCGTCGGAGACAGCTTGACTACTCTAGCGGACCGAAGTCGATCGGTCAACCCGATCTTTCGGCCCCCTTTCGCGAAGCCACCGCCCGAAACCAGGACTCGAACCTCTCGGCCCAACCCCGCTCCCTGGCGGCTCCGATAAAGTTACACGCGCCCCAACGGAACACCAAATCGCCTGGTCACCGCTGTCGGCGGCAACCTTGCGCGGCATCGCACGTCCATCGCCCAGGTTATGTGCCGACGAGACTTCCAGATACGTCCCTGCCGTGTTCTCACCTCCAGCCGCCGCTCTGGTCGTCAGTGCGGCTCGAGCTGCGACGCGGTATCGAATCCTCGTCCCGGAGCACTGTCGCGTGCGCTCAGTGGTCGTCGACTGACGACCGTCTGGAACCGTCTGGAGCCATCTGGGACCGTCTGGGGAGGACTCAGGGCAGGAGGCCTCGTCTTGCGAATCACGACCGCCTGCCAACTCACCGGAATCACCCGTGATCGCCTCTGCTGTGCCGCCGGCTGAACCGGGTAACTCCTACCGGGCCCGGCGCCCCACCAATCCGTCGCCGGCCGTCCGCGCGCACCATGGCCGGTTGCACCCTGCGGTGTCGATCAGTGGTGACCGCCGTGTACCTCGCGTCGATACGGTCCGAGAACTTCCCGACCATCGCCACCCGGCCTCTGGTGCCCGTCGGCCACCGAACTGGTCAGCACATCGAGTCGTCGGCGCGAGCTGGCGAAGTACTGTCCCCATGCTCGGGCTGCACCTGATCGACGGGCTCTCGCTTGCCGGAGTGATCCCCGGCCACGGCCTGGTGGGACGTAGCGGGTCACCCCCCCCCCCCCGGGGGGGTCCGGGGGTGATACAGACCTACCCTGACGGCACGGTCTACCGTTCGGTGGCATGACGACGGTAGGAACCACCCAGGCAGTGATCTTCCACGGGTACGGGGCGACGCCCGCGGACCATTGGTTCGGCTGGCTCGCGGAACAACTCGAACATGCGGGGGTCCCCACACGGATACCCGCTTTGCCGGATTCCGCGGCACCATCTCCGGACACGTGGGCGGCTACCGCCGCAGAACAGCTCGGGAACCCGGGTACAGGCACGATCGTCGTCGCCCACAGCCTCGGTTGCCTCACCGTTCTCCGACACCTCGCCTCTCTGAAGGGTGCGTGGAAGGTGGGCACACTCGTGCTCGTCTCGGGATTCGTCGACCCGTTGCCGGGTCTACCCGAACTGGACGACTTCATCGGAGACGCAGTGGACCTGTCCGGGGTCAGAGAGAGGACCGGGTCGCTCACCGTCTTGCGCTCCGACGACGATGATCATGTGCCTGTCGAACTCACAGACCGCCTCGCCGGTCTACTCGGCACGTCGGCTCAGGTCGTCCCGGGCGCGGGCCACTTCCTCGCGACCGACGGAGTCACGACACTTCGCCACGCCTTCGACGCCATCGTGTGACACACGCATCCGACTCACGGTGGAGCGCCGACACCGTGGGCTTCAGTCGCGACACACTCGCACCAGCCGAGCGCACATAGGTGCGGTGAGCACATCGGGTGGTATGGCACCGGCTCTACGGTGGGTTTCACCGTCCCCCGGCGGCGCGCGGGCCGGTCCTGAACACCACCGGAATCAGCCGGAGGAAGACGATCATTCCGAGTAGCTCGACCAGGGTCTGCGCCACGATCACGACTGCGGCGACCTCGAATCCCTCAGGCAGAGAAAGAGCGAGCGGAAGAACGACGAAGGAGTTCCGTGTCCCGAGTCCGAATGCTAGTGTCCGGGCCTGTTGGGGCGGAAGAGAGAACGAGGCCGCCAGAGCCTTGGCGGTGAGCGCGGCCGCGAGCAGGAACGCCACGAAGACCGGGACGACCATCGGAAGAACGTCCAGTGCACCGAGCACCGTATCCACTTGAGCCGTGGCCACTAAGAACACGACACTCGCGAGCAGCGGGACCGGGGCCCAGGCCCAACGATCGCGCACCACAAGACGCCCCGGGCGGGCATCGACCCACCGCTGCGTGACCGCCGCCGCGATCAGCGGCACGGCGACGATCAGCAGCGCCGGCGCCACCACGTTGAGGGTGACCAAGCCTGTGACTTCCTCTCGCGCCATGAGAAACAGATAGAGAGGAAGTAGAAGCAGCTGCAGAACGAGGTTGACAGGGGTCACCGCAACGGCCCGGGGCACATCCCCTCCCGCGAGCTGGGTGAAGCTGATGAACCAGTCGGTACACGGCACGAGCAGTACCAACAGCACGCCTAGACGGATAGCGGGGTCCCCGGGAAGGAGGGACACCATCGCCCACACGATCAGGGGCATGAGTACGAAGTTGCCCAACAGCGCCACCCCGACGAACCGTAGGTCACGCGAGGCGGAGATCAGGTGCAGCAGCGGAACCTGGAGGAACGTGGCAAAGAGCAAGAGGGCGAGAACCGGCCACAACAGCAGCTCGGCGATCGACCCCATTCCCGGGGTGGTGCTCCCCGCTGCGAGACCCGCGGCAATGCCCGCGACGTAGATCCACACCTGCCGACGCTCGAGCGCGAGCCGGTCCAACCGCATACTCACCACGTCGGCCCCCCTCTCAACCCCGGAACTCAGACCAAGCAGACCCCACGCACGCCGGCCAGACCGTTCCGAAGGCCGGGTCGCTTCGGCCCGTTGGTCAACCGAACCGCTGACGCGTGCCCGATCATCCTCGGATGGCCCGCGGGCACCTCTGCAGCCTGCCAGGAGAGACGACGATGCGCCGTTCTGGCGGGGCGGGTGTGGGGTGTGGTGGTCGGTGAGGGTGGGGTGGAATGACGAGAGCCCCCGAGTCGCGTGAGGCGATTCGGGGGCTCTCG
>NZ_JBEPON010000013.1:2500-5026 GCF_040546785.1 Dietzia sp. 2505 | reverse complement strand
GTATTGTGTGTAAGCCCTCGGCCGATTAGTACCGGTCACCTCCACGCATTGCTGCGCTTCCAGTTCCGGCCTATCAACCCCATGGTCTGTGGGGGGCCTTAACCACGCAAGGTGGTGAGAAACCTCATCTTGGAACAGGCTTCCCGCTTAGATGCTTTCAGCGGTTATCCCTTCCGAACGTAGCTAACCAGCGATGCTCCTGGTGGAACAACTGGCACACCAGAGGTTCGTCCGTCCCGGTCCTCTCGTACTAGGGACAGCTTTCCTCAAGTTTCTTACGCGCGCGGCGGATAGAGACCGAACTGTCTCACGACGTTCTAAACCCAGCTCGCGTGCCGCTTTAATGGGCGAACAGCCCAACCCTTGGGACCTACTCCAGCCCCAGGATGCGACGAGCCGACATCGAGGTGCCAAACCATCCCGTCGATATGGACTCTTGGGGAAGATCAGCCTGTTATCCCCGGGGTACCTTTTATCCGTTGAGCGACACCGCTTCCACTTGCCGGTGCCGGATCACTAGTCCCGACTTTCGTCCCTGCTCGACGTGTCAGTCTCACAGTCAAGCTCCCTTGTGCACTTGCACTCAACACCTGATTGCCATCCAGGCTGAGGGAACCTTTGGGCGCCTCCGTTACTCTTTAGGAGGCAACCGCCCCAGTTAAACTACCCACCAGGCACTGTCCCTAACCCAGATCATGGGCCGAGGTTAGACGTCCAATACGATCAGAGTGGTATTTCAACAACGACTCCACACACACTGGCGTGCATGCTTCACAGTCTCCCACCTATCCTACACAAACCGAATCGAACGCCAATACCAAGCTATAGTAAAGGTCCCGGGGTCTTTTCGTCCTGCCGCGCGTAACGAGCATCTTTACTCGTAGTGCAATTTCGCCGAGTCTGTGGTCGAGACAGCAGAGAAGTCGTTACGCCATTCGTGCAGGTCGGAACTTACCCGACAAGGAATTTCGCTACCTTAGGATGGTTATAGTTACCACCGCCGTTTACTGGGGCTTAAATTCTCAGCTTCGCCTTGCGGCTAACCGGTCCTCTTAACCTTCCAGCACCGGGCAGGCGTCAGTCCGTATACATCGACTTACGTCTTCGCACGGACCTGTGTTTTTAGTAAACAGTCGCTTCTCTCTGGTCTCTGCGACCACACCCAGCTCCCACCGTGAAGATGTTCACCGGGCATGGCCCCCCTTCTCCCGAAGTTACGGGGGTATTTTGCCGAGTTCCTTAACCACAGTTCTCTCGATCGCCTTGGTATTCTCTACCTGATCACCTGTGTCGGTTTGGGGTACGGGCCGTGTATGAACTCACTAGAGGCTTTTCTCGGCAGCATAGGATCACTGAATTCCCCACAACGGGTATGCATCAAGTCTCAGCCTTAATGTGACACGGATTTGCCTATGTCACGGCCTACACTCTTACACCAGTACAACCACTGACTGGCCCAGCTACCTTCCTGCGTCACCCCATCGCTTGGCTACTACCAGATCAGGTCCCGCGCATCCAGACCACGTCATCCCGAAGGATGCTCTAGGCCATTCAGGGCGGTTAGTATCACTGATTCACCATGGGCGCGCACACACGGGTACGGGAATATCAACCCGTTGTCCATCGACTACGCCTGTCGGCCTCGCCTTAGGTCCCGACTCACCCTGGGCAGATTAGCTTGACCCAGGAACCCTTGATCATTCGGCGGACGAGTTTCTCACTCGTCATTCGCTACTCATGCCTGCATTCTCACTCGTGTGGCCTCCACGCCTGGATCACTCCGACGCTTCTATGGCCACACGACGCTCCCCTACCCACCCACACACCTGCCCGGAGGAGGTTATTGTGTGAGTGCCGCGGCTTCGGCGGTGTACTTGAGCCCCGCTAAATTGTCGGCGCAGGACCACTTGACCAGTGAGCTATTACGCACTCTTTCAAGGGTGGCTGCTTCTAAGCCAACCTCCTGGCTGTCTCAGCGATCCCACATCCTTTTCCACTTAGTACACGCTTAGGGGCCTTAGCCGGCGATCTGGGCTGTTTCCCTCTCGACTATGAAGCTTATCCCCCACAGTCTCACTGCCGCACTCTCACACCTCGGCATTCGGAGTTTGGCTGACGTCAGTAACCTTGTAGGGCCCATCGGCCATCCAGTAGCTCTACCTCCGAGGTGAAACATGCGACGCTGCACCTAAATGCATTTCGGGGAGAACCAGCTATCACGGAGTTTGATTGGCCTTTCACCCCTACCCACAACTCATCCCCTCAGTTTTCAACCTAAGTGGGTTCGCGCCTCCACGACGTCTTACCGTCGCTTCACACTGGCCATGGGTAGATCACTCCGCTTCGGGTCTAGAGCATGCCACTGGATCGCCCTATTAGGACTCGCTTTCGCTACGGCTTCCCCACACGGGTTAACCTCGCGACATACCACTAACTCGCAGGCTCATTCTTCAAAAGGCACGCCATCAGCCCGAAAGCCTCTGACGGATTGTAAGCACACGGTTTCAGGTACTATTTCACTCCCCT
>NZ_JBEPON010000012.1:0-30155 GCF_040546785.1 Dietzia sp. 2505 | reverse complement strand
CTCAACGCCCGGATCCGAAAGACCCTGGGATGGAAGACCCCGACCGATATCCTCAACACCTCAATAGGCGTTGCACTGACCACCTGAACTCAAGCACCGGGTGCGCGTGCTCCACCCTGAGCTCCTCGAGGGTCAACCGGGTGTTGGTTCCGATCTCCCCTGGTGTCCGGTCGGCACCGCGGATCACCAGGAGGACGGGCGCCCCGAGGTTCACGGCGAGGGTGGCGTTGAAGTCGAACTCGGTGGGACTGGGCACGCCCGTGTAATCGGTACCGAGGATCACCACCACATCGCACTGACCGGCCACCGCGTGGTACCTGTCCACGATCTCCGCCAGCGCCGAGTCGCGGTCCTCGTGCACGCGGTCGTTGGTCACGCCGATGCAGTCCTCGTAGGCGAGGTCCACGGTGGTGTGCTGGAGCAGCATCTCCACGATGCGGTCGCGCGCGGGCTCGGTGTCCGGGCCGGTGCCGGTGCCGGTGCCGGTGCCGGTGCCCGTATCGGTGTCGACGACGCGTGGCGCCACCGTGACAGGGCGGAACACCCCGACCCTCTGTACGGTTCCGGCGAGAATGCGCAGGAGGCCGAGGGCGACGGTCGACTTCCCGGTGTCACCCTCGGGGGCCGCCACGTACACGGCGGAGGACGACAGGGGCATGTCGGTCACCGGAGACGGAATCGTGGGAGCGTCGGACTCGGGCGGGAGAGTCTCGGATACGGGGGAATCGGGCACGAGGGCATTGTGACAGCGCGAGCGCGCCGGCACACCTCGTACACGCCATGCAGGCCCGCCGCGCGCCCCGACGTGCGGCCGCGCCAGCGAGATGCCGGGTGGGGCTGACGAGCTGCCGGGAGGGGACGGGTCAGACATCGGTGAGCCTGTCGACACCGGGCGGCAGCCATGTACAGCGCCCAGGCGACCCGGGGTCCGCGACGGTCGTCCACGCCGACGGGCCGTCGCCGACGAACGCGTGGTGGACGGGACACCCCAACGCCCCATTGGCGACGGTCGTGGATCCGCCACGCGACCACTCCCTCACGTGGTGGAACTGGCTCCTCCTGGCGGGTGACGTGCACCCCGGGAAGGTGCACCCTCCGTGCGCCGCGTAGAGGACCAGTCGCTGGATGGCGGAGGCCAGACGCCTGTCGGGGCGGGCGTCGACGTCGATCCGGTGAAGTTCCTCGCGACCGTCGCGCAACAGCGAGACGAACCACGGCAACGCCCCGGCCATCGAGACGGCCTGACGGACGCTGAGCTGGGTGCCGGAGTCGGTCTCCACCAGCGCGGTGGGTTCCTCGAGCTGTTCCGGCGTCACGCGCACGACGATGGTGGCGATCCCCTTGGGCCGGGCAGGGTCGACTGTCGACCCGAGTGCCCACTGGTGCACGAGTGCGTCGTGCGCCCGCTGCTCCGGGGTGCGCTCATCCGACCCGGGTTCGCAGGCCACGGCCCCTCCGGGTCCGCCGAAGTCGCACAGCGCACGCTCGACAAGAGCCCGGGCGCGAGGAGTCAGCATCATGGTCAGCGTGCTGGTGCCGTCGGGCCTGACCGCGCCCAGTCGGGCCGCCCGTTGCCGCTCCTGGTGGTCCTCCCGGCCCTTCCCCCGGTCGGGACACAGGGCGGCCATTCGGCGGGCTGCTTCCGCCCGCAACTGCGCCGGGGCGACCGTGCACGCGAACTCTGTCAACTCCTCGGCGAATCTGATCTTGGCCGCCCCGCCCATCGTCCCGGGCAGCCCGGCGACAGCCCTGGAGATGATCCGTTCGTGCTCGGCGGTGATCTCCCCGACCGCCGCCGCCCGCCCGGCCGGGGTGGCCTGCCTGCCGCCCGCCTCGATCCGCCCGTGTACGACGCCTCGGGCCAGGCCCAGTTTCTCCGCGAGCAACGCGGCGACACCCCCGGCGGAACGACCCTTCTGCCGGTGCAGGCCCGCCAGTTCGGCACTCGCGCGCGCTCCGGCGGCCTCCAGCCGACGGCCCACGATCTCGGCGCGTCCCACGGCGTCGACCAGCACCTCCGCGTCATGATCCGACCAGTTGACCTGGCACAGGCTCTCCACGGAGGCCTCGAGAAACGCGAGAACGTCAGCCAGCGTGGCCGTCTCCGGCCCCTGCCCCGGTGCGTCCCACACTCCCTGTTCCATGATCCGGACTATAGAACACACGTACGACACCGCCCGGCCGGCCGACTTGTTCGAGTGGAACGTCCTGTTGCGCGAACTGGCGGTAGCCGACTCCTCAAGGAACTGGCGGTAACCGACTTCTCCATCCGGTGGGGAGACATACTGACCGAGGCGAGCGGACTCCTCCCATCCGGCCGTCGGGCCAGGGCCTGGTTGACCGGCAATCGAGACAGGGCCTAGTTGTACTGACTACCTAGTCGACGACGACGAGGGCCAGCCCGAAGTCGCCGGCCGCATCGGTCCAGACCGCCTGACCGCCGAATCCGTGCCCCGCGAGCTCATCGATGAGCGCGTGTGGCTCGAACTTCCGGGCGATCTCGGTGCGGATCCCCTCACCGGCGGCCAGCGTGCGGCCCCGCCCGAGCGTCGGGAAGTCGATCCGCACGTCGCGCACCACGCGCAACCACATCTCGATCCGGCTCTCCCCGCCGTTCCACACGGCCTCGTGCCGGAAGTCGCGGCGGTCGAGGCCCGTGCACTCGACGGTTCGAGCGATCACGTCGAGCATGTTGAGGTTGAACTCGGCGGTGACCCCGGCGGCGTCGTCATAGGCCGCGACCAGTCGGTCCGGACTCTTGACCAGGTCGAATCCCACGGCCAGCCGGTCCCCCGGGGACATGATCCCGCGCAGCATCCGGAAGAACCCGGCGCGCTGTGACTCACTGAAGTTGCCGACGGTCCCGCCGAGGAACAACACCAGCCGTCCACCCGGCTCACCCGGCAGCGGCCCGTCGAGTGCGGTGATGTCACCGATGAGCGGGTCGATCCGCAGGCCCGGATACTCCTGCTCGAGCGCGCGGGCGGTCTCGAAGAGCATCTCGGTGCTGATGTCCAGGGGCACGAATCCCGCATCCGCGCGCCCGGCCGCCAGCACGTCGAGCAGCACCCGGGTCTTCTCACAGGTCCCGGCCCCGAGCTCGACCACCGTCGAGACCGCGCCCACGATGTCACCGGCGCGGGCCCGCAGGATCTCGGCCTCGGCCCGCGTGGGGTAGTACTCCGCCACCCGGGTGATCTGGTCGAACAGCAGGCTGCCCTTCTCGTCGTAGAACCAGCGCGGCGGCAGGGTGGGCGGGTCGGAGAAGAAGCCCTCGCGCAGGTCCGATTCCAGTGCGGCGGTGTCGGGATCGGTGGCCTTCGTCGTCGTCGTGGTCGTCGTCGGGTTCTCGGTGTCGGTCATCGGGCGAGCCTCAGTCCCGTCGCCGCCCACCGGGATGAGGCGGGGAAGAAGTTCCGGTAGGTGGGCCGCGTGTGGCCGGCCGGGGTGAGGGCGCTGCCGCCGCGCAGGACGTGCTGGTCGGACATGAACTTGCCGTTGTACTCGCCGGCGGCGCCCTCCTCGGTGACGAACCCCGGGTAGGGCAGGTACGCGCTGGAGGTCCATTCCCAGACGCCGCCGATGGTCCGCTCCGTGACGGGTCGCGGGTGACAGCGGTCAGGATCGAGCTCGTCGCGGATCCCCCAGCCGGCGGTGGCGACCTCCCACTCGAACTCGGTGGGCAGGCGGGCCCCAATCCACCGGGCGTACGCGTCGGCCTCGTAGAATGACACATGGCACACGGGTTCGGCGTCCACGATCGGACGGCGACCCGAGAGGGTGAAGGTGGTCCATTCGCCGTCGGCGGCAGGCGCCCCGGCGGTGCCCGCGGAGGCGCTCCCGGCGGCACCGTCCTCGCTCCTCCAGTACCCGGGCGCGTCCCAACCCTCGTCCTGCACGGCGGCCCACCCGTCGGAGAGCCACAGTTCAGGGCGGGCGTAGCCTCCGTCGGCCATGAACTCCTTCCAGTCGGCCACCGTGACCTGGCGGGTCGCCACCTGGCCGCCGGGGAGCCACACCCGGTGACGCGGCCGCTCGTTGTCGTAGGAGAAACCGCCGGAGGGCAGGTCCTCGTGGGAGGACCCGGAGCGGTCGGCCGGGTCCGGGGCGCCCACCCGGGCGACCCCCTCGACGACGTCGAGCCACTCCGTCTCCCCCGGCGTCGCGGCGACCGGGTCCGCGGACCGGTGCACGTAGACGGGGTCGGTCGGATTGTGTGAGAAGAGGTGTTTGGCGTCCATGAGCATCAGCTCCTGATGCTGCTGCTCGTGGTGGCAGCCCAGCTCGAGCAACTCCAGCCCCCGGTCGTCGACCCGGCCCGCCTCGAGCGCGGCCACCACCGCGTCGTCGACGCGTGCCCGGAAGTCACCGATCTCCGCCACCGACGGGCGGGTGATGAGCCCGCGCTGGGGCCGGGGTTGCCGCGGACCGACGGCCTCGTAATAGGAGTTGAACAGGAAGCGGAAGACCGGCTCGGGCGAGGAATAACCCGGCAGCCGACCCAGCACGAACTCCTCGAAGAACCACGTCGTGTGCGCCCGGTGCCAGGCCGCGGGACTGGCGGCGGTCATCGACTGCGGGATCTGGTCCTCGGCGCTCAGGCGGGAGGCCAGTAGGTCGGTGAGCCGGCGGACGCGCAGGAACTTCTCGACCGCGGCCCCGGCGCTGTGCCCCGGAACAGGTTGTGGCCCTTCGGTGGTGACATCTCCGACAGTCATGGGATCTCCCCGGGTTCGTGGTCGGCGGTCGGACTGCCGCCAGACTAACCACGGGGTGGTTCGGTGCCCACCGCTGTTCGGATGACCCGACTCCTAAATTCCAGCGCTCCAGCTCCCGGTGCTGCGGAACGGCACCGGCGCCGCGGCCGCGAGGTTGCGCCGCTCGTGCTCGAGGAGTCGGAGGCGGTACTCGGGACAGTTGCCCATCCCGCCGTCGGCGCGGATCACCCGGTGCACCGGGATCACGAACGGCACCGGCACGAGGGTGCACAACCGCCCCACCCGCCGGGCGTTGCGCGGCCGGCCCGCGTCCACGCTGATCTGCCCGTAGGTCGAGGTCTCGCCGTACGGGATGTGCTGGATCTCGCGGTAGGCCTCGCGGGAGAACTCGTCGTGCACGCCGGCGGCGGCCCAGTCCACCGGGATGTCGAACTGCCGCAGGCGGCCGGCGCAGTATGCCTCGAGCTGCTCCGCCACCCGGTCGAGGTACTCAGCGGCCGCGCCGGGCTCGGAACCGCGTACCTCGTCGTCGTCGCCCGATGAGTCCACAGCGAACCACGATGCGACGTCCTGATCCGGCCCCACCTGGTCCAGGCGCGCCAGGCCACGCGGGGTGGCCTCGGCGACCATACGGCCGGCGGCCGTGTCGAGCACCCGCACGGCCCTACCGGCGGTCTGGCGGGGAGATGCCACGCCTCACACCACGCTCGGCCGGTCCGGGTTGGTCACATCGGCGTCGGCGGAATCGAGGAGCGCGAACAGCGCGTCGGCGCCGTCGCGCGCGACGGCCGACATCTCGGCGGAGGTGATCGGCACGGCCTGCAGCCGGGTGAGCAGTGGTCCGGTGCCGTCCGGGCCGCCGGTCTCGTCGACCACCTGGAGGTCGGGCCACAGGAACGGCGGGGTCAGGACCAGGTGCTCGCAGCGCCGGCCGGAGTCGACGAGCCCCACCGCGCCCGGGATCACCGCGCCCGGTGCGACGTGGATGGACCCGGTGGCGACGGCCAGCGCGCACGCGTCCAGGACGTCGGCCATGGCGCGGTGTCCGGTGCGGCCGACGGTGACGAACTCACTGCGGATCTGCCGACCGTCGGGAGTGGTGACGTTGGTGGGAAGCTCCCGGGCGCCGACGGTGGCGTAGGTGGTGAACCCGGGCGCGGGGACGTTGTCGACGACGACGATGTCGCAGTGCCACTGAGTGGTCTGACCCTCCTCATCGGCTTCCGTCTCGTGCGGATAGCGCAGGACTCGCACCGATTCGGCCACGTCGAGGAGGCCCTCGAGGCCGGAGAGGTCAGCCTTGTCCGGGCCCGGGACGGTGCTCGCGCCGCTCACGCCAGGTCACGCAACCGCGGCTCGAGGTCGGTCTTGAACAGGTCCAGGAACCGCTTCTGGTCGTGGCCCGGCGCGTGGAACACCAGGTGGTTCAGTCCGGCATCGACGTACTGCTTGACCTGCGCCACCGCGTCGTCGGGGTCCGAGGCGACGATCCAGCGCTTGGCGACCTGCTCGATGGGCAACTCGTCGGCCAGGCGCTCCATCTCCCGCGGCGAGTCCACCGAGTGCTTCTGCTCGGGCGTCAACGAGAGCGGCGCCCAGAAGCGGCAGTTCTCCAGCGCAGCGGCCGGGTCGGGGTCGTAGCTGATCTTGATCTCGATCATCCGGTCGATCCGGGAGGAGTCGCGGTCGTTGATCCCGGCGCCCTCCTCCACCGCCGGCAGGAGCTTGTCGGTGTAGAGCTCCATACCCTTGCCCGAGGTGCAGATGAAACCGTCACCCACCCGGCCCGCGTACTTGGCCACCACGGGTCCACCGGCGGCGATGTAGACCGGCACCCCACCCTCGGGCACGTCGTAGAGGAACGCGTCCTTGGTGGTGTAGAAATCGCCGTCGAAATTGGTGGTCTCGCCGGTCCACAGCTCGCGCATGAGGCGGACCGACTCGCGCAGGCGGGCGAACCGCTCCTTGAACTCGGGCCACTCGCCCTGATGGCCGGTGGCGATCTCGTTGAGCGCCTCGCCGGTGCCCACGCCCAGGAAGATGCGACCCGGGTAGAGGCACGCCATGGTGGCGAAGGCCTGTGCCAGCACCGCCGGGTTGTAGCGGAACGTGGGCGTGAGCACGGAGGTGCCCAACTGCAGGCTCTCGGTGCGCTCCCCGACCGCTGTCATCCACGCCAGGGAGAACGGGGCGTGTCCGCCGTCGTGGCGCCACGGCTGGAAATGGTCCGAGACCGTGGCCGAATCCATGCCCGCCTGCTCCGCCAGGACCGCGTACTCGACCAGGTCGCGCGGGCCGAACTGCTCGGCCGAGGCCTTGTAGCCGAGCTTCAGTGCGGAGGTGGGGGGCATCGACGACTCCTCGTGGGTTGTGTGAGTGACTTCACCGACGCGGTGGTCGGGGCACTGCAACCGAGTATGCCAGCGCCATCGCCAGAGAGTTCCGGACTTGACAGCCGTGGGGTCTCAGCCTAGCGACCTCGCACTTCACGCCCGGACCACTGAGAACCCGTGGACATCTCCGTACTTCTCGCCAGGTACCACCTTCAGGTGAGTCGAAGTGTTTGTGGCGACGACTCCGCCACGGACGGCAAGCGAAGCGGTGGCGCTGGGCCGCCGTCAACCGGGAGACCGGGACGATCGTCTACATCCGTTGACACCCGATCCGACACGCCGAAACGAAACGTGAGATCCGCCACTCGCCGCAAGGAATGTAACGATTCGGCCACCGGCGACCATACTCTGGATGAAGCGGCGATCATGGCGGGCCAGCCCGTGCCGGAGCCCCCTCCTCCGGACCGATCGCCGAGTAGTGGCTTTCGGAGGAGCTATGCGGATTCGACACGCGGCCACCGCGCTGGTCGCCCTCGGTTCCGCTTCCGCCTGTGCGCTCGGCGCCACGGTGATCCTGCAGGACCGAGGGGACGATGCCCGCGAGTCGGCGCTACGCAGCTCCTCCTGGTCAGTGCAGGCCTCCACCGACTTCGGCACCACCTGGACCGCACCCATCTCCACCTACGGCGGGCACTTCCCCGTCCGCGTGGACACCGCCGCGCTCCGCAACCGTTCCGCGTACCAGCCCCTGACCCTGCGGACGAGCGTCGACTCCCGCTCGGAGGCCCACGTGTCGATCGGCAGGGGCGCGCTGGTGGAGGGTGACCCCACGACCGCCGCCGACGTCCGGATCCGGGCCGTCACCACCAGCGGTGGCGCCTGCGCCGCGCCCACGTTCAGCAGCGGCACGCCCAGCGTCCTGGCCGGTGACGCGACACTTCCGGAGCCGGTGGACGCCGTCACCGTCGACGAGCCCCTGGTGTTGCCGGCCGCGACCCGCACCACGCCGGGAGCACCCGTCACCGTGTGCCTGGAGCTGAGCATGGACTCGGCGTCCCCTGCGCCCGACTCGGTGCTGATGCTCGCCTGGCCCATCGAGATCACCCGCGCGGACGCCGGAACCTGACGGGGCCCTGACCTGACAGGGCCCCATCCTGACCGCCCTAACCTGACCGGGCCTCTCGCCGACGCGCGGCCATCCGGTACGCCTGCTCGTGCGCGGCCATGACCTTCCCCGGATCCGCGCCCTCGACGCGCGGCGGCGGCGACCTGGGTTCGTCGATGGCCGTGCGCACCGCCCAGGTCAACGTGCCGGGGTCGCGGGGGTCGTACACCTCGCCCGAGTGCTCGTCCGGGTCACAGCGGTCGAACCACTGCTCGCGGAGGAAGCCCACGGCCGGCAGCACGGGCGTCACCCCGAGGTCCCGGCACAGCTCCAGCCAGGTGGAATGCGTGGCGAAACGATACGGCAGCACACACACGTCCAGGGCGGCGAACTCGGCGAGCACGGGCCCCAGGTCGCGGGCCTCGTAGCGGATCAACCGCACCGACGCCCACCCGCCCTCCGCCGCGAGCTCGGCCACCAGGTGGTGCCCGCCGCTCTCCCGGTCCTCACCGCACGCGTCACGCCACGCCTGCGCTTCCACCACGATCCGCAGATGCGCGTTCCGGCGGCCGGTCGCCACGGGCGCCAACAGGTCCAGGAGCTCGGGCCCCTCGATGTTCTCACCCATCCGTTCCAACAGCACACCCACGACGGTGTCCCCTGGCGCCCGGAGGTGCTTGGACGCGCGGATGGCCGAGGAGATCTCGGCCTCGTCGAGCAACCGGGGATGCGGCACCACCATCGCCTCCACGCCCCACCTCACCCACAGTTCCCGCGCCGCGACCTCGGTGAGCGTGAGCACCTGTGCCGCCGCGCCGACCAGAGTCCCGGTGTACCCCCGGTGCGGTTCCGAGTCCTCGTGGGAGGGGTAGACGATGTCGTGCACGGTCAGCACCATCGGCACCCCGGCATGGGACAGGTGCTCGATGACGTCCCGGGCACTCTCCGGATCCAGGTAGTCGTACCCGAAGTGCACGTGCGCCACGTCCACGTGATCGAGGTCGCGGTCGGGGGCCGGGCCGTCATCCTTCACGTAGGTGCCCGGGTGGGATTCTCCGTTGACCACGCCCGGTCGCATCGGGACCATCTCCAGGTGGCCCGACGACGCCAGCCCCGTGATCCGGCGGACGGCCGGGTGCGCGGCGGGCAGCACCGCCACCCTCGTCCGGGACGCGCCGCCATGTGACCGCATAAAACTTAGTTTAGACCCCTACGCAAGTCCTCGATGAGGTCTCCGGCGAATTCCAGCCCCACCGAGAGGCGGACCACGTTGTCGGTGATGCCCACCGCGGCCCGCGCCTCCGGCTCCATGGACGCATGCGTGGTGGTGGCCGGATGGGTCACCAGGGACTTGGCGTCACCGAGATTGTTGGAGATGTCGATGACCCTCAGCGCGTTGAGGAGTGAGAAGCAACGCTGCTTGCCGCGGTCCACCTCGTCGTCGTCGAACTTCAGACCGAACGTCACGACCGACCCGCCGCCCGACATCTGCTCGGTGGCCAGGTCGTACTGCGGGTGCGAGGGCAGCATCGAGTACCGCACCCAGTCCACCGCGTCGTGCGACTCGAGGAACTGAGCCACCTCGAGCGCGTTGGCGGACATCCGCTCGACACGCAGGCTCATGGTCTCCAGGCCCTTGAGCAACACCCAGGCATTGAAGGCGCTCATACCGAACCCCGCATGACGCATCAGGTTCTGCACGGGTCCGGAGATGTACTCCTCCGGCCCCAGCACGGCCCCGCCCAGGACGCGGCCCTGGCCGTCGATGTGCTTGGTGGTGGAGTAGACCACGATGTCCGCGCCCAGCTCGAGCGGCTTCTGGTGCAGGACGGTGGCGAAGACGTTGTCCACCACCACCTGCGCGCCGGCCGCGTGCGCCAGCTCGCAGACCGCGCGCACGTCCACCAGCTCCTGCATGGGGTTGGAGGGGGTCTCGAAGAACACCGCGTCGGTCGGCTCGCTGAGCGCCTCTCGCCACTGGTCCAGGTCGGAGCCGTCCACGAACACCGTCTCCACGCCCCAGCGCGGAAGGATCTCGTTGCAGATCACGAAACACGAGCCGAACAGCGCGCGGGAGGCCACCAGCCGGGAGCCGTTGCCCAGCAGCGCGGCCAGCGAGACGAAGACCGCCGACATGCCGGAGCTGGTGGCGAAGCACGCCTCGGCGCCCTCGATCTGCCGCAGCCGCTCCTGGAACATCGCCACGGTCGGGTTCCCGTATCGGGAGTACACGAACCGCTGGAGGTCCCCGTTGAACGATGCCTCGGCCGCCTCCGCGGACTCGTAGACGTAGCCGGAGTTGAGGAACATCGGCTCGGCGGTCTCCTCGAAACCGGTGCGCATCTGCCCGGCCCGTACCCCCACGGTGTCGGGGTGGAGTCCGTCGGGGAGCTCGTTGTTTCTCATCCGCTGCTTTCTGGGTGTCGTCGGTGGTGCGGTGGCGGGCCGGGCCGGATCAGGACTGTCGCCAGGGCAGACCGGCGATCTTCCACCCGTTGACCGAACCGCGGTGGCCCGCCGCGTCCGGGTCTCCCTCGAACCCCTCGGCCACGTTGTAGGCGGGGCCCAGGCCGGCGGCGGTGGCAGCGCTCGCGGCGGCGGCCGACCGGTGCCCGCTGCGGCACAGGAACAGCACCGGTGTGTCGGCGTCCACGCCCGCCTGGCGGAGCTGCTCCAGGAAGCGGTGGTTGGGCTCGCCCGCCGAGGTCATCCACTCGATTCCCACCGCACGCCTGCCCAGCTCCGACAGGTCGGCGCCGCCGACCCACTGCCACTCGGCGCTCGTGCGCACGTCCACCAGGACGGCGGAGGGGTCGGAGGCGAGCAGATCCCACGCCTGTCGCGGCGCGAGGTCCCCGGCGTAATCGCTCATGGGCCCTGATTATGCTCCCCCGTCCACCAGTCCGCCCGGTCGAGGTCCGCCGGGCGCGCCCCCGTGCCATGATCGGGCCATGTCCCCCACCCCCTCCGCCGCCCCCGTCCGAGTGGCCGTCGTCGGTTCCGGGCCGGCGGGGGTCTACGCCTGCGAGGCCCTCCTGGCGTGGGCTGACCAGCACGGCAGAGACCTAGTTGTGGACTGCATCGACAAGCTGCCCGTGCCCTACGGCCTCCTGCGCCACGGAGTCGCCCCGGACCACCCTCGCATCAAGGGCATCGCCCGCACGCTGGAGTCGATCGTCACCGACCCGCGGATCCGCTTCCTCGGCAACGTCGAGTTCGGCCGTGACCTCACCCTGGACGACGTCCCCCGGCTCTACCACGCCGTCATCCTGGCCACCGGCGCCCTCGCCGACCGCGAACTGGGCATCCCCGGCGAACACCTCGAGGGCTCCTACGGGGCCACGCAGTTCGTCACCTGGTACGACGGCCACCCGGACGCCGACCGCACCTGGGCCCTGACCGCCGAGCGCGCCGCCGTGGTGGGCGTGGGCAACGTCGCGCTCGACATCGCGCGGATGCTGGTGCGCACGTCCGAGCAGCTCGAGGCCACCGACATCCCCGAGCACGTCCGCGAGGGCTTCGGCACCAGCGCCACCCGCGTCGTCACCGTAACCGGCCGCCGCGGCCCGGCCTACGCCAAGTTCACCCCTCTAGAGCTGCGGGAGATGGACAAGGTGGAGGGTGTCACCATCGTGGTGGATCCGGCCGACCTGGAGTACGACGACGAGGCGCGCGACCACCTGGAACACGATCGCCGGGCCGGGCAGGTCTGCGATCAGCTGGCCAAGTGGGCGTCCGCGCAGGCGGAGGCGGGTCACGAGTCCGCCGACGCGGCCGAGGCGGCCGCGATCGCCGCCGGCGGGCGGGTGGTGCGTTTCCGCTTCCACCGCAGTCCCGTGGAGATCCTGGGCCCCGACGGGTCCGTGACCGGCCTCCGGCTGGAGCGCACCGAGCCGGAAGGGACTCGGGTGCGAGCCACCGGCGAGTTCGAGGAGCTCGCCGTCGACGCCGTCTACCGCGCTGTCGGCTACCGCTCCGACGCCCTGGAGGGTGTGCCCTTCGACGACCGGACCGCCACCATCCCCAACGACGGCGGCCGGGTGCTCACCGAACCCGGTGGGGAGCCCGTGCAGGGGCTGTTCGTCGCCGGGTGGGTCAAGCGCGGGCCCACCGGCGTGATCGGCACCAACCGACACTGCGCGGTGGACACGGTGCACGCCCTCACCGACGACATCGAGGCCGGCACCCTCGTCGACCCCACCGACACCGACCCGCAGGCCGTCCGCGACCTGCTCGCCGAGCGCGGAGTGTCCGTGATCGACGGCGGCGGGTGGGCGGCGATCGACTCCCGCGAGCGCGCCCTGGGGCAGGAGGCGGGCCGCGAGCGCACCAAGCTCGGAGGGCGGGAGGAGATGCTCGCTGCGGCCCTGGAGTCCCAGCTCGGCCAGCGGGACTCTCCCGACACCCCATAGGCATGACTCTGCGTGTCGGAGGAGTCGGGCGCTAGTCGCGGCCCGCCACGAGCCTGCCGATCTCCGCCAGCGACACGGTCCCGCGGTCGAAGTAGGCCGAGTGCGCGCCCCGGGTCGACGCGGGTCCGGATCCCGGCTCGGTCACGTCCACCCTGAGCCCCCCGAACTCCTCCGTCCCCGGCCGCGCACCCAGCACCCCGGTGGACGACCACCACGGCACCGGATCCCACCGCGAGGCCACGCCCACGATTTCCTGCTCCCCGGCCGGTCGTGCGGTCCCGCCCTCGTCGACCCACTGGTCCGCCACCGAGTCGACGGTCGCGCCGGGACTGCCCACGTGGATCATCCGGTCCGCGGCCAGTCCGCGCGGGTCCGCCGCCGCCGCGCCCAGGACCGCCGAGCCGTAGCTGTAGCCCACCGCGGTGTGCGGGGAGTCCACGCCGTCCATGCTCTCGACGGCGTCCAGGCCCGCCGCGAAGGTCCGCAGGTCCCGGGCGTGCGCACGCGCGGGCTCCGCCGAGAACCCGGCCGCGGTGACGTCGTCCGGGGCGTCGTAGCCCTGCCACGACACGGAGACGCACGACCCGGTGGCCGGGTCCGCACCCGCGTCGCACACCGCCCGCGCACGCTCGGCGGTGCGATCGATCGACTCGACCGACGAGCCCGTGCCGGGGATCAGCGTGACCACGCCGTCAGCGCCGTCGGGATCCCCGCTCGCCACCACGGCGCGACCGTCCGGGTGCAGTGCCAGCAGGTGCCGATCGGGGTCCTCGGCGAGGTGATCGCCCAGTGCGACGAGCCCGGGGGTCGTCCCCGACTCCATGAGCCTGCGCAGTCGCGTCCGGTTGATCGCGTCCCGCGTGGCGGAGGACAACCCGGCCACCGAGCCCAGCTCCGGGTGGTCGCGGGCGAGTCGTTCCCTCTCCGCCGGACCGAGCGAGTGCCACAGCCCGGCCACGGCGCGGGGGTCGTCGCCGGTGGTCCCGGACAGGTCGAGGCAGGTCACGGTCGCGGCGTCCGAGTAGCCGGCGAGGGCGTCGGCCGCTTCGCGCAGTCGGGCGGCCAGGGCCAGATCGGCATCGTGGACCTCCGTGACGTCGCCCCCGCCAGCGCGCACCCGCTCGTCGTCCGCCCAGCTGATCAGGGCCCTCGAAAGCCTCGAGCCCTCCACGCGCAGGACGTCCGCCAGGTAGAGGCAGGCGCCGGAGACCATCCTGGCCTCGGCGGCGGCGTCCCCCACGCGTCCGCGGGCCCGCGCCCCCGCGTGGCCGGACCAGCCGCCGGCCCCCTCATGCGCGTCCCGTGGGGAACCCGCGCCCCCTCCGAGCCTGCGGCCCACCGAGTCCAGGTCCGCTGCCGTGTCCGCGATCCCCCGCCCCACCGCCGCGGCCCGGGCCTCGGCGTGGTCGAGGGCCACGACCAGCGCCTCAGCCCCCTGCGCCGGCGACACCCCGGGCCACCTCCTCGTCGACCCCGACCAGCAGCTCGGCCGCGCTCTCCATGCACCCGGCGATCTGCTCTGTCTCCTCGACCCCGTCGCGCGCCCTGCGCGCCAGCAACGCCGCGCACTCCGCCAGGGCCGCCCCGCTGAGCACCCCACCGGGTGGCCCGGCCCCTGTCCCGCCCGCCGCGGCAACCGCCTGCTCGAGCACCGCGGCCAGAGTGCCCGCCTGTTCGGCCGCGCGGATCCCGGCCTCACGGACCCGGGTCGCCTCGGCCACCACCGCGACCCGCTCGAACGCCACCAGCGCCGCGGCGACAGGCCCCGCTCCCGGGATCCGCCCCGGTTCCGATCCCGCCATCAGCCCCGCCCCCTCCTGGCCCGCGAGTCCGGACCGCTCGGGAATCCACGCTAGGCCTGCCACCGGGCCGGATCGGGCCCGCGAGAGGGGTCGGTGGATGGTTCGGACGACCATCCACAGGCTCAGTCCAGGACGCGGTGGACCCGTCTGCCGGCCGTGCGCGTGAAGCCGAACCTGGCATAGGCCCCGGCCAGGGACTCGTCGGCCGCTACCGCCACCACCACGTCCCCGGCGGGCAGTGACGCGATCAGCCGGCGGGTCAGGAGCAGTGCCGAGTACCGCGTCCCGGGGCGCTGCGCCAAGGCCATGATCGCCCACCGGCGACCCTCCGGGGTGTCGGGTCCCACCGCATCCGCCGGGGCCACCCCGCCGGACATCAGGAGCGCCCCGATCCCGATCAGTCCGAGGACCGCGCCGAGCACCGCTACCACCAGCACACGGTGCTCGACCTCCGCCACGAATGCCCCGAACCCGAGACCGAAGAACGCCAGCCCGAGCGCCGTCGCCACCACCACGTCCACGACCGGCCGGTACCGGCAGAAGATCACCATCCCGTCCCGGTCTGCGGACTCGTAGACGGCCCGGCGCAGCACGTACGGCGCGATGGTCGCCAGCGCCGCGGCCCAGGCGAGTGCCGCCGCGGGACGACTACGGGTGTAGGCCCTGGCCACGAGCCAGGCCAACGGGCCGAGGTGCCGCACGGGAGCGGGTTCAACGGTCGCGGACGTCACGACAGGTTCCCTTTCTCTCCGAACCCGGAGCAGGTCCGAGCCCGGAGCAGGTCGTAGCTCAGTGCAGATCGGTGCTCAGAGCAGGTCGGGCTGCTCGGCGTACCGGCCCCCCACATACATCCGGAGCAGCACCGCGACGAGTCCCACCCCGAAGAGCGCCATCCCGCCGAACAACAGCCCATCCGGCAACCGCTGTCCCGGCGCTTCGGCGGCGATCACGATCCCCACCTGCATCGCGACCAGCAGGGCCAGGGTGACCACGACGATCAGCCACAGATCCTCACGCACCAGTCGCTCGAACCTGCGCAGCCTCGGCGCGGTCGCCGTCCACCACTCCTTGTTGGGTCCGTTGATGAACTCAGGCGCCCGGAGAACGAGCTGGGACGTGAGCGGGATCAACGCGAACACCGTGAGCGGCAGCAGCGACGAGAACGCCAGAGCGCCACCCTTGCTGGACCACCCGTCCGGTTCGCCTCCCGCGCCGAAGTGCGTGGGCACCCGCTCCGGCAGGACCATCACCTGCCAGACCAGCACCGCCAGCCAGACCACAACGGTGGCCACGACCAGGATCAGGATCCAGGGGCTGGTCGGTTCCTTCGGGAGGCCGCGGGCCTCGCCGGCGACCGAATTCGTCGTCGTCATACGGCTCTCGTCGTCGTCATATAGCGAAGATTCCGGACCCGATGGCGGTGCGGCACACGGCTACCCCACCACCGTCACACGCGAGGCGGCCTCGCGGGCCCGCCCCCGCGCGGTCTCCACGTCCTCGGCGGTGGCCACGGCCACGCCCATACGGCGGAACTCGCTGGCCGAGGGCTTGCCGAACAGTCGCAGATCCGACTCCGGCACCGCGAGCGCGCGGGCCACACCCTCGAACCCGACGCCCTCGGTCGTCCCGCGCGCGGAGCCGTCCTCGCCGACGCCGCCGATACCGGACCCGCCGTAGATGACCGCCGACGCCCCCGGGCTGGACATGGTGGTGACGACCGGCAGGCCCAGGACGGCCCGCGCGTGCATGTCGAACTCACTGAGCACCTGGCTGCGCAGCGTCACCAGACCGGTGTCGTGCGGCCGCGGGCTGACCTCGGAGAAGTAGACGTCGACGCCCTGCACGAACAACTCCACCCCGAACACCCCGACCCCGCCGAGCGCACCGGTCACGCGCGCCGCGA
The DNA here is from genome assembly GCF_040546785.1 of Dietzia sp. 2505. Lineage (NCBI taxonomy): Bacteria > Bacillati > Actinomycetota > Actinomycetes > Mycobacteriales > Dietziaceae > Dietzia > Dietzia sp. 2505. Next base: position 13,882 of record NZ_JBEPON010000012.1, on the reverse strand, counting down.
CCGAGCGCGCCGAGTCGTAGGCGTCCTGCGTCATGGCCTGCGGCTGCCACGATTCGACGTAGTCGCCGCGCTCCTGGCGGTGGCCGATCGGCTCGCAGAAGTCGGTCCGGATCTCCCCCGTCTGCGGGTCCACGCTGCGGACGGTGAGCAGGGTGATCTCGTATTCGAAGTCCACGAACGACTCCACGATCACCCGCGCCCCCGCCACGCGCGCACCGGACTGGGCGTAGGTCCACGCCTTCTCCACGCCCTCGGGGCCGTGGAGGGAGGACTGTCCCTTTCCCGACGACGACATCGTGGGCTTGACCAGGCACGGGAACCCGATCTGCGCGCACGCCTCCTGCAGCTCCTCGAGCGACGAGGCGAACGCGTAGCGGCTCGTGGGCAGACCCAGCTCCTCGGCCGCCAGCCGCCGGATGCCCTCACGGTCCATGGTCAGCTGCACGGCGCGGGCGGTGGGCACGACCCGGGCCAGGCCGTCCTGCTCGATCTCCGCCAGCGCTGCCGTGGCGATGGCCTCGATCTCCGGCAGGATCACCTGCGGCTTCTCGAGTTCCACCACCCGGCGCACCTCGTCGGCGTCGGTCATGTCGATCGTGTGACCGCGGTGGGCGACCTGGTGGGCGGGCGCGCCGTCGTAACGGTCCACGGCGATCACCTCGACCCCCAGGCGTTGCAGCGCGATCGTGACCTCCTTGCCCAGCTCGCCGGAGCCCAGCAGCATCACGCGGGTCGCGTCCGGGGTGCCCGGCGTTCCGAAGCGGTCGACGACTGGCGGGGCGAGGGGATCGTGCGCTGCGGTCATGGCGCCCACGCTAGTAGACCTCCGTCGCCGGCCCCTATCGCGTGCTCCCCCGCTCCCGCGGACCGGCAGGCGATAACGTGTGTGCAACGCCACACGAAAGGGCACACCTGTGACCACTGCCTCCCCCGGCCCCCTGGCCGGCATCCGCGTCGTCGAACTCAACGGCATCGGCCCCGGCCCCCACGCGTGCATGATGCTCGCCGACCTGGGCGCCGACGTCGTGACCGTCATGCGCCCCGGGGAGCTCGCCACCCAGGTCGGCGGCTGGGCGCACATCACCCGTCGCGGCCGGACCGTGGTGGAGGCCAACCTCAAGAGTGACGAGGGCCTGGCGCAGGTGCGGGGTCTGATCGCCAAGGCCGACGTGCTGGTCGAGGGCTTCCGTCCCGGGGTCACCGAGCGCATGGGCCTCGGACCCGACGAGTGCCTCGAGTCCAACCCGCGGCTCGTGTACGCACGCATGACCGGCTGGGGCCAGCACGGCCCGCTCGCGCACACCGCCGGCCACGACCTCAACTACATCTCGCTGACCGGTCATCTCAACGCCACCGCCCGCAAGGGCGAGCGTCCCGTGCCGCCGCTCAACCTTGTCGGCGACTTCGGCGGCGGGTCGATGTTCCTCATCCAGGGCATCCTCGCCGCGATCATCGAGCGCTCCACCTCGGGCAAGGGCCAGGTCATCGATGCCGCCATGACCGACGGCGCCTCGGTGCTGGGCCAGTTCCAGTGGGCGATGCGCGCCCGCGACCAGTGGTCGGACGTCGCCGGGACCAACATGCTCGACACCGGGTTCCCGTTCTACGACGTCTACACCTGCTCGGACGGCAGGTTCATGGCCGTCGGCTGCCTCGAGCCGCAGTTCTACGCGGAGTTCGCGCGACTGATGGGCATCGACGGCGAGGACATGCCCGGACAGTTCGACATGGACCGCTGGGACGAGCTGCGCGAGATCATCGCCGGGAAGTTCGCCGAGAAGCCCCGCGACGAGTGGGCCGAGCTCTTCTACGGCACCGACGCCTGCACCACCCCGGTGCTTTCCTACACCGAGGCGCTGTCCCATCCCCACATGACAGCGAGGGAGACCTTCGTCGAGGTCGGCGGGGACATGGGGCCGGCGCCCGCGCCGCGGTTCTCGCGCACTCCGGCGCCCGCCGTCCCGGCCGCGCCCCCGCATGAGGTGACCCCGGTCGAGCAGGTCTGGGCCTGACCATGAGCGGGCCGGGAGCCACTTCTCACCCGCCGGGCGGTGGCTCCCGGGTGGCCGGGATGACCCTGGCCATCGACCCGGCCTCGGCCGAGCCGCCGTTCCGCCAGCTCAAGGGTCAGATCGTCGAGGGCGTCCGGCGTGGGGTGCTCACGGCCGGCACGCGACTGCCTGCCGTGCGCACGCTCGCGGAGGAGGTCGGCGTCTCCAGCGCCACCGCCGCCAAGGTCTACCGCGAACTCGAGGAGTCGGGGGTACTGGAGGGTCGCGGCCGCTCGGGGACGTTCGTCTCGGCGGCCGATCTGCCCGGCGCGGTGTTGGCCCGGGCCGCGGAGGAGTTCGCCGAACGCGCAGCGGGCTCGGGATTCGACGTCGAGGAGGCCGTGACGGCTGTCCGCAACGCGTTCGGCCATTTGCGCTGACCGCCTCGGCAGGCCCCGGCTCCCCGGCCACGGCATCCGGGCTCCCTCCCCCGCGCGTACCGGCGCCGCGCGTACCGGCGCCGCGCGGGGGACCGGGGCTCAGCTACCGAGTGAACCCATGTCCAGCGAACCGAACAGACCGCCGGACTCGTACCCGAAGCCGAAACCGGCACCGCCACAGTCCGCGACCGCACCCGCGCGGAAGTCCGACGTGGCGGAGAGGGGCCGGCTCCACGCCCTGGTCTCGCCGGCGAGAACCGTCACACTGGTGCTCGTGTTCTGGCCCAACGCACCGGCAAGCGTGAGCCTGGCATCCAACACGGGGTCACCCGTGACATCCGCCCAGTTGCGCGCTGCGTCCGCCGTGAGGAAGGCCTCGATCCCCGCCACCACGGATGCGTCCGAGACGTGCACGGTGCAGGTGGTGACAGAGGAAGTGTCGTTGGTGACGGTTCCGCTGACAACACTGGCGGAGCCGGAGACCGTGACGGCGATCGGGCCGGGGGCCGACGGCCCGAGGGAGGACTGGGCTTGTGCGACGCCGGAGGCGCCGAGGACGGCGGCGGCGCCGAGGGCCGTGGTGGCCATCGACGCACCGAGCTTGCGGGACAGACGCATGGTGGGTCTCCTCGTGTGCAACTGCGGCCGCATCTCGGCCACATTGAGAAACGCTCACCCGATAATGCGAGTGATATGGATCACTAATGGAGCAAACTCCTGTAACCCTTCACCAATTCTCAGGATGTTGACGAGTACCTCCGGGGTCGGTGCACACCCGTCGCGCTGCGTTCTCGGTCCGGGGGTCGAGGAACTCGTGACCGGGCCCCACCGGTAGGACCACAGGTAATGCCGGACCACCCTGGCGCGATAATGGGGACATGATCACGCGAACCGCCACTGCTGCCACCGCTCTCGCCCTGGCCGCCGCCACCACCGTCGCCGTCGCCCCTGCTCACGCCCACGCCGGACCCGCGTCGGACGGACATGTCGCCTACATCGCGCAGGCGTCGGGCTCCGCAGACGGCGGTTCGCTGGACAACCCGATCATCGGGGCCGGGCTGCTCATCATTGCCGGGCTCGGGGTCTCGGCGGCTCTCGCCATCGGCGCGGGAGTGGCCGGTGGCGCCTTCGAGCTCCCACCGTTCCCGGGCCTGCCGAGCTGACCCGACGGTAGACCCCGGCACTGACTGGCGACCCCGGCACTGCCGAGCTATCAGAACGTGGGTAGCGGGATCACCCCGGTGGCCACGCCGACCCCGACACCGACGCCGGCCGAGGCGATCGCGCCCAGCGTGAGGGATCCCGTGGCCTCCCCGCTGCTGGAGGCGAGGTCCGACGACCCCGGCGCCAGTGACCCGAGGTACCCGCCCGAGGTCGTCTTCTCGATCTCGACGTAGCCGTCCCCGGTGCAGCTCGACACGGCCTCGAGCGCGAAGGACGCGTCCTCCGGGAGCACTGCGAACACCGGGTCGACGGGGCCACGCGATCCCGGCGCCGACTCGAAGGAGACGTACCCGAATCGACCGGCCTCCACCGCGGCCTCGACCGCCTCCTCGAGCTCGCCGGGGAGTTCGATCTCCTCCGGGTTCGGTGGGACGGTGCGGAGGAAGTGGTAGTAGGCGTCGACGATGTCGGCGGTGCTCAGGATCGTCAGGCAGAAGAGGTCGCGTCCGGACCGGTTGGCGTAGGAGACGACGGGCTCACCGTCCGAGCGGGTGACGGAGAGAGTGCTGTTGCTGGTGTACGTGGGACGGGGCGCCTCCGTGGCCATCTCCACGGACGTCAGCGGCTCCTGCGCGGCGGCCACCCCCACCCCTGTGCACAGAGTGGCCGAGGTGAGGACGGTGGCCGCGGCGGCGACGCCGAGACGGGTGGGGGAACGCATGGCGTCATCCGATCGTCGAGGGGACGCGGCCGGCTGCCGGTGCACGACACCGCCGCAGAGGGGACTATATCCCCGGCCACCTCCACCGACACCCGATCACGCGAGTCGACGCCCCGCCCGTGGGCCGGCCCTGCCGATCGACCTAGCCCAGGATGTCGCGCCGCACCACGTTCTGGTCGCGGCCCGGGCCCACGCCGATGTACGACATGTGGCATCCGGCCAGTTCCTCGAGCCGCAGCACGTAGTCGCGGGCCTCCGGCGGCAGGTCGCTGAACTCGCGCGCCCCGGTGATGTCCTCTTCCCAGCCTGGCATGGTCTCGTAGATCGGCGTGGCGTGGTGGAAGTCGGTCTGCGACATGGGCATCTCGTCGTGCCGGACGCCGTCGACGTCGTAGGCCACGCAGATGGGGATCTCGCCGATGCCGGTGAGCACGTCGAGCTTGGTGAGGAAGTAGTCGGTGAAGCCGTTGACCCGGGCGGCGTAGCGGGCGATCACGGCGTCATACCAACCGCAGCGCCGGGTTCGGCCGGTGTTGACGCCCACCTCGCCGCCGGTGACCTGCAGGTATTCGCCCCACCTGTCAAAGAGCTCGGTGGGGAACGGCCCGGCGCCCACCCGCGTGGTGTACGCCTTGACGATGCCCAGCGAGTGGGTGATCTTGGTGGGCCCGACGCCCGACCCCACGCACGCTCCGCCGGCGGTGGGGTTGGACGAGGTGACGAACGGGTAGGTGCCGTGGTCGACGTCGAGCATGGTGGCCTGGCCGCCCTCCATCAGCACGGACTCGCCGCGCTCCAGGGCCTGGTTGAGCATGAGGGTGGTGTCGCTGACCATGGGCCGGAGCCGGTCGGCGTAGGAGAGGAAGTACTCCACCATCTCGTCGACCTCGACCGCACGGCGGTTGTAGATCTTGACGAAGATCTGGTTCTTGAGGTGCAGCGCGCCCTCGATCTTCTGTCGCAGGATCGACTCGTCGAAGACGTCCTGCACGCGGATCCCCACCCGCGAGACCTTGTCGGCGTACGTGGGCCCGATGCCGCGGCCGGTGGTACCGATGGCCTTCTTGCCCAGGAACCGCTCGGTCACCTTGTCCAGCGCCTGGTGGTACGGGGCCACCAGGTGGGCGTCGGCGGAGATGCGCAGCCGGGAGGTGTCGGCGCCGCGGGCCTCGAGGCCGTCGATCTCCTCGAACAGCGCTTCAAGGTTGACCACCACGCCGTTGCCGATCACGGGCACGGCCGTGGGCGAGAGGATGCCGGCGGGGAGGAGCTTGAGCTCGTACTTCTCTCCGCCCACCACCACGGTGTGTCCGGCGTTGTTCCCGCCGTTGGGCTTGACCACGTACTCGACGCGGCCACCCAGGATGTCGGTGGCCTTCCCCTTGCCCTCGTCGCCCCACTGGGCGCCGATCAGGACGATCGCTGGCATGGTTTGCTTTCACCTCGAAGAGAGTCGTCTTTCGGTGAGGGACGAAAACCCGCCCGCAGGCAGTCATTTCCGCGCACACCAACGGTCCAGGGTACTTGGTTCCGCCTCGCACACCCTAGTCGGTCACTCGGACACCCTCCGGAAGCTCACCGGCGCTCCCGGCAGGAGTTGGGACAGTGCGTCCGACGACCGCGAGGTCAACACCCCGATCACCGGATAGCCGCCCGTGACGGGGTGGTCCGGCCCGAACACGACCGGTGAACCGTCGGCCGGGACCTGCACCGCGCCGCGCACCATGCCCTCGCTGGGGATCTCGCGGGTGCTCGTCCGGGGCACGGGCCGCCCCGGATCGATGCGCACCCCCACCCGGTCCGCGTGCCCACTGACGTGCCCGGTCTCCGCCAGGACGCGCCAGGCCCCGGGCGGGAACAGGTCGTCGCGCGGGCCGGGGATCACGTCGAGGACGACGGGAGCCGGCCCACCTCCCCGGCCGCCCGGTCCCGCGCCCACCCGCGAACCGATGCCCCCGGGCGGACCTATGACACCGTGCGGACCCATGACACCGCGGGGATCTCCTCCCGCCGCGTGCCAGTGGTCCGCCCAGGGGCCCACCACGGCGTCGCCCACCGCCAGCACGTCGCCGGCCACGAGGGGCGGCGGCCCGAGCCCGGAGAGTGTGTCCCGCGAGCGGCTGCCCAGCACCGGCGGGACCTCGATCCCGCCGCGCACTCCCAGGTAGGTGCGGACCCCGGCGTCGGGTCGGCCGATCTCGAGGGTCGAGCCGGCGTCCAGCCTCAACACCTCGCCCGTGGCGGCGGTGCGTCGGGACCCGGAGGAGGTGGTGACGACGACGAGGCCCCGCGCCCCCGTCACCGCGATCACGGCCGGGGAGTCCGTCATGAGCACCAACCCGCCCAGCAGCACCTCGAGCACCGCCGCCCCGGGGTCCGTCCCGAGGCAGCGCAGGGCGAGCGCGGCGGCGGCGCGATCAGCGGCGCCCGAAGCGGTGACCCCCAGCGCGGCGTGCCCCGGCCTGCCCAGGTCCTGCACCAGGGCCGCCGGGCCGGCGCGGAGGATCATGAGGCTCATCGCGGGACGTCCCGCGGGCCCGCGGCCCTGAACCGGACGCGGTCACCGGGGGCCAGTAGTGCCGGGTCCGGTCGGTCGGAATCCCAGAGCAGCGCGTCGGTGGACCCGATGAGTCGCCAGCCGCCGGGTGATGCCCCCGGGTAGACGGCGCAGAAGCGGTCGGCCAGACCCACCGATCCCGCCGGGACCCGCGGACGCGGGGACCCGAGCCTCGGCACGGACGGCAGTGGTTCGGCTACGCCGCCGTTGTCATGGGGCTCGGGAGCGCCGCCGATCAATTCCCGCTCGTCGACGAGATAGAAGAAGCCGGGCGCGAACCCCCCGAAGGCGGCCCGCCAGGTGATCGAGGTGTGCTGACGAACGAAGGCCTCGGTCGAGGCCCCGACGAGATCCGCGACGTCGGCCAGGTCGGGGCCGTCGTAGCGGACATCGAGAACCACCTCCCGGACCGCCGCCCGCGCCACTGCCTGCGCCGCGTCCCCCGCCGCTTCCTGCCCCACTGGCTCCGCCGCATCCCCCGCTGCGTCCCCCGAATCGGCTACTCCCCCGCCGCATCCGCTGCCCGAATCGGGGTAGCTGATCGCGCGGGAGGGTAGCGGATCCCGGGCGAGCAGCTGCTCGAGTCCGCGGCGCAGCGCCGGCAGCGAGGAGGCGTCCCGGGCGGTCACCAGCACCGTGCGGGCCCCGGCCACCACGTCCACGGCCTCAGGGTGCAGCCGCCCCACCAGCCCGGCCAGTTCCACGGCCTCTGCCAGATCAGCACAGTCCAGTAACAGCGCGGCCTCTCCGCAGCGGCGGATCCTCGTCGTCGTCATCCGGGGCCTTCCCCTACCGGCCCGGTCGCCCGGGAACCGGCTGGCCGACCGGCTGCGCGAACGGTGCAACCTCCACCCCGGCCACCTCGAGCGCGTGGCGGACGCGGCGCGCCAAGCCGAGCGCACCGGGGGTGTCCCCGTGCACACAGATCGACTGCGCGGTCACCACGACCTGAGTCCCGTCGTCGGCGCTGATCTCACGGCCACTCGCCATGGCCACCACGCGGGCGGCGACCTCGTCCGGGTCGGTGAGCACCGCGCCGGGCCGTCCGCGCGGCACCAGCGTCCCGTCGGCGCGGTATCCGCGGTCTGCGAAGGCCTCGGTCACGGCGGTGATCCCGACCGACCCGGCGTGCGAGAGCACCACCGACCCCGGCAACCCCAGGATGGGCAGCGGTTCCTCGCCGGCGAGCTCGGCGTAGCGCAGGACGGCGTCCACCACACCGGCCGCCTGCTCGGAATCGTGGACGATACGGTTGTAGAGGGCGCCGTGGGGCTTGACGTACCGCACCCGCGTCCCGCGGCGACGCGCTGCCATGTCCATCTCGACCAGCTGGAAGTGCACGTGCTCCGCCACCTCGACGCGTGAGAGCGCCATCTCGGTCCGCCCGAAGTTCGCCGCGTCACGGTACGAGGGGTGCGCACCCAGCGCCACTCCCCGTTCGGCGGCGGCCGCGGCGGTCGCGGACATGGTGGGGCGGTTGCCCGCGTGGAAACCGCACGCGACGTTGGCGGAGCTCACCACGTCCAGCAGCGCCGCGTCACCGGGGTCCGGCCCGGATCGCGGGGCCAGCGACCGAGACCACCGCGGCGTGCCCCGGCGGGCCTCCCCGAGGTCGCAGTTGAGGTCGATGCGGTGCACTCTGTCCATCCTGCCGTCATCGTGGCCCGGGTTCGACCCCGCGCGCCGGTGAGTCCATGATGGATGCATGATCGTCATCCGTTGCGGTTCGGCGCCGGTACCGACCGTCCTGGGCGAGCACCCGCGCGTGGAGTGCAGCGAGGTGCCCACCAAAGACGATGTGAACCGCGCGCTCTACGAGATCGGACATCGACGCCGGGTGGTGGTGTGCGGCACCGACGCCGGCCTGGCCGCGCTGCTCACGCGACTGCTGCGGACGGAGAACCTGGACATGGAGGTCGCGTACGTCGCCGAGGACCCCACCCCGGCCACTCGCGCCTACGACCTGCCCACCGGTTCGGCCGCCGCCAAGCTCGGGGTACGGGGCGAGGCCAGGGAGGTACCGCTGATCCGGGACGAGACCGGAACCGTCCTGGTGGGCGAGGCCACCGTCACCGGACCGGACGGCGCCCACCTGGTGGGCGAGGCGTACGCCGACGACGAGCGGATCTTCTCCGGGGAGATCGACACCCTCACGGTCCGCCCGACCCCGCAGCTTCCCGGTGTCCGCGCCACCGCGGCGCGGCCCCGCAGGGTGCTGAGACGCTCGTGGCTGCCGGCCCGCGCCGTTCAACTGGGGACGGAGGCGGGGGTGATCACCCGTGACGGGGTGACCGGCCGGCGGGCGGTCAAGAGGACCTCTTTCTATCGCCATACCGAGCCATGGAGGCTCGTGTCGCCCTGAGCGGCGGCACGACGTTAGCCGGCCGGTCCGGGGACTCGGGCCACTCCTCCAGCAGCTCCGGCTCCACGGCGGGCGTGCGCACCGTGGGTGGCAGCGTGGCCAGCGCCGAGATCTTGCTCAGCCCCGCCACCTGCATCATGTCCACGAGGATCGAGCGGATCTGGGCCAGCATCACGGTCTCCGTCAGGCCGGAGCCCGGAACCAGCTCACGCTTGGCCCGTGCCGCCACCCCGCGGAGAGTCCGGTGGACCTCGGCGTCGGTGGGCGCGTCGGGATCCGCCGCGACGCGTCGGGTGAGCAGTTCCAGCGCCTCGCCCAGCCCCGCGATCAGCGAGCTCAGGGCCGGCGGGACGTCCACCTGGTCGTCGACCGCCACGATCGCTCGCCGGGCCAGGACGCGGATGTTGCGGATGCCGTTGTCCAGCGGGTTGAGCACGCTCGTCAGCACGATCTCCTCCGGACGGCGCCGACGGTAGAACGGCGAGATCCGGACCAGCTCACGGGCACCCGCGAGCTGCTCGGCGATCTCGTCGACCGCCGGCTGGGTGTCGCGGGCCTCCTGCAGAGCGGAGCGGATGAGGTCCGAGTCCCTGTGTTCCAGCCCCTCGGCGACCTCCGCCAGCACCGACGAGGCCACGCCCAACAGCGAGGCCGCCTCGCGGCGCGCGCGGCGCAGCGGATGTACCGGCATCAGCGCCATGGCCACCAGTGCCACCACCCCGCCGACTGCCGCGTCGACCATCCGCTCGTAGCCACCCGCGCTGCCCGGGGGCAGGAGCGTGGCCACGAGGATCGCCGACGACGCGGCCTGCGTCCCCACGAGCGCCCCGCGGTCGAGGAAGACCGCGGCGGACATCGCCAGTACCACCACCGCGGCGATCTGCCACGGGCCGGAGCCGATCTGTGCGATCAGCAGGTCTCCCAGACCCACGCCAACGACGACGCCGATCACCAGCTCGATGCCACGGCGGATCCGTCGCCCCATGCCCGTGCCCAGTGCCAGCGCGGCGGCGATGGGCGCGAAGAACGGCGCGGGATGGCCGAGTATGTCGTGCGCGAGGAACCAGGCGATCCCCGCGGCGAGGCCGCACTGCAGGATCGGGAGGAAGGCGTACGCCAGCCGTCGGGTCCGCGTCCTCAGCGGAACCGGGAGCGCGCCGTAGACGCCCTGCGTGCGGGCGTCCAGACGGTCACGCCAGGCCGAGAGGCGCGGCGGCGTGCGGGTCCGACTCATTGACCAGGTCCAGACAACGGATGTACTCCTCCTCCTCGCCGATCGACTGCGCGGCGCGGGCCAGGGCGGCCACGCACCGCAGGAAGCCGCGGTTGGGCTCGTGGTCGAACGGCACCGGGCCGAAGCCCTTCCAACCGTGACGACGCAGCTGGTCCAGGCCCCGGTGGTATCCGGTGCGGGCGAAGGCGTAGGCGCTGATCACGTCACCGCCGTCGAGGGCGCGCTCGGCGAGCTCCGCCCACGCGATCGAGGCGGTGGGGTGTGAGGCCGCCACCGAGCGGGGATCCTCGCCGGCGGCGATGGCGTCCTCCGCCTCCGGGTCGCCGGTGAGACGGGTGGGCGGGGGGCCGAGGAGATCTCCGAACTGGGTCATGCCCCCATTGTCCACGAACCTACGACAACCGACCGGGGTCCGACCCCCGCCGCCGTCCGCGGGGCGGCACCCGACGCGCCGCCCGGGCCACCCCGAGCGGTCCACGAAGAGATCTCTGCGCCATCCGGACCTGACAGCTCCCTGCGCGGATCGCCCGCCCCGGTGAACTCTCCGTGACCAATCAGTGGGTTTTCTTACGCAGGCGCCCGCGGGTGGGGTGAACTGGACGCATGGATTCTGCCGCCCATCCCGGTGCCACGACCTCCCCCACCGGCCTCGACCGACGGACCGTCCTCAAGGCGGGTGCCCTGGCCGGAGCCGCGGCGGGTACCACCGCCCTGGCGGGCCGGTCCGCGGTCGCGGTTGCCGACGTGGGCGTCTTCCGGCACGGCGTCGCGTCCGGCGACCCGATGCCCGATCGCGTCATCCTGTGGACCCGCGTCACCGCCGCGCCGGACGCGGTCCCGGGGTCCGGCCGCGGTGCGCCGGTGGCCGTCAGTTGGGAGATCTCGCACGACCCTGGCTTCTCCCAGGTCGTCCGATCCGGGTCTGTCGTCACCGACGCCGGCCGCGACCACACCGTCAAGTTCGACTGCACCGGCCTGGCCCCCGACCGCTGGTACCACTACCGCTTCCGGGCGCTCGGCCAGACCTCGCCCACCGGGCGCACCCGTACCGCGCCCGCCCACGGCGCGCTCCCCGCCACCGGCCGCTGGCGCATCGGGGTGGTCTCGTGCTCCAACTGGGAGGCGGGGTATTTCTCCGGCTACCGCCACCTCGAGGCGCGCGGGGATCTCGATGCGATCGTCGAGCTGGGTGACTACATCTACGAGTACGGGCGGGGTGAGTACACCGGCAAGTTCGGAGCGGTCCGGCCCCACGATCCCCCGCACGACATCGTGACGCTGGCCGACTACCGGATCCGCCTGGCCCAGTACCGCACCGACCCGGATCTGCAGTCCCTGCACGCACACGTGCCGTGGATCGTCACGTGGGACGACCACGAGCTCGCGAACGACAACTGGTCCGACGGCGCCGAGAACCACCATCCGCACCAGGGGCCGTTCTCCGATCGCAAGGCCGCCAGCTCGCAGGCCTACTTCGAGTGGATGCCCGTGCGACCGGAGTCCCTCCGCGACGGCGGGCACCTCTACCGGCGGTTGCGGTGGGGCTCACTGGCCGAGATCAGCATGCTCGACCTGCGTTCGTACCGCACTGAGGGACCGGACCGGTTCGACGGTCACGCGATCGACGTCACGGGCACCATGACCGGCGCCGCGCAGTTCGACTGGCTCGCCCGCGGGCTGAGTTCGTCGAACGCCCGCTGGAACGTCATCGGCAACTCGGTGATGATCACGCCCGTGCTCCTGCCCCCACTCGAGCCACAGACCACGGCCGCGCTCACCGAGCTGCTGGGCGTCCCGCGCGAGGGGATCACCTACAACCCCGACCAGTGGGACGGCTACGCCGGTGAGCGCCGCCGGTTGATGGAGGTGATCCGCGCGGCCGGAACCCGCAACACCGTCTTCCTCACCGGCGACATCCACACCTCGTGGGCCAACGAGGTGCCGTTCGAGCCGGCGAACTACCCGGGCGCGGGCGTCGGTGCGATCGAGTTCGTCACCCCGTCGATCACCAGCAACAACATCGACGACATGGTGGGCCTCCCCGAGGGCAACCCGTTGTCCCAGACCGCGCAGGGGGCCCTCACGCAGGTCAACCGCCACGTGCGATGGGTGGACCTGGACCGCCACGGCTTCACGGTGGTCGAGTTCACGACCGACTTCGCCCACGCCGACTACTGGGCGCTGGTCGCCCGCGAGGACCCCGCCAGCGGCGCCTACCCCATCGCCAGCTGGCGGGTCCGGCACGGCACCGATCAGTTGGAGCCGGCCGGCCTGCTGCCCTGATCAGGCTCGCCGGCAACCGCGCTGGCCCGACCGGTGCCTCGCACGTGCACGTGTCACCGCGGGGTGGCACTCACACCCGACTCACAACGTCGTGGACTACGGTGGCGTGTCGATGCGCCCCGTCCGGGGGCACGACGCGTTACGGGGAGTGATGGATGACGACGACGAGCCAGCAGCCACCCGAAGACGGACCCCATCCCGGGACGGCGGCTACCAGTGATGGCCGGCGAGGCGGACTCCGTGTGACGCTCGTGGCGGCGGCCGTTGTCGTTGCCGTGGTGGTGGCCGCACTCGTGTGGTTCTTCGCGGCCGGGCCGATGTCGTCCTCGGATCGCGCGGAGCGCGCGGTCGAGCAGACTCTCCGCGACATGACCGCCTCGGACTCGTTCGCCGAGTTCAACAGCCATCTCTGCGCCGAGAACCGGGTCCCGCAGGACCTTGTCGACAACATCACCGCCTCCGGCGAGCAGACCGGTACCGACCTCGACGCGATGCTCCGGGAGTCCATCGCGGGCTCGTTCCCTCAGGATCTCGAGGTCACCGGGGTCGAGATCGAGGGCGATGTCGCCACCGCCACCGTGGAGTCGGAATCCGACGATTCCGCGCCGGAGCAGGTTCGGATGCTCAACGAGGACGGCGCCTGGAAGGTGTGCGAGCCCGGCGTGGGAATGGGTGCGGTGCCACAAGGGGATCAGCCCGGCTGAGTCCCCGCCATTCGATCGGCTCTGCAACCTGCGGGCACGCTAGCGCCGCGCACGCGGGCCATGCAGGGGTCAGGCGGGGTGGGTGCGGTGGGCGCCTGGGGGGTTGGTGAGGTGGCCGTCGTGGGTGATGAGGCGGTCGAGGTGTTCTCGCCATCGGTGGTGGAGGATCTGGTCGCGGGCGTGGGCCAGGGGGCCGTGTGGGGTGGTGCGGTGTTCGTGTCCGGTTTCGGTGATGATGGTCAGTTCACCGAGGGGTCCGGGCCGGTAGGCGCAGTGCCCGAAGGTCTTTTCGCGGTGGTGTGTGCGGCACAGGCAGATCAGGTTCCACTCGGCGGTGGGGCCGCCCATCTCGGGGTGTAGGTGGTCGAAGGCGATGGCGTGGTCGATCTCGCAGTCGTGGGCGTCGACGGTGCATCCGGGATGCCG
>NZ_JBEPON010000011.1:0-121345 GCF_040546785.1 Dietzia sp. 2505 | reverse complement strand
AGGCGAGTGACGAGGTCTTCGTCGTGGGTGATGTACCGACGATAAGTGTGACTGACCAGATCGGGTAGCCAGAGCAGGTTCTCAATCGATGGGGATACGTGCATCACCGGGAAGTGTCTGCCGATCAGGCCGCTCTGTCGTGCCTGCTTGATGGTGTGTAGGTCACGGTCGGTGTCCTGATGTCTGTGCTGTCGCTCTAGCACGATCATTTTGGCCTGCGCGGGGACGACGCGTTGGTGGCCCTCGCCGGCACCTAGGCCTGCAGCCTGGGATCCGAGTGCGGCGAGTAGCGCGGACAGACTCACCGCGCGCATACCGATGGCTTGGTCATCCGGACCCGGGGTGTGGCAAACGGCCAGTACGCAGGGGTCGCGATAGTCGGCGAGATAGTCCGTCAGCGCTTCGATTTTCGGGAGTTCATCTTTGGTCTGCTGTGCGTCGACGGTATGCCACCAATTGCCGCCGACGATGCGGCGCAGGTCCGCGCGAACATTTGGGTGGTCGTCGATCGTCAGTAGCACCGCGGCCAGGGCGTAGAAGGGCTTCTCACCTGCGCGACAATCGTTGGGAAGTCGATACGCCTCGTCTACGAACGCCACCTGCTCTCCACTGGGCAGGCTTCGATAGCGGGCTGTTAGTCGGTCGAGATCCACTCTGTTGCGCGGGTCCATGCTCTGTCAGCCTTCGACCGGTGAAGGCGATCCCGCCGTGCCACCCGACTGATGGTCGAGCCTGCGCGAGGGGTGGGTTGCCGCTTCAACCAGACGGTGCAGCTGGTTAGCTGTGAGTAGGTAGTCAGATAGTTCGATACGGGGCTTCTGCTCGTGGCGGATGAGCTGGTACTCGCCAAGGATCCGCTGGTAGAGGTCCAACCTCGGACCGTGGGAGTTGCCGCCGTCGTGATCAGGGCCTAGCACGGGGAGCACTTCGGACCAGCGGGTCTCGCTGACGAGATGCCGGACGTAGTCAAGGAGTCGCGTTTCGGCCTTGACCTGGTAATCAAAGCCATCAAACTGCAGCAACCGTTCCGTTTCGTCATCGATGCTCTGACCGGCGCCCCGAAGTCGCTGGATGCTGACGGTGATGGTGCGAAACATGTCGAGTAGGTCCATCACGAAGGTGCACTCGTCGGCTGTCAGTTCGGGGTGGGTACTGATGAACACATCGCTGTATTCGGTGACGTACCCGCCTTCCAGTATCTGGGCGCGTTGGCGCTGACAGTCGGGGTCCCCCTCCACCTCCGCACAATTCTCACTGGGGGCGTCTTCATGGTTGGGCGGCATGACGTGGGCGAGGATGCGGTGCTGCATGGCGAGCATCTGCCGTTCGTAGGTGGTCAGGGTGCGCGGCGCAGTCTCTGTCCACCGCCCCCGGGGATCGTCTCGAAGGATCAGCCCTTCCAAAGTGGATCGCACCAGGTCGGACAGGCTCACGCCCCGACTCTGCGCAAGCTCCTCCAGCTCGGAGCGCATGGCATCGTCCACACGGAACGCGATCGTCGCCACAACACCCTCCTCAAATCACCGTCAAACCGACTGTTTGACTGTTATACGCACCGTACCACAGTGACCCATCCGCGCGGAGGGGGGACGATGCAGGAAGGGGGATGGACCACCTAGCTCGACGTGGGTGTCAGTTGATGCTGGAGCGCCCGGTACAGCGTGGAGCGTCCGACTCCGAGATCGCGGGCGATCGCCGACGGCCCCTCCCCTGCCTCGATGCGGGCGCGGGCCTTGTCGATCTGCTCGGCGGTCAGGACGCGCCTGCGTCCCTTGTACTTGCCCTTCGCCTTTGCGATGGCAATGCCCTCAGCTTGGCGTTCACGGATAATGGCCCGCTCGAACTCAGCGAAAGCCCCGAGCAACGAGAGCATGAGGTCGGCTCGTGGATCCTGAGCGCCAGCGGCGTAGGTGGCCCGCTCGTGGACGAACTCCACACTCGCGCCCTTGGCAGTAATCTCGCCAACGATCTGCTTGAGATCGACCAGGGTACGAGCGAGGCGATCCATCGATGCGACAACCAACTCGTCACCATCCCGCAGATACCCGATGCACTCGGCAAGCTTCTCGCGATCAGCACGAGAGCGTGCCGACTGCTTCTCGACATAGACCCGGTCGCACTCCCCCACCGCCTCGAGCTGACGCGCCTCGTTCTGATCCGCGGCCGACACCCGCACATACGCCACCCGCTGCCCACGCGGACGCGAGGCCCGGCGAACCGGCTTCGGATCCCGCGTTGTCTTCCCCTCGACGATGTTTTCCGAATCCGTCGACTCGACCCGGAGACTCCAGCCCAACTCATCCCGGCGTCGGAACCGAGTCCGCACTTCCCCGCGGCTGACGATGAGCACCTCCTCGCCACCGCCACCCGAGCCACCCCGCAACGTCCCGATCCGCTCAGCCATCCGAAGACCCTTTCGCCCGGTCGGTGTATCAATACACCTTAGACCCGACGGGACGACGTCTCAAAAGTAGCAAAACCCACCCTGCGACACAGCGCGGATGAGGGATGCTCGACCGTCCCGCACGGGTGTACTCACTGGCACCGCCGCTACGCACCCACCACCAACCGCCACCCCCTGAACAAACACCGACGCCGATCATCGCCATCCACAGCGATGATCGGCGTCGGCCGTTGATGCCAGGTCTAGCCCAGCGCAACCGCCATCTCGTTGGGCGCGGCGGGGAGCTCACCGGTCGCCACGATCTCACCGGTGGTGAGGTCGACGGCATGCACGGCGTTCTTCGCGGGTTCGCTCACGTAGGCGATGTCCCCCAGGATGACGAGCCCCGGGTGCGGGTCCTGCCACTCCGCCGGGCCTTCCCAGGAGCCGATCACCTCATAGTTCTCCGAGATCTCACCGGTGGCCGGATCCACGACGTGGATCGAACCGTCGGTGCCGAGCAGGTATGCCATGTCGTTCGGCCCCCGCACGACGCCGCGCCAGGTGTACCCGACTCCCTCCGGCAGGTCCACGACCTCGTGGGTGCGGGCGTCGGTGTCGATCAGTGCGATCTTGGTGAGTAGGACGCCCTCGGCGTCCGGGTCGTCCTTGTAGTCGCCGACGACGAGGGGGCTGTCCTCGGAGACGTAGGCGTTGCCCATGCGGCCGTACTCATCGGCGGCGGCAAGCTTCTCGAACTCGCCGTCCTGGTAGATCAGCGCGCCGTCCTCGCAGCCGAAGATCACCGTCTCGTCGGCGGCGGTACCCTCGCCGTGAATCGCGGGGCACTCCTCGTTGCGGGCGATCTCCTCGCCGTCGGCGTCGACGGCCCGCGCACCCGTGCGGCCCTCGTCGTCACCGATGGTGGTGAGGAAGGTGCCGTCGGTCAGCACGATCGAGACGCCATGGTGGGCCTGGTCGCCGGGGATGGTCTCGAACTCGGGGAGCTCGCCGCCCGAGTCGGCGAGTGCCGCGGTGTCGAAGATGAAGGTGTCGCTGGTCCCGTCGTCGTACAGCACGGTCTTGCCCGCGTGGCGGACGACGTGCGCCGGGGTCTCGGCCTCGATCACCAGGTCGGTGAGCTCGGGCACCGAGGTGTCGAGCACCTGGAACCCGTCGGAGGTGGTCACCAGCACGGTCTGACCGTCGCCGAACGCGTTGAGGCGGGTGAACTCCTCGGTCTCGAACTCCTCGATGACCTCCAGGGTCTCGCCGTCGAGGACGGCGATGCCGTTCTCGTACGCCACGGCCAGGCGGTTCTCCGAGGAGCCCGCCTCCGAGGCCGCCGAGGTGGTGGTGGCGGTGTTCTGTGCCTCGGCGTCGTCGGTGTCGCCGCCGCCGTTGCCGCATGCGGTGGCGAGCAGCGCGGCGATCGCGAACATCGCGACCGCTCCGGCCCCGCGGGTGTGTCGTGTTCTCATCAATCGTCCTTCTTCCCTAGGTGGTCAGGTGGAGAGCCCGTCGACGATGCGCTCGGTGTTCGCGCGCATCATCTCCAGGTAGCTGGGGGCGCCCTGTCCCGGTTCGGTGAGCGACTCGGTGAACAACTCGATCACCCGGGTGTCGATACCGGCCTCGCTCGCGAGCACCTGCACCAGCCGGTCCGGCTGGGAGGACTCGGCGAAGATCGCGGGGACGCCGGCCTCGGTGATCGCCGAGGCGAGCCCGTCGAGGTCGGAGGCGCTGGGGGAGGCGAGGGTGGTCCCGCCGGGGATGGCCGCGCCGAGGACGCGGAAGTCGAAACGCTCGGCCAGGTAGCCGAAGACGTGGTGGTTGGTCACGAGGGCTCGCCTGTCGGCGGGGATGGTGGCGAACGCGGCGGTCATCTCGTCGTCGAGCTCGTCGAGCTGTTCCCGGTACCGATCGGCCCCCGCCTCGACGGCGTCCCGGTCGATACCGTCGACCTCCAGCAACTCGGTCTCGAGCGCGTCGACCACGTCGACCATGCGGGCCGGATCGGTCCAGAAGTGCGGGTCCGCGGTGCCGCCGGCATCTTCTTCCGAATAGTCGATGACCTCGATCTGCTCTCCGGCGACGAGCATCGGCACGCCGGTGTCCGCCACCCGGTCGAGGTGTTGCTGGAGCCCCTCCTCGAGCCCCAACCCGTTGGACACCACCAGGTCGGCGCGATCCATCAGGCTCGCCTCCTGGGCGGAGATCTCGAACGAGTGCGGGTCGGCGTTGCGCTTCATCAGCGTTGTGACGTCGGCCGCCTGGCCCACCACGTTCTCCACCACGTCGCCGAGGATGTTGGTCGTCACGACGATCGTCGGATGGTCGTTCGTGGCCCCGTCCACGATCGCGCATCCGGACAAGGCCAGCCCGGCCGTGACGAGCACGGCCGACAGCACCGAACGCCGCCTCATCGCCCGGTCTCCGCAACGAAATCAGGCGTGGTGGGGGTATCCAGGCTCCGGGCGACCCGCGCGTCCCCGCGGTAGTCGATCTCGTGGACGACCCCCGCGACGGGGTCGTTGACATACGCCCGCTCCCGGTCGACCGTGAGCTCGATCCCGGCGGTGGTCTCCGGGGTCGCGACCGCCTCGGCCAGCAGTGGATCGGTGGAAGCGATCTCGGTGCCGGCCTCGCCGTCGAAGACGCGGATCCGGCCCTGCCGGTCCACCGCCACCACGTGGGAGTCGTCGTCGCTCGCGGTGGAGACCTGCAGCAAGGGCGCCTCTGTCGGCACGAACCGCCACTCGCGCGCCCGGGTGTCGAGCAGCCAGAATCCCTGGTCCCCGGCGAGCGCGGCCACGGCCGGCCGGCCCTTGCGGCCCCGGAAGTCGGTCGCGCGCGGCGCCTGGGTTCCGTCGGGGGAGGCGATGTGCTCGAATCGCGGTTCTCCCTCCTCGTAGGTGGCCAGCAGGGCCCCGTCCGCACATCCCACGACCACACCGATACGCGTGGTCACAGCGCCCCGTGCATCCGCGCAGGGCGCCGACGCACCCTCCTCCGGCGTGCCATCGGCTCCGTGGAACTCGACCCCGGAGGCTGTCCCCGAGGCATCAACGGTGGTGACGAGCGCGCCACTGCCGAGGGGAGCGGTCAGACCCTCGTGCGGCTCGGACTCCAGGCGGAAGACCTCCTCGATCCGGCCCTCGGACAGGGCCTCGTTGCTGAGCAGCACCGCGTCGCCCGATTCGGGGAAGAACACCCCGGTGCCGCCGGTGGTCGCGTTGCCCGAGGTCGTCACGACCGCCGGTCCCTCGCCGGCCACGGTCCCCAGCACGCTCGGTGAGGTCCGGTAGTAGTGGAAGTGGTCCACGTGGTCCCACGTCCACACGCCACTGTCGACGATCTCCACGCCGGCGTCGGTGTCCGCGAACAGGTAGCGACCGTCCGAGGTGACCGTCGTCGGCGGGTCGATGCTGCCCGGTTCGGTCGTGGTCCCATCCAGCAGGTTGAGCATCCCGACAGCACCGGTGCGGTCGATGCTCACCAGGTGTAGCTGCGGTTCGGCCACCTCCTCGGCCCCCTCCATCTCACCGTGCCCGCTGCCGGTCTCCTGCCGCGAGGACTCCTCCGCAGTCGTGCCGTTCCCGGCCGTGGCGGCGTCCGGGTCGTCCGTACCACCCGCGCATCCGGTGAGGATCAGGGCGACGACGACGCCGAGGGGGGCGATCGATCTGAGGGTGCGCATGCTCTGCTTTCTCGAGGGGTTTCTCACCGTGCGGGCTCTTCCGCTGGGGTCGGGGTGACGGGGTTGACCAGTAAACCGTGGCGCGAGAGCCGGGCGGCCCGAAGCGTCTGGCGGGCCGCGTGCACCGACGCCGAGATCCCGGCCAGGGCGATCGCGGAGAACGCGATGGAGGAGCCGGCGGCTGTCCCGGCGTGCCATGAGGCGAGCAGACCGATCACCACCGCGGCGCTGCCGAAGACCGCGGCGAGCGCCATGGTCGACGGGATGCGCCTGGTCCATCGGTTCGCGGCGACCACGGGGGCGAGAAGCAGCGCCACCACCAGCAGGGTCCCGACGGCCTGGTAGGAGGCGACCACCGCGAGGGTCACGAGTCCGACGAGCGCCACCTGTGCGCCCCTCGGCCGCAGCCCCAGGGTCTGGGCGACGCGGGGATCGAAGGCCGCAGCGACGAAGGCCCGGTGGAAGTGGGCGGCCACGGCCAGGGTGACCGCCAGCGCTGCGGTGAGGGTGACGAGTTCGGGGCCGCGAATGGCCAGGATGTCACCGAAGAGGATGGCCGTGGCGTCCGTGGCGAAGCTCCCGGAGTGGGACACGATGATCACCCCGACCGAGAGCATCGTGACGAACAGCAGCCCGATCGTGGTGTCGTACGAGAGCTTGCCGCGCTTCTGCAGCGCCCCGATCGCCGCGCTCATCGCCACCGCGCTGACCGCCCCGCCCACCAACGCCGGAAAGCCGAGAACGGTGGCCAGTGCGACTCCCGGGAGCATCCCGTGCCCGATCGCCTCGCCGAAGAACGCCATGCCCCGAATGACGACCCAGGTGCCGACCACTCCGCAGATCACCGCCACCAGGACACCGCCCACCAGGGCACGCGCGACGAACGCGGTGCTGAACGGATCGAGGATCAGGGACACGAGGACGTACAGTATCCATAACGACATTCATTATCAACAAGGAGATGCGATCCATGCCCCCACCAGGTCCGGCCATCAGCGCCCACGGTCTGTGTTACGGCTACGCCGGTCGAGAGGTTCTCCACGACGTCTCCGTGGAGCTGACGTACGGGACCGTCACCGCCTTCGCCGGGCCCAACGGTTCGGGCAAGTCCACGCTCGTGGAGCTGCTCGCCGGCGTCCGGTCGCCCCTCAGGGGAGAGGTGCGTCGACTCGGTTCGGTCTCGCTCGTGGTCCAGCGTCCCGCCGCGCCGGAGACCCTTCCCCTCACGGTCCGCGACACCGTCTCCATGGGGACGTGGGGGCGACGGATCAGCAGGCGGGAGGCCCGCGGCGTCGTGGCCGAGATGATCGAGACGGTCGGCCTGGACGGTCTCGAGTCCCGCCCCCTGACGGAGCTCTCCGGAGGCCAACGACAGCGCGCGCTGCTCGCCCAGGCGCTCGCGAGCCGCGCCGACATCGTGCTGATGGACGAGCCCGACGCCGGGCTGGATTCTGCCAGTCGGCAGCACATCCACGAGCTGCTGGCCGAACAGGCCGGCCGGGGCGTCGCCGTCGGGTGCGCCTCGCACGACGAGGCGTTCGTCGCCACCGCCGATCGCGTGGTCAGGCTAGAGGCCGGCCACGCGACCACACACCGCACCACGGGAGCGCGGGCGGCTACCCTCTGAGCATGTCGAACCCTCGGTGGGAGCGGGCGCGCGCGTCCGCCGCCCGAATCGCAGCGGGCGCCCGCGATATCAACAGACACCCCTCCGCGGTCGAGGCGCTGCGCCGCGCCCGGCGGGCCCTGCCCGGCGACTCGGGGTTCGGCGATCCGCTCTCGGCCGCGGGCCGGGACAGCGCGGGGACGATCGCCCGCGTGGCCGGCCGCCTGTTCGACGAGCAGCCCACCGCCTCGCGCGAGTTGTCCCTGGGCGGGTTGCAGGTGTGGCACGCCCTGACCCAACGGTCCGGCCGAGGTGGCAGCGGGAGCGAGGTGACCATCGTGTTCACCGACCTCGTCGGGTTCTCCAACTGGGCCATGCGCGTCGGCGACGAGGACGCTCTACGGCTGCTGAGAGAGGTCGCTTCGGCCACCGAACCGGAGGTGCGGAACCACCGCGGTCACGTGGTCAAGCGACTCGGGGACGGCCTCATGGCGGTCTTCCCCTCGCCCCAGCTCGCCTTTGACGCGGTCGTGGCCTGTTCCGCCGGGCTCGATCGCGTGGAGGTCGCCGGCATGCGGCCCCGGATCCGGGCCGGCATCCACACCGGACACCCCCGACTGATCGGTGGCGACTACCTGGGGGTGGACGTCAACATCGCCGCCAGGTTGGCTGAGAAGGCGGGCACGGACGAGATCCTGGTGAGCGAGACCACCCTCCCCGGGTTGGATGAGTCCAGGGTGGCGACGCGCCGCAAGAGGAGCTTCCGGCTCACCAAGGCCAAGGGGGTCCCTGACGAGGTCGCGGTCTACACCGCGGTCCCCCGTCAGGGCTGGTGATCGTCCCCCTCCTCCCCCCCCCCCCCCGATCTGTCAGCTCACGCGAGGCAGGTCGGCAGCGGCAGCGACCGAACCGTCGTCGGAGGTGAGCCGGATCTGCGCGACCTCCTCCCGGAGGATGGCGGCGTTCATCGCGCACTCAACGGTGACCTCGGTGCCCAGGAACGAACCTGATGCGATGGCGTTGCCCTCGAGATCGACGAGGGTCACGTCGACGCTCACGCCCTCCCGCAGGCCATCGATCTCCAGAAGGGTCTCGGTACCCCAGGTGTGCGCCACCACATGAGCCGTGATCTCGCTCTGAGCGGGCTGGCCTGAGAAGGCGATCGGCTCCACCGCCCCGAGGGTGCCCGGCGGTCCATCGGGTGGGGACTGGGTCCACTGTTGCGCGACCAGTGCGCCGACCGCGCCGGCGGCCACGAGGACGACCGCTGCGGCAGCCCGGCCGAGGTACACCCGGATGCCGTGGGGGCGACGCCGAGCCGCGAGCTCGGCGTCCAGAGCGCCGTCTGCTCCCCGGGCACGGCCTGTATCCGCCGCCGCGACCATCGCCGACACCCGGGTGCCGAGGTCCGGCGGCGGGGCTTCGGATCGCCATGGATGCCGCGTACCGCCCAGCGTGGAGGCCAGGTCCCCCAGCGAGGCGAGCTCGGCGTCGAGTTCCGGGTCTTCCTGGCGGAGCAGGTCGAGTTCACGCCGCTCGGCGTCGGTCAGGTCGCCCCCCAGCGCCGCGCCGATGAGCTCCGCTCGACGGTCATCGCCACGTGTCATCGCTGCTCCTCCGCTTCCATGATCTCCCGGACGGATCTCAGCCCGTAGTACATCCTCGAGCGCAGTGTCCCCACCGACACCCCTGAGCGTTCGGAGAGCTGGTCGTACGTCAGCCCGTCGACCTGGACCGCGATGATCACCTCGCGGTGTTCGGGCGAGACCTGGGCCAGAGCTGCCTGCAGGTCGATACGGTCCACCAGGCGTGAGGTGTCGGATTGGCGGGTCGTGAGTGGTTCGGGAACGTCGTGCACCGGTTCCGCTCGCCGGGCGCGTGCCCGCAGCGCATCGATCACCACGTTCCGCGCGATGGCGAACAACCACGTCCGTTGCGTGGCCCGGTCGGGATCATAGGAATGGCGGGCTCGCCACGCTCGCACGAAGACGTCCTGGACGCATTCCTCCGCCAACGACTGGTCGCCCACAGAGCTGTGGGCGAAGCCGTAGATGCTGCGGCCGTGCTCGTGATAGGCCGAGTCGACGTCGAAGTGCGGGGAGGGCGCGCGGGCCACGACGTCGTCCTCTCGTCGCCGCACCACACCCTCCTTGCCGGAACCCTCAGTAGCTCGAACGTACCGCAGTCTCGACGTCGCGCCCGTGCTGATCAGGCGACCGCGCTGGCAAAGACCACGCGATTGTCCAGGTAGCGCCGGTCCGTGCCGTCGAACTCGCCGGTGCAGGTGATGAGCCGGAGCTCGTCCTCCGCCGCGAGTCCGAAGACCTCCCTGGTGGGGAACTCGTCCTTCGGGTGATCCTCGACCCTGTCCACCCGGTAGCGGTGGACGGCCCCGTCCGCCGCGGAGACCTCGACCACGTCGCCACTCGCCAACTCGAGCACGCGGAAGAACACCGCGGGACCGGAAGCCGAGTCCACGTGACCGGCGAAGACGGTGGGGCCGCGCTCGCCCGGCCGAGGGCCGTCGGCGAACCAGCCGACGTCGTCCCAGTCATCGGGCGCCTCCAACGTGCCGTCGTCCTGGATCGCCAGATCGATCACCGCCTCCTGCAACCCGATGGAGGGGATGCGGAGTTCGACGGGTTCCGCGGGAGACGCCCGGAACACCTGGTCCCCCGCTTCCGCACTCGTGCCCGCCCGGGCCACGGCCGACGGCTGGGAGGTCGTCGACGGAGACTGCTCCTGCCCGACGCCGCTCGCACCCGTCGCACAGGAGGCCGCGAGCGAGGCCGTCAGCGCCAACCCCAGAAGAGCTCGGGGCCGGCGCCGACGGCCGTCGGTCGATTCGACCGGCTCCGGCCCGGTCAGACCGCGCGTGACGGCGTGCGTCACACGGCTGACCCGGGACGACGCACCAGGAAGAGCGCCAGTCCACCCAGCGCGATCGCGGCCACCCCGGCCCCGGCAGCGGCGCCGACGGCAGGGACGCCGGCAGCTCCGCCGACCGCGCCGCCGCCCCCGGTCTCGACCCCGTCGAGAGGCACCTGCATGAGCTGGCCGCGGACCGTTCCCGCGGTGTACTCCTCGGTATGGGTATCCGCGGTGAACCCGGCGGGGTCGGCCTCGATCTGCGCGAGGGAGAAGCCCGCGCCCCTGTCCGTGCCGTCGTCGTCCTCGACACCCGTGGTGAACGGCCCCTGGATGCACCCCTCCGAGTAACGCTGATCGTCGCCGACGGGCTGCGGGTCGGCAAAGGCGATCCGCGGGGGCCCGGACTCGCCGGCGCGCGCCTCGTGGATGTGCGTCGCGGTGACCGCAGGACTCTCGTACTCACCGGTCACGCCGTCGAGGGTGATCTCGTAGCAGATCACCTCGGTCTCCGAGTTGATCCAGAACATGAAGTCGCCGGTCGCCCCCTCCTCGCCGGGGGAGACCTCGCCGTCGGAGTCGATCACCTCTCCGGGAACCGCCATGACCGAGAACGCACTGGTGAAGGAGTCAGGTCGGTCGACCTCGGTGTTCGCCTGGGCAGGGGCTGCCGACACCACCAGGGCGGCGGCGCCGGTCACGGCGCACGCCCCCATCATTCCGGTGCGGTTCGTCATCGTGCTGGGCATCGCGATCATCCTCTGCGACTCGGTGCGCGGTCGCTCGGACGCGACCGCTGTCGACAGGGGATACGGCCCGCCGGGCCGCTGCGTTCACCGCGGAGGCGGAAATATTGACCCGTCGCGTGCGGAACCTCAGCCGTCGGCCGGCCGGGCGGAGGGCCAACGTCCTGTGATGAGCTCGGTCATCTCGTCCACCCACGCCTCGTCGAGGGCGGCGTCCCGGCGGACCAGGATCCGGAAGATGACGGTGCCCGCGACCACCTCGGCGAGCATGGGCAGCTGGTCGTCGCCGCGCCGGGACCGGCCGAAGCGGCTCTCGAACGCGGTGAGGTTTCCGGCCAGTCGGGCGATCATCTGATCATGGACCTCGGGGTCGGCGACGGTGTCGGCGATCAGGCCGGGCAGCGCCACCCGCACCTCGGGCCGGTCGAACATCGACCGGATGGTCTCCACCAGCGCCCTGATGTCGCTGCGGACGTCCCCGGAATCCGCCGGCAGCATGATGGTCTCCGCGGAGAGCACGGCCTCGTGGACGAGCTGCGCCTTGCCCGACCACCGCCGGTAGATGGCCGCGGTGGTCGTCCCCGCGCGCGCGGCGATCGCCGAGAGGGACAGCGCCGGATAGCCCGTCTCGAGGAGGAGCTCCCTGGTCGCGGTGATCACCGCGGCATCGATCCGCCCGTCGCGCGGACGCCCCGCGCCAGACCGCCCCGCGCCAGACCGTCCCCCGGCGGACTTGGCCGATTTCCCGCCAACCGCGCGCCCGTCTGTTGTCATGGGTTCACCCTAGTTCCAATACAGTGCGCATCGTATTATCAGGGAGAGACCCGTGAAGCTCAGCCCGCTCGACGAGTACCCGATCCATCAGACGCACGCGCCGGTGACCTGGCCGGCCACGTCCGACCGCAACTTCTACGACCGGTCGTACTTCAACGTGCTCGACCGCGAGGGCCGCTTCATGGCCCTGACCGGGATCGGGTACTACCCCAGGCTCGGCGTCAAGGACGCCTACTTCGTGGTCCGCCGGGGTGACACGCAGACCGCGGTGCACCTCAGCGACGCGATCGACGACGACCGCCTGCACCCGAACGTCGGGGGATACGCCCTCGAGGTGATCGAACCGCTGCAGGAGCTGCGTCTGACGCTGGAACCGACGGAGGGCATCGCGGCGGACCTCACCTGGCGGGGACTGTTCCCCGCCGCCATGGAGGAACCGCACTCGATGCTCACCGACCGGCGGGTGACGCTGCAGGCCAGCCGCTTCGCGCAACTCGGCTCGTGGGAGGGGTGGATCGAGGTCGACGACGAGCGGATGGACGTCACCCACTCCTCGTCGGTCGCCGCCCGGGACCGCTCATGGGGCATCCGTCCCGTCGGCGAGGCGGACCCACCCGGCCGCCCGGACACCGCGTTTCGCGGCATGTGGTGGCTCTACCTGCCCCTGGCGTTCGACGACTACCAGCTGTTCCTCATCCTGCAGGAGGACCCCGACGGCCACCGCAGCCTCTACGACTGCACGCGCCGCTGGCGGGACGGCCGCGTGGAGCAGCTCGACGGCGTGCGCGTGGACGTGGACTATCGCGCCGGGACGCGGATCCCGACGGGCGTCCACGTGGAGTTCATGAACCGCGCCGGCGACCGGTTCCGGCTGGACGTGGAGTCCCGGCTGTACTCGCCGATCGCCTTCGGTTCCGGCTACGGCGGCGACTCCTCCTGGGCGCACGGCAGCTGGAAGGGCGAGGGGTTCACCGAGCGGGTGAGCTTCGACCTCACCGACCCCGACGTGATGGCCGGTGCCGCGTTCAGCCTCATCGACCACGTCGGCCACGCCGTCTGCACGGAGGCCGACGGGACGACGCGCGAGGGCGCCGGCCTGTTCGAGCACGGCGTGATCGGACCGCACCACCCGTCGGGCTTCACCGACTGGACCGACGGTGCGCGGTGACCACCCCGGCGAGCACCCTGCGGCATCCGGCGAACACCCTCAGGCATCCGGCGAGAGGCATCAGCAGATGAAGATCATGACGGCCCTGTTCGGGCCCACCGACGTGGTCCACCGCGCGGAGGCGCTCAAGGACGCCGGCGCGTCCGGGGTGTTCACCTTCGAGGGGCCGCACGACGTGTTCACGCCCCTGGTGCTGGCCTCGCAGGTCCCCGGGCTGGACGTGATGTCCAACGTCGCGATCGGGTTCCCCCGCAACCCCATCCAGCTGGCCCACCAGGCCAACGACCTGCAGCTGCTCAGCGAGGGCCGGTTCGTCCTGGGGTTGGGCACGCAGGTGCGGGCGCAGATCGAGAAGCGCTACGGGGCCGAGTTCGACCGCCCCGTCGAGCGAATGAAGGAGCTGGTGGGGGCACTGCGGGCCATCTTCGCCACCTGGGCCACCGGCGAGCGCCTGGACTTCCGCGGCGAGTACTACCGGCACACCCTCATGACCCCCACCTTCGTGCCCGGGCCCAACCCATACGGCCCGCCGCCCATCTACCTCGGTGCTCTCGGCCCGCGGCTGACCCGCGCGACCGCGGAGGTGGCCGACGGCCTGCTGGTGATGCCGTTCGGGTCAAAGAAGTTCCTGCACGAGAAGACGATGCCGGCCGTCCGGGCCGGGCTGGCCGCCGCCGGTCGCAGCGAGGAGAGCTTCGAGGTCGTGCCCGAGGTGATCGTGTCCGTGGCCACCGGGGCCGACGACGACCACGTGTCCACGCGCCGCCTGCTGGCGTTCTACGGCTCCACGCCGGCGTACAAGCCCGTGCTCGACGCCCACGGGTGGGGCGACCTCCAGCCGGAGCTGAACACCATGTCCAAGCAGGGCCGCTGGCAGGAGATGACGTCGTTGATCAGCGACGACATCCTGCACACCATCGCCGCGTGTGGCTCCCCTGCCGAGGTGGCCGCGCACATCCGCGACCGCGTCGACGGGGTGTCGGACCGCCTCTGCCTCTACCAGACGGGGCCCATCGCAACCGACGCGCTGGCCGAGATCGTCGATTCGCTGGGAGGCGACCGATGACCCCGACAGTGGTCGAGTTCGACGAGGTCGCCGACGACCGCTACGGGGGCAAGGCCGCGGGCCTGGCCGAACTCCGGCGCCTCGGCCTGGACGTTCCCCGGGGGTTCGTGATCGCGGACGCGTCGGATGACCTCGTCGTCGTCGACCTCTCCCGGTGGTTCGACCGCATGGCCGACGCCGACGCGACGCCGGTGGCCGTGCGGTCCTCGGCGGCCGGGGAGGACGGCGAGGACCACTCGTTCGCCGGCCAGTACGACACCGTGCTGGGCGTGGACTCGGCCGAACGCTTCGTCGACGCCGTGCGCACGTGCGTGGCCTCGGTGGACTCCGGCCGCGCGTCGTCCTACCGCGCGGACCCGGCGGCCTCCCCGACACCCATGCACCTGGTCGTGCAGCAGATGGTGGACGCGCGCGCCGCCGGGGTGGTGTTCACCGCGGACCCCACCAGCGGCCGGCGCGACCTCATGGTGATCGATGCCGTCCCCGGCCTGGGCGAGGCGCTGGTCGACGGATCGGCGTCCCCGGACCACCTCGTCCTGGATTCCGTCGGCGGGGTGGCCGTCCGGGAGTACGACGACGACGAGGGGGTCCTGTCCCCGGAGGAGATCGCGGCCATCCGGTCGGGCGCCCTGCGCGCGGAGCGGCACTGGGGCCGACCGATGGACCTCGAGTGGGCGATCGACCGGGTCGGCAGGCTCTGGTGGCTGCAGGCCAGGCCCATCACCACCCTGCCCGCCGACCTGGGAGAGATGGACTCCCCCCTGGCCGGCGAGGACCACGTCTACACGCGCTGCAACATCGGGGAGATGATGCCGGGGGCGTTCTGTCCACTGACGGCGTCGGTCTCGGGGTTCGCGATCGATTACGCCATGCAGAAGATCCAGGTGGTCGCCCGCGCCCAGGCCAGCTATGACCAGCCATGGCTGCAGGTGGGTTACTTCTCCGGGCACATGTTCCTCAACCTCACCGAGGGCACGGCGCTGAGCTCGGGGATCGTGGGCAACTCGCTCGAGCAGTTCTCCACCTCGATCTGCGGGCGGGTGGTCGAGGAGTTGGTGCCCAAGCCTCCTAAACCGTTCCTGCGCAGGCTCGGCAACACCATCCGGCTCTCCTCCCACGCACTGTCGGCGGGACCCGCGATCCGGCGGCTGGAAGGGCAGATCACCGGCTGGAAGGTCCCGACCAGCGAGGACCCGCGGCTGGTGATGGCGCAGTTGGAGGCCGGGGTCGAGCAGTACTGCGACGTGACGCTGACCCACGTGCGCTCGTCCTCACGTGCCGCGGTCGCCGCCAACATCCTCGAGAGCGTCCTGATCAAGCAGGCGGTCAAGGCCGGCCGCAGCGAGGACTCCGGCCGCACCGACGCGGCGCGGCTCATGGCCGGCGCCTCGGAAGTGGAGAGCGCGATGATGCTCGCCGAGCTCGACGCAGTGGTCCGCACAATCGCCGCCGATCCCGAAATCGCCGACGGGTTCCTCGCTGCGGAACCCGGTGACGCGGTCACCACCCTGCGTGCCTCGAACGGCGCCACGGGGGAGAGACTGCGCGGGTTCCTGGCCCGGCACGGTCACCGCGGTTACCGCGAGCTGTGCATGCGCGACGCCTCCTGGGCGGAGGATCCGGACGGGCTCGGGGCCATGATGCAGGTGATGGTGCGGTCGGCGCAGGTCTCGCCCGAGCGAAGCGGGCCCGCCGCGCATGCCGGAGTGGACGAGCCCAGCTCCCCCGTCATCCGCCTGCTCGCCCGGTTCGCGCAGGAAGGGGCTCGCGGCCGCGAGGAGACCAAGGCCAAGATGGCGCTGATGGCGCACGCGCTCAAGCGGGGCTACCGCCACCTCGGTGAGGTGCTGGCCGCCGACGGGCGGCTGCCCGATTCCGACCTCGTGTTCTTCTTCGACCGCGCTGAGCTGGCCCGGATCGTCGGGGCGGGCAACGATGACGGGAAAGGCGCTGCCGCGGGTGAAGGCGCTGCCGAGGGGTCGGGCGAGATCAGCGATCTGGTGCAGAGCGCGCTCAAGCGCCGGGAGGCGCTGGCGTTCCAGGACGTCCTGGAGTTCCCCGACGTGTCGGTGGGCCGCCCGGTTCCGCTGATCGCCCGGCCCCCGCGCGAGGCGGCGGGCGGCGAGATCATCGGCCGGCCCGCGAGCCGCGGGTCGGTGGAGGGCGTGGTGCGCGTCGCGAGATCGATCGTGGACGCCCGCGAGGTGCAGCCGGGGGAGATCCTCGTCGCGCCCGTCACGGATGTGGGCTGGACGCCGTACTTCACGGTGATCGCGGCACTGGTCACCGACATCGGCAGCTCGGTCTCCCACGGGGCCGTGGTCGCGCGCGAGTTCGGCCTGCCGTGCGTGGTCAACACCCTGGTGGCCACGCAGACGCTGCGGACCGGCGACCGCGTCCGCGTGGACGGGGACCGGGGGGTGGTGACGCGCCTCGATCAGTCGTGAGCTCTGCTTGACGTGGCGTCATAGCGCTGGCGTTCAGCGGCAGCTACCGTGCCGCATCGCTCTCAGGTGACGTAGTGGCGTCTCCGGTATCCGCACCGTCCTGCGACGAGAGGGCGACCGATGCGATCTCCGGGGGCTGAACGGTCTCGGGCTCGAACTCGCGCAGCTGCGGGGGACGGGGCGTCCACCCTTTGATGTGCTGGACCACGTCACTGTAGAAGTCGTCGACCACGTCGATAACAGAGTCGATGAAACTCCCCCGCCCGCGTGCCTTCTTCGTGCCCAACGGGACAATCATCGTGACCTGGAACTTCTTGATCTCCTTCTTGGGGTCGGCAATGAGGGTGGAAGGGTCCTCCCTCGCCTTGCCCAGCAGCTCCGCCGTGCCGGGTCCACGCGCGTTGGCCACGAACGCCTCGATACGCGTGCCCTCGGGCGCGTGCTTCAGTTGGCGAATCAGCCAGTTGACACGGGTCACCGCGCGGCTGGATTTGGGCGCCTCCACCTCGACCTGGCACGTGACCTGGGACGCCCTGAGGTCGGCCGTCACGTGTATCGGGGCCACGGTGTCCGGGATACGGATCGCGCCAGTCATCCGACCGTCAGCCACCAGGCTGGTCAGGACCGACTGCGCGCGGAGAGACGGATCCGCAGCCTCTCTCCTACTTCGAACCTGGACGACGTCGGTCCCGAGCTGTCGCCCGAGGCGCAGGGTGACAAAACGCAGCAGTCCGTCGAATCGCGCCACAACCTCTGCGGCACCGGGATCACCGGGGCGCAGGGTCCCCGAGGCGACGGCGTTGCGAACGCTCACCCAATGGGCGCCCATATCCTCCAGTTCCATGGCGCCGGACCTGGGGTGCTCGAGATAGCGGATCAGCTCACCGAGGATCCAGGCTTGTTCGGGATCCGACACACCTCGGTGCTCCTTCTGCAGGACCGCAGTGGAAAGCACGAGAGTCCAGGACCAGTGGTGCAGCGCTACTTTGCGAATCTTGCGTTTGTCGACTCTCGTCGGATGCTCACCGAGCATCGGTGGGATCTCGTTACTGATAGTGATGAGTGCGTCGAAACCCTGGGACCTCGCAATATCGAGGTAGGTCTCGAGCTGCTCGGTCTCGAGAACACTTCGGCCGGTCTTGACCTCCACCAGGGCGGTCCACGTGAGCTTGCCCCGTCGGATCCGTATCAGTCCATCGGGGAAACACTTCTTCTCTCCGTACTCGAACGGGACCTCGATGTAGGTCTCGATGACTCCTGCGGGCGCTCCGAGTGGTTTCAGCAGAGCACGGCCGAATTCCTTGACAACAGCCATGACGGCCAGGAGCGCTGAGGTGGCCCGACGTTCCTGTTCCTCAGCGCCTGAGATTCCAGACGTGGGGATTAGTCGGGCTTCGTGCCAGGACTCCACTTGCTCGGACATAGGTGCTCCCGTCGTGGCGTGCCCCACGTCGTCACCGACCGCTGAACACAGGGGGAGACGGAGGCGCGTTCATGTCTCAGCGTGCAGCACCGGCATCGCGAGCGCGCCGATACAACCCGAATTTGTCTGGATCGCTCGCTGGGACGTCGGTAAAGAACAGGCCCTGATGAGCAGATCGACTGTGCGCCAGTAGAAGTCCTGCCACACTGCAGAGGAGCGACGAGCGCCGCAGATCGGGACTCCCGTGAGCCACGAATCGGCGCCCGACACCCTCGGCCGTATCCCCTCCCCCTCCCCCGACTCGGTTTCCCTCCCCGAGTATCGGCCCGAGGCCTTCGCCACCGTGGTGATCGCCGCTGCGACACGTCGTGCCGACCACCGCGGATACCCCCACGAATTCTCCACCGAGAGGACCAGATCATGGCAAGCACACTGGACGGCAAGGTCGCCTTCATCACCGGAGCGGCGCGAGGACAGGGGCGAAGTCACGCGGTGCGGCTAGCCGAGGACGGCGCGGACATCATCGCCGTCGACATCTGCGCACCGATCGCCTCACTCGAGGGCTTCTACGAGCTGCCGACCCGGGAGGACCTCGACGAGACCGTGCGCCTCGTCGAGGCACTGGGGCGCCGTATCGTCGCCCGGGTCGCCGACGTCCGCGACCTGCCGGCGCTCACCGACGCGGTGTCGGCCGGTGTCGCCGAACTGGGGAGCGTCGACATCATCGTGGCCAACGCCGGCATCTTCACCTTCGGACAGGAGACCCACAAGATCGAGCAGCAGTCCTGGAACGACATCCAGGACATCAACCTCACCGGCGTCTGGCACACCTATGCGGCGGCAGCCGAGCACCTCCTCGCCGCCGGCCCGGGCGGGTCGGTCATCATCATCTCCTCGCTCGCCGGCTTCAAGGGCCTGGCGAACGTGGCCGCGTACACCGCTGCCAAGCACGGCATCGTCGGCCTGATGAAGGTCCTGGCCAACGAGCTCGGCCCGCACGGCATCAGGGTCAATACGATCCACCCCAACTCCATCGACACCCCGATGGTCAAGAACGCCAAGACGTTCGGGCTCTTCCGACCCGACCTGGACGACCCGCAGGCCGAGGACGCCCACGACGCCTTCGCCGGCCTCAACCCCATGGGCAAGGCATGGATCGAGTCGATCCACGTGTCCAACGCCGTCGCCTGGTTGGCCTCGGACGAGGCCTACTACGTCTCGGGCGGGGAGATCCCGGTCGACGGAGGCGCGTCAGTCCACTGACGTCCCGAACCGTGGCCGCCAGCGTGCCGTGACCGACTCTGCACCGTGACCGTCGCAGTGCGCCGAGACGGTCACGGCCGGTCGGCCTACCTGGGGTAGACGAACCCGCGCCTCACCCGCGCGCCGCGCGCGGTCGGCGACGCCTCGCCCATCTCCGAGGTCAGCACCCGCAGCTCGAGCTCGCCGGACCGGCAGATCACCGTTCGACCACGACGCCCGTAAAGGCTGGTGACCACCTCTACGGGCAGAACTCGGTCGCCGGTGGGCTGATCCACGAGCTCCACTCCGTCGGGCGGGAGCGCGAGGTGAGCGGGGCCCTCGACGTGCCCGGACGGGAAGTCCAGCGCGTCGAGGTGCACCACGACCCTGCCGTCGTCCGAGCGGAACCGGCCGTCTCTCATGCTGCCGGCCACGCAGGTCGCGTCGTGCAGGAACCGCGCCACGAACTCGCTGTTCGGCGAGGAGTCGAGTTCCGCGGGCGACCCCACCTGTACGAGTCGGCCCCGGTTGAGCACCGCGACCTGGTCGCCGATGGCCAGCGCCTCGTCACGATCGTGCGTCACGTGGACCATCGTGAGCTCGTACTCGGCGGCGAGTCGGCGCAGCATCAGTCGCAGGCTCGCCCGCAACGGCTCGTCCAGGGCCGAGAGCGCCTCGTCGAGCAGCAACACGGAGGGCCGTGCGACCAGCGCCCGGGCCAGGGCGACCCGTTGCCGCTGCCCTCCCGAGAGGGTGTCCGGCGCGCGGTCGGCCAAGTCCCCGAGTTCGACGGTCGCGAGTACCTCCGCCACCCGCGACTCGCGATCCGCCCGATTCCACCGGGCGCGCCTGAGCGGGTAGGCCACGTTCTCGGCGACGCTCATGTGCGGCCACACCGCGTGGTGCTGGAAGACCATGCCCAGGCCCCGGCGCTCGGGCGGCACCATGACCCCGTCGCCCACCAGCACGCGGTCCCCGACCCGGATGGTGCCGGCGTCCGGAGTGACGAAGCCCGCCACCGCCCGCAGGAACGTCGACTTGCCGGAGCCGGACGGGCCGACGAGGGCCAGGATCCGACCGGCGTCCACGCGGAGGTCGACCGAATCGAGGGCACGCGTGGAGCCGAAGCGCACGCTCACCCCTGTGGCGTCGAGTTCAGACATTCAGCTTCCCTGTCTCCGAGTCGGACCTGGTGAACCGCGACCCGAACAATGCCAGCACCACCAGGCCCACCAGCATGAGGATCACCGAGAGCGCGGACGAGGCGTTGACGTCACCGGCCCTCTGGTACTGGAAGATCACCACACCGAGGGTCTGCGTCCCCGGCGAGACGAGCAGGACCGACAGGGTCAGCTCGCGCACGGCCGTGACCGCGACCATGATCGCGCCGATCCCCGCGGCCGGCAACGCCAGACGCACGCTCGTGTCGAGGTGCGCCCGGAACGGTCCCGCCCCGCCGATCCTGGCGGCCTCCTCCATCGAGGAGTGCATGCCGGCCAGCGGTCCGCGCACCGTCTGGACCACGATCGCCGCGAACGCGGTGACGTAGGCACCGAGGATCACCCACCCGGTGTTGTAGAGCCCGGTGTACCGGCCGAGGATGAGCCAGCCCGTGGCGATGACCAGGCCGGGTACCGCCTGCGGGAGCAGCACCGTCAACAGCATCGGCTCCCGGTCGTCACGGGCGAGCCGGGTGGTGAACAGGCCCACCGCGAGACCGAGGATCCCGCAGAGGACCCCGGCCCCGATCGAGAGGACCACCGAGTTGGTGGCGCCGTTGATCGTCTGTGCGGAGGTGAGCACACGCTCGTAGTTGTCCAGCGTCATGGTCTCGAAGGTCAGCGGCACCCCGGGCGCCGGCAGGAGGGACCTGACCACGAGCCCGGCCAGCGGGGCGACGGTGGTGACGAGGCCGAAGACCCAGGCCGCGGCCGAGACGCCGGCCCGTGACCGCCCGAGCGACATCGTGTCGAACTCCCGCCCGGACCCGCCGAACTCCACGACCCTCTTGGAAATGCGACGGTCGAGAACAGTGCCGATCACGCCCAACACCAGCAGGATGATGCCGATCTGCGAGACCACCTGCAGCGGGGAAGCCACGGTCCCGGACTCGAGGTATCTGTAGACCATCGTCGACAGTGTGTCGAGACCGCCGGGGACGCCTACGATGATCGGGATGCCGAAGTCGCCGATGCTGCTGACGAAGGTCAACGTGAACGCCGCCGCGATCGCCGGGCGGATGAGCGGCAGCGTCACGTCCAGTTGGGTCCGCAGGGGTGTGGCACCACCCATGCGTGCGGCCTCGACCAGGTCCGCGGGGATCCTGCGCAGCGCCGCGGCCACCACGAAATAGGCGACGGGATAGCTGTGCAGCGTCAGGAGGAACGCCACGCCCGAGAACCCGTAGAAGTCCCAGGGCGCGAACCCCAGCGTGCGGTCGATGAGTCCACCCCGGGTGACCAGGCCCGTCCACGCGATCGCGCCGATGAACGGAGGCACGAACAGCGGGGTGAGCAGCAGCAGCTTGAGCGGCCTGCGCCCGGCCAGGTCGGTCCGGTCCAGCAGGAACGCCATCACCGTGCCGATCACGACCGCGCCGACCGCCGCCGCGAGTGACGTGGTCACGCTGTTCACCGCGGCCTGCACGATCCCACCCTCGAGCAGCAGCGGCAGGTGGTTGGCCCCGAACCCGAGAGAGACGACGAGGGCCAGGGGCAGGACCGCGACCCCGAGGAGCCAGGACCAGAGGACGATCCGGATCGGCAGGGTCACGTGAGCACTCGGGGGCGGGGACGGTGGCGGACGCGTGGCGTCAGCGGATCGCCTCGTTGAACGCGGCCACGGCGGCGGACTGGTTCTGGGCGATCGCCTCGAGGTTCTGGTCGAACAGCGCGATCTGGTCCAGCGACGGTGCGTCCTCGGGAGTACCCACGTCGTCTCGGACCGGCAGGTAGTTCTGCTCGACGGCGATCTCCTGGCCACGCGTGGACACGATGAAGTCGAGGAACAGCTGGGCCGCCTCAGGGTCCCGGGCATCAGCGAACACCGCGCCCGGCTGGGTGATGTACGGGACCCCCTCCTCGGGGTAGCTGACCCCGATCGGCGACCCCGCCGCGGCGAGGTCGCGCACGAGGTAGTCCACCACGATGCCGATCGGACGCGATCCCTCGGCGACCGCCTGGGCCACCGGGCCGTTCGACTCCGCGACCTGCGGGTTGTTCGCGCCCAGCGCCTGGATCCACTCCGGGCCGAGGTCCGGGCGCAGGCTCCACGCCGAGGCGTTGAACGCGGCCGCGCCGGAGATGTCCGGGTTGGGCAGGACGATCTGTCCGGCGAACTCCGGCTCGGCGAGTTCGGCCCACGAGGTCGGCGGCTCATCGACGTCGTTCGTGTTGTAGGCGATCACGGTGGGGATGATCCGCGTCCCCACGTAGTACCCGTCGGGGTCCACCGCGACCTCGACGAGCGCGTCGGGGTCGCTCGGGGTGAACTCGCGGAACAGGTCCTGCTCCTTGTAACCCTCGAACGTCGGGACGTCGGCGGCGAGGAGCACGTCGGCGCCGATCTGCCCCGTGGCCTGCTCCGCCGCGATGCGGGCGCGCAGGTCACCGGTCCCGGCGCGGAACACCTCGACGGTGACGTCGGGCTGCTCCTCGTTGAAGGCCGTGATGATCTCGTCGATCTTCGCCTGGGGCTCGGAGGTGTACAGGGTGACCGTGCCGGTGACCCCGTCCCCGCCCGCCGTGGTCTCGCCTCCGTCGTCCGGCTCGGCGCACGCCGTGAGCGTGAGGGCGCCGGCCACGGCCAGGGCGGCTGCCCGGGTCAGGAAACGCGTACCGATTCGAGCGGTCGTGGTCATTGTGTTGTGAACTCCTCAGATGCCGACTGGCCGCGGTGATCCGCGACGGTCCACCATGACATCCCAGGATTCTCCCCCAGTTCCGTGCGCCTGAACGCCGGATGAACAACGCGGGTGGACCGGACCGTGGGGCGTCCGGAGAGCCGACGATGTGGCGCCGGCCGGAGGCGCGAGGTCGAGCGGCGACCGAACCCGCCCCACCACGGGCCCGACCGGACTAGATTAATTTCCGTTGATCGCGACCGCGATCGTCCGCCTCTCCCGAGCGAGGTCCCCACAATGGCCACTTCCACCGCAGCCCACTCCACCGCCTCCCGATCCACCGCCACCCAGGCCTCCAAGGCCCTGCGTCTCGCTCTGCTGATCGGTGGCCTCCTCGCCATCGGCTTCGGCATCGCCGTTCTTCTCTGGCCCGCCAAGACCGCCGTCGCCATCACCGGTGTGCTCGCCGTCTACGCCATCATCGCGGGTGTCGTCTACGCCTCCATCGGACTGCTCGCCACGAGCCACGGGACGGGCAGTCGGGTGGGCCACGTCCTGTTGGGGCTGCTCTGGGTCATCGCCGGCGCCTACGCCTTTGTCTCGCTCCAGGAGTCCGCCGCGTTCCTCGCCATCTTCATCACCGTGATGATCGGCGTCATGTGGATCGTCGAGGGGTTCACCGCCCTGTTCACACTCGGCGAGTCCGGCGCGAAGGGCGTGACGATCGTGTTCGCGATCATCTCGGTCCTCGCCGGTGTCTCCCTGCTGAGCACCCCGGTGTGGGGCGCCGGCTTCCTGTGGTGGCTGCTCGGCATCTCGCTCATCGTGCTCGGGGCGCTGAACGTCTTCCGCGCGATGTCCGCAACGGGCTCACGCTGAGCCCACGCCGAGCCCACGCACAGGCGCGATTCCGGGTGAGGACGACGCGGCGGGGTCCGCGTGCCTCGTCGTCGTCGCCCTCACCCGGTCCCGTCCGATGCCCCTTCCCGGGGTGTCGGGCTCGGGGGGCTCGTGGATGGGGTCCTCGGGGTGCACCAGATCACGGCGACCCCGGTGACCAGGTAGACCACCTGCAGGAAATGGAAGCCGCGGATCGAGGCGATCTCCGCGAGTATCCACACCACCATGATCCACCCGGACAGGATGCTGGCCGCCTGCCATCCGGCGCTCCGCTTGAGCATCGTCGTCGCCGCGACCAGGGCGCTGCCCCCCACGATCGCGAGCAGGATCACGCCGGCGAAGTAGACGGTGGGGAAATCGGTGTGCTCGACCCACGACGGCTCGTCGGGGATCACGCCGGTCATGAGCGCGAGCCCACCGCCGACCGCGGTGACCCCGTTGAAGATCAACAACCCGAACAGGACCCTGGAGACTGCGTTCATACGCACCGATCCTATGGGTCCGCGGGTCACGAATACAGAGACTTCTTGCTGGTCTCCGGGGCCAGGACGAGCGAGATGATGGTCAGCACGGAGAGCCCCACCAGGTAGTACCCGACGTAGGCGACCGAGTAGTTCTGCACCAGCCACACCGCGACGAACGGCGTCAGGGCGGCGCCGAGGATGGCCGAGAAGTTGTACGCGACTCCCGAGCCGGTGTAGCGGGTGTTGGTGGGGAACAGTTCGGGGAGCACCGCCGACATGGGGCCGAAGGTCAGGCCCATGAGGATCATTCCGACGCACAGGAACAGCAGCATCCGGGTCACGTCGAGGTCGTCGCCGGTACCGATCGCCTCGGGGTCCAGCCACCAGCCGAAGCTGAGCCCGAAGGCGATGATGGCGAGCGTGACCCCGATGAGCATCCGCCGCCGCCCGAGCGCGTCGGCGAGCAGGCCCGCCACCGGCACGAACACCGCGAACAGGATGATCGCGAGCACCTGCAGGGTCAGGAACGACCGGTAGCCGTACCCCAACCCGCCGGTCCCCACTCCGCCGATCGCGAAGGACAGGATCCACGTGGTCATGAGGTAGAACAGGCCGTAGGTGGCCAGCATGATGAACGTGCCGAGGATGATCTCCCGCCAGTTCTTGCTGAACACCTCCGACACCGGTGTCTTGACCCTCTGGTCGTCCGCGATGGCCCGGGCGAAGACCGGGGTCTCCTCGATACGCAGACGGACGTAGAGGCCGACGGCCACCATCACGATCGAGAGCAGGAACGGCAGGCGCCAGCCCCACACCAGGAACGGATCGGACAGATCGCTGGCCGTGGAGTCGTACGCGAACCAGGTGGTCAGCACCAGGAAGAGCCCGTTGGCCAGGATGAAGCCGAACGGCGCGCCCAGCTGCGGCCACATCGCGGCGAAGGCCCGCTTGCCCGGTTGTGCGGTCTCGGAGGCCAGGAGCGCCGCACCCGACCACTCGCCGCCCAGGCCGATGCCCTGGAAGAAGCGCAGGATGGTGAGCATCGCCGGGGCCCAGAGCCCGATCTGGTGGATGGTCGGCAGCAGTCCGATGAGGAAGGTCGCGATCCCCATGGTGAGCAGCGCTCCCACGAGCGTGACCTTGCGCCCCAGGCGGTCCCCGTAGTGGCCGAAGATCACCGAGCCCAGA
The DNA here is from genome assembly GCF_040546785.1 of Dietzia sp. 2505. NCBI lineage: Bacteria > Bacillati > Actinomycetota > Actinomycetes > Mycobacteriales > Dietziaceae > Dietzia > Dietzia sp. 2505. The sequence goes on along the minus strand of NZ_JBEPON010000011.1, from coordinate 95,529 downwards.
GGGCGGGCGACGAACGCGGTTCCGAAGGTCGCCATGGAGGCCAGCAGGGCGGCGCCCGAGTCGCCTCCGTGGAAGAAGAGCAGCGGGAAGACAGAGACCGCGGCCGTGGCGAAGATGTAGAAGTCGTAGAACTCGATGGTCGTGCCGATGAGCGAGGCGAAGATGATCCGTCGCCGGGGGACCGTCTCGGTCGGCTCGGTCCATTCGGCGGGTTCCGCGGCCACGTCGGTAGGACCGCGGTTGCCGCTCACGGGTTCTGGTGATGAATTCACCGGGGCATCGTACAAAAGCCGGGCGTGCGGTCACCCCCGCCCGCTCGGCCGCGCGGGCGTCCTCCCACATCTTCGCCATCTCAGGCGACGAGGAGACCCGCAGCGATCGCTCCCGCGGCGACGTTCGCCACCGCGTGGACCGCCGCCCCCGGTACGAGGGTTCCCGTCTTGTGCCGCAGCCAGCCGAGCAGCCACCCCGCGGTGAACTGCACCGGGAGGAGTGGCCACAGCCTGACATCAACCGCGAGGAGGGCGAGATGCGGCACGAGGAACACCACGGACTGGAGCAGGTTGCCCCACCCGAAGCCGAGCCGCCGGATGAACACGCCGCCGAGCAGGCCTCGGAAGAAGACCTCCTCGCCGACAGCCCGGAGCACCACGGCGGCAGCGACACCCCAGGACGTCATCGCCGCGACCGACACACCCGGGAGCTCGAGCACCTCGGCGGGGACCAGGGTCAGCGAGAGCCACCCCGCCGCCAGCAGCGGGACGAGCAGCACCAGCGCCCATCCGTACGCCGCAGGCGCGCCCCGGGACACCCCCGCGAGCCGCATCGCCTCACCGACGGAGCGGCCCCCGCGACGGGACTGCACGGCCACATAGACGAGGCTGGGCACACAGAGCAGGAGAAACTCGGTCATATCCCTCCGCGGTCTCGTCGGTCGTAGGTTGCCGGTGCGCCGGATCCCCGGCGCGGCCAGTCCTCTACAGCCGTGAGATCGACCGACATACCGGAATGCTAGACCGGCGCCCCGTGCTACAACTGGACGACGCACCAGGACGGGGTCACCGTATGACATCAGGCACCGAGTCGTCCGCAGCCGCGTCGCCACCTGATCCCGATCTCGGCCTCGACCTCGACCTCGACCTCGACCTCGAGCAGCAGGCCGCGCTCGGTAGCGGTGCGTCGTTCTGGCGCACCGAGGAGCTCCCGGGGGTGCCCGCGCTCGTCCTCACCGACGGCCCGCACGGGGTGCGGTTCCAGTCCGGTGCATCGGACCATCTGGGGCTCAGTGCGAGCGACCCGGCCACGTGCTTCCCCCCGGCCGCGGGACTGGCGCAGAGCTGGGACCCCGCACTGGCCCGCCGGATCGGGTCCGCGCTGGCCGCCGAGGCGATGGCCGCCGGGGTGGGGGTCCTGTTGGGTCCGGGGATCAACATCAAGCGCGACCCCCGGGCCGGCCGCAACTTCGAGTACTTCAGCGAGGACCCCCACCTCACCGCGGTGATGGCCGGACAGCTGGTCATGGGCCTGCAGGAAGGCGGCGTCGGGGCGTCGGTGAAGCACTTCGCCGCCAACAACTCCGAGCACGACCGCATGCGGGCGAGCTCCGACGTCGACCCCCGACCCCTACGCGAGATCTACCTGCGGGCGTTCGAACGCGTGGTCCGGGACGCCCGGCCGTGGACGGTGATGACGGCCTACAACAAACTCAACGGTGTCTACGCCTCCGAGAACAGGTGGCTGCTCACCGAGCTCCTGCGAGACGAATGGGGTTTCGACGGAGCGGTCATCAGCGACTGGGGCGCCGTGGTTGACCGGGGGGCCTCGGTGCGCGCCGGGCTCGACCTGCAGATGCCCGGACCTGCGGGACTCGACGACGCCGACGTGGTCCGGTCCGTCGAGCAGGGCGAACTCGACCGGGCCCATGTGTACCGGGCCGCGGCGGCCGTGGCGCGCCTGTCGGTGCGGGCCCGGGACGGGCGACAGGAGGCGCGGTCCGGCACCGGGCATCGAGCGGGATCGGTGGACCACGACGCCCACCACGAGCTCGCGCGGGAGGCGGCGGAGTCCTCGATCGTGCTGCTCGCCAACGACGGCGGCCTCCTCCCCCTCTCACCGGGCACCGGTGTCGCGGTGATCGGCGCCTTCGCCCGCGAGCCGCGTTTCCAGGGCGGCGGCAGCTCGCACGTCACTCCCACGCGGGTCGATGTGCCGCTGACGGAGATCCGACGGATCGCCGGGGGCGCCGGGGTCGCCCATGCCACGGGCTTCGGGGATGACGACGACGACGAGGACCTGCTCCTCGCCGAGGCGGTGGCCATCGCGTCCGACGCCGAGGTGGCCGTCCTCATGCTCGGGCTGACCGACGACCAGGAGTCCGAGGGCGTCGACCGGCAGCACATCGATCTCCCCGGAGACCAGCTCCGGCTCCTCGAGGCGGTCGCCGCGGTGCAGGACCGGATCGTGGTGATCGTGTCGGCCGGCTGCGTGGTGGACCTGACCCCCGTGATCCCCCATGCCGCGGCGATCCTGTCCGGGGCGCTGCTGGGGCAGGGCGGAGGCCGCGCGCTCGCGCGTGTGCTCTACGGTCACGCCACCCCGTCCGGACGGCTGGCCGAGACCGTCCCGCTGCGGATCGAGGACGCCCCCAGCTGGGACAACTTCCCCGCCGAGGACTCACACGTGCGGTACGGGGAGGGCATCTTCGTCGGCTACCGCGGTTACGACCACCGGCGGCGGGAGGTCCGGTTCCCCTTCGGCCACGGCCTGTCCTACACGACCTTCGACTACCGGTCACTGACGGTCGTCGCCGGGGATGAGTGGTGGGACGAGGGGTGGACGGCACGGGTCGAGGTCCACAACACCGGGTCGTACCGGGGCCGGGAGGTCGTCCAGATCTACTCCTCGCTCCCGGACTCGGTGCGAAGCCGGGCGCCACGGGAGCTCGTGGGATTCGGCCATATCGAGCTCGAACCCGGGCAGGGCGGGCAGCTCGACGTGCTGATCGAACGCCGGGACCTGGCCTACTGGGACGAGCCGGCCGGGAGCTGGCTGGTCGAGGGCGGCGAGTACGTCTTCGCGGCCGCGGCCTCCAGTCGGGACATTCGGATCGAGAAGAACGTCACGATCGACGGGGATCCGCGCCCGGTACGGATCGACCTCGACTCCACGATCTCCGAGGCGATGACGGACCCCGACGCACGGCTGATCCTCGACGAGGTGTTCCGACCGCTCGCCGCGAACGCCGGCGAGGCGAGCGGCGCCGTGGGGGCCTCTATCGAACAGCTGGTGGGCTCGATCCCCGTGGGCAGGATGCTCTCCGGGTTTCTTGGAATGGACCGGCAGGCGGTCGCGACCATCGCAGAGCAGCTCGCCCGGATCCACCGGTGAGCTAGCTGCTCCGGTCGGCCTCTCGACGTCTGTAGTGCAGGAGCGCGGCCCCGTTGTCGAAGACGCGGTGCTCCACCAGCTCCAGGTCGAGCCCGGCACCCGGGGGCAGTGCGCGCAGGCCGCCACCCACCACCCTGGGGACGACGAAGAGCCTGAACCGGTCGACCATCCCGGCGCTGATCGCCTCACTCGCCGTGGTGGGTCCGAAGATCTCGACCTCTCCCGCGGCGTCGTCGACGATCTGCTGGAGCCGGGAGAGTTCGAGGCGCGGCACCAGCCGGTCCCGGTCGGACGCGAGGTCCGCCTCGGTCATCGTTGAAGACACCGCGGTGCGCGTCAGGTCCTGCCACAGTCGCGCGAACTCGTGCTCGTCGGGGCTCCAGGATCCGTCCTCGGGTTCGGCCTGCCAGTAGGTCATCAACTGGTAGGTGTTCCGCCCCAGGATCTCGTGCGACACCGATTTCATGCGTTCCACGTGAAACCTGAACAGGTCCCCGCCCGGCGCGGTCCAGTCGAAGTCGCCGTTCGCGTCGGCGGCATAGCCGTCGAGCGAGATGGTCGCGGTGTAGCCCAGCGTTCCCATGGTCGTCCTCCGCGGTTCGCGAGGTGGCGGTAGCGGAAAGCCTAACGCCGCGCCGCCGGCTGCCGCGCCCTTTCTCTCCACCGGCGCCGCCCGCTTTCTCTCCAGCGGCGCGGCCCCTTTCACTGCACCGGCGCAGCGACGTCGCGATCGCGGGCGTCACTCGAGTGGGCGACGCATGACGATCCGGGGGAAACCCCCCGCCACCGACGTCGTGTCGGCGACCTTGACGAATCCCGCCTCCTCGAACAGGGAGCGGAACCCCACGAACGCCATCGTCAGGTTGACCTTCGCCACACCGTTGTCCACGGGCACCGCCTCGACGGCGGGCGCGCCGTGGTCGCGCGCGAACTCGACCGCGCCCTCGACCAGCTCCCGCGCGACCCCCCGGCCCCGATACCCGGGGCGGACTCGGATGCAGAAGATCGACCACACAGGCTGAGAGTCGACGGTCGGCACCACTCGTGATCGCGCGATCGGCAACTCGCGGCGCGGAGCGACTCCCGCCCACCCCACGGGTTCCGGTCCGAGGTAGGCGAGCACGCCCGGTGCGGTGTCCCGCCCGCACAGGTCGCGGACGTACTCCCCGCGGGCGGGTCCCGCCAGCGAGTTGTTCGTCTTGGAGTCCAGTCGGTGGCTGAGGCACCAGCACACCGAGGCGTCCGGGTGCTTTTTCGGCCCCAGGAGAACCGCCACATCGTCGAACCGGTCAGCCGGGCGCACCTCGATCATCGCCGCGCCCCCGCTGCAGAAGGTGTCATGGGGTCCATCCTTGTCCGAGGTGTTCGGTGCTCGGTGCTCGGTGCTCGGTGCTCGGGTGCCGAATGTGACACAAATGCCGGTCCACCGCACGCGATTCAGCCGAGGTGCGCCGTCTCGTTGACCGATTGCACGACCATCCGCCCGGAATGCAGAACCGCGATACGGCTGACCGAGGTGTAGGCCGGGTCGAAGAAGAACGGGGAGGGCGCCGCGAGGATGTCGGAGAGCAAGGTGTTGATCACGCCACCGTGCGACACCAGCACCGTGAGCTCGCCGGGGGCTGCCGCGGCCGCGTCGAGCACCGCGCTGCGCATCCGCTGCGCGGCCTCTCGCCGATCATAGTCGGGGATGAAGTCGTCGTATCGCCCCTCGGCGAACGCCCGACCCTGGGAGGTCTCCGCGATCTCCTCGGGGGTCGCGTAATTCTGTCGGTCGCTGTCCCACTCCCGCAGCCGGTGGTCTACCCCCACCTCCAGCCCGAGAGGGTGCGCCGCGTGCCGGGCGGTCTCGAGCGCGCGCGTATACGAGCTCGAGATCACCTGCGCCACCGAGCGATCGCGCAGCCATTCGCCGAGTTGCCGGGCCTGCGCGATTCCTGCCTCACCGAGTCCGGGGTCAGGGCCCGTCGGTCCGCCCGGCAGACCGTGGCGGACCAGGATGATCTTGCTCGCCGCTGCCACGGTCGCGGGCCGGTCGACTGTGTGCTCGGACAGCGGCGCGTTGCACCCCGCGGGGGAACCCGTCATCGGGGAGTCGGTCATGAATGGTCCCCGTTCGCCTCGGTGAACGGCAGGCCCCGCAGGTGGGCTGTGTCGTTGACGGAGTCGACCACCGTGACGCCGGAGTCGAGGCGGCGGACCCGGGCGACGCTGGTGTAGGCGGGGTTGTGCCAGAAGGTTCTGGGCATCTCCAGCACATCGGCCAGAGCGGCGTTGAGGACCCCACCGTGGGCCACGGCCACGACGCGGCCGGTCCGGTGGGTGTCGAAGATCTGCTCCAGCGCTGCACGGGCGCGACGCCGGAACCGGGGCAGGTCTAATCCGGGCACATAGTCCTCGTACCGCCCGGTGCTCACCGCCCGGAGGCGCGGATCGTCGGCCGCCATGTCCTCGACGGCGGTGTAGTCCTCCGGGCTGATGTCGTCGTCCCACTCACGCAGACCGTCGAGGACGTCGTCGATCTCCCGCGAGAGCTCCGCCGCGAGCACCTCTGCGGTCTGCCGGGCGCGGGCGTACGGACTGGTGACCACGGCGTCGATCTGCTCCCCACGGAGCCAGGTCGCCAGTCGCCGTGCGTCGGCGATCCCCTCGGGGGCCAGTCCCGGGTCGCGAACCCCGGACACCGGCTGGCCGTGCCGGACGAACAACACCTCGATCATGTGGGTCACACTCTTCTTTCCGCTGTCAGCCAGCTATGGTGCGTTCGGAATCCCAGTACGGTGCCCGCAACGCCTTCTTGTCCAGCTTGCCCATCGCATTGCGCGCGAGCTCATCGACCACGTCGTAGTGCTTAGGGCACTTGTAGGACGCCAACTCCTGTCTCGCGTATGTCCGCAGGTCGTCGATGTCGACGAACCGGCCCGCCGCGGGGACGACGAGCGCCAGGAGCGCCTCGCCGAGGTCGGCGTCCGGGACCCCGATGACCGCGACCTCCGCGACGTCCGGATGCCCGGACAGCACCTGTTCGCTCTCCGCGGGATAGAGGTTCACCCCCCCGGAGACGACCATGTCGGACACTCGATCGGTGATGAAGACGTACCCCTCGTCGTCGACGTGTCCGACATCACCCAACGTCGCCACGCCGGGCAGGATGTACGCCCGGGCAGTCTTCTCCGGATCACCGTGGTAGACGACCTCTCGTCCGGGCGGAGTCCGAAAACCGAGGATGCCGGTCTCCCCCGCGCCCAGAGTCTCACCGTCGGCGCCCACCACGACCACCTCGAACGGGTCGACCACCCGGCCCACGGACCGGGGATGCTCGAGCCACTGCGTCGAGTCGATCTTGCAGACGGTTCCGATCTCGCTGCCACCGTACGACTCCACCAGCACCGGGCCGAACCATTCGATCATCGCGCGTTTGACGTCCGCCGGGCATGCCGAGCCGGTGTGGGCGACGTGGGCGAGCGAGGAGACGTCGTAGCGGTTCCGGATCCTCGGATCCAGCGCCAGCAGGCGTGAGAAGTGAGTGGGCACCATGAGGGCCGAGGTGACCGAGTGGGTCTCGATGAGTTCCAGCACCCGCTGCGCGTCGAAGCGACCCGGGATCACCACCGGCTGACCGGACAGCAGATGCCGGATCGAGGTGAGCGGGCCGTTGTGCTGGAGCGGCCCGGCCACCAGATGCGCTCCCGGAGGATAGCCGGATCGCCGGGCTATGCCGGATTCGAACTCGGCAGCCGAGGACGCAGGTGTCGGTAACCAGCGGACCTCGGTGCCTCGTGCCCGCCCGGTCGTCCCCGACGTGTACACGAGGGGGGGTCGAGCCGGCCGCTCCGCGAGATCGCCGAGTTCGGCGCCCCCTCGCGAGAGGAAGGCGTCCCACGTCAGCAGTGAGACCGACGCTGAGGCAGCCTCCGAGACGTTGTGAGTAATCACGGTCGTCAGACCGGCCCGCGTAGCGGCCTCCGAAGCTGCCCCGACCCCGCCCGGACCAGTGATCACGGCCACACAACCTGAGTCCAGAAACTGGTCTGCCATCTCGCGCGCGGTGAGCTGACGCGACATCGCGACCGTGCCCACGCCTGCCGCGATCGCCGCCACATGGGCGAGGAGGGTCTCCACACGATTCTCCCCGACGACCGCCACCCGCCCATCGACCCCCGGCGCGATCCTTCGCAGCGCGCGCGCAAGACGGTCGATGGATGATGCGGCATCACCCCAGTTCAGGACTGTAGTGTCGTCTACCAGAGCGACAAGGCCCGGCTCGGCCGTCGCCCGATCTCGAATGTGGTCGAGCATCAGGTCCACTCCTTCACGAAGGCATCCGTGCGGACAATCGTCAGCGTAACTGAATTCCAAGTCAAGTAACATTGGACATTGACTCGGACCGGTGGGGTAACTTTATAGTGATTCTACTAACACTCGGTCGTAGCGGCGACTGAGACGGCGACGGGGATCGGCACAGTTCCGTGGTGCGACGAAATCCATCCGCCGTCATCGACAGAGAGGTGGACGTGGTGACCACGACCGAGACCAGCGCCCCGAACGGGGACCCGGCCGACCGGGCGGTCAGCCGCCCGATCAGCCCGGCAGAACCGACCCCCAGCAAGGAGGTCGTCCTCGATCTCCACAGGCGGATGGTGCGTATCCGTCAGTTCGAGACGGAGGCCGGCAAGCTCATGGAGGGAGGGCGCCTCCCCGGGTTCCTCCATCTCTATGTCGGCCAGGAGGCGGTCGCCGCCGGTGCGATGAGCAACCTCCGGGACGACGACCAGATCTCCTCCACCCACCGTGGCCACGGGCACGCAGTCGCCAAGGGCGCGCAGTTCCGACAGATGTTCGCGGAGCTCTTCGGACGGGTGGACGGGTACTGCAAGGGCCGCGGCGGATCGATGCACATCAACGACCTGTCGATCGGCATGCTCGGCGCAAACGGGATCGTCGGGGGCGGTATCCCCATCGCGGTCGGAGCCGCCTTCGCTGCCAAGTACCGCGGGGACGACTCGGTGGCGATCCCGTTCTTCGGTGACGGGGCCAGCAACATCGGGGCGTTCCACGAGTCCGCCAACCTGGCCGGCATCCTCGACCTGCCTGTGGTGTTCGTCTGCGAGAACAACGGCTACGCGGAGTTCACCGCACTACGCGACCACATGAAGCTCGAGAACGTCGCCGATCGTGCCGCCGCCTACGGGATGCCCAGCGAGATCTGCGACGGGATGGACGCGATCGAGGTGCGAGCGGCGGTCGGTCGAGCGGTGGAACGCGCCCGAGCCGGCGGCGGACCGTCAATGGTGGAGGCCAAGACGTACCGGTACTACGACCACCAGGGCGTGAAAGGCCTCCGGAAGGCCTACCGAACCGATGACGAGGTCAAGGCCTGGCGGGAGCGTGACGCGATCAAACTGCTGGAGGCACGTGCAGTCGCCGAAGGCCTGGTCACCGAGGCCGAGTTCGCCGAGGTCTGGACCGAGGTCGACGCCGACATCACCGAATCCGTGGCTTTCGCCGAGGACAGTCCCTTCCCCGATGTCGCCGACATCGCGCTGAACGTCTACACCGTCTGACCCGGGAGTTCTAAACAATGTCCACTTCAACAGAACTGACCATCGAGCAGGCGGCGGAGTCCACCAGGTCCACGACCTACGTCAAGGCCTTCAACGAAGGCGTGGCGCAGGTGATGCGCGAAGATGAGGACGTCTTCGTGATCGGCGAGGACGTCGCCGCCTACGGCGGCGTCTTCCACATGTACGACGGACTGCTCGCCGAGTTCGGCCCACGGAGAATGGTCGACACCCCCATCGCGGAGATGGGCCTGATCGGCCTGGGCGTGGGTGCTGCGGCCCGGGGCCTCCGTCCGATCGTCGACATCATGTTCATGGACTTCCTGGCCGTGGCCCTCGACCAGGTCGTCAACCAGGCCGCCAAGATGAAGTTCATGTTCGGCGGCGAGGTGAAGGTGCCCATGGTCATCACAGTGGCCTACGGAGCCGGTGTGAGCGCGGGCGCCCAGCACTCGCAGAGCCTGGAGACATGGCTTGCGCACACGCCCGGACTCAAGGTCGTCATGCCGTCCAACGCTCAGGACGCCAAAGGCCTGCTGGTCTCCGCGGTCCGCGACGACAACCCGGTCGTCTTCATGCTCAACAAGGTGCTGCTCGGCTCGCGCGGTGAGGTGCCCGAGGAGATCTTCGAGATCCCCATCGGTCAGGCCTCGATCCCGCGCACCGGTGACGACGTCACCATCGTCGCCTTCGGCCGAATGGTCCAGGAGGCCCTCAAGGCCGCGGACGCGCTCGAGCAGGAGGGGGTCTCGGTCGAGGTCATCGACCCGCGGAGCGTCCAACCGCTGGACACCGCCACGATCGTCGACTCCGCCCGGAAGACGAACCGCGTCCTCGTCGTGCACGAGGCGGTCACGTTCGGTGGCATCGGCGCCGAGGTGTCCTCACAGATCCAGGAGGAGGCGTTCGACTACCTGGACGCACCCGTCCTGCGCATCGGTGCCCCCTTCTCGCCGGTGCCGTTCAGCGCGCCGCTGGAGAAGGCCTACGTGCCCGACGCCGAGCGGATCGCAGCAGGTGCCCGCCGACTCATCGAGAGGAACTGACCGTGGCCTTCCAGATCGTGCTGCCCAAACTGGGGCTCACCATGCAGGAAGGGGTCATCGGTGAGTGGGTTGCCGAATCGGGCCAGCAGGTCACCGAGGGCGACACCCTGTTCCGGGTGGAGACAGACAAGGTCGAGGTCGATGTCGAGGCGGAGGCCGAGGGAGTACTCGCCACCGTCGCGGAGGCCGGGGCCGTGTTACCGGTCGGGGCACTGGTCGGATGGATCCTCGCGGACGGTGAAGCGGAGCCCGACGGCACCGCGACACCGACCCCGGCACCGGCACCGGCACCGGCACCGGCACCGACTGACGATCGGAGCCCGGTGGATCCGGCGCCGACCCCCGGAACCGGGACACCGACCCCTGACCTGAGTCCCTCCGATGAACCGGTGCGCCTGAAAGCGTCCCCGAACGCCCGGCGTGTGGCCACCGCGGCCGGTGTGGACCTCACCCGGATCACCGGTACCGGGCCGGGCGGGCGGATCGTCTCCGAGGATGTCGAGGACCACCTCGCGACGCCGGCGGCGGCCACCCCGGTGCCCACGGGTACGAATGAGCAGACCGGCAGGGGCGCCGCATTCGTCGGCCCACTGGTCAGGAAGCTGGCGGCCGAACTGGGTGTGGATCTCGACCGCGTGCCCGGCACCGGGACCGGAGGTCGGATCATCCGCTCCGACGTGGAGCGTGCGGCGTCGGGTGGCGAGATCGACACAGCGTCGACCACCACCGACAAGGCGCAACCGGCTCGGTCGGCTCCGTCGGCTCCGTCGGCAGGCGACGTCATCCCCCTGCGCGGCATGCGTGGTGCGATCGCCCGGAACATGATGGAGAGTCTGCACACCACGGCGCAACTGACCCACGGCTACGAGGTGGACGTCACCGCGCTCGTCGCTGTCCGCGCCGCTCTGAAGATCGAAGCCACCGACTCGTCGCAGCAGACTCCGAGCCTCAATGACTTCATCGTGCGGGCGGCCGCTCTCGCCCTGCGCGAACATCCGCTGCTCAACGCGGGGATCGTCGACGACGAGATCGTCTTGGCCGAGCGCATCGATGTCGGAATCGCCGTCGCCGTCGACGGTGGATTGATGGTGCCGGTCGTCCGCTCCGCAGACGAGCTGCCGGTCTCCGCCCTCGGCGCCACCACCCGGCGGCTGGCCGGTGATGCGCGGTCAGGTCGGATCTCCCCGGCCGACCTCGAGGGGGCGACCTTCTCGGTGAGCACACTCGGTGCATACGGAGTCGACTTCTTCACCCCCGTCATCAACCCGGGCAACGTCGCCATCCTCGGCGTCGGACGGGTCAAGGACGGCGTGCGCTGGGACGGTGACACCCCGGCGCGCACTGAGGTATTGACGCTGAGCCTGACGTTTGATCACCGGGCAGTCGACGGTGCGCCGGCGGCGGAGTACCTCCGCACGGTGGGTGACATCCTCTCCCGGCCGCTGTCGTTATTGTCCGGGAGCTGACCGGTGGCGCACGTACTCGTCGAGGACGGACTCTTCGCCGGCACCGACCCACCTGTCCTCGCCGGGTCGCGGTGCTCGTCCTGCGCGACCGTCGCCTTCCCCGCGGCGTCGCGGTGTCCCGGGTGCGCGGGAACCGTGGTCTCGCGGGTACCACTCCCGACCCGCGGGACGGTCTGGACCTGGACAGACCAGCGTTTCGCCCCCAGACCGCCGTACCACTCCCCGGTCGACGGGTTCGAGCCGTTCGTGGTGGGCTACGTCGATCTCGGTCCGGTCCTGGTGGAATCGCGGCTGATCGGCCCGGTCTCGATCGGTGACGAGGTCGACCTGCGATTGCTCGATCTCGACCACGGGATCACCGGATTCGGGTTCGGGAGGGTGGAACCGTGACCGGACCGGGAGTGTATGTCGTCGGCGCCGGGATGCATGCGTTCGGCCGACACGGCGACGCGATCAGCGGAATGGACATGGGCGAGATCGCCCTACGCGCCGCGCTCGACGACGCGAACCTGAGCTGGGAGCAGATCGGCGCGGCGGTCGGCGGGAGCAACATCTCCGGGAAACCGGACGCGCTGGTCTCCAGACTCGGCTTGTCCGGCATCCCGTTCACCACTGTCAAGAACGGGTGCGCCACCGGTGGTGTCGCGCTCTCGACGGCATCGGACATGATCGTGTCCGGCCGGGCGGACGTCGTCGCGGTGGTGGGTTTCGACAAACACGGTCGTGGCGCATTCGGCTCCGATCCCGCGGCGTACGGGCTCGGTTCCTGGTACGCACGGTCCGGGATGATGGTCACCACGCAGTACTTCGCCATGAAGACGCGGAGGTACTTCCATGTTCACGGTCTCGACGAGTCGCTCCTCGGCGCGGGCGCGGAACGAGCATTCGCCAACGGGGCGGCGCATCCGATGGCGTGGCGACGCACACCGCTGACACGGGATGAGATCCTCGCCGCGACACCCGTGAACACGCCACTCACCCAGTACATGTTCTGCTCACCCGGCGAGGGTGCCGTGGGACTGATCCTCGCCTCGGGTGACCGCGCCTCCGATCTGTGTGAGCAGCCGGTGCGTCTGGCTGCGGCAGAGGTCCGTACGCGACGGTCGGGGTCGTTCGAGGTGTTCTCACCCTGGTTGGACCCCGATCCGGCGAACAGCCCCAGTATCGACGCCTCTGCGGCGGCGTTCGCGGCCGCCGGCCTCGAACCCGGGGACGTCGATGTCGTGCAGGTGCAGGACACCGACAGCGGTTCGGAGATCATCCACCTGGCCGAGACCGGGCTCTGTGGACACGGTGAGCAGGCCGACCTGATCACCTCCGGCGCCACGCACCCCGATGGCCGCCTCCCGGTGAACACCGACGGAGGCTGCCTCGCCAACGGCGAGCCGATCGGCGCCTCGGGACTACGGCAGGTACACGAGGTCGTCCGTCAGTTGCAGCAGCGGGCACCCGGGGTGCAGGTGCCCGGGTCACCCCGGGTCGGCTTCACCCACGTCTACGGCGCCCCCGGGCTCTCGGCCTGCACGATCCTGACGGTGTGAGGAGAACGCCAATGTCAGCACCACACGCAACCACCGATACCGCGCAGAGGGAGCTCGCGGCGTTCCGTGACGAGGTCCGTGACTGGCTCGCCCAGGTCGCCGCGCCGCGATCCGAGGGGCCGTCCGGGCCACCGGACCTGGCCGTGTTCCGCAACCTGTCCGACGAGGACGAGCGCGCTCTACTGGACGCGGCGCGGACCTACCGGCGCCGGCGATACGACGCCGGCTACGGCGCGCTGACGCTCGCGCCGGAGCACGGTGGCCGTGGCCTCCCGGCGTCCTTCGCGTCCGAGATCGCCCGGGCCGAACTCGAGTTCGATGTCCCCCCGTCGACCGAACTGATCAGTGTGACGACCGGCCTGGTCGGTCCGGCGGTCGCGATGTTCGGCACGGATCAGCAGCGCGCCGACTACGCCGAGCCGCTCCTGCGGACCGATCTGCTGGCCTGCCAGTTGTTCAGCGAACCAGGGGCCGGTTCAGATCTGGCATCCCTGTCCTGCCAGGCCCGTCGCGACAAGGATGGCTGGATCCTCAACGGCCAGAAGGTGTGGTCGTCCGGTGCCCGTTTCGCCGACCTGGGAATGCTGTTGGCGCGCACGGATCCGGAGGCCCCGAAACACAAGGGGATCACCGCGTTCCTGGTTCCACTCGATTCGCCAGGCGTGGAGATCCGGCCGATACGTCAGATGAGTGGCGGGTCCTCGTTCAACGAGGTCTTCCTCTCCGACGTGCACGTGGCGGATTCGGCGCGACTCGGGGAGCCCGGACAGGGATGGCAGATCGCGGGCGCGACCCTGTCGTTCGAGCGCACCGCCTCCGGTTCTGTGACGCGGAAGAAGGGGGGATCGGTCGAGGAACTCGTCGCCCTCGCGCAGAGCCTGGGCGTGGCCGACGATCCACTCGTCCGACAGCAACTCGCCGACGTCTACATCCGCGCCGAGCTGCGCAAGGCCACCGCAGATCGGGTCGCCCGTGCGGCGGCCGCCGGTCGCTCGCCCGGGCCGGCCGCGTCCGTCGGGAAGCTCATGGCGTCCGACGTACTCAGCAGGATCGGCGAGGTCGCGTCGGACCTTCTTGGTAACGACATCGCCGTGGAACTCGATCCGGACCGCTTCGCCTGGACCGAGCACGTGCTCGGCAGCCCGGGTTACCGGCTGGCCGGCGGGACGGATCAGATCCAGCGCAACATCATCGCAGAGCGCGTACTGGGCCTTCCTCCCGAACCACGTTCACCCAAGGACACACCGTTCTCCGAGCGCGACAGGCGCTGAGAGGACACCGGCGGCGAGCGTCAACCCGCCGCCGCGGTCCTCACCGCTGCGCGGGTCGAAGGGCCTCTACCATCCCAGAGCGGTGGCCAGGCGCTCGCGGTGGAAAGCGCTCCCACCGAACAGCTGCGCATCCGCTCGTGCGCGGCGGTAGTACAGATGACAGTCGTGCTCCCAGGTGAAACCTATGCCACCGTGCAGCTGGAGAGCTTCGGCGCTGACCGTGCGGTAGGCGTCGCTGCACCAGGAACGCGCCAGAGGCGCGGCTTCGTCGAGTACGGCGGCCTCTGTGGCCCTGGAGACGGATGACCGAGCGGATTCAACCAGTACGAGTTGGTCGGCCAGGGAGTGTTTGACCGCCTGGAATCCACCGACCGCCCGGCCGAACTGACGCCGCTCCTTCACGTACGCGACCGTGTTGTCGAGGCTCGCCTGAGCACCGCCCAGTTGTTCGGCGGCGAGGACCACGATGGCGACGTCGAGAGCGTGAAGAACGGCCGCGTCCACAGAGTCGGGGGATGCGAGTCTTCTCGCGGGTACCTCGGACAGGCTCACCGATGCGTGCGCCCGGGACAGGTCGAGCGTCCGAAACGGAGTGGCATGAACGCCGGAATGCCGGGCGTCGCAGACGAAGAGCTCGACACCGTCAGTGGTCCGGGCCCCGACGACGAACCAGTGAGCGCCCGCCGCACCGAGCACCGAGTCGACCTGGCCGGACAGGGCACCGTCCGCATCCCCGGGCCCGAGGGTCACCCCGATGCCCCCCGGCGACCACCACCCTCGACGATCGAGGCCCAGGAAAGCTGCTGGCGCCCCCTCGGCGATCTCGCCGAGTACGTCGTCCGCACCGTGGGTACGACTGAGGATCTGCGCGGCCAGCACGGTGGACAGATAGGGCACGGGCAACACGACTGCACCGCACTCCTCGGCCACCACCGTCATCTCGGCGAGACCACCGAGACCGCCATGGTCAGCAGACACGCCGAGAGCTCCTACGCCGATCTGCTCGGCCAGTACCGACCAGGAACGCCTGTCCCAGCCCGGGCCCGCGGGATCCAGTCCACGGCACACGGCTGTACCGCCGAGCGATCCGACGGCATCACGCACCGCCCGACGTAGATCGTCGAGTTCCGTCGTCACGCGATCCCCTCGTCGTCTCGGGCCAGCACAGCGCGTGCGGCCGCGAGCCGAGCGACCGGCATGCGGTGCGGGGAGCACGACACGTAGTGCAGTCCCGCGGAGTTCAGGAAATCAATGGAATCGGCATCTCCACCGTGCTCGCCACACAGTCCGAGCTTGATGTCCGGTCTGGTGCTCCGGGCGTGCAGAACCGCTCGCGACACGAGGGCTCCGACCCCGTCGCGATCGAGCACCGCGAACGGACTGTCCGACAACAATCCCTGCCCGAGGTAGTGCGTCAGCATGCTCTTCTCGACGTCGTCGCGGGAGAACCCGTAGGTCAACTGCGTGAGGTCGTTCGTACCGAACGAGAGGAAGTCCGCGTGCTCGGCGAGCCTTCCCGCCATCAGCGCGGCCCGGGGGGTCTCCACCATGCTGCCCACCGTGTACGGAACCGAGACGCCGGTCGATTCGGCCACCACCTCGGCTGCGCTGTGGACCTGTGCGATCGCCTCGGCCAGCTCCTCCGGCAGGGACACGAGAGGAACCATCACCTCGAGGCGCGGTCGCACCCCCTCCGCGCTGACCGTGACCCACGCACGGAAGAGCGCCTCGGCCTGAGCCGGGTACAGCCGCTTCTGCACCATGGCGTACCGCACACCACGCAGGCCGAGCATCGGATTGGACTCGTGGGTGTCGGCCGCGCGTCGTGCCTGCGCCTCGTCGCGGTAGTCCCCGTCGACGGGGAGGAACTCGTGGAGGGGAGCATCCAACAGGCGCACCGTGATGGGGCGATCGGCGACCACACGGAGCAACTCGGTGAAGTCGGCCTCCTGCGCTGCGGTCAGCGCGGCGATGGCCTCGATCTCCTCCTGCTCGGTCTCGGCCAGCACGAGGCGTTGGACCAGCGGGAGCTGTTCACCGAGAAACTGGTGCTCCGTGCGGCACAGTCCGATCCCCTCTGCGCCCAGACGGAATGCGGTGGTCGCGTCCGCGGGGTTGTCGGCGTTGGCGCGCACGCCGAGGCGCCGGATGTCGTCAGCCCACCCGAGGAGGGTGTCCAGCTCGGCCGAGGGTTCGGGTGGCCGGATGGCGACCTCACCCAGATAGACGTGACCGGTACGACCGTTCACGGACACCACATCACCTTCGGATATGACGATGTCACCATTGGTGACAGTCCGAGCCTCCCGGTCGATCCGGAGTCCGGTGGCCCCACACACGGCGGGTCGTCCCGCTCCGCGCGCCACCACCGCGGCGTGGGAGGCGAGGCCCCCTTTCGAGGTGATGACGGCGGTGGCGGCCATCAGTGCCGGAACGTCGGCCGGGCTGGTCTCGGCTGCGACCAGGATCACCGGCGTCCCCTCTTCCGCCCAGCGCAGTGCGGTATCGGCGGACAGGGCGATCCGTCCGGTGGCCGCTCCGGGGGACGCGGGGAGGCCGTGCGCGATGAGTTGTTCGCCCCCGTCGAGCTTGATCTGGGGATGGAGCAGGTCCTGCATCAGGTTGGGATCGAGCATCGCGACCGCGTCCCGCCGCCCGATAGCGTGGTCGGCGACCAGGTCCACCGCCAGTGTCGTGACCGCACGCGGGCCAGGATGCTCCACGCCGCCGGCGCTGAGCAGCGCGAGCTGACGGTCGCGCACCTCGAATTCCACCTCCGCGACGCCCCGCAGATGCGGTTCGAGGGTTGCGAAGATCTGGTCGAGGATGGCGGTTCCGCCCGGCATCGCCTCAAGTGGCTCGCCGGGGCCGGGATCAGGATCCGCACGCCGCACCCCTAGGTGGAAGACACCGTGGGGGGCGTACCGCCCGGTCTCCAGGCTCCGGCTGACCGCGTGGCCATACCCCGACTCGTCCCAGGAACCGAGCCGCAGTGCGCGCAGATGGAGCGCTATACCCAGATCGTCGGGGAGGGACAACGACCTGCGGGCACGCTGTCCACGTGGCGAGGCCCAGCGTGCGAGCATCGCCTGGGCAGCGAGTCCGAGCTGCTCGGCGGGGTCGCTCGGATACGGTGCGCCGGTCGACTCCTCGACGAGATCGAGCAGCGCCTGGACGCGCGAACGCACGTCGGGCGACTCGTCGATCGCGTCGTCGAGGTCGTCGGGGTCGATCCCGAGGGCGTTCTCCGCGGTGAACCTCAGCGTATGGGCCCACGAGTCGAAGACGTCCCGATCCCGGCCGATGACCTCGACGAGCGCGTCGACGTTGCGTGGCGACAGTCCGATCACCGAGAGGGCCGGCGGGAGCGCGGACACCGGTACCGGTGCACTACAGCGCAGATGCATGAGCATGGGACGTCGTTCGGTGCGGACGGCGGGCCAGATCCCGCGCACCGCGAGCTTCTCCAGCAGGTCGATGGCCACTCCGGCGGTCTCCCTGTGGGCGAGCTCCTCTCCCGCGCCGACCGGGATCGTCAGACCCGGCACGACGGGCAGCCCGAGTCCGACGAGGTTGTCCATCTCGACACCGTGAACGCCGAGCTCTGCGGCCGTCAGCCCACGCGCGCGTCCCTGACCGTGTGGAACGGCGATTCGTGTGAGCGTGTGGACCGCACTGTCGGAGAGGGTCATCCCGCAGCGCCGGCGACGAGCTCCGCCTCGAGCGCCTCGTCCTCGGCGCGGGAGACCCCCAGCATCATCAGGACGTGCTGATGCAGCCACATCCACACCGTGTGATAGCCATCGGTCAGCGGGGAGGTCAGTGATGCCGTGTCCCCGCCGTCGAAACGTTCGAGCGCGACCCGAAGGCGGTCACGGTGGTCGAGCATCTCCGGAACCGTCTTTCCCGCCCGTCGCAGGAGCTTGCTGACGTCAGTGTGGATGTCGTCGAGCTGATCCCGCAGCCGCGCGTCGTACTGCGGGTCGGAGTGGTCGTTGACCGAGCCGTCGGGACGGCACTGCCACGCGGTACAGAGCTCGCGGAGTCGACGGTTGACGGGGAGGAAGGCGTGGAGGAACTCGGTGACGACGGTCTCGGCCTCGCCACCCTCCTCCAGTCGCACAAGCCGGCCGGCCTCGGTGATGCCGCTCGAGCTCGGCATCACCATCGGCCCCTTGGCCAGCGCGAGATCGGAGTCGATGACCTCCTGCAGGGCGGGGCTGACCTGCCCCCGGTGCATTCCCCTCATGACCAGGACGACCAGCTCGTCCGCTGCGGTCACTGGCTCGGAGATGTTGATCGCGAGGTCATTCATGATGCTCCTGGGTGCGGGATTCGGGTCCCTGTCGGGACGAGGGGCATGACGGCGGCTACGCAGGCGTCCCGAGATCGACACGTGACCGTCCGCTCACCTTCATCGCTTTGTGACGATGGTCATAATTTACCCCAGCAGGAGTCGATGTCAAGAAACTTCGGCCAAATATGTACAGGGATGCGAGAACGCGCTACATACTTGACTTCTAGTTCGGTATGGTTGCGTCCGGAATGTGACACATGACACGACACGCCACGACGCCACCGGGCGGCTGGCCGCACGGACGGGAGGACTGGGCGTGGAAGAACGCACGAGGCTCTACATCGGGGGCAGGTGGGTCCCCTCGACGGAAGACGGCCGGATCGAGGTCCTGGACGCCGCGACAGGCGCGGCCATGGGGCAGGTCCCGGCCGGGACCACCGCGGACTGCGACGCCGCCGTAGAGGCCGCCGCCCGGGCCTTCCCCGAGTGGTCTCGGGTCCCCGTGGCCGAGCGCGTCGCGACGCTGCGCCGATTTGCCGACCAGCTCGATGCCCGATCGACGGAGTTGGCGACACTCATGGCACGCGAGGTGGGGACACCGATCGAGCGGTCGAAATCGGTGCAGGTCGGGCTCGGCGTCACGGTGTTCAGGACGATGGCCGATTCCCTCGAGGCGCTCCCGGCGGAGGAGCGCCGTGGGAACTCACGCATCCTCCGGGTCCCGGTGGGCGTGGTGGGCGCCATCACTCCGTGGAACTATCCGCTCTACCAGTTGGCCGCAAAGGTGGCCCCGGCCCTCGCCGCGGGGTGCACGTCCGTCGTGAAGCCCAGCAGCGTCGCACCCCTGGCCGCCTTCGTCGTCGCCGACATCGCGGAGGAGATCGGGCTGCCGGCCGGGGCCCTCAACATCGTCTCCGGATCCGGACGCGTGGTCGGGCAGCGCCTGGCGGCCCATCCGGACGTGGACATGATCAGCCTGACCGGGTCGACGGGCGCGGGCGCGACGGTAGCTGAGATCGCTGCATCCAGCATCAAGAAAGTCGCCCTTGAGCTCGGCGGGAAGTCGGCGTTCATCGTGGCGCCGGGGGCCGATCTGGAAGC
The DNA here is from genome assembly GCF_040546785.1 of Dietzia sp. 2505. Taxonomy (NCBI): domain Bacteria; kingdom Bacillati; phylum Actinomycetota; class Actinomycetes; order Mycobacteriales; family Dietziaceae; genus Dietzia; species Dietzia sp. 2505. Next base: position 75,859 of record NZ_JBEPON010000011.1, on the reverse strand, counting down.
CGCTCTGACGGCAGCGGTGCGGGGGTGCTTCGTCAACAACGGACAGACGTGCGCTGCCACCACCCGCCTTCTGGTCCCACAGGAGATCCTCGGTGAGGTCGAAGCCTGGCTCGCGCAACGCGTCGGTGGAATGTCGATAGGCGACCCACTCGACCCGGCGATAGAGATCGGACCAATGGCCTCGGCCGACCAACAGCGCACGGTCCACCGCTATCTCGACACGGTGCCGGCATCCGCGCGGGTGGTGGCCGGTGGCGCCGGCGCGGTCCACGGCCTCGACGCCAGGCTGTCCGGTGGCTTCTTCGTGCGCCCGACTGTGATCAGCGGGGTGGACAACACCGCTGCCATCGCCCGGGAGGAGGTCTTCGGCCCGGTTCTCACCGTGCTGGGGTACTCGGGGATCGACGACGCGGTACGCATCGCGAACGATTCCGACTTCGGTCTCTCCGGCGCGGTGTTCGCGTCCGACGACGACGCCGCGGTCGCGATCGCCCGTCGACTCCGGACCGGTCAGGTCGCGATCAACGGGGGACGGTTCAACCCGTTCGCCCCGTTCGGCGGAATGAAGAAGTCCGGTATCGGCCGCGAACTCGGACCCGACGGCCTGGAGGAGTACTTCGAGAAGATCTCGTTGCAGATGCCCGCCTGACTCGCCAACCCCGGCACCTCCCACCGAAGGAGACCGAACGATGACCTCCGACGTCGACTCGATAGTCCGCCTCATGGCGCGCTTCGCACGTGGCATCGATCTGCGCGATTGGACCCTGTACCGATCGGTGTTCACCGATCAGATCGACATCGACTACACCAGCTACCGGCCGGGAAGCGAGGGTCGGTTCCGCGCCGACGACTGGGTGGATCGCGGGCGCATGCTCTTCCCCGGACTGAGCGCCTCCCAGCACTTTCTGTCGAACTTCGACATCTCGGTCGACTCCGCAGAGGGCACCGGCCGGGTGGTCGCGTACGTGCGCGCCGAGCACGTCCTGCCCGACGCGGCGGGTGACGCGGTCTTCACCATCGGGGGGTTCTACACCGATGACGTGGTGCGGGTCGACGATGACTGGCGCATCTGCGCGAAGCGCCTGACCGTGCTGTGGAACACCGGCAATCCGCAGGTGCTCACGCTGGCGCGCGAGAGGGCCGCGGAACTCGCACGGAGCCCGGGCGAGGACGGATGACCGGGAGGATCGTCTCGCTCGCGTCGCTGTCCGCCATCGATGTGACACCTCCCCAGCTGGTCGAGTACGCGGCCGCGGGCGGTTTCGATGCCGTGGGCGTGCGCGTGGCCGCCGGGTACGGGGACCGGGGTCACGTGCTCACCGAGGGCTCACCGATGCTCGCCGACACCCTCAGGGCGCTCGACGACCACGGGCTGTCGGTGCTCGACGTCGAGGTGATCAAGCTGCACCCCGGTTCGTCCTCGTTGGACTGGGACCCGGTGCTGGCGGCCGGAGCAGCACTCGGTGCGCGGTACGTGCTCGCCACCGTCCTCGACGGGGACGCCGGCCGGGCGGGGGACAACTTCGCCGCGCTGACGGCCGCGGCGGCGGCGAACGGCATGCGGTGTTGCCTCGAACCCATGGTCTTCAGCGCCGTCCGCGACCTCGAGGCGGGACGCGCCCTGACCGCCCGCTCCGGTGCCCGCGGGTCGGGCCTGCTCCTGGACGCCCTCCACTGGTCGCGCGCCGGCGGGACCGTGGCCGGACTGGCCGCGATCGGTGAACTCCCCATTCCCTACTGGCAGATCAGTGACGCCTCCCGGGCCGGACCGGCCGCCGACGACAACGCCGCGATCACCGAGGCCCGGGGCAACCGGTTGGCACCCGGCACGGGCACACTTCCGTTGGCCGCGATCGCCCGGACCCTGGCGGGTGCCTCGGTCAGCGTGGAGGTCCCATCGGCGCGCGGGCGGGCGGACCCGCGCGGCTGGGCGATCGAGCTCGGGACCGCGACCCACCGCCTCCTCTCCCGGGTGCCATCCACGGACGCACATCGGGCGCCACGATCGCCGAGCCCGGCGAGCACACCCTCCGAACAGTTGGAAGTGACCTCATGACACCGGACACCCCTCGACCGTTTCGCTTCGCCGCCCAGGTCTACCGGGCCGAGACCGGTGCCGACTGGCGCGACGTCGCCCGCAAGGTGGAGGACCTGGGCTACTCCGCCCTGCACGTGTCCGACCATTACATCGGTCCGGGTCCCGCACTGGACCCGACCGCGCACCGCCCGGTGACCCTCGCACCGATCGCGAGCATGGCCGTGGCCGCCGAGGTGACCAGCTCGATCGCGATCGGCTGCCGCATGTTCTGCACCAGCTATCACGAGCCCGTGGTGCTCGCCAAGGAGGCGGCGACCCTGGCGATGTTCGCGCCCGGTCGTATCGAGGTCGGTCTGGGCGCGGGGTGGCTGGGTAGAGAGTACGAGGCGATGGGCATCCCCTTCCCGACCGCCGGTGAGCGGGTCGACCGTCTCGCACAGACCGTCGAATTGTGCCGGCAGCACTTCGCGGGAGAGCCGATCCACGTCGACGGATCGCAGGTGCGCGCCACGGGCTTCGCGCCGCTGCCGGTGCCGGACCAGGCTCCCCCGCTCATGATCGGCGGTGGCGCCCGGCGGGTCCTCACGCTCGCGGGTGCCGCCGCCGACATCGTCAGTGTCAACTTCAACAACCGCTCGGGGCGGCTCGGGTCGGACAGCGTGGCCACCTCGACGGTGGCCGAGACGCACAGGAAGCTCGCCTGGGTGCGCGCCGGAGCGGGCGACCGGATGCCGGACATCGAACTCGAGACCGGCGCGTACTTCATCGCCATCGACGGAGCGACCGACGTCACCGAGAACGCGCTCATGCAGCGCACGGGATTCACCTCGGGGGAGCTGCGGTCCTTCCCCCACGCGCTGGTCGGGTCGGTCGACGAGATCTGCGATCAGCTCGAGCAGCGACGCGAGGAGTTCGGTTTCTCCTACTTCACCATCGGGGACCGCGCGTTCGAGCAGTTCGCGCCCATCGTCGAACGAATGACTGGAAAGTGAGTGTGGCCATGGCATATGACGAGCACACGGACCGTTTCGTCCGGATGGTGGCTCCGCGGACCGCGGAGATCGTCACCGACGGTGACCTGACGCCCGGCGACGATCAGGTGGTGGTGGACATCGGGTTCTGCGGGATCTGTGCGACCGACACCCACGGATACGAGTCGGCGGCGCTCCCGCCAGCCGTCTTCGGGCACGAGTGGTCGGGCACGATCGCGGCGGTCGGGTCCCGGGTCTCGCATCTCAAGGTGGGCCAGCGCGTGGTGGCCGGTGTCGGGCCCGCGTGCGGGGACTGCGCGCAGTGTCGCGCCGGGCACGCCGACCACTGCGATCTCGCCTTCGCCGAGGCGAACGGGGTCTCTGACGGCGCGCCGGAGCACGGGGGATTCGGGACCCGGATCCGCGTGTCGGCCCGGCGCGCCATACCGGTCCCCGACGCGCTGTCCGACGTCGAAGCCGGCCTGATGGAACCGGCGACGGTCACCTTCCACGCGGTCCGACGCGCAGGGATCACACTGGGCGCAACCGTCGTGGTCCAGGGCGCCGGACCAATCGGCCTGCTGACCGCGCAGCACGCGCGGGTCGGTGGAGCCGGCCGCGTGGTGATCTCCGAACCGTCGGAGGCACGGCGCTCGACGGCCGTCGCGCTGGGGTTCACCGATGTCGTGCGCCCGGAGGAGCTACGGGAGGTGCTGGCCGAGCTGTCCGGCGGGCTCGGGGCCGACGTCCTCTTCGAGTGCTCCGGGGTGGCGTCGCTGTTCCAGCCGTCGGCCGAACTCGTCCGGCGCGGCGGTACCCTCGCGCTGCTCGGTTACCCGGGAACGGACTCCTCGGTGAGCTACGGGGACTGGCAGAGCCGGGAACTCACCGTGATCGGTTCCCTCGCCTACTCGCACTCGGATTTCCTGGGCGCCATGACCCTGGTGGCCGAGGGCCGGATCGACGTCGCGTCCCTGCACACCGGCACCATCGGCCTGGACGACCTCGAGGCCATGTTCAACGAACTCGGCTCCGGTGACAGCGCCCACACCAAGGTGCTCGTCGACCCTCGTCTCTAGAGGACTTCTCGGGGCACGAACGGAGGTGCGGACTGGCCGCTTCCGCAGGTCGCACCCCCGTCGACCGGAATCGCGGCACCGGTCACGAACGACGCGGCGTCGGACAGCAGGAACGCCACCACCTCCGCGACCTCGCGTGCCGTACCCCACCGCTGCAGGGGGACCATCCGGCGTAGCTCCTCGTAGCGTTCCGGGGCGGTGTCCGCGATGCGGCGGGTCATCCCGGTCTCGATGGGGCCGGGGCAGACCGCGTTCACGCGGATCGCGGAGGCGGCGAGATCGATGGCGAAAGACCGGGCCATATTGACCACCCCCGCTTTCGCCGCAGCGTACGGCCAGCGTCCGGGCTCCCCGCCGAACGCGGTCGCGGAGGCGGTGACGACGATCGAACCACCCGTGTTTCGTCGCATCGCCGGGGCAGCCGCACGCACCCCCAACGCCACCGCGCGTAGATTGACCTCGATCGACCGGTCGAACACCGCCATGTCGAGCTCCTCGAGCGGGCCGGAGGCCGCGACGCCGGCGTTGAGGACCAGGGCGTCGAGGTGCCCGTGGGCCGCCTCGGCTCGCGCGACCGCCTCCTCGTTGACGCCCGGATCGGTCACATCGCCCACGAGCGCGGAGACGCGGGGGTGATCGACGCACCAGGACAGACCCTCGGTGGAGGTGTCGACGGCGACGACCGCGCCCCCACGCTCGGCGACGATCTCGGCCACCGCGCGACCGATGCCGGACCCTGCGCCGGTGACGACGCACACCGGGCTGCGAGACCCCACGACCGTCACGGGGCCCGCTTCATCTCGACGATCGCGCGGCCGATGATCTCACCTCGCGCGAGTGCCTGGTAGGCGTCGTCGACCTCGTCCAGGCTGTAGCGTCGGGTGATGACCTCCTCGGGTGCGACGGTCCCACCCTCGACCATCCGCAGCAGCGTCGGCATGTCCCGACGGGCCTTGGCGCCGTAGGACCCGCGGATCTCGAGCTTCCGGCGGACCAGTCGCGCGAGATCGACCGAGCCCGCCGATCCGGCAGGGGCGATGCCTACGACCACGGCACGCCCGCCGTCGTCGAGGATGTCCAGCGAAGTGGCGAAGGTCGCCGGGCTTCCGAGTGCCTCGAAGGCCACGGTCACCCCGTGGCCGTCGGTGAGCTCCCTCACGGCGGCGACGACATCGGTCTCGCGTGAGTTGACGGTGTGCGTGGCGCCCAGTGCGGCCACGGCGGCGAGCTTGTCGTCACTGATGTCGATGGCGATGATCTGCGACACGCCCGCGGCGGCGGCGAACTGGACGATCGACGAGCCCACTCCCCCCGCGGCGACCACGGCGATGCGGTCCGCGAGCCCCAGCTCGGCATTGTTGATCGCGCCGAGGGCGGTGAACGAGCTGCAGCCGAGGATCGACACCTCGCCGAGGCCGATCGCGTCCGGGACGCGGAAGGCATCGGAGGCCGGGACCACGCAGTACTCGGCGAGACCACCCATCGAGTACATCGCCAGCGGCGAGCCATCCGATCGGTGCAGCCTGGTCTCACTGTCGTAGAGGGTTCCGTTGAGTCTGTTGTGCGCGAAGAACTTCTCGCAGAGATCCTCGAGGCCGCCGACACAATGGCGGCAGTCCCCGCACGGCATGATGAAGCTGCACACCACCCGGTCGCCGATCGCCAGGGAGTCGACGCCCTCGCCGAGTTCCGTCACCACACCGGAGACCTCGTGCCCGAGCACGGCAGGGGTGGGAAAGGCGACCTCGGACTTCAGCACGTGGAGGTCCGTGTGGCACACCCCGCACGCCGCGACCTCGAGGAGTACCTCGCCGCGACGCGGGACCGGTCGAGGGATCTCCTCGATCCGCAACGTGGGTCCGGTCCCGTTGAACACTGCAGCCTTCACTACACCTTCTCCTTCTCGGCCCCGGCGCTCGCCGCCTCGGCCATCTCTATGAGTACTGCCAGGCGGGCCGGCATCGCCGCCCAGTCCGCGGGCGAGCGCACCTCGTCCGAGAAGTTGCACTCGACGATGAAGTGCTCCGCCCCGACGGCGATGGCGGTCTCCAGATCACGAATCACACCCTCGGTGCCCTGACCACCCGACCCGACCTCGTCTGTCGGGCGTTGGAGATAACTGCGGAGGAACAACCGGACCGGTGCACGGTCCGCGGGCCGGGCCGAGGCGAGGGTCGACATCTGCTCACGCAGGGCGTCGACCGTCCCACTGCTCGGATTCCAGATGTCGAACAACGCGGCGGTGCGCGCGAGTCCCCGATCCGAACGCAGGCCCGAGAGCAACGGCGGGCGCGGTCGCTGTACGGGCTTGGGCCGCACGACGGATCGCGGGATGTCGAAGAACTCCCCGGAGAACTCCACCGGATCGGGTGCCCAGCAGGCCTCGACGGCGCGGACCAACTCATCCATCCGTCGACCGCGCGTGCGCGGGTCGACGTCCATCTGTGCGTGTTCCTCATCCGACCACCCCACCCCCAGACCGGCGATCAACCGCCCGCCCGAGAGCACGTCCAGAGTGGCCAGCCGTTGCGCCAGCTCCACCGGTCGGTGATAGCCCGCCACCAGGATGCTGCTCCCCACGAGTACCGAGTCGGTGACCGCGGCGGTGTAGGCCATGAGCTCTGTCGCCCCGAGCACCGATCGGTAGGCGGGATGCACCGATGTGGTGTGCCGACCCCCGTAGACGGACTCGTTCTGTTCCGGATAGAACAGGTGTTCCTGGGCCCACAGTCCGGCGAAACCGAGCTGTTCGGCATTCCTGGCGAAGTCGCATACGGCCGCCGCGTCGACGTGCTCACCGAGCTGGGGCAGCGCGAGTCCGATCTGCATCAGAGGATCGTCACGGTCCCGGTGTTGCCGTCGACTTCGATCATGGCCCCGTCGGGGATGCGGGCCGTCGCGTCCTGGACGGACACCGCACACGGAATCCCCAGTTCGCGACAGACGATCGAGGAGTGGGTGATGGTCGCGCCGACATTCACCACGACCCCACCTGCGAAGACGAATAATGGCGTCCACGCCGGATCGGTCTGCGGTGCAACCAATATGTCGCCCTCTTCGAGTTGGCCGGCGTCATAGGGATCGTGCATGATTCGCGCACGGCCGCGGACCACCCCGGGAGCGCCACCGACCCCGGCGAGGACATCTCCCGGAATCGCGGGCGCGACCTTGTGCTCGGTTCGACGCGGCCACTCCGACAGCGGTAGTGGTTCGAAGAGGAAGAACGGCGGTTGCAGGTCGAACAACGCCTGGTACTGCACCCTGCGCTCGGCGATCGTCCCGGAGAACGACTTCGGATCATCGACGAACGCGTCGAGTTCGTCATCGAGCAGCATGGTGATGTCGTGGTGGTCGTCCATCACCCCCGCCTCGACCATCCGGTGACCGAGTTCGTACAGGGCCGCGCGCATCTCGCCCATCACTTTCACGCAGGCGGTCTTGGTGCGTTCGCGCCACGGCATGAATCGGGTGATCGATCCGGCCGCATCGAGGAAACTCTGCCGTGTGGCGTCGTCGGGCATCTTGTCCGCGAGTTCTGCGGTCAGCGCGATTCGCTTCTCCCGGTTTCGCTGCAGAATGCGCTCGGGGTCGGCGTCGTCGGGACTCAGACGCATCCCGTTGATGGCCAGGAGAGCGAGCACCGGGTTCGTCTCCCAACTGTCCGAGCGGATGTCCCATTCGTTCGGCGCCCGGGATCCGTACTTGTAGAGGAAGTCGTCGAACTCGGTCCGAAAGGTCTTGACATCGTCCTCGTCGCTGGTCTCGATCGCTTCGAGCGCGGTCGACAGACCGCTCTCGAAGATGGCAGTGAGCGCCTCGGACCCCGCGGCGAGGCGCCCGAGCTTCCACATCGCGAATGACGGCGCGGCCGAGTCCACTCCTCCCAATCCGCTCAGAAGGATGCCCAGCTTGTCGGATTCTCCGATCGACTCGAGCAGCGCGCCGGCCACGGCAGGCCCCATGGTGGACAGCGTCGTGGTGACCGGGTGGTAGCCGTAGCAGAAGATGAGGTCGTCGACGAACGACCGCGCGTGATCGACCAGGTCCCGATCCGACAGGGAACCGAGGTCCGGCCGCTCCTCGCGGGCACGATCAGCCCGTCGCTTGGCCTCCTCCGCCTCCGGATACTCCGTGGTCGTCAACGCCCAGGCGGATTTCTCCGCCAGTCCGGCCGTGAGTTCGGCATTCTCGTCGCCGGGCTTCGGCGTGTACTCGGGCAACTCGGGGTGGTCACCCACCCAGAGACTGTTCCAGACCGGGACCGTGAGCCCCGGGAGCCGGGCGCCGTTGAGTTCGGTCATCGAGAAATTGGTGTAGTGGTAGCCCCCGAAGTTCCCGATGATCTCCGGCATCGTCTCGTCGATCTCCTCGGGGAGATGGGTACCGAGGTGCTTGGTGTAGCCCTCCCGCCACCCGATGTTGAGCCCCTTGTTCCACACGAGCGTCACGTTCAGCGGGCTCGACGGGTCCGGCAGGACCTCGCCGGCATTGGCTCGGGTGTAGACGGGGTAGCGCTCGCTGAACTCCCAGTCGGTGATCCAGTGGTCGCCTACGGCGCTCTCGGTCTGAGGGTCGGTCATCGGTCCTCCTCGAACGGTGTATTTCAAGTCACACTATAGAAACAGCCACGCGATTGAAACCTGTACAGAGATATTTTTTTGCCCAGCTCGCTGGACTTTTGGGTCTTCTACTTGGAACTAGAACTTGATAGCTTCTCTAGTTACTGTCAGAGTTCCACGAGACACAGGTCACTACAGGACACAGGTCACTACGGAGGGAGCCCCATGTTCGCGAAGGTGCTTGTAGCCAATCGGGGCGAGATCGCCGTGCGCGCATTCCGCGCGGCGGTCGAACTCGGCGCTTCCACGGTCGCGGTGTTCCCGGAGGAGGACCGGAACTCGGGCCACCGGGCCAAGGCGTTCGAGTCCTACCAGATAGGCGAGGCCGGCCATCCGGTCCGCGCCTACCTCTCCGTCGACGAGATCATCGGTGCCGCACTCCGATCCGGCGCGGACGCCGTCTACCCCGGCTACGGATTCCTGTCGGAGAACCCGGCGCTGGCAGCCGCCTGCGCCGAGGCCGGTCTGACCTTCGTCGGCCCGTCTGTCGAGGTGCTGGAACTGGCCGGTGACAAATCGACGGCTGTCGCCGCCGCTCGGGCCGCCGGCCTTCCGGTCCTCGCCTCGACGCCACCTTCGCGGGACGTCGAGGAGCTGACATCGGCGGCCGAGAAACTGCGGTTCCCCGTCTTCGTCAAGGCCGTCGCCGGCGGTGGTGGCAGGGGCATGAGACGCGTGGCCGACCGCGCCGGGCTCCGAGAGGCCATCGAGGCGGCGGCCCGGGAAGCCATGACCGCGTTCGGCGACCCCACCGTGTTCCTCGAGGAGGCCGTCGTGGAGCCCCGCCATATCGAGGTGCAGGTGTTGGCCGACTCCACTGGCGAGGTGATCCACCTGTTCGAACGCGACTGCTCTCTTCAGCGCCGCCACCAGAAGGTCATCGAGGTGGCACCGGCGCCCGGGTTGGACGACGAGCTGCGCCGCCGGATCTGCGACGACGCCGTGAGTTTCGCCCGCCACATCGGGTACAGCGGAGCCGGGACCGTGGAGTTCCTCCTCGATCGACAGGGACGGCACGTCTTCATCGAGATGAATCCCCGCATCCAGGTGGAACACACGGTCACCGAGGAGATCACCGATGTGGACCTCGTCGCGGCGCAGCTGCGTATCGCGGCCGGCGAGACCCTGGCCGAGATCGGCCTGGACCAGGAGTCCATCAGGATCCGGGGTACCGCGGTGCAGTGCCGCATCACCACGGAGGACCCCACTGACGGGTTCCGGCCCGACACCGGCAGGATCACCGCGTATCGGACCCCGGGCGGGTCGGGCGTGCGCCTGGACGGCAGCGTGGGTCTCGGATCGGAGATCAGTCCACACTTCGATTCGATGCTGGTGAAGCTCACCTGCCGCGGCCGCGACCTGACCACCGCCCGCACCCGCGCCCGTCGCGCCATAGCCGAGTTCCGCGTGCGTGGCGTCACGACGAATATCCCGTTCCTGCAGGCTGTCCTGGAGAGCCCGGACTTCGCCGACTGGAACGTCACGACCGGGTTCATCGAAGCGCATCCCGAGCTGCTCGATCGGCACGCGTCAGCGGACCGCGGAACCCGCATCCTCCGCTACCTAGCCGACGTGACCGTGAACCGTCCGCACGGGGAACGGCCGTCCACCGTGTACGCCGTCGACAAGCTCCCACCGATCGACTTGTCGACGACACCCCCGGCCGGTTCGCGTCAACGGCTGCAACGGATGGGGCCCGTGGGATTCGCCGCCGACCTCCGAGCCTCGGACGCGCTCGCGGTCACCGACACCACCTTCCGTGACGCGCACCAGTCGCTCCTCGCGACGCGGGTCCGGACCCGCGACCTGGCGGCGGTTGCGCCCCACGTCGCACGGATGACACCTCAGCTGCTGTCGGTCGAGGCCTGGGGCGGCGCGACGTTCGACGTCGCTCTGAGGTTCCTCAACGAGGACCCGTGGGACCGGCTCGCGCAGCTCCGCGAAGCCATGCCCAACCTCTGCATACAGATGTTGCTTCGCGGACGGAACACGGTGGGGTATACCCCGTACCCGGAGGTGGTGACACACGCGTTCGTCCGGGAGGCCGCCTCGACCGGCGTCGACATCTTCCGTATCTTCGACGCGTTGAACAACGTGGAGGCGATGCGGCCGGCGATCGACGCGGTGGCCGGGACCGGGTCCGCGGTCGCCGAGGTCGCCATGTCCTACACCGGCGATCTGTCAGATCCCGGAGAACAGCTCTATACGCTCGACTACTACCTTCGGTTGGCCGAGCAGATCGTCGAGGCCGGAGCGCACGTCCTGGCGATCAAGGACATGGCGGGGCTTCTCCGTCCCCCGGCCGCGGCCACCCTGGTCGGAGCGCTGCGCTCCCGGTTCGACCTCCCGGTGCACCTGCACACCCACGACACGCCGGGTGGGCAACTCGCGACCTACCTCGCGGCGTGGGAGGCCGGGGTCGACGCGGTAGACGGCGCGAGCGCGGCTCTCGCGGGGACGACCAGCCAACCGGCGATCTCCGCGATCGTCGCCGCGGTGCAGCACACGACGCGGGACACCGGGTTGGATCTGCAGTCCGTCTGTGACCTCGAGCCGTACTGGGCGGCGGTGCGATCGAACTACGCGCCGTTCGAGTCCGGCCTCCCCGCCCCGACCGGGAGGGTGTACACCCATGAGATCCCGGGCGGGCAGCTGTCCAACCTCCGCCAGCAGGCGGTCGCCCTGGGGCTCGCGGACCGCTTCGAGGACGTGGAGAGGGCCTACGCCGGCGCCGATCGCGTGCTCGGGCGACCGACCAAGGTCACCCCGTCGTCGAAGGTGGTCGGGGACCTTGCACTCGCCCTGGTCGGCGCCGGACGTTCCGCCGCCGACTTCGCCGAGAACCCTGCCGACTTCGACATCCCTTCGTCCGTGATCGACTTCCTCCGCGGGGACCTGGGTGAACCCGCCGGCGGGTGGCCCGAACCGCTGCGGTCTCGCGCTCTCGAGGGACGCGCGGCCCCACGTGGTGTCACGCCCCTCACCGCAGAGCAGTGCCAGGCCCTGCGAGGGAACCCGGCCGGGAGACGGGAGGTACTGAACAGCCTGTTGTTCCCCACCCCCGCCCGGGACTTCGCCGATCACCGTGCTCGCCACGGCGACACCTCACGGCTGTCCACGAACCAGTACTTCTACGGACTGCGGCAGGGCGAGGAGCACCGGGTGGAGCTGGAGAAGGGGGTGACGCTGCTGATCGGTCTCGAGGCGATCTCCGAACCCGATGAGGCGGGGATGCGCAACGTCCTGTGCATCCTCAATGGTCAGCTGCGCCCCGTTCGGGTGCGAGACCGCGGGGTGACCGACTCGACCCCGCAGGCGGAGCAGGCGGACCCGAGCATCCCCGGGCACGTGCCGGCACCGTTCTCGGGTGTCGTCACGCTCGCCGTGCAGGCCGGCGACGTCGTGGCGCGTGGTGACGTGGTGGCCACGATCGAGGCCATGAAGATGGAGGCCTCGATCACCGCCACCCACGAGGGGCTGGTGACCCGGACCCTCGTCGACCACCCGACCGACGTCGCCGCGGGCGACCTGCTGATGGTCGTCGAGTGACCGGCACAGCCGGTCGGCGGTCAAGGCCCCTCGAGGAGTGCGGCGGCCACCGTCTCGGCGTGGACGGGGATGTCGCCGAGGATCAACTGATCGGTCTTGGCCCGCCGGAAGTAGTGGTGGAGCGGGTGTTCCCAGGTGAAACCGATCCCGCCGTGGACCTGGATGGACTCCTCGGCGGCGTACACCGCGGCCCGGGAGGCGAGGACCTGTGCCGTCGCCGCCGCGACCGCGAGTTCGGCGGTGGGCAGGTCGTCGGAGCCCGCGGCGTCGAGCACCGCGGCCTCGGCGAGTTCCACCGCGACGTACATGTCCACCAGGCGATGCTTGATGGCCTGGAACGACCCGATCACACGGCCGAACTGCTCACGGGACGAGCAGTGGTCGACGGATAGTTCGAGACACCGGCGGGCCGCTCCCACCTCCTCGGCCGCGAGAGCGGTGAGGCAGAACGCCTCCACGCGCTCCAGTCCCTCGCGCACCCCGGGGCCCCCGACGGCGGACGCCTGTGCGCCGTCGAAATCCACGGTCGTCAACGAACGCGTGAGGTCCAGGCTCTCGCGTGGGTGGAGTGCGACCCCGTCCGCGTCGGCCTCGATGACCGCGAGCTCGGGTCCCTCCCGGCCCACCGCGACCACCACGAGCAGGTCGCACTCCTCGGCCCCGATCACCGCCGGTTGGCTGCCGCTGAGGGTGAGGGTGTCGCCGGTGCGCACCGCGGTGACACCGGAGTCGGCGAATCGGGGTCCGGTGACGAGAGCGGCCAGAGAGGTGCCCGCGGCGATCCCGGGCAGGTACCGCGCGCGGCTGTCCGGGGAGCCCGCGAGGGCCAGGGCCCAGCCGGCCCGGACGGCGGACGGGAGGAACGGGGCCCGCCCGAGGGTCCGGCCGAGTTCCCCCATCACCACGGCGACGTCCTTGAGTCCGTATCCGGCGCCGCCGTACTGCTCCGGGATCGGGATCTCGAGGAGGCCCATCTGACCGACCAGCCCGGAGACGTCGTCGCCCGGACCGGTGCCGGCGAGCGCGCGGCGCAATGCGTCGCGCAGGTCCGCCTGCTCCACCGTGAGTTCGAGTGCCATGTCGCTCCTGGGGTTGCTAGTGGGGCTCGCGGGGCAGACCCAGGCCGCGCTCGCCGATGATGTTCCGCTGGATCTCGTCGGACCCGCCCGCGATCCTGTAACCGGGCGCACCCAGGAGATGCTCGGTCCACGCGAACGTGTCCGCGGCACCGGTGTCCGTGATGATGGCAGGCCCCAGGAACGATGCGGCCGCGTCGCCGATCCGCGTGAGGTTCTGCGTCCACACGAGCTTGCCCACGGATCCCTCCACCCCGGGTACCGCTCCGGACTGCACGCGCTCGGCGTGACGGGAGACCATCAATGCCGAGGCGCGCTCATAGATCGCGGCCTCCGCGAGTCGCTGGCGGACCAGGGGGTCGCCGGTGATCCCGAGACTCCTCGCCAGGCGGACGAGATCGGCCGAGTTGCCGCCCGCGCTGACGATCCCGGCACTCGAATTGCGCTCGAAACCCAGCGTGGTGAGGGCCACCGTCCACCCGTCCCCCTCGGCTCCCAGCCGCCACTCGTCGGAGAGGGTGACGTCGTTGAGGAACACCTCGTTGAACGTGGAACCGCCCGACATCTGCCGGATCGGGCGCGTCTCGATGCCCGGGGCGTCCATGGGCACCATGAACGCCGTCATCCCTTTGTGCTTGGGGGCCGCGGTGTCCGATCTGGCGAGCAGGAGTCCCCACTCGGAGAACTGCGCACCTGAGGTCCAGACCTTCTGCCCGTTGAGAGTCCACGAGTCGCCGGTGCGGACCGCCCTGGTGGACAGGCTCGCGAGATCGGACCCGGCTCCGGGCTCGGAGAAGAGTTGGCAACAGAGTTCGTCGGCTCGGAGGAACGGGACGATGAACCGGTCGCGCTGCGCGTCGGTCCCGAGCGCCAGGATGGTGGGCGCGACCAACTCCACCGTCACCAGCACGTTCTCGTGTCGGTCCGGGGCCGAGTACTCACGCTCCAGGGCCGTGTACACGCGCTCGTGTGAGGCCGACAATCCCGATCCGCCCCACGTCGTGTCCCACGTGATCGCGCCGAATCCGGCATCCATCCGCCTCGCCTGCCAGGCACGGGCCTCGTCGATGAGCGCGCGCTCCTCGTCGTGACCGCGGTTGTGGAAGATGGCGTAGGACGGCTCGACGTCCGCGGTCGTCCTCCGCGGCAGGTTGGCGTCCAGCCACTCGCGCGCGACGACGGCGAAGTCCTCGCTGTCGAGGTGGGCGAGCGACTGCGGGGTGGGCGTCATCGGCCTTCTCCGGAGAGCTCGGCCATCCGCGAGGCGAGCGCCGCCTTGGAGTCGGGGTGTTCGGAGAGCCTCACCGTGAACGACTGCTCGAGCTCGTAGCCCCTCCGGAGATCGAGGTCCTCGCAACCGTTCAGCGACTGCTTGGCGAGCACCAACGCGTGCCGGCTCTTCTCCGCGATCGACCGCGCACGGGCCATGGCGGTCTCGAGCAGGGACTCGTGCGCCACGACCTCGATGGGGGCACCCCAGAGGCGGAGGGTCTCCGCGGCGACGGGCTCGGCCGTGAAGAACATCCGGCGCATGGCCTGCTCTGGGAGCATGCGCGCGGTGAACCTGCCGCCACCGAGGACGCCGACGTTCATCTCCGGCAGACCGAAGGTCGCCCGCTCGGAGGCGATCACCAGATCGCAGAGCGCGGCGAGGCCGAAGCCGCTGCCGAGCGCGGGGCCGTTGATCGCGGCGATCACCGGGAGGGCACACCCGCGCACGCCCAGTAGCGCGCGTCGCGCGGCACGCATCTCGACGTCACCATTGGTGGCGTCCATGCTCTCGAACGCCTTGAGATCGTTGCCCGCGCAGAAGATTCGTCCCCGACCGGTCACCACGATCACACGGACGGACGGGTCGTCGGACAAGGCGTCGAAGGTGTCGGCGATCTCGTGGTACATCGTCCGATCGATCGCGTTGACCTTGCCCCGGGCCAGTTCCAGTAGCGCGATGCCGGCCTCTGGTCGCGTCAGCACCAGACTGCGCTCGAGGTCGCGCTCCGGCGTCGCGTGATCTGGCATCGCACACTCCTGCCTCTGGGCGTTCCGTCGGCACCGCCGCGGGTGTCGCGTCCGGGGCGCCACTTTCCTGACAGTGCCTACAGTATCGAGAATCGCTAAATATGTACAGAGTTGTGCGAAGCCTGGGTGCGCCGATGGGTACAGTGATCGGACCCACCGCCTAGTACTGGGGGAACCCCCGACGTGACCACCGAGCCAGACCCGCCGCCACGGCCCCGCGAGCCCAAGATGTCCGCGCGGATCGCCAACCGCATCGCCGACGACATCCTGGGCGGGTCCGTGGAGGTCGGCCAGCGACTACCGACCGAGAAGGAGATGGTCGCCGAATTCGGCGTCGCGCGAACCACCGTCCGCGAAGCCCTGCGCCTGCTGGAGAGCCGCGACCTCGTCACCATCAAGGCCGGGATCGGTGGCGGCCCGGTCGCCACCCGTCCGGAGCTGACGTCCCTGGGCAGTATCGTGAAGCTCTTCCTCCAGATCGACGGCGCCACCATCAGCGACGTCATCGACGTCCGGCTGATGCTGGAGCCGACGGTCGCCCGCGAGGCGGCCCGGCACGTCGATGACGCCCGACTCGAGGCCATGCAGGACGCACTCGACCGGATGCGGGAGGACCCGGGCGACTACGCCCGCTTCCAGCTCGGCAACGCCGACTTCCAACGGGGGGTGTACGAGGCGACGGGCAACCCTGCCCTTCGCATCGTCATGGAGGCGCTCTGGTTGCTGGTGCGCGACGCCGAGCCGGACGAGCACCCCATGGCGACGCGCCTCGCGGCGGTGGAGATGCAGCAGGACGTGCTCGACGCACTGCGGTCACGAGATCCGGACCGGGCGGCGACGACGATGGACGCTTTCAACAAGGAGTCGGCACGCTACTACCGCCGGCACCTCGCCGCCGTCATCGCCCAGCCGGTCCGATGGCAACTGTGAGGCGCTGACGGATCAGTCGACCTCCTCGCCGACCCACTTGGCGAGGAGGTGGTGCATGTGACGGATCTTGATCTCCTGGTACCGCGCCATCGGAAGCAGCTTCCTCGTCGTCGTCTTCAATCCGCGATGCACCTTCGGCATGTTGTAGGCGTCCTGATCGAACACCCGGGCCGAGCTCCCGAGCACCGTCGCGTCGATCCAGGTCTGTTCCGGGGTGAGCCACTCGACCTTGGCGGCGGGAGGCCGCGGACCCGAGAACGGGGCGAGGAGGTAGACGTCCATGATGGAGGTCTCGTGGTCGTCGCCGTTGGGCCGGAAGCGGTAGACGATGCGCTGGTAGGCGCCCCAAGGATGGAAGTTGGGGAACACCGTGTAGTAGATGCTGTCGAGAGATTCCGCGTCCGACATGTTGTCGGCCTTGAAGTCCCCGATCACCTCCCGCAGACCCTCGCGGGCGAGCATGCCGGACATCTCCCTGGCGGTGACGCCGTCCGGCAACGTGACCAGCGGGTCCTCGTCGATCCGCGCGTCCACCATCGAATCGAACATCTCCTGCTCGGTCGGGGTGAACCTGATGTGCGGGCTGGGCACGCCGTTCGCGGTGATGCCGCGATTGAAGTTGCCCCAGGTGTCGTACTGGCTGTTCGAGTCACCGGTCCCCACCACGCGCTGGGGATGGGTCGTGACCACGTGGAACGCCTCGGAGAACGCCTCCTGGGCGATCTTCCAGTTGGCGTCGATCACCTTGGCCACATGGGCCTGGATGTAACGGTCCTCCAGCGGCCAGCCCTCGAAGTGCTTGTCCAGATCGCCGAGGAAACTCGCCAGTGACTCCGATTCCGGGTCCATGTTGATGAAGACGAATCCGCCCCACGTGTCCACCTTGACCTGGGGGAGATCCATCTCCGCCTTGTCCACGTGGGGGAAGTCCCACTCGCAGGTCATGGACTTCAGGGAGCCGTCGAGGTTCCAGCAGAACCCGTGGAACGGACAGCGGAGGTCGTGACCGGCGGGGCCGCTCTCCTCCCGGAGCGTGCGTCCCCGGTGCAGGCAGGAGTTGTAGAAGGCCCGGATCGACATGTCCTTGCCGCGGACGACCAGGATGGACTTCTCGCAGATCTCGTAGACGTGCGTGTCCCCCGGCTCGGGGATCTCCTCCTCGCGGCACGCCATCTGCCAGACCTTGTACCACATGCGATCCCGCTCGAGCTCGTGGTATTCGCGGCGGATATAGCGCGAGACCGGGATGAAGCTCTGGTCCTCGTAGAGCTCGTGGGTCTCTTCCCTCAGCACCGGCGGGACGGGGTGGGTGTCGGTGTCGAGCAGCCGCTGGTAGCCACCGGCGTACTCGCCGTGTTCGTCGTCTGATGCGTGACGATCTGTGGCGCGGGAGTCGATGTCGGTCACTGTGTGCCCCCTTCGGTGGCGTGCGCGGCGCGGGCTTCCTCGGCGAGTCGGTCCGCCTGCATCCTCTCGAGGAGCTTCGCCGCGCCCATGAATCGGCGGTTCTGGGTGATGGGTACCGGTTCGCGGGGGCCGAGCCCCACCCAGCGAGCCATCTCGGGGTCCACCGATCTGACCTCACCGTGCAGGTAACGACCCTCGGGGTCGAATGTGCCGGTCTTTCCGTCCCTAGTGGTGACGAGAACGTTGTAGTCCTGGTCGAACTCGTAGATGGCACGACTCATCGGATGGCGAATCTGACGCATCGGTATCTCCTCGGTGGGCCGAACCCCTTACTTGGCAACGTGTTCACTTACAGTAGCACCGCACAGTGAGAAGCGACACAGGAAAAACTCGATACGTTGTCAACTAACGCGCTAGGCGAGGTGCCCCGCCCACCGCAGAGAGTTGGCGACGAGCGCCCGGTAGTGGGGAGAGGCCAGGGTGGCCGCCGTGTCGCCCGGCTGGAGATAGACGAGTCGACTCCGGCCGCGTGCACGGCACCAGCCGATGAGCGAGGACCCCGGCTCGTGTCGCCACCCCTCGCGCTCGTCCCGGCGACCGGCCATGGCCAGTGCCGTCGAGAAGTGCACGTCATCAGTCATCGGAGCGTCAGTGCGCAGGAGGGGGACGACCGAGTCCTCGAAGATCTCGCAGAGGTACGTCTCGTCGATCAGATCGAATTGCGGAGGGACCCCCGCGACCACGGGGTGCGCATGGTTCTCGACCGTGATCCGTTGGCGAACCGCGTGGCGGTATCCGGAGTCCGGACGAGGGACGCCACGCACCGTCCCGGGCCTGTAGAGATATCGACCTCCGACAAACTCCGACCATTCGTCCCAGTTCGCCCAGGAAGCGATGGCGTGGTGAAGGACCACGTACCCGTGACCGCTTCGGGGCGCCGCCCGCAGCCTCGCCTGCAGCGAGGGCGGAGGCTCGGACGGCTCGGGCAGGGTGCCGGGCATGTCGTAGTGGAGCGACACATCGAACTCGGCGATCTCGTCGAGGTCGATGTCCGCGTCAGGATGCTCTCGCCACGTGATGTCACCCGGAAGGGCGTCGAGGAAATCACTGAACGCGTGCCGATCGAACGAGTGACCGCCGGTGATGGCGAGGATGCGCATGGCCGAACTCCCACAGGATTGAGTAACTAGTCTCAACTTCAAGTTACTTCACCGCTGTGCGGTTCGCGGCCACGAGTGGCGTTCAGCGGCCGACAATCATCCTCGTGCAGACATCCCCCGTGGCGGTACGGAGCTGTTCCTCCGGCACGTCGGCCAGGGGCCCGCCCTCGATCCGCAGCGGCTGGATGGCGATGGTCGTCGCGATCACGGTCCGCACCCGGAGGGACCGGGCGGCGTGTTGCGCCGTCGCGGCTCGACGGTTGGGTTGATCGTCGCTGACCGGAAAATAGTCGAACGCCCGGCGGATATGGCGCTCTTCGTACTCCCTGGTCAGCAGCCTGGTGCCCGGTGTCGCACCCCCGGCCATCTGGAGGAACAACATCCGGGCCGAGTTGGGGTGCTCAGCCGTCCAGTCCCAGACCGCCCCCAGGACGTCCCTGAAGGATTCGGGGCCCGCCGAGACATCGTCGGGACGCGCCGTCTGGGCGGCGGCGGAGCTCGCGTCCATCGCGTAACCGAGGGCGCTCTCGAAAAGCTCTTCCTTGCTGGCGAAGTGGTAGTAGACCGCCGTGGGCACCATTCCGGCCTCCTGCGCGATCTCCTGGATGGCCGCCTCCGCGAAGCCCTTCCTGGAGAAGACCCGGACAGCGGCCTGCACGATGAGGTGACGACGCGACGGGCGGTGGGCCCCCGAACCGCTGCGTGGTTCGGAGGACTCGGGCGACCGCGATGACGCCGTGCTCGGCGGTTTCGAGTCCCCGGTCGACACCTCGTCGGAGCCCGTGCGGTCGACAGCGTCCGGGTCCCCGTCCGGGCCCGGGTAGTCGTCGGGACCGAGCCCGGCTGGCGGCAGATCGTCGGCCGCCGGTGTCGAGTCCCAGCCCAGCCACTCCGGATCGGGCCGGGATGCCGAGTCGGCGGCCTCGGATGATCTCGCGGACCGCGCCATGCGTGCTCCCCTCGGAGGTCGGAGGCCGCGACCGGTAGCGAT
This sequence comes from Dietzia sp. 2505, assembly GCF_040546785.1. Lineage (NCBI taxonomy): Bacteria > Bacillati > Actinomycetota > Actinomycetes > Mycobacteriales > Dietziaceae > Dietzia > Dietzia sp. 2505. The sequence continues at coordinate 56,020 of NZ_JBEPON010000011.1, read as the reverse complement.
GATGCCCGGAGGGCAGTGATCGCGGCGTGGTAACAGGATGGCACAGGCGTCCACGTGAGGTTGCTGTCATGCTTGAGCCATGGTGGCCAAAAAAGCTACGGAGCGTGCCGGCGCCAAGCGGTCGAACGGCGCCTCCGGTTCGGGAACTGTCAACGGAGGGCGCCGTGCAGCCCATCGCCCATCTCGGCGGGACGTCGTCGTCGAGGCCGCGATGCACCTCTACTCCATGCGGTCCATCGAGGACGTCACGGTGGCCGACATCGCCGCGGAGGCGCAGATGAGCTCGGCGGCGGTCTACTACCACTTCTCATCGAAAGAGGAGGTACTCCTCGGAGGGTTGCGGATCTTCACCGAACGGATGCTGGAGTACCTCCGGGCGCGGATCGATGACGACCCCGACGCCTCACTGGGCGAGTTGATCGTGGCGGTCCTCGAATGGTCCGATGCCCATCGAGCGGCGTCGTTGGTGTACTTCGTGCGCTCTCCGGGATGGAGTCTCTCGATCGAGGCGCTGCGCCGTGAGGTCCGGTTGGAGTTGCTGGCGATATTCGCCGGTGAACTCAGGGTGCGCGATCGGATCGCCTCCACCGCGACGCAGGGCGCAGCGGCGACCGCTCTCTCGAGCCTTCTCGAAGTGGCGGCGGCCTCGTGGTTGACCGAGGATGCCGTGCTGGCGAATCTCGGACGGCGTCGCTTCTCCGACGAGGTGCGCGACATCGCAGCCGACATCGTCAATGTGTGACGTGAGACTCGAAGGGATCAAGTTTCGACCTGTGCACGATCCCTCTACCAGCACCTTTTCGTTAGTATCTTTATAGCGTCCATAGTCTGTGGTTCACTGAGTGCGTGCTCAACAAGACCCGTGCGCGAACCATCGATCTCGACAACCCGTTTGCACCGCTGACCGGATTGTGTGAGCTGATCCTCGTCCGTCACGGCGAGCAACTGCTGACGCGGGAGCTGAGCGCGTCCGAGACCGTCGATCCGCCCCTGTCCGACCTCGGCCGGCGCCAGGTGGAGGCGGTGGCCGACCGAATGCGGTCGAGCCGGATCGACGCGGTCTATTCGTCACCACTGCGCCGCGCGCTCGATACGGGCCGCGCGATCGCCGGCCACCACGGCCTGGAACCCACCGTTTACGAAGCCCTGACCGAGTACGAGCCCTGGCAGGACTTCCCCGCCGACCAGTCTCCGTTCGAGACGCTGCCGCATGAGGAGATCTCCCGGATCTTCCGGGAACACGCCCGCACGCGGAGCTACCAGGCGTTCCCCTACGCGGAGGACCCGATCGCGTTCCGCGCTCGTGTCCTCGGCTCGGTCGCCGCGATCGCGGACTCCAATCCGGGCCGGCGCGTCGTGGTCACCTGCCACAGTGGCGTGATCAACGCGATCCTCGCCGACGCACTCGGCAGCGGATTCGACATGCCCGTCCGAGTCCACCACACCTCGCTGAGCGTCGTGCGCGCCGCGGACACGCGACGCGCGGTCCAGTCGATCAACGACTTCACCCACGTCCTGTCGTTCCAGTCCGAAGTCGGAGCGATGAACCTGTAACCCCTCCGGATCGTCCACCCGGCGATCCCGACCGACACGAAGGAATCCCCCATGGATCTGAACCTCAAGGGCAAGAGGGCCCTCATCAGCGGCGCGAGCAAGGGCATCGGTCTGGCCATCGCGCGGACCCTGCTCGCCGAGGGGGCCTCGGTGGGCATCTGTGCTCGCGGCGAGGAGCAGTTGAACACGACCGCAGCCGAATTGGCACAGCATGGAACCGTCTTCCACAAGTCCGTCGATGTCGGCGACCCGGACGCGGTCGCCTCCTTCGTCGACGACGCCGCAGACGCGCTCGGCGGTGTCGACATCGTCATCGTCAACGCATCGGCCATGACGGGCAAGGGCCGCGAGGCATGGGAGAACAGCTTCAACGTGGACCTGATGAGCCTCGTCAGCTTCATCGAGTCCTCGACGCCCCACCTGGAGAAGAGCCCGGCGGCCTCGGTCGTCACCATCAGCACCACCTCGGCCATCGAAGCCGGCCCGATCACCACAGCGAACAGCTACGGTGCGCTCAAGGCCGCGGTGTTGCAGCACTCCTCCGCGCAGGCCCGCGTACTCGGCGGGAAGGGCATCCGCGTCAACGCGGTGTCCCCGGGCCCGGTCTATTTCGAGGGCGGCCCGTGGGACACGATCAAGGAGAAGCGGCCGGAGCTCTACGAAGCGGCGCTGTCCGCGGCATCGCTCGGCAAGCTCGCCGACGCGCAGGACGTCGCCAACGCTGTCACCTTCCTGGCCTCACCGGCGGCGGGCCATATCACCGGGACCAACCTCGTCGTCGATGGTGGCTTCACCAACCGCTTCGACTTCTGATGACAGAACGCGAGGTCGAGAACGCCGACCTGGTGGTACTCGGTGGCGGCTCGGGTGGGTACGCCTGCGCGCTACGGGCGGCCCAGCTGGGATTGTCGGTCATCCTCATCGAGGCCGGCAAGCTCGGTGGTACCTGTCTACACAACGGCTGCATCCCGACCAAGGCGTTGCTGCACGCCGCGGAGGTGGCCGACACGATCCGTCACGCCGCCGATGTCGGGATCGAGGCGACGCTCGGCGGAGTCGACCTCAACGCCATGCACGGGTACAAACAACAGGTCGTCGACGGTCTTCACCGCGGCCTGGAAGGATTGATCTCCTCCAGGCGGATCCGGGTGCTCGAGGGTCGAGGTCGTCTGCTCGGGGGAACCGAAGTCGAGGTCGACCTCGGCGCCGAGGGCAGTGTTCGATGCCGCGGGGAAGCGCTGGTGCTCGCCACGGGATCGCAGGCCCGGACCCTGCCGGGAGTCGAGATCGGCGGGCCGATACTCACCAGCGATGAGGCACTCGAACTGCAATCCCTACCCGGGTCGGCGATCGTCCTGGGTGGTGGCGTGATCGGGTGCGAGTTCGCCAGCCTCTGGACCTCGTTGGGGGTGGAGGTAACCATCCTGGAGGCGGCTCCGCGGCTGCTGCCCACCGAAGACGACTGGTCGTCCGCGCAGCTCGCACGGGCCTTTCGCAAACGGGGCATCACACTCCGCACCGGCACCCAGCTCTCAGGCGCGACCGCCACCGACGAGGGTGTCACAGTCGACCTCGGTGGTGAATCGATCACCGCCGACCTCATGTTGGTGGCCGTCGGTCGTGACCCCCGGACACGCGATCTGGGACTGGACGACGTGGGCATCGCAACGGACCGCGGGTTCATCGTGGTCGACCAGTGGTTGCAGACCGCTCTGCCGGGGGTCTTCGCCGTCGGAGACGTTGTCGCGGGACCGCAGTTGGCGCACCGCGGATTCGCCAACGGGGTCTTGGTCGCCGAGCAACTCGCGGGGGTCGACTGCTCGCCGGGAGACGACCACGGCATCCCTCGCGTCACCTACTCGGTCCCCGAGGTGGCCTCGGTGGGACTCACCGAGGCGCAGGCTGCCGAGAAGTACGGTGACATCTCGACCTCCGTCTACGATCTCGGCGGCAACGGTAAGAGCCGGATCCTGCAGACCGCAGGTGGTGTGAAACTCATCAGGTCCGGCTCCGACGGTCCGGTCGTCGGCATCCACCTTGTCGGGGCCCGCGTCGGCGAGCTCATCGGAGAGGCGCAACTCATCTACAACTGGGAGGCCACCGCCGAGGACGTCGCCGGGATGACGCACGCGCATCCGACCCAGGCCGAGGCCCTGGGCGAGGCGCACATGGCGCTGGCCGGCAAAGCACTGCACGCGCACGCCTGAACACGACACGGAGGTGGCCAGATGTCGGGACCCGCGGACCGGCTCGACGCGGTGGTGATCTGCGGTGGCCAGTGGCACGATTTCGATCACGCCAGGCTGCAGATCCTCGCGCTGCTGGCGGAACATGAGTCCGTGCGGACGCGCGTGTTCGAAGACTACGGCTGCGTGCCGGCCATCGACCGCGCTGACCTCCTCATCACCTACACCTGCAACCGCGTCGCCGGGGAGGAGGCGCAGGCCGCTCTGACCCGCTTCCTGGACCGTGGGGGACGGTGGCTCGCGTTGCACGGCACCAACTCCGCGATCGTCCGGACCGACAGCGGGTCACCGAGCAGGTACGTCACCCCGCGCACCATGGGTGTGCTGCCCCGGCTACTGGGCAGCCAGTTCCTCGGTCACCCACCGATCGCCCCGTTCCGGGTGACCATCAGCGCTCCCGAGCATCCGCTCGTCGCCGGGATCTCGGACTTCGAAGCCCACGACGAACTGTATGTCAGCGAGTTGCACGAGCCGATCGAGGTTCTTGCGCACACGCGATACGTCGGCGAGTCGACGGGCTTCGAAGAGGGACACACCGTCCACGACGAACCCAGGCCGGTTCTCTATCTCAAGCACCACGACACGGGGACGGTCTGCTACTTCACGTTGGGACACTGTCGCGGCAGGTTCGACGTCCAGGATCTCGGGATCGACGATCTCGGTCGAGTGGATCGCGGCAGCTGGGACGTCCCCGAGTTCCGCGAGATTCTGCACAGATGCGTCAGTTGGGCGGTCACCGGGGGGTCCTGACGGCGCCGTCGCCCCTCCGGCCGGAGGGGCGACGGCGCCGGCCTCAGTAGGACGCGGTGCCACCGTCCACGCTGAGGAGTGCGCCTGTGATCCCTGCCCCGGCATCGGAGGCGAGCAGCATGGCCATCGCAGCCACCTCCTCGACGGTGTTCGGGCGTTTGATGGAGGACTCCTGCGAGAAGAGCGCGACCATCTCCTCGAAGGACATCCCCATCGCCTCCGCGGTCGCGGGGCCGTTCTCCTTGATGATGTCGGTGATCACGAGCCCGGGACAGATGGCGTTGACGGTGATGCCCTCGGTACCCACCTCGCGGGCGATCGACTTGGTCATCCCGTTGATGGCGTGTTTGGCCGCGACGTACGCGGTGAAGACCGGTTTGCCCTGCTTGCCCTCCACGGACGAGATGTTGATGATCCGTCCCGACTTGGTGGGCAGCATGTGCTGCAGCGCCCGCCGGGTCGCCCAGAAGTTGGAGTTGAGATTCCAGTCCATGACGAGATTCCACTCGTCGTCGGTCAGCTGGGCGGCCGGCTGCAGGTCCTTGGCGCCACCCGCGTTGTTGACCAGCACGTCGATGCGGCCGAACGTGGCCACGGTGTGCTCGATGAAGCCCTCGACGTCGTCCTGCCGACATACGTCTCCGGCGTAGAACACCGCCCGGTCACCTGCGTCGAAGTCGGCCAGCGCCCTGTCCCCCTTCTCCTGTGACCGCCCGTTCAGCATCACCTTGGCCCCCTCCGCGAGGGCGGCCTCGGCGATCCCTCGACCGATCCCCTGGGTGCCGCCGGTGATGGCGAATACCTTGTCCTGCAATTTCATGCGAGTTCCTCCTCGGTGGACAACCGTGACTTCGACGCCGACTAACTTGCCATTGACTACAGTAGCGACTGTAGGGTGTCATACATCACAGTTAGATGTACATGCTCTCAAGAAACTCGACCGATCCAACACTCCGATCCCTGTAGATATGAGGACGACATGACCGAAGAACGCTGGCTGGTCGACACTGATCCCAGTGCGCGCCTGCCCATCTACACCCGCCTCAATGCCAGTGATGTCCTGTCCGACCCGATCACCCCGCTCGGCGCGGACCTGGGATGGATCCAGAACATCCTGCCCGGCTGGAACTACGGCTACGCGTTCCACGGCAGCTACTCACTCACCGAGCGGCCGGACGTCGCCGCCTCCTCGGGAGTCTTCTACGGGCACCTGTACATCAACCTGTCGATGTCGCGGCTGGTCGGAATCCGCGGCGGGCTCTCGGTGGAACTGGTCGATCAGCTCTTCTACGGCGGCGACCCGGACATCCCGGAGTACGTCGGCCACCCGGACGACGAGAACTCCGAGGCCAGCGCGCGGCTGGCGGATCGGAACGCCTGGATCATGTCCACCGAGTCGTTCCCTGAACTCGAGGAGGATCGGGTGCTCGCTGATCGACTGCGGACCGAGCGGCCCGATCTCTCGACGATGACCCCGGCGGCGCTGGTGGCACGGGCCCGCTCGGTCATGCCACTCGAGCGCGCCGCGTGGCGCGGCGAGGTCGTGGCCACCAACGGTGCGGCGGTCGGACCGTCGGTTCTCGGCCAGCTCCTCGGACCCGATAACCAGGACCTCGTCGTCCGACTGGTCGGGTCCGCCGGCGATGTCGACTCCGCCCTGCCGTCCTACGCTCTCTGGGAGCTCGGTCGGATGGTGCGAGCCAACGGGGAGTTGACCGCAGCGTTCGATGAAGGGTTGTCGGATATCACGTCGCGGGTTCGGGGGATCGACCCCGACTTCGATGCCGCGTTCGCGCGGTTCATCGCCGACTTCGGCTATCGCGGACCCAACGAATGGGATCTGGGATCGGTCTCGTGGGAGACGAACCCGGAACTGGTGATCTCGCTGGTGGATCGCCTCCGGCTCCAGGAAGACACCGCTTCGCCGACCGCGCGCCTCGCCGAGCATTCGCAGGAGACCGACGACGCGCTCGAACAGGCGAGATCGATCGTCGGGGACGACCCAGAAGCACAGGCCACCCTGGCGGCAGCGCTCGCCTCCGCTCGCCGTTTCGCCGCCTGGCGGGAGCGGGCCAAATCGAACTGCATCAAGGTGCTTCACGAGGCCCGGGTCCCGTTGATGGAACTCGGAAGGCGTCTGCATGAGAGTGGAGATCTGGACGAGCCCGAGTTGGTGTTCATGGCCGTGGACAACGAGCTGGACCTGCTCGCGAGCGAGCCCGGGGCTCTCAAGGATGTTCTCATCGATCGCCACCGCGCCTGGAAGGGCCTGTTCGGCCTCGAACTGCCGACCTTCCTGGACACCCGCGAACCGATTCCACCGCTGGAGAGCCTGCGGCGCAAAGGCGACACCGAGGTCATCCTCGCCGAGACCGGAGAGGTGCTCCACGGCTCCGGCGCCTCACCGGGCGTGGCGCGAGGCCGCACCCGCACCATCACGTCGATGGACGACCTACGGAGTTTCGAGGTCGGCGAGATCCTCGTCGCGCCGCAGACCGACCCCTCCTGGACACCGTTGTTCATGGTGTCCGCAGCGGCCATCACCGATGTCGGAGCGATGGGATCGCACGCCATGATCGTGAGTCGTGAGCTCGGGATCCCCTGCACGGCGGGTGTGCCCGGTGCCACCCGCCGCATTCCCGAGGGCACCCTGGTCGAGGTCGACGGCTCCAGGGGCACCGTGACCATCCTGGAGCTGCCATGACGGCCACGGCGGGCACGCGGACCCGAGCCGTCGTCCTCCGTCGACGCCCCTCGGACGGTCTGCCCCGCCCAGAGAACTTCGAGGTGCGCGAGTTGGATCTCGCCAAACCGGGAGAGGGCCAGCTGGTCGTCGAGAACCGGTTCATGTCCGTCGACCCGTCGATGAAGGGCCGGCTGGGCACCTCGGAGATGCACTACACCACCAACTTCCGGGAGGGACGGCCCCTCGACGGTTCGGCGATCGGTGTCGTGGTCCACGGCAACGCGGACATCCCCGAGGGCTCGTTCGTGCGGCACCGGCTCGGCTGGCGTGAGCACGCGGTCGTGGACGCCGCGGCCGCCACGGTGATCGACGCACGTGGTGTGGAACTGCATCATTGGCTCGGTGTCCTCGGCCAACCGGGTTTCACCGCTTACGCGGGGCTGTTGCGCGCGGGGGGACTGCAGCCCGGTGACGACGTGTTCGTCTCCGCGGCGGCCGGTGCCGTAGGGAGCGCGGCCGGCCAGTTCGCGAAGCTGCTCGGTGCGGGGCGGGTCATAGGGAGTGCCGGCGGCCAGGCCAAGGCGTCGTTGCTGACCGGGCGATTCGGATACGACGCCTCGATCGACTACCGCTCGGAGCCTGTCGCCGAGGGACTCCGGCGGTGCGCCGAGGACGGCATCGACCTCTACTTCGACAACGTCGGTGGCGACCATCTCGTCGCCGCCCTGCAGAGTCTGCGGATCAACGGGCGCGTAGCCCTGTGCGGCATGATCTCCAACGGCGGCACGGATCGACCACCGATGGACCATCTCATGCAGGCGATACTCAAGAGAGTCACGCTGAGAGGCTTCATCGTCCGGGATCACGAGGACCTGCGCGCGGAGTTCGAAGATCGCACCGTCGGTTGGATCTCACGTGGAGAGTTGACGGCCGAGGCCACCATTCATCGCGGAATCGACAACGCTGTCGACGCCTTCCTGGCGATGCTCGGCGGCGGCAACGTCGGCAAGATGCTCGTCGAGCTCAACTGAAGCCCGGCCGGGTCGACATTCCCGGCGTCGCTACCGCATCACCTGCCGCAGAGCGTGGTACAGCGCGACCCAGTGCTGCGCGGTGAGGTCCCTGGGCAGGGCGTCAGGTGAGACGCCCGCCCGGGCGATGACTCCGCGGACACCAGATCTGCGCCGCGGGTGCACCACGGTGGCCAGGATCGCCGCGACGCCCCGGCCGCGGCCGGTGAAGACGTCGTGGACGAACCGGCGGTATGCACCCCGGTCCTGTTCCGCGAGAAGAGGACGAGGCCTCCGGGCCAGGACGAGCAGCGCTCCGTCGACTGTCGGCTCCGGCCGGAAGGCCCGGCGGGACACTCTGCGGTGCAGCGTGAACTCGATCCACGGCCACCACTGCGCGGTCATCATGGTCGCGCCCCCGACGCCAGCTCGCCGACGCGCGACCTCCCACTGCACCAGCAGGACGGCCGTCGTCGTGGACGGGGAATGGAGCAATTTGCGCAGGATCGAGGTGGTGAGGTGGAACGGGAGGTTGCCCACGACCACATGCGGGGTCGAGGGTAGCTGCCACCGCACGAAGTCCGCGTGGACCAGCTCCACGTCTGGAGCGAGTGAACCCCGGAGGTGCTCGACCGTCCGCGAATCGATCTCCACCGTGGTGAGTGGGCGACCCAGGGACTGCAACGGGATGGTCAGTGCACCCCGGCCGGGCCCGATCTCAATGATCGGCCCCGAGGTGTCGTCGACGATCTCGATGATCGCGTCGATGACGGTGGTGTCGGTGAGGAAGTTCTGGCCGTGCTCGTGTCGGCCGCCCCGATAGGTGGGCATGTGTAGACGCTCCGGATGAAGAGAGTGCGCCCGGGCATGCAGAAGCGCCGCCCGGCTGGACCGCGGAGCGGCGGAAGCGTCCTACAGGAGGGAATCCGCCGCTAGAAGCGACGGTCCCGAATCAATGTGGTGAAGCAGGCCATGACGGGGAGTGTATCGGACCCTCCGCGCGTCATCCCCGCCATCACTCCCGGGGCGGCGGGCCCACGACCGGTGCCATCCACCCCGAGATGAACGCGCGCAGCTCGTCGTCGGGCCGGGAGGCAGGGTCGTCCAGGCAGAGCACCGACCAGCCGACGTGCACGGCGATGTCGGCCAGGTTCTCCACCCGGCCCTCGAGCTCGGGGAAGCGGTCGACGGCGGGAGAGAGCAGTGCCACCGCGTAGTCACGTGCGCGCTGGGATGCTCCCGGGTCGAAGATCGGGTTGGCCGTTCCGGACAGCGTGAGCTCCCGGAGCAACGGATCGCCGAGGACGTGGTGGCGCGCCTGGACCATCATCTCGACGAACAGTTCCAATGGCGTTCCGGTCGACTCCATCAGGTCGGTGAACGCCCCGGTCAGCGAGGTGAGACGGTCGGAGACCGCCTGGGACACCAGCTCCTCCCGGGTGCCGAAGATCGAGTGGACGGTCTGCCGACTCACGCCCGCACGCCTGGCCACTCCGGCGACGTTCACGGCAGTGAAGCCCGACTCCCCGATCACGGCTCGGGTGGCCTCGAGGATGATCTCCCGGGATCGCACCCGTCCACTATCCGCCAGCGTCGGGTCGTGTGTCGACGCACGGGGATCCTCCGCCGGGATCGGTGGCTAGAAGACGTGGCCGACGTCGTGTCTGACGATCCTGTCGAGGGCGCGCTCGGCGATCGCCGCGATGGTGAGCGACGGGTTGCAGGCGGCCGTGGTGCCCGGGATGAGGGCGCCGTCGATCACGTACAGACCCCGTTGGCCCGCGACCCGGCCGTCCAGGTCGCAGACCTGGTTCATGGCGGCCCCGCCCAGGGCGTGCCAGGTGGAGTTGACGACCTCGTTGGTGTCGGTGAGGTGACCGGTCTCCCCGGCGATCGTGCGTGCGGTTCGCGCGATGTGCTGATGGACGATGTGGCCGTCGCCGCCGGCGGGCCACTGGATGACCCCTCGATCCTGGGACGGGTCGTAGACGATCCGACCGCGGTCGGCGCTCACCCCGTAACCCACGAGCATGGTGCTGTGGAGGGGCACCCTGACGGAGGTCAGCGAGGCCTGGATGACGGTGTGAGCCGAGGCCGGGTCATCCCAGTTGAGGCTTCCGTAGACCACGGGACCTCCCTGCTCGGCGGGGAAGCCGGCGGTGGGATCGGTCCAGACGTATATCCGGTCGGCGTTGGTGCCCCACCCCTCGCCGATCGCGTCGGGCAGGTCGGTCACCTCACCGTTCGCCTGGGCCCGGCCGAGGAGGGTGGTGGTGTTGACGGATCCGGCGGCGAGGATCAGCGCCGGTGCGCGCAGGGTGAGCGTCCTGAGGAGGTTCCCGCCGACGTCGAGCACATGCACGTCGAGTTCCCAGGAACCGTCCGGTGCGCGGCGCATCGCGCGGACATCGTGTAGCGGCCGGACGTCGACCAGCCCGGTCGCCTCCGCCTGGGCGAGATAGGTGACGTCGACGGAGTTCTTACCTCCGTTGTTGACTCCCAGTGAGCTGTCACCATTGGTGAACGACGGCCTCATCTCACCCCGCAGTTCGGCCAGGGCGTAGTTCCAGTCGATCGGCATGGGGATCTTGCTCAGTGGAAGTCCGTTGTCCCGGGCCCGCCGGGCGAAGTACCGGGAGGCCGCGTACTGGGGTGACTCGATGAGCGCGTCAGGCGCCTCGGCGAGCCGGAGCATGCGGGCGACGCGGGGGAAGTACTCCCGGTCCATCTCGCGCCAGTCGATCGCGCTGGGGAACCAGTCGGAGAAGAGCTCCTCTGTGGGCTGGAGTGACATGCCCTGATAGATCAGTGATCCACCGCCCACTCCCGTGGGCAGGACCGCCGTCATGTTGTCGCCCACCGAGGCCTCGAGAAGCCCGGTGTAGCGGGGCAGCTCGACCGGACGACCGAACACCTCCGCGGCGCCGCGGAACCACACCGCGCGCTCGTCGGGTGAGGTCGCACTGGGGAACGTATCGGAGTTCGGACCGGCCGGCCAGCGCCGTCCCCGTTCGAGGACCACGACGGGCACTCCTGCCTGGGCCAGTCGCAGAGCGGAGACTCCGCCACCGAACCCGCTGCCCACCACCAGGACACGGTGCTCCTCCACCTGGTGGGGAATTCGGCCCGTGGCAGGCGACGATTCCGAGCGGTCATCCGCCCATGCCGTCGCGGAGTGCGCGGTGGCGGCCGCTGCGATGCCGGCCGCGGCCACCGAACCCAGAAATCCCCGGCGTGAGAGTGAGTGCATTGAATCCTCGAGTCCTCGTCGGCAGTGACGCGCGCCACTCGCCCCGGGTGAAACTAGACACCTGACCTCAACCTGTCAAGAAGTTCCACATAGCGCGATGACCTCCCGAGGCTCCCGTGCGAGTGCTGGACTATCGGGCGGACGGAATCATCGTCGTCGTCGTCACCAGGCCGCGGTGAGACGTGGCAGCAACGCCCGGAGCTCGGCTACCGCGGCATCGGCGAGCGGACGCACGGGACGGCGCACCGCGACCGTGTCCGTCAGGCCGAGGAGGACCGCGAGGTGGGCGGCCACCCGGTAGCTGCCGTACCGGGCGATCAGGTCCCACAGCGGGGTGAGCCGAGCCGCGATCGCATCGACTTGCGCCCTGTCACCGCGCCGGGCCGCACGCGTCAGAGCCACCGCGGGCTCGGGCAGCGTGCCGCCGACGACGGAATACCAGACGTCAGCGCCCCCGAGCAGCGCGTCACCGGCGAACGCGTCGCCGCTGACCCCCAGGGTCACGTCATCGGGAACTGCCTGCCGGAGGACGCCCAGGCGATCGGTGAACGCCGGCACCGGGGCGCCGGGCAGCTTGATGGATCTCACCTGCGGGAGCGCGGCGATGCGCTCGTGCATCGAATCGGTGAAGGCGACGTGCGTCGTGCCGGGGTTGTCGTAGACGCAGATCGGCACCGAGGACCGCGCGGCGACGTCCTCGAAGAACCCGACCACTTCCTCGTCCGTCAGCGGCTGATAGGTCATCACCGAGACCAAGAGGCCGCAGGCTCCCGCCGCCTGCGCGGCATCGACGTTGCGGAGCACGTCGGACAAGGTCAGTGCCCCGACCCCGATGATCACCGGCACCTCGCCCGCGGCCGACACGGCCGCCCGCGCTACCTGCGCCCGTTCTGCCGTGGAGAGATACGGGTACGACCCGGTGGATCCGAGCGCCCCGATCGAATCGACGCCCGCCCCCACGAGCCGCTCGACAATCCGGGACACCCTGCCGGAGTCCACGCCGCCATCGCTCAGAGGAGTAACCGGGAACGCGCTCATGCCAGTGAACATGGCTCCACGCTAATCAGCGAGGCGAGTGGCCGCGGACGCCGAACCGAGTTCTCTGTTCGAGACGAAGATCATCAGGTCAAGGAGGCGCTCGGTGAGCTCGACGCCGTCCGGAGTCAGCGAGTATTCGACGTGCGGCGGCACGACCGGCCTCGCATCTCGGTGCACGTATCCGTCTGCTTCGAGGGTGCGGAGGGTCTGGGACAGCATCTTGTCCGTGATACCGGAGGCCCGGTGGCGCAGCTCATTCCACCGCAGCGGCTCGCCGTCGGAGAGCGCCGCCAGCAGCAACGGCGCCCACCTGCTGGTGACCCGGCTCAGCGCCTCACGGGTCGGGCAGTTCTCGGTGTAGATGCCCTCGCCGAAGGCTGCGGCCAGCCGGAGCGACGTGTCACTAACTTTCATACCAGTACCTTACTTCAAGGTGGGTACGCGCGATCGGAAACAGTTAGGCGCAACCGATGGTTAGTAGTCGTGTCAGACAGTTGACGTCCATCGGTCGACAGACCCAGTACCCAGGAGATAACTCGTGACCTACCTCGTGACCGGCGCCGCCGGACACCTCGGAGCCCTCGCCATCGAGTCGTTGCTCGACCGGGGCGTCGCTCCCGGCGACATCGTCGCCACCGCCCGCGACACCGACCGACTGAGCGCCGTCGCGGCACGTGGCGTGGTGACCCGCCGCCTCGACTACGACGACGTGCCGTCCGTGGACGCCGCGCTGGACGGTGTCGACCGACTGCTGTTGGTCTCGTCCAACGAGATCGGCCGGCGGGCCGCTCAGCATCGCACCGTGATCGAGGCCGCAGCCCGTCACGGTGTCGAGTTGGTCGCCTACACCAGCGTTCTCCACGCGGACTCCGCCTCGCTGGGGCTCGCCCCTGAGCACCTGCAGACAGAGCAGACCCTCGCAGAGGTGGGGATCCCGCATGTTCTTCTGCGCAACGGCTGGTACCTCGAGAACTACACCGAACAGATCCCCAGCCACGTGGCGCACGGTGTGCTCGGTGCGGCCGGATCGGGCCAGATCAGCGGCGCCACCCGCGCCGACTACGCCGAGGCCGCCGCGGCCGCTCTGATCGCCGACGACAGCGCCGGCACGACCTACGAGCTGGCCGGCGACACGAGCTTCACGATGGCCGAGTACGCCGCCACCCTGTCCGAGCTGGCCGGCCAGCCCGTGTCCTACACCGACCTGCCCCACTCCGAGTACGCGGCGGCCCTGGTCGATGCCGGACTGCCGGCCCCCGTCGTCGAGACACTCGCCGACATCGACCGGGCCGTCGCCGCTGGTGAGCTCCACGACGACTCCCGCTCCTTGAGCGCCCTCATCGGCCGTCCCACGACGACGCTCTCCGAGGCTGTCCGGGCCGCGCTGGCCTGAGCCGCCGCCCCCGCGGCCCGGGCCATCTGACCTCCAGCCGGCCCGGGCCCCGGCGGCGGACGAGGAGTGCTGCTGCCGAGCGGCGTCACTCGTTGCTTCGATCGCGGATGAAAACGGTGGCGTCTACTATCTTCGCGACGACCTCAGCGGCTCGGGCAGCGTCAGAAGTACTGCGAGCCGCCGTCGATGCTGATGTGCTCGGCGGTGATGAACTTCGACTCGTCCGAGGCGAGGAATGCCACCACGTTCGAGATCTCCTCCGGCTCGGCATAGGCCTGCTCGAGGAACGTCGAACCCATCAGGTTCAGCGGCGGATTAGTCTCGCCCACGGCTTCGAGCTGGCTCACCATGTCGCCGCCGCCCATCGGAGTCGCCACCCCACCTGGGTGGATGCTGTTGACCCGCACGTTCTTGGGCCCGAGCTCCGCGGCGAAGGCGCGTGTCATGCCCACCAGGGCGTGCTTGGAGGTGGTGTAGTGCACCATGAACGGCTGCATCTTCTTGCCCGCGTACGAGCTGGTGACGATGATCGACCCGCCGCCCGCGGCGATCACGTGACGCGCGGTGGCCATGACGGTGTTCCACACGCCGGTGGTGTTGATGTCGAGGGTCGCGCCGAAGGTCTCCGGGGTGATCGAGTCCCACGCTTGCGGGATACAGATGCCCGCGTTGGCCACCACCACATCCAGGCGGCCGAGTTCAGCCACGCCGTCGTCGACAATCTTCTTCATCCCGTCAAGATCGCGCACATCACCGACCGACAGCAGCGCCCGGCGCCCCTGCTCCTCGACGAGACGGCGCGTCTCCTCCAGGTCCTGCTCGGTGGCCTCGTCATATGGGATCGCGTCGATGATCGGTCCCGCGATGTCCAGGCCGATGATGTCGGCACCCTCGGAGGCAAGGCGAACCGCGTGCGTCCTGCCCTGGCCCCGAGCCACTCCTGTGATGAATGCGACCTTGCCCTCGAGCCGTCCCGTCATGATCAGTCTCCTTAAGCCGGTGTACCCCTACGGTATTCGGAATGCTGTGCGCTGGTGACGATTCGCCGCGCTGGCGCTGTCCAGCTCTTCCGGAAACCCCTGGGGGTAGGGCTTGGGCACAGCAACGTCCTTCCAGGCCGGCCCCCGAGGGCAAGCCAGATCAAAAGTCACCTACTCGTGCATCAGCCCCGTACGAGCGCGATGTCAGCGTTGAGAGACGCTCAGGCTGCGCAGACGGCTGACGGTTCTGGCGACATCTAGCGGTGGAAACGCCGAGGCTGCCAGGCGGTCGGGCGCTCCCGGGGAGTGAATGGTCAACGGAACATCAAGGTCGTACGCGACGTCAACGAGGTTGGCCAGGCGCTGCCCGGGTTCGCGTCCGATACGCGCAGGATGTGGAACGTCGTGGATGACGAGGTGGCTTCCGTCAGCGAGGAGGGTCAGATAGTCACTGGTCGACCACGGGCACTCACATAGCGCGGCGAACGTCGTCACTATCGCTTGCGTTTCCCTCGGCTGTGGCAGGACAGGCAGGCTTCGGTTTCCCAGCATGAGTGAGGAGGCCGCTTCCTCGTGCGACATGGGCGGTAGCCATCTCCCCGCGGTGAAGCCGTGCTCGCTGCTGGTGGCGGCGATGCGATGGTCGATGCCCTCATCGAGATCTATCACCGCGAACCTGGACCGGATGAGATCGATGACAGGTTCGGCCGCAGCATGCAGGAGAGGATTTGGCAGGAGCTCATCGGGTACATAATTCGACGTAGCTACCACTCGTACCCGATGGGAAGACCACCAGGTCAGCGCGCGATGTAGGTAGATCGCATCGGCGACATCGTGAACGTGGAACTCGTCGAAGAACACTGCACTAGCCGGACCTGTCAGCGCTCGTACCGTTGTGTCCAGGTCGCGCCCGTGTCTGGGCAGCTCAGCATGGACCGCGCGGAAGAACTCTGCGCAGTGCCACCGCACCGACGTGGGCGCTGCGCCGTGGACTAAGTCGAGCACTGTCGTCTTGCCGCTACCAGGGGGCCCGTAGACATAGACGTCGCCGCGGCCGCCCATCGAATCCATCACCGCGTGCTGGCGTGCGGTGAGCCCGATGGCGCCAGCCGACTGGCTCCTCGCCCGAGATCTCCACATTTCCGAGACTCTAGCTTCCTAGAGGCTCCGGCGGTAGGCTGAGCTCGTGCCCGAGCGACCATCCCGACGAGACCAGATCTGTCGGGCAGCTATCGCACTGGCCGCTCGAGGCGGAAGCCATGCCCTCACCCACCAGGCCATCGACGCAGAGCTCGGCATAGCCAAAGGATCGACCTCGTACTACTACCGCACCCGCGCGGCCCTCATCGCGGGCGTGTCCGAGTTCCTCGCTGCGCAGTCGCGAGCGGTGTTCCACGACCTCGTGGCGCGTCACGCAGGAGAGAGCCCAGACACCGTGATCGACGCCTACCTCGCCGACCTCGCCGCCACCCGGCGAGACCACGTTCGCGCGCGCCTCGCCCTGATCCTGGACGCCGATTGCGGAGCGGACCAGCGCGCTGGGCTCGCCACGTGCCTCTTCTCCCTCGACGAAGCAGAGAGGCTTCTGCGCTCGCACGCGCACTCGCACCCTGAAGTCGGCGCATCCGAGCTCCTTGACCGCCTCGAAGGCCACATTCTGCGCACCCTGATACTCGCCGGCACCGCATGACCAGGGAGTCACGCACACCACCCGAGGCGGACACGGTGCATTCCGCCTACTCCGCCCGCGCGCACGAGTACATCGACCGTCTCGGCCACATCGACGCGACGGCACCCCAGGACCAGGCGCTGGTCGCCCGCTGGGCTCGCGACTGCACGGGTCGCGTCGTCGACGTCGGTTGCGGTCCCGGCCACTGGACGGCGTACCTCACCGACGCTGGGGTCACGGCCGAAGGAATCGACCCGGTGCCAGAGTTCGTAGACCACGCACAGCGCACCTACCCGCAGGTGCAGTTCCGTCAGGGAGCATTTGACGATCTGGGCGACCTACCGTACCCCTTGGGCGGAGTCTTCTCCTGGTACTCACTGATCCACCTCGACCCCGGCGACGTGCCCGAGGCACTGGCGACGGTGCGTGCGTCGCTAGCGCCGGAAGGTCGCCTTCTCCTCGCGTTCTTCGACGGAGACATGGTCGAGGAGTTTCCCCATGCTGTGGCGCCTGCGTTCTACTGGCCCCTGACCACGATGATCGACACCGTTCACCGTGCAGGGTTCACAGTCACCCATCGGGAACATCGACACGATCCCGGGCATCGGCCCCACGCCGCGCTACTCGCCCACCGAGACTAGGAGCCCGACGGTGTGCCAGGTCTCGCCGTCGCCCAACCGGATCAGAGTCGTGAATTTGGCAGCCGTCGCGGCGGCAGAGGTGCAAGGCTGACCTCGTGGCTTCCGAGGACAACTCCTACGCTCGCATGTTCCGGCGGCACGCTCATCCGGTCAGTGCATGGTCGAGGCTCCTGAGCGCACCGCTATTGCTGGTGCCCCCGTGGACTCGCCACTGGTGGTGGTACGTGCCCATCGGCGCCTGGTTCGCGCTCAACCCGGTGATGACTCCGCCGGCTCACAACACGTCGTCGTTCGCGACACGTGCAATCCTGGGCGAGGAGTCCTGGACTCGGGACCCCACGTCCGAGCCGATGATCCTCGCCCTGACTGGCATGGCCAGTACATCGCTCCTGTGCGCCATTGTGGCCAGCTATAAGCGCGAGAAGACCGGCGCAGTCGCATGCACCGGGATCTTCGTGACGCTCACGTTATGGCAGTGGCGACTGTGGGCGGACCGATTCACGCGCGAAACACGCCGGACGGCCCACTGATCCAGTCGCTGTCCGGGTGAGTGCCCCGGCTTACCCCGGCTCGTGCTGATTCACTCGGGCGAGCACCTTGGCGAAACCTGCCAGGTACTCCCTGCTGCGTCGCGCGCCCTGCTGTTCCACGAGCTCGTTGGCAAGCACCTTCGACACCGAAGCTGAGTCGACGGCAAGGTACTCGAGCGCCACAGCCGCGGCGACGGCCTGCCCTTCGTAGAAGGCCAGGTCGGGGAAGACCACCTCCAAGGCTCGCGACAGCTCGCCGGCAGCGCGCTCCTCGAACATCGTGGTCACGGACGCCCGGTACTGCTCGAAATGGTCCTGTGCCTCTTCGAGATCCCGTCGCAGGACAGATGGGTCATGCATCGGCGTGCCGTTCGGTGGCCTCGTAACCCGCGTCCGCGAAGGACATGGCCTCGTCGTGGTCACCGAGGGGGAACGACAAACCGGCCAGATCGGCGCAAGCATCGGTGCCGGCGATATTCGCGAGCGCGCCGGTCGCGTCGTCGACGACCATCTCCAAGTTCACAATGTCACTCTAAGCCCCGTTGAGTGACAATGCCCGGGCCACCATCTCACTCACACGGCGCCAGACTAAACAGCGCTCCCCCACCGTCGCCGGGACGAGTCCGGTACCTGTGCATCGGCCCCATCCACCGCGGCGGTCTGGCCTGTGCGCGTCTTTGTCTCCCGCAGGTCAAGGGTGAAAAGAACTCCTACTGCGGACCAGGTGACAGATTTATGCGAACGGGAGCGCCAGCGGACCCTGTCAAAGCAGCCGCTAAGCAATAGCGGCCTCTGGGCGGCCGACTCTGTATCCGCGACCCCTGACGTTCTTGCACGTAGGTTGAACCAGCGGGCCAAAGGAGCGAGGGAGGGGCCGTGGAAGATGACCCGGAGTCCATCTACGGATCGGGCGGTTATAAGCGAGTGATCCGATTCTTCCCTGACTACGGCCGACAGCACCCGTTGTGGGAGAGCGGGACCGACAAATACGGTATGGATCCGGAGGACTACGGACTCTCGGAATCGCTGGCCCAACGACTAGCTGAGTGGATGAAGCACTGGGAGTCAAATGTCATCCCTGAGACCGGATGGAAGTCTGCTGAGGCGGCCGCGGAATCCGAACGTGTCGGAGATGCACTGGTCGCCGATCTCCGTGTCGAAGTGTCCGGCTTCGCCGAAGTTCGCGACGAACGACGGCGAGCCGACTCGTCCGTGGACTCGGATCACATGATCTCAGTGTTCGTCTCCAGAGCCGTCTTCGTGGACGGTTCACTCCCGCCGCTCGAAGTGGGTGATGTCATCAATCTCTCCCTCCTCTTCGAGTCAGACGTCGCCCACTCCAATGCCGGAGTTGAAACCTACCGCGTCACTGTGCGCCCGGAGTACCGCAGGACGCCGGTCCTCGATCGCGAGAATTTCTTGCAGTGGCCGTTCCAGGTCGCCGGCGACGGCTGGACTGCACGATGGCTCCACCACGAACCTTTCGCCGGGCGAGTCCACTTGGCCGGGCGCCTGACCCTTGACTTCGTCCGAGCTCTCCCCGGACACCCCGACACCACTACGGGGAGGGTTCGGCGACTGCAGCTAGTCGAGGAGCGGTACGAAAGCACTGCAAGTGGGCGGGATCGCGTACCGGGCACCGAGCGGGTCAGCGAACTGAATCACGAATCGGACCACTACTGGCCCAACTGGAAGAATCTCCCCGTCACCGAGCCGTTTAGTCCCACCGGCATGCTCGTGGACCTCGATCTCGACGACGTCCCGGTCGCGCCTGGCAGCTTCGATGCTGGGGCGATAGCCGTTTGTGGGTCCGACGTGTGGGTGATGGACAGGACCAACCCCGTCCTCATCCACATCGACACCGCGCCCAGGCCGCGCCGCGTCACCGAGTATCTCTTGCCGCTGGCAATCGAACCTCCCACCACGATGTGGACGCGCAGAGTTCACGCTGACCGGGATGGTTGCTGGATTACCGTTGGTGACGAAGTAGTTCGCTGCAGTCGAGATGGCCCGGCCGAGTTGACCCTGCAACGTGTCTCGACCGATGGCGGCGACGACACCGTCGAGCTCGACAGCCGCCTCTTCGTACTCACCTACCCGGGACTGGCGACCCAGCTGTCCGATCGATACGGCGCGCTTCGAGGTGCCGGCCCTGACAGCGTCCACGCTCGCGAAGTGGTCGGAGATGAGCTGATTCCGGTCACCGACGTGCCCACAATCGCGCGAGCGCGAGCACGAGCCAGCGACGAGCGAGCCAACATCGCCAGCACTCCAGAAGGCGGCACCACATGGACCGCCGCGGGACGCGTCACCGTCGAGCATGCCGGCGGGCCGAGTCACACTATCGACCTGCACCCGCGGTCTCGGGGCCGAGTGCGCTGGATTCACCCTGACGCACGTTCCGGCCTTCGCGTCGATGAAATCTCCATCGGATCCAGCGATCAGCCCACAGGAAAGCTACCCATCGCGAGTAGCGAGCGTTGAACGCTTGTGGCTCTGTGCATCGCGGCGGCGGTGCTTTCTCGCCGTTCGAGCGACAGCTGCGAGGGTTTCCGTGGTTCTGGGTGGTGTTCCCGTTCACATGCCTAGCGGCGGGAGTCATGATCTTGGGTTTCTTGCCGGACTCAACGCCATCGCCTGGCAGCGGTCCGAATCGCTATGTGCAGGGCGACGGAGCGCCGGTCGACTACTTCACAGTTCTGAACTGGTTGAACGCAGTCTCGGCCGCGAGTGTTACTACCGGTGCGGTCCTGGCGGTCTGGGCCTGGCGGAAGCGTCGCATGTAGTCGTGGGTGGCTAACACGATCGGCTTCTCGCCGCGGCCCTGTGGATCAGGAAGTGCCATGCGTGTCGCCCGAGGTCGCCATGGGCGCTTAGTCATCGCTCCTGCCCTCCCCATCGAGGGGCGCTCTCTGACCTCGGCGAGGACAGCGCTGCCGAGAACGCAATAACGCGGAAGTTGATACTGGCGCGACGCCGAAAACCGGAACACAGTCGCTTCTACTCTTTGTTTTTTCTCGCCCGGAGCCGCCCTGGACGTAAAACACCAGTTCGCGCCTTCCCAAAACGTAGGCAAAAGGCTCTCCAGTTGCGCCCCATTGCACTAGCGTAAGTCGCATGAGGCTTCTCGATCTAACCTGGAGTTGGCGAGCCTTTGCAGTTCCAGTGTTCTTTGCGGGGGCCTATGGAGCTTATATCGCTGGGCATTTTTCTGCACCTGACGTGATATCGATGCTTATCGGAGCGATACTCGGGATAGTGGTTTCCTTTCCTTTCGCGTTGGTTTTGGGATTCTTGGCCGTGATGTCCGGACAAGTGGTGATCGCGATCGCCAGGAGATGCTCAAGACGAGTCAGAACGCAGTATTGGAGGATTGCGTTCAGCGCAGCTACATGCGTAACGATTGCGGTAGCATCTGCGACCGGTGCAGTAATCGCAAAGGTGACGGGCGATGGCTTTATCTCCGTAGGCGTGATCGGGATTATCGCTTTCGTCAGCGCCTACCTCTACTTCCCGGAAGATGAGTTCGGCAAGATTTGAGCCGTTTGGCAGAAGAATGCTGGGATAACTGAGACTAGGCTGGATTCCCAGAGGCGAGCGGCGTTTCCGCCACGGCAAACGCCCCCGCCATTCCCTTTGAGGGCGTTAGAGAATCGCCCACACGCGACCGTGTCCATCAGCGGACGAGTTCCAGATTGCCAGTCGAAGATTCATCGGCGTCTTCTCTCTTCGCTGAAGTCTTCGGCGAAAGGCGATGGCAGCACAGTTGGGGGGGTTACCTTCGGGTGATGGAGAAAGCGTCGGGCCGGAACGCCTGGATCAGTGCAGGGTTCGCGGTTGTCACGGCGCCGGTAGCGGCGGGTGTGATGGCTCTGGTGTGGAAGTTCCCGATTGCTCTTGTCGGTATCGGCGGCGGTGACGTTAACTCTGTCTACGCTGCTGCATTGACAATGGTCGCCTTCATGACACTGTTCTCGTTCTTCATCGGATTTTTCGTGATCGGCCTGGCGGGGGCCGGTGCGGGCGTTCTGGTGAGACATGGCCCCACCCTGGACGCAGTGACCACCGGTGTCGCCGTCGGCGTTGTGGCTGCACTGGTGGTCGGGTTCGCAGGGGCGTTCTTTGGCAATTGAGCGCGGGCGCCCTTGTTGAGCGCCGCGAAGTGTCAGCCTAGATGCGGATACTCAGCGTAGTGATGAAACCTCGTCTCGATCGAGTATTCAGGCAGTTCGAGTGCCAGCATTTCGGCGATCACTTCTCCGTCTCTCATCCAAGCCTGCACATCGATTTCTCCGGCCCATCCGTACTGGACCGGATCGAAGCTGACCGTGAAATGTTCAATGAACACGTCATTCCATTCTCGAAGGGCTTGCGTGAGCTCGGCGCTTAGTCCAAATTTCTGTGGAACGAGTCCACCAGATTGCACGTAGTCGGCCGAAAACTTAGGTGTGGATGACCAAAGTCCCCACCGGGGGCCGATATCCGGCATGAGTTTTAGTCGCTTGCCCTGCAGCTCGATGTTCATGTGGGCAGTCTCCTTTTGTGACTCGTGAGGCGAGGTCGGCGTCGTCCTGAGGGCCGAGGCGCGCTGTGGTTCGGCGGAGGCTCACGGAGGACTTTGACCAGCTCTCGAAACGGGAATGGGTCGCAACGATGCATGCGCCTTACGGCGCCGGCGTTCGTTGCCCTCTCGATGCGGCGTATTCGGCGAACGCGGCGACGATTCCGGTCACAGTCACCACAAAGGTGACGACAAGTAGAACCATCGCCGCGACCGAGCCTGCCGGCCCGATCGAGTTGATGAGGTTGAAACTCAGCGAGTCCACAAGGCCAAGTCCCCATCCGATCGGGCCGCACACGATGAGGGCCGCTGTCACCCGAGAGAGTCCGGGCTCGGTTCCGCGGGTGGCGCCCCACACGCCGACGGCGGCGAAAATCACGATTAGGACGCCGCCGCCGATGAGGAAGTCGAGATCACCGAAAGGGCCGTACTGGAACTCAGCGGGAGGTGGAGGAGACCCGATCATGTCCACAATCGACACGATCGACACCAGCACGAGGAGAGCCGCCGCGGCGAGCATGACCACCGCGGTAGGGCGGCCGGTGCGCCGCAGCCACGGCCGGGATGCCTCATCGTTGGTGCTCATTCGGTCAACGTATCGATTCAGCGTCGCCTAGCTCGCAGCAAGCGCCCGTCGTGAGGGTCCTCTCGTGGGTGTGGCGCAGTCTCCCGCTGTGAGGCTCGGGCCACCGACTACCTCTCCGATACCGGAGTAGCAAAGTGCTGGACATAGAGATGCGCCTCTGGGAGGCCCTGGTACGCAGCCGTCCGCACGCAGACGCCCACCCTGGTGAAGTCCGGGTTGACGATGTTCTCCCTGTGACCGGGACTCTGCATCCAGCTGTCGACCGGATCGGGTCCGCCCGCGGTTGAGTAAAAGAGGTTCTCTGCAGCCGTGGAATAGTCGACGCCAGCCTCGCGGATAAACATGAACGGATCGCCACTGCCATCAGGCGCATGGTGCCCCCAGTAGTCCCTCGCGATCATGTCGTCCGCTTTCGCGCAGGCGCTTTCTCGGAGCTTCTCGCTGGCATCCAGAGTCGGAATGCCGTTCTCGCCCCGCTTCACGTTCGTCTGCTCTTCCACCGGCGACGGATCTGCCGGGGGTTCGACTTCAGCCTGACTCCACGAGTCAACCGACGGGAGTTCCCGGTTCACCGCAGCGTCCCACTCTGCACAGCCGCTCCCCAACATCGAGGCCACCAGAAGTGGCGATGCGGCCGCGACCCTCGAGACTGTCCGATTGCTCATCCTGATCACCCGGTCCGAATGTACCGACGGTGGCCAATGCACGACGACCTGGTCGAGCGAGTCCTCACCGCGAACGCCCCAGGGGATCAGAGTAGATACCGGAGAGAGGGCGTCGTCAGGGTCAGGAAAACAGCCAGCCAGACGGCGGACCCGGCGAGTTCCCGTCGCGATGTGTCGGGGTGGATCCACGGGACTCGCAACGTCTGTAAGAACGCCAACCCGCCGAAGCAGCGTAGACCGTGGTGGCGGCGACCCAACCCCAGGTGGTCGCCGCTGCCACCGGCAGTAGCCCCCGGGCCGCGACCACTACGAACCACACGACCAGGAACGGACAGGAGGAGTCTTCGTCGGTCCGTGTTGCGGGTGCCGGCTGTGATTCCGCCTGATCGGCGAAGTCGGAGGCGAACAGCCCATCTGGCTGCTCGAGCATCTACCACCGGGCTTCGTAGCCCTTCGGGGTCCGCAAACTACCGACCAACATCACGGCTCCGGGATCGAATGCACGGGACCGCAGGCCCCCAAGTGCCCAGAAGCGGTCCTCGGTGTCAGCGGTCCTCGGCGTTGGCGGTCCGCTCCGGTACCGAGTCGGGGGCAGTCCATGCCATCAGGGCGGCCACGCGCCGCTCCAACGCCGCGATCCGCTCCCGGCTCAGCCATAACCTGAAGTTGCAATCATTACGCACATCTTGCAATTGCGTTGTAGTGCGAACATTTAGCTGGTGTCGCGGTAGAGCGGTTCACGCCTGCGCGGGGTCGCGGCGTATCGTAGGTGGAGCACAGAATTTGCGGATGCTGTGAATCCAGGTGCACTCGTTTGGGTTTTGGGATCTGGCGCTTTGCTGCGATTTTGCAGAACTCCGATCAGAATGGATTTCCCCTGTGAGCCTCGAGTTTCCTCCGCGCCTGTTCCGTGACCCCGCTGTTCAGATCGCCATCGCTCTCGGTGCCGCTGCGATGGGTGCGGGCTTGGCCATCGGCCCCTCCGGTTCTCTCGGGCCGGGAGGAGGCAGCACCCTGCCGACTACAACGACCATGACCGCGCCCCCGACGACGACCGCACCGACGACACCGACGACGACCACGTCCACAACCACGGCGACGACTGTCCCGACGATTCCGACAACTTCGACCACTCCCGTGAACCCGGCAAGCAACTTCACGGTCACGGCGACTGGCACCCCCGGAGTAGTCGTATTGAAGGTGACCGGCATCGCGCCGGATACGTCACTTGTAGAGCTCAACTACGGGGGCGAAAGCGTTGGCTACGTGTACACAGAGGAAGGCCCTTACGCGTTCTCCAGCTACGGGTCCTTTGGTATCACGACTCCGACGGTAGAGGTCGAGATCGTCTACATAAGTTGCACCAGGAACTGGGAAGAATGCGACCCTGACGATGGGCAGAACTTCCCTGTCACGGTTGGGGTCGATTACAACTAGCGACGATTCTGCGCGTGCATCCAAAGTAGGCATTTCTAAAGGAACTGGCGCGTCTCGGGCGACTAACACACCACACCCAGGCATCAGAGTTTCATTCCGCCCGAACCATCGTGCACGACGTCGGCTCTGCTTCCGAGGCCCCGGTCGTCAGCTCGGCGGTCGGGATCGCCCCCGGTAAGCCGGAGTTCGACTACAACTCGACACTCATCGCGTGCTGCTGTTCGTCGAATCGCGCCGCCAAGTGGCCGAGGTCCTCACCCGATCCTCTCAGGTAATGCGTGTGTCGCCGGATGGATCCTTCCATGGGCTGCGTGAGTCGCACCTGTGCCGTGCGGCGTGTCGGGTACCCGCGGACCCGGGCCCATTCGATCGCCGCTATGTCGCGCTCCACCCGGTCATCGATTATCGGCCCTACATCTCCGCATCCCCTGACGTGTTCCCCCCTGGCCATCCGGGATACAACCAGGGCGTCGCGGCTGACCTGCAGATCCCGCAGGTGCTGCGGGATGAGATCGAAGACTGGATCGGCCAGTTCAAGGCATACTTCCATCACCTCGGTGACAGGCCGGTTGATCAGCCCGTGTGGTCGGACGGATTCGACGAGATGGCCTGGCTCGACCGCGGCCACGCACTGGCCGAGCGCCTCGGGGATCAGTACCCGGAGCACTTCGTGTTCTGCTGCGCGGAGAAGTACGTGGTGTGCGAGCTCGCTGCGGATCAGCTGGATTACGTGTGCGCCCTGACCGGGCAGATCACGCGCGAAGATGGCTGGCGGATGCCCGGCAATGAACCCGATCCGGATGTGCCGGCCGAGCTCAAGCTCATGCTGGAGTACGGGGTCGAGTGGGGCCTTTGGGACGGGTGGCTGCCGTACCACCAGCCCCCTCGGCTCCGCGCGGGCCCGGGTCCCGGGGGTTTTGCGACCCCGCGCAGCCTCGGTCTTACCTCGCAGCTGGAGGACCGACTCCGACGCTGGAACGAGGACTGGCACCGCGGCTTCCTCGACTACGGGCTAGATGGAAATGGGACCAGCGCCGATCTCGGCCTGCCGAATGGAGGTCTCGCCCTGCCGGAATGGGCCGACGATGTGGACCCGGCGGCCTGGTATCGCGAGGGCCACGCGATCGCCTCAAGCCTTGCCGATCAGCTCCCGGGCGTGAAGGTGCGACTCAGGGCGATACGATACGTGTGCGCTCCACGCTTGCTCGACCTCACGCAGATCTTCGGCGACGAGGAGTTCTTCACACCGCCAGCGAGACGGTTTCCCGAGACTCCAGAAACCACTATCGGCCAATGAAGCCGCCGCGCGCCAGGGCCGGCACCCGTAGTTGCGCAGAACTGCTGCTTGTTGGGACGAACGCGAGGCCCGCGCGTTGTCCAATCGGCCTTGTCTGTGTTTCCCCGAGAGGCTTTCGGAAGCTGAAGCAGAGCACCAGGGCACGAGCAGCGAGCGGAGACCTTCGCCTAGGTGTGGTCCCCAGTCCGTCTCTGTTCCTCACTGGTACCCACTGATCGATACGGTATGAGTCATGCCTGATCTTCCGCCCGGTCCCGAAAAAGCGCCGACTGAGGCCAGGGTGGCCGGTACGGCGGCGGAGCACCGCGCTCGATGAGCCTGTGGGAATCGGTCCTCCTGGGAGCGATCCAGGGACTCTTCATGTTCATCCCGGTGAGCTCCTCCAGCCACCTGGTGCTGATGCAGCAATGGCTGGCGGCCGAAGGGTCGCCCCTGCCAGCGCCGGACACCCCAGAGATGATCCTGTTTAACCTGGTGGTACACCTCGGCACGATGGTGTCCGTCGTCGTCGTGATGTGGCGACCGCTGAAGCAGCTGATCAAAGGCATCCGGCGCGACCTCGGGCACTGGCGACGGAGGCGCACGCTGCGCCATCTGATCCACCTGCGGCTCGCGCTGCTGGGCCTGCTGACCACGGCCATCACCGGGGTCCTGGGCCTGCTCATCCGTGCATACGGCACCGACGTCTTCACCACCCCGTGGGCTGTGGCACTGATGCTGATGATCACCGGCGCGGTGCTCTGGTGGTCGGACTCGGTCAAGACCACCTGGCGCGGCGCCACGCAGATGACGGTGCTGGTCGCCGTCGTGATCGGTCTGGCCCAGGCGGCGGCGCTCTTTCCAGGTCTGAGCCGGTCAGGGCTGACCATCGCCGCGGCGCTGGCGCTGGGCATGCACCGGCCGCTGGCAGCGCAGTTCAGCTTTTTCGTCGCCATTCCCACGATCGTTGCCGCCACCGGGCTGCAGTCGCTGAGCCTGCTCGATCCCGCCAGCTTCGAGGGTGGGCTGTTCCTGGGCTGGCAGGACTACGCGCTGGGATTCGTGGTGGCCGCCGTCGTCGGTGCGGGAGCGCTGTGGATGGTGCTGCGACTGCTCTACCGGGGGCATTTCCGGGTCTTCGCGGTCTACGTGGTGGGACTGGCGCTGTTCGTACTGATCAACCAGCCAGACCTCAGTGAGGCCCCACCGGTGGATCAACTACCGCTGGACCAGGACCAACTGGCCCTTCACCAACGATGAGTTTCGGTTTCGTGATCCCCACGCTGAACTGCCACCGCGCTGAAGACCACGAGCATGGCTCAGCGCGGCCATGCCAGCTGGGGACATGGAGCGGTTCTCCACTGCTCAGACGAAGTTCTCCGCAGTTCACGGCGTATTTTTCGCCCCTGCCCGGACCGTGGAGACTGGCCGCCACCGCCATATCTATCTCGTCATGGGCGTGCCCGGGTCCTGGGCTGTCTCTACTGCTCATGAACTCGCCGACAGACTTGAGGACCAGGTCGAAGGAGTGTTCCCTGGCAGAGACACTCATCCATGTCGAGCCGGAGGATCCACTCGGCTTCTACTGACCCCACAATGTGGATGCTCACGACGAGCAGACGTACACGGTCTTGTGGTGTGAAAGAGGTGTGTTAAGGTTCCCGGCGAAAAAGGTCGAAGCCGTGCCTGGTCACGCAGTGACACCGTTCTCGTTGCGCGTCAACACTGCGGCTGTTGCGGCTTCGCTGGAGCGAGAGGGGGTGGGGTTTCGTGAGTGACGTGCCGAGTCCGAGTCCGAGCGGCGAAAGCCGCCGCCCCCGCCCCGCCGCCATCCTCCCTCTCTAGAGGCAACCTGTCTGTAGAGGCACCCTGTCTTCGGGCAGTTCTGACTGTGCCTTCGTAGAGACCGGCACCTGAGGCGGTCCGTCTGCAATCGCCGGTTTCGGCGATGCTGCCCCCGTCTCCGTGCGTCCGCGCGAGCGTGCCACCTACCGCCAGATCCCCACCAGAGTTCATCACCTGTTGATCGTTTCCCCGTGCGCATGTGCCGCACGGGGCGTTTCCGTGCGCTACGACTATGCGCGGCTCACGCTTTCCAAGGAGTGTCTTCCCATGTACAACAACGACCTCGTCCGGCTCGTCCGGGACAACGCCACCGACCAGGCCCGCACCTGGGTGCGCGGCAACCATGCAGTCCGTGTTGCAGAGGAACTCGCCCGGATGGATCCGTCTGATCGGGCGGTGGCGTTCCGTCTGCTCGACAAGGACAAGGCCATGAGCGTGTTCGAGCTACTCGATGCTGAGCACCAGCGCACTCTGATCGACGGATTGCGGGACGAGCGGGTTCACGAGTTGTTCGCTGCGATGTCCCCTGCTGATCGGGTGCGCCTGCTGGACGAAGTTCCGGCAAAGGTCGCCACGAGGCTCCAGCACGGGCTCAGCGATACCGAGCGGGAGGCGACTGCGGAGTTGCTCGGCTACTGGCCCCGCACCGCGGGCAGGGTGATGATCCCGGCGGCCGTGACCCTGGCCCCAGGGCAGACCCGGGAGCAGGCCTTGGACAGGCTCGGCGGGCTCGGCGGCCGGTCCGAGGACTATTCGCTGCTGCCCGTGACCGACGATGAGCGCAGGTTGGTGGGGGTGGTGTGGCTCAGTGACATCGTCACCAGCGAGGCCGGAACTCGGGTCGAGGCGATCATGTCGACGGAGAAGTACAGCGTGGCCGCCGGCGACGACCAGGAATCTGCTGCGCGCCTGCTCCAGGAGGCGGATCTCCTGGCGCTTCCGGTGGTCGATGCCGAACAGCGGGTGATCGGCATGATCCCCGTCGACATGGCCATGGAGGTACTCGAGGAGGAGGTCACTCGTGATGCCCTGCGTGCCGGCGGCGCTGAGCCGCTGGGCGTGTCGTACCTGTCGGCCACGGTGTTCCGCCTGGCGCGCACCCGGGCGGTGTGGCTTCTGGCGTTGATCCTCGCAGCGGTCATGACCGTCAATGTCCTGGAGTACTTCGAGGACACCCTGGCCACAGTGGTGACCCTGGCCTTGTTCATCCCGCTGTTGGTCGACACCGGAGGAAACGCCGGCTCGCAGGCTGCGAGTGCGATGATCCGAGCCCTGGCGGTCAACGAGGTACGGGTGTCGGACCTGCCACGCGTGCTCTGGCGCGAGGCGCGGGTCGGACTGCTCCTCGGACTGCTTCTGGCTGCCGTGGGCTTCCCCGTGGCGTCGTTCTTCTACGGCGTCGACATCGGGATCATCATCTCGCTGACGTTGGTGCTGATCTGCCTGTGGGCCTCAGCCGTGGGGGGAGTTCTCCCGCTGATCGCGCACAAGCTCCGGATCGACCCTGCGGTGTTCTCCGCGCCGGTGGTCACCACGCTCGTCGATGCCACCGGCCTGATCATCTACTTCGTGATCGCCTCGTTCGTGCTGTCCGATCAGCTCGACGTGGTCACTGCCCTGGCAGGAGGGTGAGCAGCCATGTTCTTCGTCTCCGACGATCAACTCATCATGGAGACCGTCATCCGGGTGTCTGCAGCATTCCTCGGCGGGTCCCTCATCGGCCTCGAACGCCAATGGCGGGCCCGTTCCGCCGGCCTGCGGACGAACACGCTGGTGTGCGTCGGCGCATGTCTGTTCGTGTTGCTCAGTTCTCTGACTCCCGATGACGCCTCACCCAGCCGTGTCGCAGCTCAGGTGGTCTCGGGGGTCGGCTTCCTGGGCGCCGGGGTCATCATCAAGGAAGGGGGCAGCCTGCGAGGGATCAATACTGCGGCCACGCTATGGGGTTCCGCTGCTATCGGGTGCCTGTGTGGCGGTGGGATGTACATCCCCGCCCTCGCTGGAATCATCGCCATCATCCTGGGCAACGCGCTCCTGCGCCCCATCGCACGGCGGGTCGAGCGCACCGTTCCCGACAACCAGACCGAGAACGAACCGGTCGACTACGAATTCACCGTCGTCTGCCAGGACCCGGACGAAGCGCACATCCGCGCACTGCTCGTCCAGGCCATGCTTGCCGAAGGCTTTCACCTGCAAGGCGTGGACTCGGAGAACATCGCCGCCACCGACCGGGTCCAGGTCCGGGCACTGTTGACCACCCGCAAGCGCGACGACGCGGTTTTCGAAGCCGCAGTCAGTCGCCTCAGCATGGAACAGGCGGTCACCTCCGTACGGTGGCGGGTCCGCCCACATGATCAAGCAGACTTGTAGGCTGCCGCACCGTGTGGAAGACCCGGACGCCGACACAGCAAGAGGAAAGGTTTTGACGATCAGACCAGCAGGTCCCGAACCCTCGTCCTCAGTCGGAGTGTCAATCCGTGTTTCAGCCGGCGTCTGACAACGGACTTCACTGGGTGGCTACTACCCACTCTCGCGGGACGCCACAGCCAGCGCTGTCGCACTGTCGCACTGACGCACTGACGCACTGACAAAGTGCTTGGGAACAGACAAGCACCTACTGCCGCGCGAGGCGAAAGTTGGGATTTTTACCAGCGCAATCACTCGCGTTGGGAGCGATTCGGCGGTCGAGTTTGGGACTCGGCCTGCCAGGCAAGGCTTACCTCTTCACTTTCAACTACTCTCACTTTCTTGAACTATTTCCCACGCTGCCCCTATTAAGACGTGTCTAGGTCGACGGTGGGGCGCGTCAGCTCAGGGGCGGGCGGGACCTGCCCTTGGTTGCCCCAGGAGCCGCCAGCACAAGCGATGATGTACCTGTTGACCTGGCGCGGCTTCATCTCAATTGTGCGGGCTTTGCGGCGCTTGACCACCAAGACCCACCCAGCCGGAGTGCGGCCGGCAACCGGGTTCATCTTGCTACCTGGCTGGCTGTTGCGGTTAATCGCGACCTCCACGCGCTTGCGGCTGCGCGAGGTGCCCATGGGTTAAACCCGGGGCTGGGAATGTGCTCGAACGTGGGCCACGAGCCCCATAGCTCGCCGTCGGACAGCGCAGGTTCGGCAGGCGCGATGGCAGCAGCAGGTGCTGGCGAGGCTGGCGACATCGGGGACTTGGCCGATACTTTCGGGGCCACTGCCCGGGTGTTTTTGCCGGCGGCACGAGCCTTCGGGCTGGGCGGCGGTTCGGTAGGGAAGATGAGGGTGGGCCCGACGAGGGCGGCCATCGTGGCGACCAATCCGCGGTGCAGCCGCAGGTATGCGTCGCGGTTCAGCCTGCCCTTCTTGAACGGGTGGGGCGCTACTGCCGGGATGACGATCCCGTCAGGGGTCAGGCCTGACCGCTTCCAGCTGTCTCGGGCATTGTCGCCCATCAGCAGGACCACTCGCAGTCCGGTCGCCTCCGCCTGGGCGAGGTAGGTGACGTCGACGGAATGCTTGCCCCCGTTGTTGACCCCCAGAGAGCTGTCACCATTGGACGTCAGGTTGGAACCTGAAGACGCAAGACCAACGGATTGCTAATCTAATTTGCTTCCTGGTAACTAAGAGAAGGATACCCGGCGCGTGAATGCCTCGACCGCCGCAAAGATTTCTGGGGAAAGGGGTCGCTGGGCCTCGAGGTTCTGGAGTGCCTGCTGCCGGTTGCGCGCCCCTGGGATCGGAACGACATCAGCGCCCAGAGACACGAGCCACCCCAGAGCTAGCGCGACCATTGTCAGGCCGGACCCCGCAGAAAGGGCCGCTAGCGCTTCGGCGCGCTTAATGCGGGCCGGCTCGCGCATCTCCGCGATGTGAGCACGGGCATCACCAATGCCATAGTTCCCGGTTTGCGACGGCGCTGCGAGACCCCGTCCAAGGGGGCTGTACGCGAGGAGCGTGGAGCCAACCTCTCGGACTGCAGCGATCAGGTGGTCGGTGTCGCCTGGAGCGATAACGGAGAGCGGCGCTTCGACGAAAGCTAGCTTATCGACTGCGGCTGCCCTGCGGATCGTCTCCACGTCTGAGGATGAAATCCCTATCTGAGCGATTAGTCCTCGGTCCCGTAGGTCCGCCAACGCGCCAATAGACTCCTCGACCGGAACCTGTGGGTCGATCCGGTGCAGGATTACGACATCGATCGTTTCGACCTCGAGGCGGCGGCGGGAGGCAGCGCAGGCGTGGGCCAGATACTCGGGTCTCCCACATGGCACGCGGTGGCCTGGATAACCCGTTAGCCCGCACTTAGTAACTACCAGCGGCCGATCACGGCGGCCAGCTAGTGCTCGCGCTATGAGCTCCTCTCCGCCTGGGTAGGCGTCGGAGGTGTCGAGGAGGGCGACTTCATGATCGAGCGCGTGCCGCAATACGTCGCGCGCGTCTGTCGGGGCCATATAACCGTAACCACCGGTCAGCGTCATCGTGCCAAGGCCAGGACGGTACGCGGCGGTATCAATCGCACCCGGCATACGAATCCTTCACCAGTAGCGATCTCTCGACTTGCACAGCGGCAATTCGGGCCGTGGCGGCAGAATGTGCCGCTTCCTCCGGGGTGCACACTATGGGTTCGTCGTGCAGGTTGAATGAGGTGTTCACCAATCCCATCCGGCCGGACAAGCGCTGGTATTCGGTCAGGATGTAGGCGAGATTCGGCTCGATGTCTGGGTCGACCAGCTGCGGGCGTGCTGTGCCGTCAGCATGGATCGCTGCAGGCATCTCCGCGCGGGCCCTCGGTGTGCAGTCGACCGCTGTCGTCATGAAGCGCATCGATCCGCGGAGCACCTCCCACCCCGAAAAGAGTAACGGTGCCCATTCTGCCAACACCATCGGTGCAAAGGGCATCATCTGCGAGCGACCGAGGCGATCGTTCAAATCGCGCAGCGCTTCAGGGTCATGCGCGGGCGCCAGAATACTCCGGTGGCCGAGAGCCCGTGGGCCGTACTCGCAACCGCCATCAAACCGCGCGACCACGAATCCGCGACTGAGCGCTTCCGCCAACGCACCTTCCACCGGATCCGTGGTCGACTGCCGGCGATAACCAGCCGCAATGAACGCCGCCACGGCCTCCTCCTCCGAGAAATGCGGCCCGAGACCGAGGTCGCGCAACGCAATCGGCCGGTGCCCAGCCCGCTGCGTGAACGCCCATGACGCAGCCCCGAGCGCTACACCCGAGTCGGTCATGCCTGGGTGGACGTGCAGCTCACGCACCTGAGGCAGCCGGCCGATCCTGTTGTTTACCGAGACGTTGGCGAAGAGGCCACCGGACACGACGACAGCATGCTCCCCCGTGGCTGCGAGATGATGCGTGACCATCTGGAGGACAACCTCCTCCAAGAGTCGCTGAACCGTGGCAGCCACATCTATGCGGTCGCATCCGGCGATCAAATCGGTCATGCGGGAGTTGTGAAACCCGGGGATCCGATCGGGATATGGCCCCTGGACAATGCCGCGATTCAGTCTGCTCACAGGCAACCCGCTCGAGTCGTCGAAAAAGAGCCAGCGACGCAACTCTCGGTCAAGGGCCCGGTCAACGCGCCCATGTGCGGCAAGAGCCATGAACTTGCCCTCGTCGCGCTGCGGTCGGAAGCCGCACGCAACTGTTGCGGCCGAGTAGACGTGCCCTAAAGAGTGCTCAGTGGGAATCAGTGCGATCTCCGTCAGAGCTGAGCCGCGCCCCAACCAAATGCTACCGCTGAGGTCATCGCCTTTCCCGTCGAGCGTCACCACTAACGCATCGTCGACAGGCGACGTCAGGAATGCCGCTGCTGCGTGTGCGAGGTGATGCTCGACGAGCACGAGGTCAACGTCATCGACCGCGACGCTTGAAGCTCGGAGGAGTTCGACGGCCCGCTCTAGCCGGACAGTCTGGGTCGACCGGGGGAGTTCGCGGAGTTCGGAGTTGTCCAGGCCGAGCTCTTGGGCACGAGTCAGACGCTGCGGTTCGCCGTCGCGCACCGCGGAGTCAAAGTTGACTAGGGCGCGCTCCGCTAGCGCGTCGGGGTCCATCAAGCCAATCGCGATAGTCGTAATTGTTTCGCCGTGTCTACGTGCGACCGAGAGTACCCAGTCCAGGCTGCGGCGAGGCATACCGTTGGCATGCGGCCGGGCATCGTGATTCTTAATCCGGCTGAATCGCTCCTCTTCGACGGCCGCGACTATTAGGCCGGAAGTCTCTGAGATGAGGGCCGCGCCAGCGTTGTGCCCTTCGTATAGCCCCAGAACGGCCATCAGAGCACCGCCACGCCGGTGACCTTAATCCGGATAAGTTCCCGGCCAGACGCCCGCTCCACCTGCGGTCCTCGGTGCAAGGCGCGCCAGTTGTCGAAGACAAGCAGCCTTTCTGCCGAGACGACTGGGCGGTGGAAAGGCAGCTCGTTGACAATATGCGCTGTCAGCTTGACGCCCCGCCGTAGGTTTACAGATACCCGCTCCATCTCCTCCTCGACTACAGGCCACACCCAGCGCGTCACCGGATCGCCGAGGACTGGTGCGTCAAGATTGGGCAAGTGCGGGAAGTTACGCCGCCACGTCACTGATTCGTGGGCCAACGACTCGGCGACGACCGGATCGCGCGTCAGCGCCCGGGCCACCGTCGCTACGGGAAGCATGTCCGTCGATTCGTGGACCGTCGGCCGGCCGGCCAGAAGCGCCAAGACGGAGTACCGATTCGGTTCAACCCACGCGGTACTGTCGGTGTGCCATGACTGGTCGTGTCGGTGCCCGTCCCCAGAGACGACACGACTGACGGTGCCGCCGATGTCATTATGCATCGCTGAAGGTTTCAGTCCCATCCACGCCGCGACGAGGCAAGCCAGTAGGGCCGGCGAAAGCCCAGACGGCACTCCCACAGCAACATGGCAGTCAGGTCCTCGAAGCCGGCTCCAGAATGCCTGCTCGAAAAGCTCGTCTGTCGGGACCTTTGCAAGTGCCTCGTGGACGCGCCCCCTACACAGAAGACTAGCTGCAGCCGGAACGTCGTCGGGCGGGTCGAGCGCGACCCGTTCCCAGTCAGTTGGGGGAGCAAGAATGGGCTTCATCGGCACCGCGATTACCCATTGCCAAAACGGAAGTGGCGGTGCAGAAGACCCGCGACTACGGACCGGCGGTTGTCATCCGCCAGCTCCGTCACGTACACATCGAGCTCGGAGTCATACCGCAGTTGGGAGGGCTCATCACCGTAGGCCCTCTGAAAACCGTCGAGCAGACTCAGTCCCAGAGAGGGGTAGACAGAGTCCAATGAATGCCCTAAGTAAAACGCCAGACTACGCTGCCGGGTCGTGTGCGCATCGCGCTCCCGGTAGTTTTCCAGGCTGAACTTGGGGTGGCAGGCATCGAGGACAAGCTTCGGGATCCGCCACACCGGCATCACGATGCGCTCATTGCCGATTGGCCGGATGGGATACGCAAGGGGCTGGCGACCGTTTACTAGTTGGAAGAGCATCTCTGCGAGCAGATCCTCACGGTTGTAGCCGAAGGCCAGATCGGAGCAGCCCCTCCGCGACGCGAGAGTGCGCGCCGTCTTCAGAATGAGGAAGGTGCCGAAGAAGTGCAGTGCTTCACTGCCGAACACCTCGCTGAAGTCGGCGTAGAGCGCGTCGACGGAGGTTGTGATGCCGAGCAAAGCACCCAACTCGTCGGGCTGGATCACCTCATGGTGAATGCCGAGTTCTTGACACAGCACCGTTGCACGATCTGCAGCGGCCTGGGTCATAACGTCCCTAAAGACGATTGTGAAGGCGAAGAGGCGTTCTTGGGGGAGCCCGGCACGCAGCCCGTACGCTAGCGCATTACTATCGCCGCCGCCGCTCACCCCGAAGATGCAGCCCCGCTCCGCCGTCCCGCTTTTCTCCATGAAGGAAACGACCTCGTTCTGTACGAGACGCTGGGCAGCTGGCGCGTCGAGCACGGCACGCTGGGCGTGGGCGGTGCTCCCGTCGTCCGAAGGCACGACCTGTTCAACACCCACGCCAGTGCTCAAACCCTCTCCTCTAAGCGGCTCGGGCGGAAGGACCGTGTCGAACAGCGTGTTGCGGACTGCTCGGAGCAGAACATACCCGTCCTCGCCGTCGAGCGCGTCTAGCCTCGTCCAGCTCGGGATGAGGGAGACGTCGTTCTCGGGACGAACAAGATACGCCTGAAACATCGTGTGCGGCATACGGAGCGCAGCCAGGGTAGACCGCACGGTCTCCCCAGCGGGCTCGACCCGTCCACAATGCTGCACGTCCTCGAGCCAAATCTGAATGCTCATCTCGTATCGGTTCCCATTCTCATCAGGCACGCGGATCGTTCGTCGATCAATGCCGGGCGAATAGTCACCGCAGCCGCCCCGGCGTCACGCCGCCGCAGCAGCTCGAGGAGGATCGACCGCGAATAAAGCTCAGCGGGGCAGGCCCACTTGCCGAGTCCGAATGGAAGGTAGGCCGCGGATTTGCGGAGACCGGGGCGATGCGGATCGTAGCGCCCGGGCTCAGGCCACCAAGCCGCATCGCGTTGGATGAGCCACGGCGACGTCATCACGAGGATGCCCGACGGGAGGGTGCAGCCTGCAAGAACAGTCGGTGCCGTCAGCTCTCGCGTGATTAACCATCCCGGAGGAGCGAGGCGAAGCAGCTCATCGACGTCAAATGCGGTGACAGATCGGCCACCCACCCCGACCGTGCAAGCCGATTCCAAGACAGCCGAGATGCTCGCCCAGCCCGCGAATGTGAGCATCACGATCTCTTCGGCGATCGCATCGTCGTCCCAACCGCGCTCTCGCAGCACATTGACGAATGCCGAGGACGTGAGCAGCTCCCGAAGCGGGAGGGCATCAGTAATCACTTGCAACGGTGCTCCCGGCTTGCGGTCGACCGCAGCGCGAAGCGCGATGCGGCTCTCAGTCGCGATGGCGCGAAGAATCGGACACGGTGCGGCACCGGAAAGGTGCGCCATCAGCGCGACGGCGACGTCGGGGTCGTCTGGGATGGCAGCTGCAGAAGATGAGGCCGCCCCGAGCGCGGTCTTCACGCTGGCGCGAGCGGCACTCCTTTCCGCTTCACCCGCGCTTACGTAACCGGGAACGCCGACAAGACTCGATCTGGGTCGCCCCTTTAGAGCCCCAGACCGTAACAGGCCTCGTACCGCATCGGGGTCGGTGAGAAGAACGGCAACTCGGTCCCCGACAGTGACGTCGAGGACCGAGCCCGCGCGATGCTCGGCTCTCACCAAAGCTTCGAATAGGGCTGCCCTCTTAGCAAACTGCAGTCCCGGCAGAGACAAAACGGCAGAAAAAGCCACTTGCGATGTCAGCGCTTACATTTGGGCGGTGAGGGCAGAAGCGCATAGGACGAATTCAACGCCGCCATCGGTCATCGTCTCGAATTCTAGAGCTGATAGTGTCCCGAAGACCACCTCGGCGGGCGCGTAGTTGGTCAAAGACGGGGCTTCGGAAGTCGCGGACAGGCTGCTCATGGCTGCTCCTTAGTGGCTGAACCCACACTATAAGATCCTTTATACGAGCGTGGCAAGGCCCAACTCCCGATCAATGCGCTGAGAATTCGGAGGCGTCCATGCGTCGGCGCCCCAGCGATCTTCCGAGCGGTGCGAGCTCGGGTAGTTCCTTGGGCATTCTGGAGCGGATCGAGCGCCGCGACTTGTAGTTCGCGACCTTGCCGTTGCGGCGCCCGGAGGCGTCGATGCGCCGCTGTTGGATGCTGTAAGTCATGTCCACGGCGACGCGGACGCCATCAGTCACGAACGCCGTTCACAACCGGACTATTTGCTTGTCCGTCAGCAACTCTTGCCTGTTCAGCAAGGTGCGGCGGTGTGGCGGCGGCCCCTACGCCGGCGCCGGCGGCGGACCGCACACGGGCGTTGGCGGCGGCGCGTACACCGGTGGTGGTAGCGCGTTTTCGGGAGTCGGCGGCAGCGCGTACACCGGTATTGGTGGTGGCCCCTATACCGGCGTCGGTGGAGGCTTGCACACTGGTCCCGGCGGAGGCGCCTACGCTGGTGCAGAGAATGGTAGCCTGCGGCGGAATTGGCCGCCCATCCCCATACTTCTCCGCCACCTGGACTAGATCGGATACCGGAGTGGGGCAAGTTTGATTAGGCGAGGTTACATCTTGAGTCCATAATGTCGAGGTCGGTAGCGGCCGTTACCTGCGCCCGTGGCATTGGGCGCTTTGCCCGGCTGCGCTGGGAAGAGTCGCGCTAGACGATCATCAAGTACGGCACCCAGATAGAAGGGTCGGCGTCTTTGCTGTCTAGCTTCGCTATGGAAAGTAGATTCGGCAAATGACATTTACTGCTATACACCGCGCCGTCGGGGTCGAGTCTGGTCCACTCACAGATGGGCTTCTGGATCAGGCCGTGAGCGGTGGGGTGATGGAGAGTAATGATCTCGATTGGAAATCTGCACTCCCGCCAGCGAGGGGTCTGGGCCAGACGGATTTTCCGAAGGATGTCGCAGCGATGGCGAACAGCGGGGGAGGGATCATCGTTTACGGCGTGACCGAGAGTCAAAGATCCGCGGCGGCACGAACCGACGTTGGGGTGCTGGACGAAAAGCACGAACGAGCTTTGCGTGCTGCGGCGATCAACGCGATTACTCCTCCCGTGTTCGGGCTCGAAGTGCTCCGCATCGGCGAGCATCCAAAGCGCGCTGTGGTGGTCGAAGTGCCGGCGAGCCTCGATGGTCCACACCTGATCTATCGAGGTGAGTACTTCGGAGCGCCTATCCGCAACGATGCTGACACTGTGTGGATGAGGGAACCCCAGATCGAGGCCATGTATCGGGCCCGATTCGACGAGCGTCGCCACTCCACCGAAACGCTGGATACCTTGTACGCAGAGGCGGCCCGCGGTCG
This sequence comes from Dietzia sp. 2505, assembly GCF_040546785.1. NCBI lineage: Bacteria > Bacillati > Actinomycetota > Actinomycetes > Mycobacteriales > Dietziaceae > Dietzia > Dietzia sp. 2505. Next base: position 17,024 of record NZ_JBEPON010000011.1, on the reverse strand, counting down.
CGATGCCGATCGTCGCGCGTGGCTGATCGCAGTGGCTCATCCGCGGAGCCCTCGGTTTTTCCCAAAGCTGAACTACGCATCGGCCAGTGAAGTATTTGAGAATGCGCACCTCTTGGGGCGGGAATTTACCGGCCAGACTGGATACCATCCGCTCGAAAGCGCTGACACAGAGGGGCCTCGACCGGGCCTACGGAGGTGGGTCGCGCCGAGCAAGAAAGCAGCCGGATGGAAGCAAGCATGGGCGAGCGTTCACCAGAGCGGATCGGTCACCCTCGCAACCCCGGTGGGTGGCCATCCGTTTGAAATGGACGCTGGCGGGAAGTTAATGCACCGCCAGGGCTTCGAGATTGAGTCGTCTGCGTTCGAGTGCACCGTAGCGGACTTCATGGGGCTAGTCCGTGCCGGGGCGCAGGTGACCGGCAACCACGAGTACGACCTGCGCATCGGCATCGAATGGACTGTCAATCAACGGCTCTCCATCCTGCGCGTCGACCAGCGTGGCGTTAGCTTCGACGATCCGGCACGACTTCACGGGTTCACGCTCGTAGAGCGTTCGGTAGACGCCGCAGCTTCCGAACGAACTTACGCCGACTACGTCTACGAGGTCGCTCGAGACTGCCTCAATCAGGGAGAGATCCTGGAACCTCGAATGATTGACCCTCCCCCAGCGGCTTGGAGATAGTCGCCGCCGTACTCGCCAACGCCGTCGCCTGGTTCGCTGAGCGCGGGATCACTACTCGCCGGGTCCTCAGCGACAACGGCAGCTGCTGCCGCGCACACGCCTGGACCGCGAGCCCTCGTCCACGAATACAATCACCATCATTCCCACACCGCCTGCTGGAACCAACCTCCCCGGTCAGTACATCTAGCTCAGGGTTGCGTTCGGTGGTCCGTTGCTCGGCGCCGGCGGTGCTTGGCCTTGCACGCGGCCTGGACGAGTTTAATCTCGTAGTTCCAGAACTTCAGCTTGAGGTCTTCGTCTGCGTCAGCGGGGAGATCGCGGAGGTGAACTGCCAGGTGAAAGAAGCCAGGGCCAGGGTTGTTCCCATCGGTGTAGATCACGACCGCAGACAGCATCCCACCGATCTCGTCCACGGTGCGTTCGACCACCTCCCCGAGCAGTTCGGAAAGGGCGTTGCGGCCCTCGGGGTGGGTGAAGTCGAACCGCGGCCGGCCTGGCTGGTCGCTGATCTCGCGGTTAAGTTCGGAGTAGTTCGTTACCCCGGTTTCCGAGGCGACCTGCTTAAGAACCTTGATGGTGGCGGCGATAAGCCGCTCCCAGTCGTCATCGTTGATCCCGTACCGCTTGGCAGCTGCTCCCATGCCGTGAGCCTCCCACGTCCGCGCCGGACCGGGAGCGGAATGAGTCTCATAAGAGCTGGTCAGGGCGGACGCCGGTCTTCCCGGGCGGTCGGGGTTCTGGAAGTGCTGCACAGCTGAAAGCCGGTGGTTGAGTCGAGCTATCGAAAGATCCCACCCCAGGAGGACGCAATGAGCTCTGCACTCACCATCACCGACCGTGCCCCGTTCGAGCATCAGCTCGGGACCGACATTCGCGCTGCCCGCACCGTCAACGAGGCGCTGACCATCTCAGGTCTGAACTGGGGCCTGCGCGGCATCCCCAGCGTCTCCGTCACGCTCATGGGCGCCGACGCCATCACCATCGGCAGCATGCCTGGCCGCCGGTTCATCGTCCGCGACGACGACTACACCATCCTGGACGCCATCGGTTCCCGCTACACCACCATCGACAACGCTGCCGCCTTCAAGGTCGCCAACCCTTCTTGCATTCTCGGCGCCCAGTTCGACGCCGCCGGCGAGATCGACCACGGCCGCACCACATTAATGTTAACGACGATCCCCGAGGCCTCCACCAAGATTGGTGGGCACTACGAGGTGCAGCTTAATGTCGTCATATCGACCTCCCATTCGGGCGGCGGCGCCGCCAACCAGTCGGTGACCGCACGGCGACGTGTACGCACTAACGGTCTGACACTGGTGCGAACAACGGGTCAACATCGCGGACTTGGTCGATCCGGTATTACGCGTCCGCCGATCAGGACCGCGTGTCGACACAGCTCGAAGAGATATGCGGGTGCCGGTTCTGTGTCGGACCTGCCGACAAGTACACGTCGAAACAGCTCATCGACAACAACCACGGCACCCGCTTCCCCGCCGGGATGCCCCAAGAAATCGAGCGTGGGCCTACTCATCGTCGTCCGGGCACCTAGTGGTGCAGGTGCCCTACCTGCCGACCCGCAACGAACCGTGCACCTGGGATCCCTCAGCCACGCTTAGCGGTGCCACCGACCGGGTCCGCGCCGACCTGGAGCCAAACGGGTACCAGCAGATCGGCATCACCAACGCCGACGGCGGCAACGAGCCTCGCTGGGTGCTGGTTAAGAACGACGCAGCCGAGGCAGAGCAGGAGCCAGCGGAGGAGCCTGAAATGCCGGAGCGGGAATCGACGCAGGTTCCCAAGCTGCCCGCGCAGGGACCTGCGGCGCCAACGCAGGAGCCGCCGCAGGGAGTCGTCAGTGGCCGGCCGGGCACTGACAGCGAAGACCAGGACGACACGGCCGCAGACGACGCGCCCGCGCAGATCACGACACCGGCCGCCCCAGGCGATGGCGAACCCCGCCACCGCCCCGCCCGTCGCGCAAGCCGCAGTCCCGACCCCGCCGCCCCGACGTCTGCAGCAGCTGGAACAGCTGCTGGCACAGACGATGAGTCGCTAGTCGACGTCGACTGGAACTGAGGGGCGCACACCGCCAGCCCTGTGCTCACTACGGCCGCGCCTCCTCGTGACGTCTGGCAAAGTGAGCGTCAGTGCCCTCGACGTGACCCCGGGAGGCCTCCGCTGATCGTGCGAAGGGATTCGCCGGAACGTCCACTTTTCTTTGAGCGGCCGCGCTTGAGGGGATAGACCACGTTCGTGACGGGCCCGCTGAGGAGGTCCGCTGGGGTGACGGGTTCCTCAGAGCCTGGGCACACTGACCCGTTTCTCTGAGCGTGCGGTTGAATCGTCATCGCTTTGCCTATGACGACGGCAACCCGGCGACAGTGCGGACACGGAGCGTGACTGTAGCTCCCTGGCCGGCCGATGCCCTTGCGTTTCCCCATTGAGGAATTGCATCACGCTCGGTTCCGATCCTCGTAGTTTCGGCGGAATCTCCGCCCCCCGCCTGCGGTCACTCCTGAATATAGGAGCGGCAACAACAACTGACGCGCGGGGCTAGCGTTGAAACCCTTGCTTTTTGCCCACGTTCCGGGTCGCAGAGTGGCCAAATTAGCCCAATCGCCAAACAACGCTGAGGGGAGCGACTGGGCTGTCACCTCTCTGCCTGAAATCGACTTCCGGGAACCGGCAGGACGTATCTTGGTCGCATGCGAGGACGAGAGTTCGCGAGGCTGCTGGCGGGTTTGCCGCCCAACCCCCCGATCACCACTGCATTCGAGCAACACCACCGGCAGGGTTCGCCGGACCCGAGGACCAGCTACCACAGCCAGCGGGACCACATGGTTGCTTGGATGGCCGAGACCGACGGCCCTGGTGCCTACGGGAGAAAGACTCGGGGGCGGGACGCGAAAGCTTCATACAACAGCCTTCGGTGCGCGCCGGCCTTGATCTGGATGGCTGAGGCGCTTGGGGAGGACTCTGCAACGGTCCATCGGGCTGTAGCGGCGGCGGATGCGGCTGGACCGAACTTCTCGTCACAGTGTGCAGCGATACGCCGGGTTGTACCGTGGTCACGGGTTGAGGAGTTGGTTGGCCGTCGAGACGAAAGTTCTTCTAAGTTCGGTTTCCTGAAACAACGCTCGCGACACCCACGTTAAGTGGCGAGTCTAGTAGGGCTACGCAGTCGCAGCCCGAGGCCGTCTTTGCCTCGTCCGGTGGCCACGGCGTTGGTCTAGAGAGTCTTTTCGACGTACGGGCAGTTCCACTAGGTGGGCCGGGTTCACTCAAGGGGCCGGTCGCTCAATGACAAGCGACGCAGCATTCGCAAGTCTATGGGGCGACGCGATTCGCATCACTCGCGGGAACTCAGCCTCGGGCCAGGTGACGACTCCGGTGCTCGAGAATCTGCAGCCAGACCAGAAGCTGCGCGGCGGATCGCGCTGCCTCCTAGGTCGGTCGAGAACGAGCGTATTTCAGTCAGGGATGGCCGCCAACCATGAGTGCGCTTCCGTGGTGGCGAGTTTGACGGTATCTGAACGGCCCAGCAGACGCTTGACCAACTCTTCGGTAGCTTTGGCAATGTGGAGACTTTGGCAACAAGTGACGCTAAGCAGTTGAACGTAGAGGTGTGGAAAGTCGGTGACCTTCTCCGTGAGAAGAACGTTCGCATTCCTGATTACCAGCGTCCGTACAAGTGGAATGTGCGAAACGTTGCTCAGCTCATCGACGACGTTCAGATTTTCATGCACCGAGGTGCCTACCGGCTGGGATCGATCATCCTTCACGAGGACGAAAATCACGACTTGAATATTGTCGACGGCCAGCAGCGTTTCGTCACCTTCGTGCTCATCGCGCACGCCTTGGGCTGCGCGGGCTCGAAGCAGATCGACCAAGAATCGCTTCTGGGCCACACTGTTTCTGGGTACGGGTTGACCACGACACACGAGCGACTCACCGAAAACTTCGCGTACATTCGCGAATTCGTTGAGCGGTGGACCACGACAGACCGGGATAGTTTCACCACCTTCTTTCTCCAGTCGTGCGAAGTAGTGGTTTTGCGGCTGGCCAACATCGATGAAGCCTTTCAGATGTTCGACTCTCAGAACACCAGGGGGAAAGCGCTCGACCCGACCGATCTGTTAAAGGCGTTCCACATCCGAGAGATGGATTCCGAGACAGTCTCCGAGGACACCAGGCGCCAGATGGTGGCTCTCTGGGAGGCGATCAAGCCAGCTGAAGTTAGTGCGCTGTTCGCCGACTACCTCTACAAGATCAAGCGGTGGAGCACCGGACGAGATGTCCCCGATGGCGGTTTGCGGACTGCTGACATTGACGCGTTCAAGGGAGTGCGAGAAAGCGATCCGCACAACGCCCACAACCACTGGGCGAGGCCGTTGCTGTACGCCAAGAACTTCACGGAGGACTTTCGTCAGGAGAACGGGGCACTGGTGCGATTCGGGATGCTTAAGCCGATCGACTATCCTCACCAGATCGATCAGCCGATTATCAACGGCGAGACGTTCTTCACCTTCGTGCGCCACTACCACGAGCTGGCAACGACATTGGGCCTCTTCGACGGACGAACACGCCGCACGGACCTACCCGGGGAGATCGACATCCTCGACGCACATCGCGGTGACACACGATACGCACTGATCAGGAACCTTTTTGACACCCAGCTGCTCTACTACGTCGACCGATTCGGTGAGCAGGATTTGGAATCGGCGGTGCGGCTGTTCGCGCGGTACGCCGTGACTCTACGCGCGCGTCACTATGCCGTGAAGCGTTCCATGGTCAACAGATACGTGCTCAGCGAACCAAACCTCTTCCGAGAAATCCGAGACTCTATTCGACCGCGAGAGATCGTTCGCCGAACGATCGATCGTCCATCGCGAAGACCCGGAGTGCGCCCATTCGGCGGCTTCGACGTCATCGTCCCCAAGATCTGGGGCGAGGTAGACACCAATGGCTGACGACACCGCCGCGCCGATGCTCGTCAGCCAGCTTTTCGATGGCACGCGCTACCGCGTGCCGATGTATCAGCGGGCCTATGCGTGGGGGGCCGATGAGATCGAAGCCCTGTTCACCGACATCCGGGACATGCGCAAGCACGCCGCCCAAGGTCGCTACTACATCGGCACTCTCGTGGCACACCGCTCCCGGCCGGCAGACGACGGTTACCCGACCTTCGATGTCGTAGATGGCCAACAGCGCCTCACTACGCTCTTTCTGACCTTCGCCAATCCCGTTCTTCGCAGCTATATCGGCTCGGGGACGGTCCTGCCTGTGGTGAGCCCGTCGATGCTGACTTATGAGGGCCGTCCACGCTCAAGCGGCGATCTCGGCTCGCTGGTCCTCATGGAGGACGAGCGCGAGCTCGAATCGCTCCATGATGACGGCATCCGCGCCGCCTCTGAACTGATCGCAGCCTTAACTCAGAGGAACGACATCACGTCCGAAGACGTCCGCTACCTGCTCGATAACGTCGCGATCGTCCGCACTCTGCTGCCAGCGAACACCGACCTGAACCATTACTTCGAGATCATGAACAGTCGGGGGGAGCAGCTGGAGAAGCACGAGATCGTCAAGGCGCACCTGATGGAGTGTCTCGACGAGGCAGTCGACAGGAGAGCCTTCGCTGGCATCTGGGATATGTGCACGGATCTCGCCAAACATGTTCAGGCGACAACGCCGAAAAAGAACCGCACGCACCTGTTCGGCCCGGATTGGAACGCGCTGAAGCCCCTTAACTTCGACTCGCTCGGCGAGATGCTCGCGATGTCCGAGACCCCCAGAGCGGATCGGGGCATCCTCCACCTGCTCAACACCGCCGGACCCAAAGGCAACCCCAATACGTCAGAGGATGACGACGAGACTCCGCGGTATGGCGCCATTATCGATTTCCCCAACTTTCTCCTGCACGTTCTACGTCTTCATATCGCCGCCGAGTTGCCGGACGTGGATCCGTCAACCGTCGCCTTTGACGATAAGAGACTGGTCGAACAGTTCAGGACGCACTTCCTTCCTGGGGACGCGCCAGCGGTCAAGCGCTTCGGGGAGGAACTGATCCGAGCACGATTCTTGTTCGACAACTTCGTCATCCGGACTGACAGGGTTCGTGACACAACGCACGATGACTCGAACTGGGTGATCCACCGGCCGCATCGTACGGGTGAAGGAAGGAGTGAAAAGGTCTCACCGGAGTCTACGTTCGATGTCGATGTACAAGCTCAAGTGCTGATGCTGCAGGCGATGTACCAGGTGACGGACTCTCGGCGCTCCTACAAGGAGTTCTTGTACGGGATCCTCACAGAACTACGTGACCAGTGGCTCGAATTTCAGTCTGTCGATCCCGCACGGCTCATTGAAGTCATCGAAAGCATGGCAGCCACTCGAGCAAACCTTGACGCGGTGGCGGGACTCGACTCGGGGACTGCAGTTCGTCACTTCGTGTTCAACTACCTTGACTACCGACTGTGGCGCGCCTTCGTCCTCGACGCTGAACCAGCCCCGTCTGACGTGAAGGCCGGCGACTTCCGGTTCCGCTACCGGACGTCGATCGAGCACTTCTATCCTGTGGCTCCCGAGCGCGATCCCATACCTTCTGAGGTAGTGAACCAATTTGGCAACTTGTGCATAATGGGCCGAGAGGAAAACTCTCGGCGCTCCAACCTTATGCCCGAGGCTAAGATCATCCAATATCTCTCGTCGGATCAAAGTTTGAAGTTCCAAGTAATGTCATCGATGGCCAACTCCGAGAACGCATGGGGAGAAGACCAGATGAGGCGTCACGGCGTCGAGATGATGTCTCGTTTCACTTCGAAGTCAGAGGCGCACCCTCAGGCGGTTCCCCAGCCCAGAATTCCGTGATTCTGATAAGGAGTCACGTTAGGAGATAGCGCGGACCAAGCCCCATCATTGCGGGAGGCAAAGGTGATGGAGAGCGAAACAAACTGCGTGGCGGCCATTTTTCGCGGGATCTTGATGACGTGTCGTGCCCACCATTTATCGGCTAGCGGGCCCTCCAGGTGACTACGTCTAGATGGCGGCCTCGTAGGCATACGTTTCGCTGGAGGAAATCCGGCCGCGATCAGAGACCATGTAGCCATTGTAGGTGATGCGGGGACTAAAGAAGACCCGATTGTTCACGCTCGGCGCACCACGGCCCCCGTTCCCCGGCGAACGCCACTGACGTCCGATGCGCGCTCGCGCGTGGTCACGTGCATCCCTCCCAAGGTATCGGCAGCACCGATGCGCAGTGCTTTCACGAAGTCGCTGGTTACGACCGGGCGGCCCGCGAATCTGTACTACAGCAGGTAGTCCAACATTTGAAACACGATCAATCCGCCGCAAGGGCGGACGGTGTCAGAGACGTCGGATAGGTTTCTGGCATGCCACAGGGAAAGCAGGTCGCAGCGACCACGAAGTTTGACCAGACGTTGCGCGCGTCCGCCCAGATGCCGGGCGTTCAGATCGACAGGGAGGCTTTCCTCCGCAGCGAGTTGAGGCGATTTTGCCCTGACGCCCAGGTGGAGCACGCGGTTTTGACATCTCCAGCTGAAGCGGGCGTCCCACTCGATGTAATCGATAAGATCGCCAAAAGCGTGATCAAGCACGAAACAAGCAAGGTCACAGCCCTCTCCGCCCTAGCGGGGATTCCGGGAGGTTTTGCTGTAATCGGCACCGTACCTGCGGACCTCGCGCAGTACTTCGGTCACGTGCTGCGTGTCGTGCAGAAGCTCGCATACATCTACAGTTGGCCGGACCTGTTTGAGGACGATGGGGATGGAGTCGACTCTGCGACCGAAAGCATGCTCACGCTGTTTATCGGTGTCATGTTCGGTGTCAATGCGGCTCAGGCCGGTGTGACACAGGTGTCGGCACTGATCGCTAAGCAAGTGGCTAAGAAGCTCCCGCAAAAAGCCCTGACCAAGGGGACGATCTACCCGGTAGTCAAGAAAGTCGCAACTCTTCTCGGAGTTCAGATGACCAAACAAATCTTCGCCAAGACCGCGGCTAAGATCGTTCCGGCAGTCGGCGGAGTGGTCTCGGGTAGCCTCACTCTTGCCACGTTCATGCCTATGTCCAAGCGGCTTCAGAAGCATCTTGCAAGCCTGCCGTTGACCAAACCCAGCGATTGGAATGGCCCACAGCCTGTCGGTTTACAGGGGACCGCTCCGAGTTAGTTGGTGAGATTTGTGCCGCTCGCTCCGGATTTCACCCTTACCAGCACGACCAATCTTGTGCTCGGTTTCACAGGTGCAAACGGCGCGAGGGCCTAGGAGTATCCACGGCGGATTCGAAGTTCGCCAGGGCGGGTTAACTCGCCAGGGGTAGCGCTTTACCCACCGGAGCCCCCGTGCGGCGAAGTGGCTAAGTCGACGCGCTGAACGTTTGTAGGAGTTTGTAGTGAGAATGGTCAATGTCTTCATTACCGTGTCGGCGGAAGATCGTGCAGATCTCGAAGAGCTAATCGCACTTACTCGCTCGGATGCGATTCCCTACACCGGTCCTTCATCCAACGGGAGTACCGTAGTCATGGCGGTCCTGCCCCTCACCGGAACCAGTTTGCCGATTCTAGAAAGTTGGTTAGATTCGCGCGTCGCGAATCTAAAATCCACCAGCGTCCGCGCAATAGGTTTCGGGTTCGACGGGCACTCCGCCGACGGTGCATCGAAGTTCTGCAGACGCCTGTTGGAATACGCCCGTTCCGGACAACCGAGGCCTTGAGCACCATTTAACCTGGGCTTATGTGTTCGACCCGAATGACTTGGAACGGGCGCGTTCGCTGAAGAACCCCTACGAAACCGACTCCGCACAACCTCCATCTGGGCCAACGTCGTGTGCCCGCCGGTGTTCCTGAGATGCCCAGACTCGGGGCAGGCTTCCCCGCCCGCGGTAGGCCGAGGAGCCATTGATGCCACAGGGATCGACGAGGACCGCCGAGGGGAGATTGCTTCCGGCGCGCCAGGCGAATTGGCCGCGAGATCCTCTGAGCTCGCCCCGATCTGCCTACTACTAGTTTGCGGCGGCGTAGGCGTCCATCACGTCGGCGGGGATGCGGCCGCGGTCGGAGAGGTTGTAGCCGTTGCTTTTTGCCCATTCGCGGATCAGCTTGGTTTCGCCCGTGGAGGTCTTGCTGGCACTCTTGCGGGCGGCCTTGCGCTTCGCGCCGGACGACATCTTCGTTGCGGCGTTGAGGTACGGACTGATCGCTTCGCGGAAAGCGTCGGCGTTCGCGGCGCTGAGGTCGATCGAGTAGTCCTTACCGTCGAAGCTGAACTCAATCGACCGCGCTTCCTCGTTGTGGAGTTCCGTTCCGTCGATGTCATCGACGTAGCGGGTTTCGTACCGTACTGCCATAGTCACTCCTCTTGCCAGACTCTTTCCTACTCCCTGCGCAATTATGCCCGATAGTGCGAGTCTCTGTCGTTCAGGCAGTGCGGTTCAATCAGCCAACAACGCGAGCTGTCGGCACTTTCCACTTGAAGTGCCGTCATCGTTCTGCGCTACGTGAGGCGCTACGCCCCTCGGCGGTTACTACGCACCGATTCCTGTTGTTTGCCGCCAGCTGCAGCTCGGGAGAATTGGGGCCGAGCGCCGCGCTCCCGCGGAAGACGACTGCACAGGAGCGGAGGTCGGCAGTTGTGACCAACGGGGAAAGCGCCCTCGAGCCACCTCGTGTCTGGCCCTGTTATCGGTACGCGATGATCTCGCGCTGGTTGGAGTGGACGACCATGCCCTCGCCCCACTGGGTGAAGGCGCTGGAGGGCCCGAACTCGGCGAAAACGTCCGGCAACGGCGGAGGCTCGGGGAACTCCTCTAGGTCCCATTCGGTTTGCCCGGACCGCAGGGAGATCGCGGCACCGTTGGTGGTGAACACGCGTGTGCCGTCGGTGCTCACGAAGTGGGGGAATCCCCCGTTCTCCTCCAAGGGTGGATCCGCGTGCCAAATTTCCTGCCCGGTCTGGAGGTCGTAGCCCCTCATTAGGCCTTTGTCGCGACTGATGACACCCGCTACCACCACGGTGTCCCCGGCTACGGCGATCGCCTCGTTTCCGTAGAGGCGTCCCCCCACGGGCCAGTTCCACAGGGGTTTGCCGTCTAGCGAATAGGCGCCTTTCGAGGTGAACACCGGGAGATCGGCCGCGGTGACGTCGGCGACGATCGACCGTAGTGGGTGCTTGAAGCCCGTGATGGGATAGCCCTCGATCCCGGGCAGGGGCAGGCCGTCGAGGCGCTGGTAGACCCAGTCGAGGTCGTCGCTCTGGGTGGATTGGTCCCAGCCGTTTGGGCATGCGGCAGACGCGATGGCCGTTCCTCCCGGGGATACCTGGACCTTCGCCGCGGTCGGTGTGTCCACCGGGGTGCCCGTGGTGAGGTCCACAACAGGTGACCGGCCCTCCCGGACGGTGGCAGACGAGCCGATGATTGCGTCCTCGCCTGAGGAGCGGATAGTGCATCCAGTCGCGAGCTCGCGCTCTTCCTCCTCGGCGGTGAGAGGAACGGCTTCGGCGTCGATGTGTTCGAGGGTGCCGGCGCGCACCGGCTCATCGGCTCGGCGGGGGACACGAGTGGCCCAGTCCGCCCGGGGGTCTGCCAGGGAGCCGGCGGCAATCTCGGCGACGTCCCCGCCGGGAAGAGCGCTGAAGCTGATTATCCGGCCGTCTGTCTCGCGGATCGCCTGGATCATGATTGGTAAGGCTGTGCGTCCGGTGACAGTTCCAGAGGTGAGGTCGACTATGTCGAATGCCCCGTACTCCTCGGAGTGTGGCCACCCGGGTGGGATCTTCTGGGCCTGGCAGACGGCCGAGGTCGTTTCCTCGACGTGGAAGCAGTAGCGCGCCGAGTAGACGTCGAGGGCCCAACGGACCCGGCCGGTAGTGCTATCGATGCCGACCAGTCCGCTAACATTCCGCGGCGCGTTCGGGTTCCCGAAGTCGGCGATGATGTCGGGGCGCAGATTGGCGATGGTGTTGTACCTGGTCACCACGAGGTCGCCGACGAGTATCACGCCGTCGTCCTGCCCCCGTGTTCCCACATTGAATTCCAGTGCGTCGCCGAGTCCGAGCGACTCGGGAGTCGCCCGCCACACGATCTCGGGCCGGTCCGGCATGGCCGCGACGGTCTTTGTGAGAGCCCCTGGCGGAAGGTCGAGGTGGGGGGCGCCCTGGTGGTGTTCCTGCGACGCGGCGGGGGCCGGGGAGTTGGAACTGGGGCGCAAGACCGCGGCGGTGAGGATGACTGCCCCCACTGCGGCAAGGGCAGCGATTAGGACCAGGGCCCGACGGAGCGTCTGCCTGTCCCTGCCCGGATCAGTGTTGTCGCCAGTGTTGCCCCGATTGGGTGGTGGGCGGTGGGGGTCCATCGGTCTCCTCGGCCGGCGCAGCGAGCAGCAGAGCGCATCGCGATGTGAACGACAGGCACTGTAGGTGTCATGAGTCCAGCGGTGGGGTGGCACCTGGGCGGGCTCAGGGGCGGATCCGAGTGATGAGCACGCCTCGTAGCTGGTGCACCGCCGGGAACCCGGCTGTCGTACGCCGCGCCAGAATTGGGCGACTCCATCTCCGCCAGAGAGGGTCATCTCGACTGGTCAAGGGCCGAGAGATCCTTCGGTCGAGGCCAAGAGGTTCCGCCTAGGAATGGCGTCGGTGCACGAGTGAGCAGAAGTGGGTTCGCCGATCTCCCCAGCGGCCCGGCAACGGGGCCCCGACAGCTCGTCCACGCGGTAGACCGACATGGAACTTCCGTCTAAACCTCTTAGTCCAGGCTGCGAGCTGCAATGAGTCCTGTGATGAAATCGGCGACGCGGTCGGCCTCGTTGTCGGTGAGGTCGAACTCCCGGCCCGCGACGAGGGTGCGGGCGGGGCCAAGAGGCTCCAGTCCGTAGAGGATCCGGGTGGCGGCAGTCAGGGCCGCGCGGTCGGCAATCGACGCCACACTGCAGTTCAGGGCCCGAGCGATCGCTTCGAGTTGATCGCGGCTGATGGTCGGCGGGTGCGCTGGCCGGCCGCGAGAGGCCGACACTCGGCCTCGTTCCCAGATGCTCACCTGCCCGCCGCTGACTCCGACGGCCACCGCAAGCTTGAGCTGCGACAACCCCTTCTCTAGGCGAGCGGCCCCGATAGCGCGCCCAAGAGATCGAGCCTCATCAGGAGTCATGCCCCACGTCCTCCGCCCTCGAGCACACTGTCGCGACGACAGACCATTGGCCGTCGCACTGCGTCGTACCTACAACTGTCACGCTCAGAGATTGCCAGCCCCCCGGGTGATCGAGACCAGCCACTCGCCCGTCCAAGTCAATGTGCGCGTGCACCTCCGTCGGGCCCGTGCCGACGATGAACTTCACTGACTTTGGCCCCCTTGCCAGTCGGTGGAACAGTGCGCGATGTCGATATTGACGCCAGCGACAGTGCGGACCCTGACGACGTCGCGCCCGACAGAGAGCTCCCCGGGTGCCCGTGGCGGGCACCCGCAAGCTCACTTTTTCTACAGCAGCCAGCCTCAGGAGGTGCACTGCTTGCCTCAAGCTGGGCTCGCCTCGTCCTGTCGTGATACGGCCACAGCGGGTGCCAAGCGCCAAGTTGGGCGCTCAGGGATCGACGTCCCACTTCGCCGGATCCAATAAAGACGCAGGTCACGACGTAGTGTGATCTATCTCACAGTTTTGGTGCGGATGGCGTTGCGTTGGATCCCCGCGCCCTCCTCCTACGGTCTCGGGCCGCCTTGCCGCAACGTTCCGGCAAGGCGGCCACGCCCCGCCGGACCCGCCCTGCCCGCGCCGGCCGCCCCTTCGCCCAGGTTCGAGGCGCCGCGCGAGCTCCAGCCACTCCATGCACGCCGCCCGCCGCGGCTTGCACATATCTGCAGGCAGACCCGACAAGCGCCCTTATTGGCCAGGTCTCGATTCGATTTAATCGGGTGAACTCATAACTATCCTGGAATTGTGCTGGGAATTGATCGAACTAAAATAGAGAAGCCCGGATAGTTCCGCAGGAAAAAGGGCGAATTTTAGCGTTTAAACCGGGAACTAAAGTTCGCGACCTTCCGCCCCACAGGCGTGTGTTGTTGCACGTCAGCGCGTTGATAAACCATGTTCGCAGATGCTCCAAGTTGTGTCGCACGGACGCCACCGAGCGCCCTTGCGCGACCCGCCAGAATCCGGCAGTGTCCTTCTTGTCAGCACGCCGGCCCCCTCGCCAGGAGGCCCCGAACGACATTCTTCGAGAACTCAATAGAGGCCAAGAAAAGTTCAATCTACTGCTGACATTACGCGAAATATCCCGCTCTGCATCGCGCAATTAAAAAACAACGAAAGAAGGAAAGCTATGAACACCACTGCCACCACCAACGTCACCCCCCTCGCCGAGAACATCGGTCTCCTATACGACGGGTGGAACTTCCTGCGGGGAGCCGACACCGTCCTGGGTTTCGGCGACAACATCGACAACCACGTGCTCCACCTCGGAAGAATCTCCGACCAGATCACCAGCAAGCGAAACCGCCCGTCTCGGATCAGCCGGATCACCGTGGTGATCGGCCTGCACCACCCGCAGCACAACCCGCGTGCCCGCGCCATCACCGAGCAGTACATCCGCTACTGGCAGCGCGACAGCCGGATCACCGCCATCGGCATGGAAAACAGCATCCACGGCCCCGAAAAAGGCGTGGACATGGAGCTCGGCATGCAGTTGCTCGAAATGTCCGGCGACCGCTCCCTGGACGCGGTCGTCCTGTGCTCAGCCGATCGCGACATGCAGCCAGCCATTGACCGCGCGGTCCGGATGCGGGGCGCGCACATCGAACTGGCCCGCTGGCAGGGACAACGCGGAGGCCCGCAGGTCACCCTGCCCAGCGGCAAAAAGGGATGGTGCCACTGGCTCGAGCCCGAGCAGTTCTACCGCTGCGCCACACCCCGCAACCACCAGCTCGCCGCGTAACACCCAGCATCAACTCTCCAGGGCCGGTCAGCCTGATCGCTGGCCGGCCCTCCCATCCCCACCCCAAAAACACACCAGAGGAAGAAGACCCACCATGACCGAAAATTTCGCCACCACCCTGCGGCTCGCCGTAATCAGCGCAGAGACCGACGCCCTCGCCCTCCACACCGTCGGCACCGACATCCGCACCGCCCTCCACCTCGTCGAAGACGATGCCTACGTCGACCTGTGGGAGACCGATCTCGACAAGCGCCAGTTCACCGCCCTCGTGGGGTACCTCGCCCGCGCCACCGGGCTCATCAGCGTCGGAGCGATCCTGCTCGACGCCGGGGCACGCGACGAGGCGTGGGCCCTGCTGGCAGCAGCGGCCCGCACCGTCGATGCCATGCTCGATATCCACCACGACACCGACCCGATGGGCGTGGCCGAAGACTGCCACCTCGAGCTGCACCACCACACAGCGACGAACACCTCCGCCAACACGGTGCCCATCACCATGACCGAGTCGATCAACGGGCCACTGGCCACCGCCACCACCCTGGCCAGCATCCGCCTGCAACGCACACCCGAGGTCTTCCTCGACGAGACCGACCTCGATGCCCGCTACACCCAGAACGCATGGGACGTGCTGGCCACCGCGCACGACCACATCGAACACCACCTCGACACGTGGGACGGGGTCGGGATGCTGCGCACCATCCTCGACGGCGCCAAACAAGCCCGCGCCGAGCGCGACGCCCACTTCCCCTCCGCCGCGTAACCCAACACGGAGGTCCCAGCCAGGCACAACTCCCCGGCAGGGACCTCCCCGCGCCGGTAACTTCACCGCTATGCGCATCGGCTACGAGCGGATCTACCCCTCCGACCCCGACCCCGCCAGGCAGTCTGCCGCCCTCACGGATGCCGGCTGCATGAGCATCTACACCGACGACACACGCCAGACCGGCGCCGCACAACCCCAACTCACTGCCGCACTCGAACACCTCCGGCCCGGCGACACGCTCACCGTCACCAGCCTGGATCGCCTAGCGCACCACAACAAGGCCCTGGTCACACACGTTGCCCACATCGAAGACCTCAGCGCCCACCTGCACATCCTCGACAGCGACCTCCACACCCGCAACGACCCGGACCACATCTTCTTCCGCACCATCGCCGCCATAGACGAGGTCAACACCACCGGCCGCTCCCAAAGAATCCGCCGCAGCATCACCACCGCCAAGGAACAGGGAAGACGGCCCGGCCGACCCACCATCAAAAAGTCCAAGAAAATCGACGCCATCATCCTGCTGGCAGTCCAACTGGACGAACACGGCAACCGCCGTCACACCATCACCGACATCGCCCGCAAAACAGGCGTCAGCCGCGCCACCGTCTACCGCTACATCAACGAATACAAGCTCGCCCCCTAGCGGCCACCAGCTGGTCGAACCGTTGCCTGGTTCCTGGTCTCGCGGGTTCCTGCCTGGCCACAGACTCACACACACCGGCACCACGACTGAGAGCACGAGCAGACATCCCCTATAGCTTAATTTCGTGGGCGACTCTCTCCCGCCTCGCTTCGGGAGCTTGGTTCAGGACTGCTGCCGATAGTGCCGGATAGACCTTCGGCATCGGTGCAGTGCAAGAACCTGCCTGTTTCAAGCAATTTCAAACTGGCATTTCCACGCGCTTCTACTGCGCTTGCCAGGTCGAATCGCGATGTGGTCCATTGCGGGCCCCAACTCGAACGGGGGTCCTAACGACTCCGAGCACAGAGGAATGAAAACTACTGTTCGGTGCCGTCGACGAACGCTGCAGTAGCGCTCATCACTTCCCTAAACTCACCACCAGCAATCGCCATGAACGGCGGCTGCTCATCCAATCGAGGATTCGCCCCGATGAACCACGCACGGGCGATGTCCGCCCCCTCGGCCGTTGCAAGGGCCACCCATGCCCGGTGCGCCACCTGCAGCCGCTGCAGCGCCCCGTCCCTGGGAACAGGGCCACCTTCTCTTGCCCACTTATATGGCAGCTTCTTGTCGCGGACTCCAGCCAGCACCGCAACCACGGTTGGCCCGAGGTGTTGAACAAGCTGGCGCGCTAACTCCGCGGTCGACAGACGCATGGTCTCGGTATGTGCCAAGGTCGTCGACTCCACCCCAGTCATTCAAAAACACCTGCCCTCCGGCGTCTCCGACGACCACCGCCACCTAGGGCGAGACGCGGACGGCGGAACGCTTCAGCACCATCAATGCTACTCAAATGCCACCAACTGGCAATGTAGGCGGGCCCAAACGACCCGACGAATGACCTGTTGCCGGGCCCCGCCCCTTTCCTAATCTGCCGACGATCCCCAAATCTTGCCGGATGCGTGCCACTAGTCCACAGACACACCCTGGCGCACAGTCCAACCGGACCTCCAC
>NZ_JBEPON010000010.1:0-134776 GCF_040546785.1 Dietzia sp. 2505 | reverse complement strand
GACCCCTCGGTGAACTGACCATCATCACCGAAACCGGACACGAACACCGCACCACCCCACACGGCCCCCTGGCCCACGCCCGCGACCAGATCCTCGACCACCGATGGCGAGAACACCTCGACCGCCTCATCACCCACGACGGCCACCTCACCAACCCCCCAGGCGCCCACCGCACCCACCCCGCCTGACGGGCATCTTCGGCTTCTCTCACGCGCGTTGTTCCGCTGAGCGGCACGCCTGATTGTGGCGGTGAATCCAGGTGGAGAGACTGTCGGTATGACAGAGAAGACCATGCTCACCGCCGCGATAGTCGGATCGGGAAACATCGGCACCGACCTCATGTACAAGCTCGAGCGCAGCGAGTTCATCGAACCCAAGTGGATGATCGGTATCGACGCGGAGTCCGAGGGGATGAAGCGCGCCGCGGACCACGGGCTGACCTGCATGTCCGGTGGAGCCGACGAACTGCTCGCCTCGATCGAGGCGGGCGGAGAGAAGCCCGACCTGCTGTTCGAGGCCACCAGCGCCTACGTCCACAAGGCCTACGCGCCCCGCTACGAAGCCGCCGGCATCACCGCCATCGACCTCACCCCCGCCGCGGTGGGCCCCATGGTCATCCCACCCGCCAACCTGCACGAACACGTCGACGCGCCGAACCACAACATGGTCACCTGCGGCGGCCAGGCCACCATCCCGATGGTCCACGCGGTCTCCTCGGTCGTCCCGGTGGAGTACGCGGAGATCGTCGCCTCGGTCTCCTCCGAGTCGGCGGGGCCGGGAACCCGCGCGAACATCGACGAGTTCACCGAGACCACCAAGCTGGCCATCGAGAAGGTCGGCGGCGCCAAGCGGGGCAAGGCAATCATCATCCTCAATCCCGCCGAGCCGCCGATGATCATGCGCGACACCATCTTCTGCGCGATCCCCTCCGGCGCCGACCAGGACCTCATCACCACCGCCATCCGCAAGCGCGAGAAGGAGATCCAGGAGTACGTCCCGGGATACCGGTTGCTCCAGGAGCCACAGTTCGACCCGCCCACCGAGATCACCGGAGGGATGGCGCGTGTCGCCATCTTCGTCGAGGTCGAGGGCGCCGGGGACTTCCTGCCGCCGTATGCGGGCAACCTCGACATCATGACCGCCGCCGCCACCAAGGTCGGCGAGGACATCGCCCGGACCAGGCTCGGCAGGACCGAGCTCACCACCACCACGCTCGGAGTGTGAGGACCATGGACAGGACCAACCCGTACAACGCAGACGCCCGCGTGTACAGCCCCGACCTCGACATCCGCATCACCGACTCGTCGCTTCGTGACGGCTCGCACCACAAGCGGCACCAGTTCTCCGTCGACGATGTCCGTGAGGTCGTCGCCGCGCTCGACGGGGCCGGGGTCCCCGTCATCGAGGTCACCCACGGCGACGGACTCGGCGGTGCCTCCTTCAACTACGGCTTCGCCAAGTCCTACGACCAGGACCTCATCAAGGTCGCGGCCGAGACCGCCACGCAGGCCAAGATCGCGTTCCTCACCCTGCCGGGACTGGGGATCAAGGACGACATCCTGGCCGCGCGGGACAACGGCGGTTCGATCTGCCGGGTCGCCACCCACTGCACCGAGGCCGACGTCTCGATCCAGCACTTCGGTTACGCCCGCGAACTCGGGTTGGAGACCGTCGGGTTCCTCATGATGAGCCACACGCAACCCCCGGAGGTGCTGGCGAAGCAGGCCCGCATCATGGCCGACGCGGGGTGCCAGTGCGTGTACATCGTCGACTCGGCGGGCGCGCTGGTCATGGACCAGGTGTCGGACCGGGTCGCGGCTCTGGTCGCTGAGCTCGGCGACGACGCGCAGGTCGGCTTCCACGGGCACGAGAACCTCGACGTGGGCGTCGGCAACTCGATCATGGCCATCCGCGCAGGTGCGCAGCAGATCGACGGCTCGACCCGTCGTTTCGGTGCCGGCGCCGGCAACACGCCCGTCGAGGCGCTGGTGGGCGTATGCGACAAGCTCGGCATCACCACCGGAGTGGACTTCTTCAAGATCGCCGACGCGGCCGAGGACGTGGTGCGGCCGCTCATGCCGACCGAGTGCGTGGTCGACCGGTCGGCGTTGATGCTCGGATACGCGGGCTGTTACTCGTCCTTCCTCAAGCACGCGGAGGGGCACGCGAACCGGTACGGCGTCCCGTCGTCGGAGATCCTCATCCGCGCAGGCGAGCGCCGCCTGGTAGGCGGCCAGGAGGACCAGCTCATCGACATCGCGTTGGAGATCCAGAAGGAGCAGGCGGGAGTCTAAACCGCGTCCGTACAGAACGCGTCCGTACAGGACACCCCAGTACGTCGACGGGTCCGTCAGTCGCCGGGCGTGGTGTGTCTCTGCGCCCAGTCCACGATCGGTCCGAGGGTGGACTCGTCGACGAACTCCACCCGCTCGCGATTCAGCAGGAGGCGGGCCATCGGTTCATCCGGGGTCTTACGCAGTTCCCTGCGCAGCGCGGCCATGAGCACGCGGTCCACCCACCGCAGCCGGTCCGGGTCCAGGTCGCCGCGCAACTGGAAGACGGTGACCGTGCGCGCGGAGGTCGCCACGAGTTTCTGTGCGAGGGTGCCGCGACCGGGGTCGTCGGCGGGGGACAGGGCGACGACGACGAGGGCCGCGGGGCCCGGAGCCGAGCGGATCGCCCGGATGATGCGTCGCCGACCGAGGATCGTCGTGACGTACTGAGGTGCGAGGACGATCAACGGGTCGGCGGCGACCGCGTCCCCGAACGAGGCGAGATCCACGGCGCGCGTCCCAATCCTCTCGGCGAGCGCGTCCGCGTACCTACGGGTGGAGCCGTATCGGGAGGTGAAGGTGACGACAGGGTGGTTCACACTCCGGAGTCTGTCACTCGGAGTACGAGACCTCGACGCGATCGGTCTTGGGCAGGAGCTGGCAGCTGAGCACGTACCCCTCCTCGACCTCCTCCGGATCGAGGATCCCGTTGTGGATCATCTCGACCTCGCCGGACTTGAGGACGCAGGCGCAGGCCGAGCACTCGCCTTTACGGCAGGAGAACGGCGCCTTGATCCCCTTGGACAGCAGGACGTCGAGCAGCGGGGTGTTGCGGGGCCACGTGACCTCGTGGGTCTCGTCGTCGAGTTCCACGATCGCCGTGGCCGGCCCGACGCCGTCGTCGCCAGGCGAGTCGTCGATCACGATCTCGGCGAACGGATCGCCCTCGATCGAGGAGAACGCCTCGGTGTGGATGAGGTGCATGTCGGCACCCGAGCGGCGGAGCCCGTCCTTGACGGTCTCCATGAACGGCGCCGGGCCGCAGATGTACGACTGGCGCTTGGCGGCCACCGGGTGCAGGAGGTTGCCGATCATCTCGGGGGAGGGGATGCCCGACACCGACTCGAGCCAGTGGAGCACGGTGAGCCGGTCGGGGTTCTGGCGCTGCAGGGCCTGCAGTTCGTCCTTGAAGATCACCGACTTCTCGTCACGGTTGGCGTACACCATGACGATGTGGCCGGTGCCCTGGGCGAGCGCCGACTTGAGGATCGACATGACCGGGGTGACGCCGGAGCCTGCGGCCAGGAGGATGAAGTCCTGGTCGAGGTTCTTGGGCGTGAAGATGCCGGACGGGGCCAGCACGTGCATCGACATGCCGACCTCGGCGTTGTCACACAGCCAGTTGGATCCGTACCCGTCGACCGTTCGCTTGACGGTCACCTTGAGTCGGGAGTCCTCGGTGGGGGAGCTCGAGAGCGAATAACAGCGCGCCACGGACCCGGTCTGGTCGCTGGGGATCCGCAGGGTGAGGAACTGTCCGGGGGTGTACCGGAAGTCCTCCTCGGCGCCGGCGGGGATCTCGAAGACGATCGACTTGGCGTCGGCGGTCTCCTCGATCACCTCGGCGATCGAGAGTTCGCGCACGAAAGAGCCGAGTTGTGGGGTGGCGGTCATGGATTGGGAGCCTATCGCTTGAATGCGGCGGGGCGGGAGATCACTCCGGGACGTCCTACTCCGGGACGTACAGCGGGTTGACCATGTGATCGGCGTCAGCAGGATCCACGCCCTCGGCGAGGGTGATCAGACCCTCCGCGTAGGCGTAGCGGATGCTCGCGAGCATCCGGGGGCAGGTGTCCTCGCCCTGCGGCCGCTCGCCGCCGTCCCGCCATTCGGCGAGGACGGGGCACGCGCGGTCACTGCTCGCGGTCCACTGGATGGAGGTGTGCTTCTCGCTGTTCTTCCGGACGGACACACAGGTGCCGCACGCGCGGCACTCCACGGGTTGGAAACCCGCCCGCGTGTAGGTCTCGCGGTCCAGATCGGTGTCACCGTGCAGCCGCGCGGCGCGCGCCGGGTCGGTCTCGTCCCAGGTGGGCGCGCGCCGCGAGTCGTGTTGCCTGAACATCACTTCTCCGCGCGGGAGGCGCTCGCTTCCCCGGCGACCTCGGCCATGCCGGTGTACTGGGTCTGCTCGTCCGAGATCTCGGCCTCACCGGCCTCCTGCTTGCGCATGTTCTCGGCGACCTCGCCCTCCCAGTACTGGTTGGCGGCGGTGGTGTCGACCTCGAACTCGAACCGCTCCTGCATCTCGGGCTCGACCTTGTCGCGGTCCACGTAGAACTGCTCGTACCACCGGCGGAGCTGGTAGACGGGGCCGTCCTCCTCGCACAGGAGCGGGTTGGCGATCTGGGACTTGCGCTGCCAGATGCGGACGTCCTGGAGGAAGCCCTCGCCGAAGAACGTCGCGATCTTCGCGGCCATCTTGGCCGAGGTCTCGTCGTCGAAACCCTTGGGCTTCTTGACCGACAGTCCGTACATCAACACGAACGAGTTCTGATCGATCGGGTAATGGCAGTTGATGAGGATCGCTTCGGTCTCGAAGTCCCCGTACATCTGCTTGAGGGGGTTGATCATGTACGCCGGACCGAAGTAGGACGCCTCGGACTCGAGCAGGGTGTCACCGTACTTGCCGCCCGTCGGATCGTGGTCCGGCCGGCCCTTGGTGTTGAGGTACTGGGTGGCGGTCTGTCCCTCGAAGACGTTCTTGAAGTACGTCGGGAACGCGAAGTGGATGTAGTAGAAGTGCGCCATGTCGACCACGTTGTCGACGATCTCCATGCAGTTGGAGCCCTCGATCACGAGGCGGTTCCACTCCCAGTCGGTCCACTCGCCGGTCTCGTACTCCGCGATGGCCGGGATCGCGTCCTCGTCGCGGGGCGGGTTGCCCTCGTGGTCGTGCCAGACGAAGACCTGGCCGGACTGGATGTTGGTGATCCAGGCGCGGGTCCGCGCGCGCAGCGGGACGCGCTTGGCGTAGGGGATGCCCTTGCACTTGCCGTCGCCACCCCACCGCCAGTCGTGGAACGGGCACGCGATGTTGCCGTCCTTGACCTCTCCGTCGGAGAGGTCGCCTCCGAGGTGCCGGCAGTAGGCGTCGAGGACGTTGATCTCACCCTCGCCGTTGGCCCAGACGACCAGCTTGGTGCCGAAGGCCTGGATGGAGTGGGGTTTTCCGTCGCTGAACTCCTTGACGGTGCCGATGCAGTGCCAGCCGCGCGCGTAACGATCCCGGGTCTCGCCCGTGTCGATCTCGCGGACAGCTCCGGGGGCCGAGCCGAGTGCGGTCATGATGATCCTCCTGAGGGCATGAGCCGGATGAGAACAGGTTATAGAATCGGGATGCCGGTCACAACCAATCCCTGTAGGCGCTGGCACGGGGTGCCATAGCCTGACTTCCGGGCGGTTCAGTCTGGTGCAAAACTGTAACGTGTTCTAGTCTAAGGCCAAGCGGCCCACAAAAGCCAGAGAGGGATCACATGAGCGAGCACGCCAACCACGAGGTCATCGACCGGATCAAAGCACTGCTGCCCGGGTTCGCCGAGCGTGCGCAGGAGACCGAGGACCTGCGCAGGGTCCATCCGCAGAACATCGCGGAGCTCGACGAGGCCGGCTTCTTCAAGCTCTGTCAGCCCGCCCAGTGGGGCGGGTACGAGGCGGACATGGAGGCGTTCTACACCGCCGCCATGGCCATCGCGTCGGCCTGCCCGTCCACCGGGTGGTGCGCGAGCATCCTGGGGATCCACAACTGGCACCTGGCCCTGTTCCCGCAGCAGGCGCAGGAGGACGTGTGGGGCTCGGACACCACCGTCCGCATCTCCTCCTCCTATGCCCCGATGGGCGCGGCCACCAAGACCGACGACGGGTTCCTCCTCAACGGCAAGTGGTCCTGGTCCTCGGGCTGTGACCACGCGGACTGGGTGTTCGTCGGCGGTCCCGTGCTCGACGAGAACGGCAAGATGATCGACTTCTGCACCTTCCTGGTGGAGAAGTCCCAGTACGAGATCCTCGACGTCTGGCACGTCGCCGGACTCAAGGGCACGGGGTCCAACGACATCCTGATCAAGGACGCCCTCATCCCCGCGCACCGCGTGCTGTCCTTCGGCGACATGGCCAACACGACCAGCCCGGGGCTGGAGATCAACACCAACCCGATCTACCGCATGCCGTGGGGCACCATCCACCCCACCACCATCTCCACGCCGATCGTCGGCATGGCGTTCGGGTGCTACGAGGTGCACCGCGAGCACCAGCGCGCGCGCGTCCGTGCCGCGTTCGGCACCAAGGTCAAGGACGACCCGTTCGCCAAGGTCCGGCTCGCCGAGGCCGCGGGGGACATCGACGCCGCATGGCTGCAGCTCATGCGGAACGTCCGCGAGGAGATGGACCTGATCAAGGCCGGCGACTTCCCGGGGATGGACATCCGCACCCGGGCGCGCCGGGACCAGGTCCGTGCCACGCAGCGGTCGATCGACGCGATCGGGTTGCTGTTCCAGAACTCGGGAGCCCGCGCGCTCGAGGACACCTCGCCGATCCAGCGGTTCTGGCGCGACGCCAACGCAGGTCGGGTCCACGCGGCCAACGAGGCGACCAAGGCGTACATCATGTACGGACAGAACGAGTTCGGCGAAAAGGTCGCGGATTCGATGGTCTGATCCGCCCTGGCGGATCGAGAGGCCCTGGCGGATCGAGAGGACTGACTTGGCATGGCAATAAGCAACTTCGGATATGTGCGGATCTACGCCACCGACATGGACGCCTGGCGCGAGTACGGCACCAAGGTCCTCGGGTTCGTCGAGGGCAAGGGCGACGACCCGGATGCGCTCTACTTCCGTATGGACGAGAACCCGCACCGGTGGATCATCGTCCCCGGGCCGGAGGACGCGCTCGCCGCGGTGGGCTGGGAGTGCGCGAACGAGGCGGAGCTCGACGATGTCAGGCGGCGCCTCGACGAGGCCGGGGTGGCCTGGCAGGACGCCCCGGACGAGGTGAAGCGGGACCGGAAGGTGCGGGGACTGATCACCTGTCAGGACCCGGCCGGGTTCACGCTGGAGATCTACCACACCATCGCTCTGCAGCACCGCCGCATCCCGACCCCCTACGGGCACGAGTTCGTCACCGGTGACCAGGGGGCGGGTCACATCGTGCTCTCCACGCCGGACGAGGTGGCGGCGTTGGAGTTCTACCGGGACGTCCTGGGGTTCGCTCTCCGCGACTCGATGAGCCTGCCGCCGGAGCTCGTCGGTCGGCCGGCCGACGGGGAACCCGCATGGCTGCGTTTCCTCGGCTGCAACCCCCGCCATCACTCGCTGGCGTTCACACCGTTCCCCAACCCCACCGGGATCATCCACCTGATGGTCGAGGTCGCGTCGGCCGACGACGTGGGACTCGCGCTGGACCGGGCACTGCGCAAGAAGGTGAGGATGTCGGCCTCACTCGGCCGGCACGTCAACGACAAGATGCTGAGCTTCTACATGAAGACCCCCGGTGGGTTCGACTGCGAGTACGGCTGCGAGGGCGTGCAGGTCGACGATTCGGACTGGGTGGCACGGGAGTCCACCGCCGTGAGCCTGTGGGGCCACGACTTCTCCGTCGGCTTCAAATAGACGCCTAGGCTGGGACACCCGCTGACGCCCGCGCACGACCGAGTCCAGGGAGGACCGACTTCAGATGAGCAGCACCGACCACCCCCCGGAGGGGCAGAGCTTCTCCAACCGGGAACTGCGCGACGCGCTCGGCCAGTTCTGTACCGGGATCACCGTCATCACGGCGGTCAGGGACGACGCGCCGGTCGGGTTCGCCTGCCAGTCCTTCTCCGCGCTCTCCCTCGAGCCGCCCCTGGTCCTGTTCTGCCCGATGAAGACGTCGGGATCGTGGAAGGGGATCGAGGCGGCCGGCAGGTTCTGCGTCAACATCCTGTCCGAGGAGCAGGAGGACGTGTCCTCCACGTTCGGCCGTCGCGGCGACGACAAGTTCGCCTCGATCGACTGGTCGCCGAGCCCGCTCGGCTCGCCGGTCATCGACGGCGTGATGGCGTGGCTGGACTGCGAGATCGACCAGGTCCTCGACGGCGGCGATCACTGGATCGTCCTGGGGCGGGTCGCCCACCTCGGACCGACGGAGCGGGATGTCCGGCCGCTGTTGTTCTACCGCGGCGCCTATCTGAGTATTGAGGAGGACGTCGTGGATCCGACGCCCGAGCAGGAAGAGCTCGAGAACTTCATCACCTCCGCCGACTCGTACACGTGGCTGTGAGCGGCGCGGTGGGGGAGAGCACAGTGGGGCATAGCACGATGGGGGAGAGCACGATGGACGGTGCGGCAGCGACAGCGCCGCTGGCCCGCGCGCTGGCCGAGGCCGAGGAGATCATCCGCTCGGCGCCGCACGTGCGGACCGAGGCGGACGTCGCGGAGGGGCTCGATTACCTGCTCGGGACCATCCGCGGCGCCATCGAGACCGGCCAACACCGCGGGCGCACGCACCCACAGCTGTTCCAGGCCACGGGTCCGTACACCAAGATGGGTCTGGACAACCCCGACACGCTGTACTTCTACGCCAACCTCACCGACGGCGCGGAGTACGTCATCGAGGGCCGTCGCGGCACCACGGCGGACCTGTCGTTCCAGGTCATGGCCGGGACGTATTCGGCCGACGAGCGCGCCGCGTCGCACGCGGCGTTCGACGACCGCGCGCTGGAGATCGGCGCCGACGGACGGTACAGCTTCCGATTGGGGCCGGCGAGGCACGACGACGACGAGGGCGACGCCGGCTACGTGGTGCTCCACCCGGGGACCTCGATGATCGCCGTCCGCGAGGTCTACTCCGACTGGAGCAGTGAGGTGGCCGGGTCGGCGATCCTGCGCAGAGTCGACACGGTGGGCACCGCACCGGAGCCTGTGACGCTCGCCGGCCAGGAGAAGTTCTACGCCAAGCTCGCCGAGGCGCTCGTCGGGCGGCTGCGGACGTGGCTGGCGTTCCCGGAGTGGTTCTTCGGCGACCAGGTCCGCAACACACTGAACGAACCGCGGCAGACCCCCGGTGGGCTCACCACGCAGTTCTCCTCCGCGGGTGTATTCGAACTCGGGCCGGACGAGGCCATGGTGATCTCCGTGCCCATCGCCGGGGTGCCCTACCAGGGCTTCCAGCTGGGCAGCATGTGGTACGCCTCGCTCGAGTACGTGCACCACCAGACCAGCCTCACCGCCGACCAGGCGCACGTCGGCGCGGACGGGATGATCCACCTCGTCGTGGCCGACCGCGACCCCGGTCTGGCCAACTGGATCGAGACCCTCGGCCACCGCGAGGGCATCATGCAGTTCCGCTGGCAGCGGGTGAGCGAGCCCGTCACGCCGGAGCTCGGCCCCTCGGTGAAGGTCGTGCCGTTCGACCGGCTCGCCGATGAGGTGCCCGGGTACGACGACCAGCGGGTGACCGGCGAGCAGTGGCGCGAGCGGATCGCCGCCCGGCAGGACGCGTTCGCGCGGAGGGGGCTGTCATGACCGGGTCGACCGTGAGCGACACCGAGCGGGTACACGTCGGCACCGTCGAGGACCTGCACGCGAGCGCCTCGCGGGCGATCGGGTTGGAGGACTTCGGCGACGGCGAGGACCACCACCGCGAGGCGCTGGGCGTGCTGCTGGACTCCCTGCACTCCGACGCGGGCCTCACCCCGGCGGGGAGCAAGTACTGGCGGTCGGTGCTCAAGGGCGCGATGGTGGCGCGGCTCGTCTCACAGGCCGGCTTCTCCGCGGACCCGGCCCAGGCGGACGTCGAGATCGAGCGGCCCGTCGTCGTCACCGGGCTTCCCCGCACCGGGACCACGGCGCTGCACCGGCTCCTCGGCGCCGACCCGGCCAACCAGGGGCTGGAGCTGTGGCTCACGGAGGTGCCCAAGCCGCGGCCGCCGAGGGAGCAGTGGGAGGACGACCCCACCTACCGCGGCCTGCGCGACCTGTACGCCGGGTTCATGTCGGAGAATCCCGACTACGGAGGGGTGCACTACATCTCCGCCGACGACCTGGAGGAGTGCTGGCAGCTGCTCCGGCAATCGGCCACGGCCGCCTCCTACGAGTGCCTGGCCAGGCTCGACGGCTACTCGCGCTGGCTCGAGGGCGTGGACTGGGTCCCCGCGTACCGGCGGCACAAGCGCAACCTCCAACTCATCGGGGCGGACGACCCCGGGCGGCGGTGGGTCCTCAAGAACCCCAGCCACCTGTTCGCGCTCGACGCGCTGCTCGAGGTGTACCCCGACGCCGTGGTGGTGCAGACCCACCGAGATCCGCGGAAGTCGATGGCGTCCATGTTCTCGCTGGCGCACCGCACCGCCGCGGAGTGGTCGACCCGGTTCACCCCGGAGTACATCGGGTCCTCGCAGCTCGACCTGTGGGCGCGGGGCGTGTCCGAGTTCGACGCGGTCCGCGCCCGGCACGAGGCGGACCCGGGCTCGCGGGCGACGTTCGTCGACGTCAACCACCGGGAGCTCATCGAGGACCCGGCGGGAGTGGTCGAGCGGGTGTACTCCGCGGTCGGGACAGAGCTCGACGAGGGCGTGCGCGAGGCGGTCGAGGCGGAGAACGCCAGGAGTCTGTCAGGCGACCGGGCGCCCGCACACCGCTACACGCTCGCCGACTACGGACTGAGCGAGGAGCAGGTCGCCGAGCGGTTCGACGGCTACCGGGGCCTGGACGGATAGAGGTACCTCCTCAGAGGTACGCCCGCGCCGCCTCGATGATGCGGTCGGCGACATCCTCCTTGCACACGAGCAGGTCGGGGAACTCGTTCTCCTCGACGTTGTAGACCAGCTCGGAGCCGTCGAGTCGGCTCGCGTGCAGCCCGCGCTGGCGCACCACCCCGTACGTGGCCGCGGAGTCCCACTGGTGGTGGCCGCTGGTGTGGATGTAGGCGTCGCACTCGTCCTCCACCACGGTGGCGGTCTTGCCCCCGCCCGAGCCGAGGCGGGTGAGGGAGGCGCCGAGGGTCTCCGCGAGCTCCTCCGCGAACGCCGGGGGATCGGCCTCGGAGACGGCGATGCGCAGGCGGTCGTCCTCACGCGGGGGGACCAGCGGGCCGGGGCGCGGCCCGCGGATGATGGAGATCGGCTGATAGGTGGTGGCGCCACGGCCGGTGATCACGCGCCCGTACGCGGGCATGGCGATCGCGCAGGCGGTGATCCCGCCGGTGCCCTCGGGCCCGCGTTCCCACAGGGCCACGTGCACGGCCCAGTCGGGGCGGCCCTCGGTGCAGTATGAGCTCACGCCGTCCAGCGGATCGATCATCCACACGCGGTCCGCCTCGAGGCGCTCCCGCGAGTCCGGGTTCCATTCACCGAAGACGAGGTCGTCGGGGCGGGCCACCGCGAGCCGGTCCAGGATCACGGCGCGGGCCTCCCCCTCGGCGAAGTCGCCGAGTTCCTCCGGAGCGACGCGAGAGACCCTCAGGTCGGTGAGCAGCCGTCCGGCCTGTGCGGCCAGGTCCTCGGCGAGTCGTTGGTCGTTGGTCCGTCCGTGCTCGGGGAAGGGGCTCATGCAGGTGATTCTAGAGGCCCGCGGCCACCTCGAGCGCCGCCAGGATCTCGTGGGGTTGCCCGAGCAGGTGTGCTGTCCCGTGGGCCCGCTTGAAGTACAGGTGGACGTCGTACTCCCACGTGATCCCGACCCCGCCGTGGAGCTGGATGGCCTCGCCGGTGATCCACTGCACCGCCTCGGAGCAGTACACCTTAGCCGTCGCGGCCTCGATCTCGGCGGCGTAGGCGGCCTCGTCGGAGTCGGGCCCGTCCCCGAGGCGCTGCGCCGCGGCGACCATCGCCGCGGCCGAGTAGGACAGCGACGCCGCGGTCTCGGCCCTGACGTACATGTCGGCCATGCGGTGCTTGAGGGCCTGGAACGAGCCGATGGTCCGGCCGAACTGTTTGCGCTCCTGCGTGTACCGCACGGTCGCGTCGAGTGCGGCCCGCGCGGCGCCGACCTGCTCGGCCGAGATCGCCGCCCACCCGGCTGCGCGGAGTCTGGCCAGGAAGCTGGGGCGGGTCGGGATCGGGATCGCGGGGACGGAATCGAACGCGACGCGCGCCATCGTCCGGGTGGGGTCCATGACGGGGACCCGGGTCACGGTGACGCCGGGGGTGCCGGCCGGCACCTCGAACAGGCCCACGGCCCCGCCCGAGATCGCCACGACGAGCAGCGTGGAGGCGGTGTCGGCGCCCAGGACGTGGTGGGCGGTTCCGGTCAGGGTGGCCCGGCCGGGGACGTCCGCACTGCCGCCGCCGGAGGCACGCACGCCCGGGGTGGCCCAACCGTCCAGCGACGCCCAGCACAGGGCCGCCTGCTCGCCGACGGCGATCCCGGGCAGGATCCGGGCGCAGGCCGCCTCGTCGCCGGTGGCCAGCACCGCCTGGGCGGCGAGTACCGCCGAGCCGAGCAGGGGGGACGGGGTGAGCCGCCGTCCCAGTTCCTCGCAGACCAGGTGGGTCTCGACCCAGGTGGCTCCGGCACCGTCGTACCGCTCGGGGATCGACAGCGCGGCGGCGCCGATCTGCTCGACGAGGGTCGACCACAGGGCGGGGTCGTGACCGTGTTCGGAGGCCATGGCCGCCCGCACGGCCGACGGGTCGGAGCGCTTGTCCAGGAGTGCGGCGACCGACTGCCGGAGCGCGGCCTGCTCCTCGGTGTCGACGCCCGGTGAGGAGGTGGTGGGTGAGGTTGTGGGCTCTGTCATCGCGCGCTCTCCAGGCAGTCCAGGACGCGCCCGCGGTGGTAGCCCTGAGTGCCCCACGCCGTCTGCAGCGCACGGGTCTTGGTGAGCAGGAGTCCGAGATCGTGCTCGAGGGTGTAGCCGATCGCCCCGTGGATCTGCAGCGCCGTGCGGGCGGAGAGGTAGGCGGCGTCGGCGACGGCCACGCGGGCGGCGGAGACGTCGCGGACCGCCGCCGCCGGGTCGTCGGGGTTCTCGGAGAGGGCCAGGGCGCCGGCCCACAGCAGGGGCCGGGCCATCTCGAGCGCGATCGCGACCTCGGCGAGCTGGTGCTTGAGCGCCTGGTACTGGCCGATGATTTTGCCGTACTGGGAGCGCTGCGTGGCGTAGGCGACGCTCATGTCGAGCATCGCCTGCCCGAGGCCCATGAGCTGGGCGGCCGTCCCGAGGGCGCCGTGGTTGACCAGGTCGAGGGTGCTCGCCGAACCCACCTGCTCGCCGCGGGTCGGGGTGGTGACGGTGCGCGCGCGGTCGACCGAGCGACGGCCCTCGCCGGCCTCGCCGGTGAACACCTTGTCGTCGTCGGCGACCCACAGGTGCGCGGCCACATGGGCGTCCGGCGCGAACGGGGAGACACCCGGGACGGCGACCGAGGCCGGGGTGCCGCCGGCGAGCTCGCCCGCGATGTCCGGGGCGGTTTCCCGGAGTGCTGCCGCGATGCGGGGTGCCACCATCACGGTCTCGACGACCGGCCCGGGGACGGCGTGTCGTCCCAGGACCTCCAGTGCCACGACGGCCTCGACGGCGGTGGCCCCGGCCCCGCCGGCGTCCTCGTCGATGAGCAGGGCGGCGGCGCCGGTCTCGGCGACCCTGTCCCACACGGTGGTGCCGGGACCGGTGTCGCCCGCGCTCCAGGCGCGGATGACCGACGGCAGGTCGGACCGTGTCAGCAGCGAGTCGATGCTCGCCGCGAAGTCGGAGATCTCGGGGTCGAGTGCGAATCTCATGGTGCTCCGTGTCCCGTCAGCCGCGCGGAAGGCCGAGAAGGCGCTCGGCGATGATGTTCTTCTGGACCTCGTTGGTGCCGGCGTAGATCGGCCCGGCGAGGGCGAACAGGTATCCGTCCATCCACTGCTCGCCGGCGAGTTCGCCGGCCGTGCCGAGCAGGTCGAGGGCGGTCTCGTGGGTGGCGATGTCCCAGTCGGACCAGAAGACCTTGTTGATCGAGGACTCGAAGCCCAGGTTGGCGCCGCCGGTGAGCGTGGTGACCGTCTTCCAGGTGCTCAGCTCGTAGGCGCGCGAGCCGATCCACGCGTCCACCACCCGGTCGGCCAGGGCGCCCTGGGTGCGGTCGTCGAGGTCCGCCTGGCGGGAACCCCACAGTTCGAGCAGTCGGTCGGTGGTGGCGAGGAACCGGCCGGGCGAGCGCAGGGAGAGCCCGCGCTCGTTGTTGGCGGTGGACATGGCCACCTTCCAGCCCTGGTTGACCTCGCCGATCACCCCGGAGGAACCGGGGTCCGCGGGATCGTCGGGCACGAAGACGTCCTCGAGGAACAACTCCGCGAAGCCGGGCAGGCCGTCGAGCTGGTCGATCGGTCGCACGGTGACGCCCTCGGCCCGCAGGTCGAACATGAAATAGGTCAGGCCCTTGTGGCGGGGCTCGTCCGGGTCGGTGCGGAACAGCCCGAAGCCCTTGTCGGCGAACGAGGCGCGGGTGGACCACACCTTCTGCCCGCTGAGCACCCAGCCGCCGTCCACCCGCGTGGCCGTCGAACGCAGCGAGGCCAGGTCGGACCCCGCCTCCGGCTCGGACCAGGCCTGCGCCCAGATGTCGTCGGCGCGGGCCATGCGCGGCATGATGTGCGCCAACTGCTCGGGGGTCGCGTGGTCGAACAGGGTCGGGGCCAGTAGGAAGATGCCGTTCTGGCTCACCCGCAGCGGTGCGCCGGCGCGGAAGTACTCCTCCTCGAAGACCACCCACTTGACCAGTCCGCAGTCGCGACCGCCGAACTCCTCGGGCCACGACACGACCGACATCCGGGCGTCGGCCATCGTCCGCTCCCACTCGCGGTGGGCCTCGAAGCCCTCGCGGGTGTCCATGTGCGGGAGCGGCTCGGACGGCACGTTCGCGGCGAGCCAGTCGCGCACCTCGAGGCGGAACTCCTGTGTCGAGGCGTCCAGTTCCAGATCCACGGCCTCAGCCCTCCTGCTCGCCGGTCGGGGTTGAGCCGTCGGTCGGGGTGGGGCCGCCCGTCGAGCCGGTGTTGGCGCTGTCGCGCATCGAGCGCGCGTCCATCCCGCCGAGGGAGGCGGAGAACGAGTCGGTGTCGTCGGGCTCCGCGTTGGCCGAGTGGGCGAACATGTGCCAGCCGAAGGCCGTGTCCAGCGAGGTCTGCAGACCCATCTGGTCCTCGTTCGAATTGATGACCTTCTTGGCCAGGGTCAGGCCGAAGGCGGGCATCGCGGCGATCTCCCCGGCGATCTCGTCGACCTTCGCCTGCAGCTCCTCGCGCGGCACGACGTGGTTGAGCATGCCCCAGTCCAGCGCCTCGGCCGCACCGAATCTGCGACCGGTGTAGAGGATCTCCTTGGCGCGGCGGGGACCCAGCACGAAGGCGTGGGCGAAGTACTCGACACCGGGGATCCCCATCTTGACCACCGGGTCGGAGAAGAACGCGTCGTCGGAGGCCACGATGAAGTCGCAGATCCACGCCAGCATCAGGCCGCCGGCGATGCACGCGCCGTGTACCTGGGCGATCATCGGCTTGGGGATCTCCCGCCACCGACGGCACATCTGGACGTAGACCTCGGTCTCGCGGGCGAGGCGCCGGTCGCCGCCGCCGCGGGTGGTGTGGTCCCACCAGATCGAGGCCCGGTTGGGGTACTCGACGTGGTGGTCGCGTTCGGTCGTGCCGATGTCGTGGCCGGCCGAGAAGTGCTTGCCGTTGGCCCGCAGGACGATCACCTTGACGGCGTCGTCCTCCACGGCCCTGATGAAGGCGTTGTCCAGCGAGTACGTCATGACCGAGTTCTGCGCGTTGCGGAAATCGGGGCGGTTGAGCGTGACGTAGGCGGTGCTGCCCGTGACCTCGTAGGCGACCGGCTGCGTGTCCGGGCCGAGGTCGTCGACACCGAGGACCGGGGGGATGGGTGCGTCGGTCATGAGCTGGGGATCTCCTTACCTAGCAAGTGCTTGGTTGGTACTGTACCGGACCCGCTCGCCGGATCGGATTCAGACGCCGTAACCACCGTCGACGTCGAGTTTCTGGCCGGAGATGAAGCCCGCGCGGTCGGAGGCGAGGAAGGCCACGGCCTCGGCGACGTCCACCGCCGTGCCGAACCGTCGCAGCGGGATGTTGCCGCGGGTGACCTCGAGGGCGCGGTCGTCGAGGTCGCCGGAGGAGATGAGCCTCTCGGCCATCCCGTCGGTGAGCATCCCCGGGCCCACGCAGTTCACACGGACCCCGAACCGGCCCTCCTCGGCCGCCAGGCCCCGCACCAGCTGCTCGACCGCGCCCTTGGGGACCGCGGACAGGCCGTCCCGGACCGGGTAGCGGGTGGTGGCGGCGGTGGTGACGACGACGACGTTGCCGCCCACCGCGCGCACGTGCGGCAGCGCCGGGTGCACGATCGCGAAGAACCCGGCGGCGTCCGCGTCCAGCTGGGCGCGCAGCTCGGCCGGGCTGGTCCGGGACAGGTGGATCATCGGCACGTGCGGGCCGGCGCAGTGGGCGAGTACGGCGATCCCGCCGTGGCGGGAGGCGATCTGATCGATCGAGGCCGCGACCTCCTCGTCGTCGGTCCCGTCGCGTCCCGGGGCCAGTCTCGCGCTCTCCACGCCTCGTCGGGGTTCGTCCGGCGGGTCACCCGGATCGGCGGCCCCCGAACCTGTGACCCCCGAACCTGTGACCCCCGGGCCGGAGAGCTCCGCCGCCAGGTCCACCGGTTCGGTCGAGCGGTACCCCAGCACCAGTGGGTTGTCGGGGAACTCGCCGGCCAGGCGCCGGGCCACCGCGCGGCCGATGCCGCCCGACGCGCCTGTGATGACGACCGCGCCCGCCCGGCGGCCCGTGCTCATCGGAGGTCGGTCTTGAGGATCTTGCCCGAGGCGTTGCGTGGGAAGGCCTCCACGAACTCCACGGCGCGGGGGCGCTTGAAGTTGGCCAGGTGCTCGCGGCAGAACGCGAGGACGTCCTCCTCGGTGAGCGACGACCCCTCGCGGCGTACCACGAAGGCCTTGCCGACCTCGCCCATCCGGTCGTCCGGCACTCCGATGACGGCGGTCTCGACCACTCCGTCCAGGCGCGCGAGCGTCTGTTCGACCTCGGCGGGGTACACGTTGAACCCGCCCGTGATGTACATATCCTTGAGCCGGTCGGTGATCCGCAGGTTGCCGTGGGAGTCGATCTCGCCCACGTCGCCGGTGTGGAGCCAGCCGTCGGGATCGATGGCCTCCGCGGTGTTCTCCGGGTCGTCGAGATACCCCTGCATCACCATCTCGCCGCGGGTGAGGATCTCGCCCTTCTCCCCGATCCGGATCTCCATGCCGGGGTACGCCCGCCCGCACGTGGTGGCGACGGTGACGTCGCCGTCGTCCGCCGTGGTGGTGGTGATGAAGCCCATCGTCTCGGTCTGGCCGTAGGCGGTGAGGACGGTCTCCAGGCCCAGGTCGGACTGCATCCGCTCGACCAGGACCACCGG
Organism: Dietzia sp. 2505; assembly: GCF_040546785.1. Lineage (NCBI taxonomy): Bacteria > Bacillati > Actinomycetota > Actinomycetes > Mycobacteriales > Dietziaceae > Dietzia > Dietzia sp. 2505. The sequence goes on along the minus strand of NZ_JBEPON010000010.1, from coordinate 117,056 downwards.
GACGACCGAGGCCCCGGTCACGGCCAGTCGCAGGGAGGACAGATCGAATCCCGCCCGGTCCGGGGCGTCCAGGATCGTCTGGAAGATCGTGGGGGCGCCGGGCAGGACCGTGGCGCCCTCGTCCTGGACGAGCCGCATGGTCTCGGTGGGGGAGTACACGGCCAGCGGGATGATGGTGGAGCCGAAGAGCGTGCAGACCAGGAAGCCGGCCTTGTAGCCGAAGCTGTGGAAGAACGGGTTGACGATGAGGTACCGGTCGCGCTCGGTGAGTCCGCCGTTCGAGCCCCACGCGCGGGCGCCGGCGACGGTCTGGCGGTGCAGCGCCACCACGCCCTTGCTCTTGCCTGTGGTGCCGGAGGTGAACAGGATGTCGGCCACGTCGTCGCCCGTGACCGAGTCGGCGCGGGCGTCGGCCTGCGCGAGCGCGGAGTCGTCGGCCTCCGCCTGGAGGTCGGTGAAGTCGACGACGGCGAGGTCGGCGGTCGCGGTGTCGCCGCCGTCGAGCGGGATCCGCACGAGCGTCCGCAGTCTCGTGGCGCCGGCGAGCGACCCGCCCGCCGCGGAGGTCAGGTCGGCGATCCGCTCGGCGCCGAGGAAGGCGCCCGCGACGACAGCGGCGGTCGCGTGGGTCCGCTGGACCAATTCGAGGGTCTCACTACCGGTGTAGCGGGTGTTGGCGGGGACCACCGTCCCGCCGGCGTACTGCACCCCGAGCGCGGCCACGATCCAGTGGCGGGTGTTGGGCGCCCAGATCACCACGCGGTCCCCCCGCTCGACCCCGCGCGCGACCAGGCCTGCGGCGAAACGACGCACCTCGTCGAGCAGCTGCCCCCACGTCCACCGGGTGTCCTGGCCGGACTGGACGTCGGCGACCGCCTCGCGATCCGGCCAGAGTGCCGCCGCCCGGCGCAGGGCCGCGGTGGTGGTCTCGACGTCGCGGGCGGCGGCGGAGCTGTCGTTCATCGCGGACTCCTCGGGTGCTGCGGGTGTGGCGCCCACCACGGTACCAAGCACCTGCTTGGTCGGCTCCGCGCTCAGTACCTGAGCGCGCCCCGGTCGAACGGGACCTGGGCCCCCGAGATCGAGCGGGAACCGTCCCCGGCCAGGAACGACACCACGTCGGCGACCTCCTCGGGGGGCATGAAGTCCGCCAGGGTGCTGACTCCGTCCGCGAGGGCGTTCTTGAGGGGCATCGGCGAGAAGCTGTGCAGGTACGAGGGGAACCGGCCGAAGATCTGGGCCATGCCGTCAGGGTCGATCATCGGCGTGTCCACCGAGTACGGGTGGATCGAGTTGACCCGGATGCCGAACTCGCCAGCCTCGAGGGCGAGTGAGTTGGTCAGCGCGACCAGGCCGGCCTTGGAGGCCGAGTAGTGCCCGTTGCCCGGCGTGGCCTTGAGGCCCGCCGACGAGCTGACGATGATGATCGACCCGCCGTTGCCCGCCTCGATCATCGCCGGCACCGCCGCGCGGATCGTCCGCCACGTACCGCTGAGGTTGACGCCGATGACCATGTCCCAGTCGTCCTCCGGCAGCTCCCACAGCCGGCCCCAGTTGAGGACGCCGGCGTTGGCGACGACGATGTCCAGCCGGCCGAAGGTGGCGATGGTGCGGGTGACGAGGTCCTGCAACGGGCCCAATTCCCGGATGTCGAGGACGGCCGAGAGGGATCTGCCCCCGGCCTCCTCGACCAGGCGGACGGTCTCGGCGAGATCGTCCGGTGTGGGCGCCGGGTAGGAGACGGACTCGGACACCGGGGCGCAGATGTCGGTGACCACGACGTCCGCTCCCTCCGAGGCGAGACGGACGGCGTGGGCCCGGCCCTGTGCCCGGGCGGCGCCGGTGACCAGTGCGACCTTGCCCTCCAGGGGCGTGACGGGAGTGCTCATGTCGACCATCACACCCGACGCGGTCCACGGGGACGGCCGGTTCCGGCAAACCAAGCAAGTGCTTGGTAGAGTGGCCCCATGACCCAGAGCACCAGGCCGGCGTCGGAGATGACCGACGACGAGTTCGCCGCGGAGTTCCGCACGTGGCTGGACGACAACCTGACCGGAGACTTCGCCGAGATCAAGGGCACCGGCGGGCCCGGCAGCGAGCACCAGTTCTTCGCTCGACGCCTGGCCTGGGAGCGGCACATGGCCGAGGCCGGGTGGACCTGCGTGGGCTGGCCGGTCGAGTACGGCGGCCGCGGTGCGTCCTTGAGTCAGCAGGTCCGCGTCCACGAGGAGTACGCGAAGGCCGACGCCCCGGCGAGGGTGTCGCACCTGGGTGAGACGCTGCTCGGGCCCACCCTCATCGCGCACGGTACGCAGGAGCAGAAGGACCGTTTCCTTCCGCGGATCCTCGACGTGACCGAGCTGTGGGCGCAGGGGTACTCCGAGCCCGGCGCCGGATCCGATCTGGCGAACGTGTCCACCACCGCGCGACTGGGCGAGGACGGGAGGTGGCATCTGCACGGCCAGAAGGTGTGGACCTCCCTGGCGCACCTGAGCCAGTGGGTGTTCGTGGTGGCGCGGACCGAGGAGGGGACCAGCCGTCACAAGGGCCTGAGCTTCCTGCTGGTGCCGCTGGACCAGCCGGGTATCGAGATCAGGCCGATCCAGCAGCTCACCGGGACCTCCGAGTTCAACGAGGTCTTCTTCTCGGGCGCCGTCACCGACGCCGGCATGATCGTGGGGGAGCGGGGTGAGGGCTGGAAGGTCGCCATGACCCTGCTGGAGTTCGAGCGGGGTGTGTCCACGCTCGGTCAGCAGGTGGGCTTCGCGCGCGAGCTCGACCAGATCGTGGCGATGGCCCGGTCCAACGGCAGCGCGGAGGTCCCCGCGGTGCGCGAACGGATCACGCGCGCCTGGGTCGGTCTCAAGGTGATCCGCGCCCATGCCCTGCGCACCCTCGCCGAGCGCGACGCCTCCGGGGGCAACGCCTCCGCGGCCAAACTCCTGTGGGCCACCTGGCACCGCGACCTTGGCGAGCTGGCGATGACCGTGCAGGGGGCGGAGTCGCTCACCGGGCCCACGCACGACTCCGAGGGCGCGGCCAACGACCTGCACGACCCGGAGCACCTCGAGTTGGCGCGGTGGCAGCGACTCTTCCTGTTCACCCGCTCCGACACCATCTACGGCGGATCCAACGAGATCCAGCGCAACATCATCTCCGAGCGCGTGCTCGGACTACCCCGAGAGGCCAGGCCGTCATGACCCAGCACAAGTCCCCCCTCGCCGCGTCCCCACTGGCCACGGTGCCCGAGGAGACCCCGGGACACGGGCTGCTCGCCGGCAAGAAGGTCGTGGTGACGGCGGCCGCGGGCACGGGTATCGGGTTCTCGGCCGCACGTCGCGCCGCGCTCGAGGGTGCCGACGTGTTGGTGTCGGACTTCCACGAGCGCCGCATGTACGAGGCCCGCGACACGCTCGCCGCCGAGTTCCCCGGGCAGCGGTTCGAGGCCATCACGTGCAACGTGCAGTCGACCTCGGACGTCGACGCGCTGATCTCCGGCGCCGCACGGACGCTCGGCCGCATCGACGTGCTGGTCAACAACGCCGGCTTCGGCGGGGAGGGCGAGTTGGTCGACATGACCGACGAGGACTGGGACCGGGTCCTGGACATCACGCTGAACGGCACGTTCCGCGCGACCCGCGCGGCGCTGCGGTATTTCCGCGACGTCCCGCACAACGGGGTGATCGTCAACAACGCGTCGGTGCTGGGGTGGCGCGCGCAGCGGGCGCAGGCGCACTACGCGGCGGCCAAGGCCGGCGTCATGGCGCTCACCCGGTGTTCGGCGATCGAGGGCGCCGACTTCGGCGTACGCATCAACGCGATCGCGCCCTCCATCGCCCGCCACGCGTTCCTGGAGAAGTCGGCCTCCGCCGAGCTCCTCGACGAGCTCGCCGCCAAGGAGGCGTTCGGGCGAGCGGCCGACGTCTGGGAGGTGGCCGCGACCATCGCCATGCTCGCCAGCGACTACACCACCTACCTCACCGGGGAGGTCGTCTCCATCTCGTCCCAGCGGGCCTGACGCGCGCGGGCCCCGGGGCCGGGTGTTCCGGGGGGTCAGGTGATCCGGGGGTCAGGCGTTCCGGATCTTCTCGACCTGCTTGCCGAAGGCGTCCAGGGCCGTGTCCCGTTCCACGTCCGAGACCGGCCCCGCCCCGTTGGCGACCGTGACGGAGACTCCGATCCCCCGCACGACCCCGGTGATCAGGACGTTCCCCGTGAGCATCTCCTGGCCCATCAACTCCATGGTGTTGGTCTGCGAGATGGCGGCGAAGTGCTCCACGCCCTCAGGGGCCTGGAGTGGTAGCAGCGAGTTCTCGGCCCGGGTGGTCACCTCGGTCCCCTCGAGGGGGATCGTGACCGTCATGGTCGGGCAGTCGGCGATGAGCTGGTCGCGAGCGGGAAGGCCGTCGGTCACCGTCGTCACGGACACCGCGTACGCGGAGTTCCCGCTCTGGCCCGCCTGTATGGCCATCGCGCCCGGTTCGGCCTGGGCGAGGAAGGCGTCCTGGCTGAAATCCGCGCAACGTTCGGGGTCGACGCGGACCCCTGCCGCGATGTCCTCCAGCGCGCCGACCCCTCCCGCGATGTCCTCGGACGAGACGGGGGACAGGCCCAGCTCGGGCGCGTCGTCAGCGTTCAGCACCAACTGGTCGACGCCGGCCTCCGGCGCGCCCGGTGCGCTCGTCGGCTGGTCCTGAGGCGCCTCGGCGACCGCGGTCGTGGTGTCCGCGGGGGCGTCGTCGTCGCCGGTCTCGCCGATCGTGCAGGCGGTGAGACTCAGGGCGAGGCCGAACGCCGCCGAGGCCGCGAGGACACGGCGACCGGCTCGGCGCGGTGGGGACGAGATCGTGGGGCGCATGGTGGGGAGTCTAGGCAGTCGGCCGCGTCGGCGGGCGGACCGACGCGGCCGCCGCAGGGCTCGGGATGCGCGGCCTGTACCTAGCAAGTGCTTGGTTGGTAGGGTGGCCGAATGACCAGCACGACCAGACGTGAGGAGCTCCTGGCGATCGCCGCCGGGCTCTTCGCCGAGCGCGGCCTGCGCGCCACCACCGTGCGCGACATCGCCGACGCGGCCGGCATCCTCTCGGGCAGCCTGTACCACCACTTCTCGTCCAAGGAGGCGATCGTAGACGAGATCCTCCGCGGATTCCTCGACTCGCTCTTCGGGGACTATCAGCGGATCGTCGACGCGGGGTCGTCGCCCCGGGAGACCCTCGAGGGGCTAGTCCGCGTCTCGTTCGAGGCCATCCACCGCCACCGGGACGAGGTGGCCATCTACCAGGACGAGCTCAAGCATCTCCGGGGTAACCCGAGGTTCGACTACCTGCGGGAGCGCAACACAGAGTTCCGCGAGATGTGGACCGACGTGCTGAGCCGGGGGATGGAGTCCGGGGAGTTCCGTCCCGACCTCGACATCCGGCTCACCTACCGGTTCCTCCGCGACACCGTCTGGGTGGCGGTGCGCTGGTACCGGCCGGAGGGCGCCGACGACCACGCCGCGATCGCGGACCAGTACCTGCACATCGTGCTCGACGGCCTGGCCGTCGACTGATCAGCACCACCCCATCGACGAGGAGACACATGACCAGCGTGACCGGCCGCGAGGCCTACGTGATCGACGCAGTCCGGACGCCCGCGGGCAAGCGCGGCGGCAGCCTGTCCGGCCAGCACCCGGCGGACCTGGGCGCGCACGTCATCCGCGCCGTCGTCGAGCGCACGGGGATCGACCCTGAGGTCGTCGACGACGTGATCTTCGGCTGTGTGGACGCCATCGGGCCCCAGGCGGGCAACATCGCGCGCTCCGCGTGGCTCGCGGCCGGGATGCCCCTCGGCGTGCCCGGCACGACCGTCGACCGCCAGTGCGGATCCAGCCAGCAGGCCATCCACTTCGGGGCCCAGGGGATCATGTCCGGCACCCAGGACGTGGTGCTGTTCGGCGGAGTCCAGAACATGAGCGCCCTGCCCATCTCGTCCGCCATGTTGGCGGGTCGCGAGTACGGGTTCGACGACCCGTTCACCGGCTCCACCGGGTGGGTCGAGCGTTTCGGCGCCCAGGAGATCTCGCAGTTCAACGGTGCCCAGATGATGGCCGACAGGTGGGACATCTCGCGTCTGGAGATGGAGCAGTGGGCGCTGCAGTCGCATTCTCGCGCCCGCGCCGCGATCGCCGAGGGCCGGTTCGCCGGTGAGTACGTCCCGCTGGCCGGGCTCGAGGCGGACGAGACCACCCGCGAGACCACGCTGGAGAAGATGGCCTCGCTGCCGGTGCTCGCCGAGGGCGGGTCTCTGACCGCCGCGGTGGCCTCCCAGATCTCCGACGGTGCGTCTGCAGGGCTGCTCGCGTCCGCCGAGGCGGTGGAGAAATACGGCCTGACGCCGCGGGCCCGGATACACCACCTCACCGTGCGCGGAGACGATCCGGTGATGATGCTCTCCGCGCCGATCCCGGCCACCCGGTGGGCGCTGGAGAAGACCGGACTGACGATCGACGACATCGACGTGGTGGAGATCAACGAGGCGTTCGCCCCCGTCGTGTTGGCCTGGATCAAGGAGATCGGCGCCGACCCGGCCCGGGTGAACCCCAACGGCGGCGGCATCGCACTCGGCCACCCGCTGGGCGCCACCGGCGCGAAGCTGTTCGCCACGCTCCTGAACGAGCTCGAGCGCACCGGCGGCCGCTACGGCCTGCAGACGATGTGCGAGGGCGGCGGCACCGCCAACGTGACGATCATCGAGCGCCTGGACTCCTGACGGCTCGGCCGCGGCTCCACAACGTCAGCGGGCCCCGCACCGAGTGGTGCGGGGCCCGTTTGTGAACGCTCAGTTGTCGGCAGCCGCCGAGAGGGTGTCGAGGCCGAGGTCGCCTCCGCCGCCGAGAAGGCCGAGGACGCTGCCGAGACCGCTGTCATCGCCCTCGCCGGTGGCGGCGGAGAGGGTTCCGAGCACGTCGCCGTCGGAGGACAACCCGCCGAGGCTGCCCTGGATCGCGTCGAGCGGGTCGCCGACGAGCACGGGCCCGCCGATATCCGATCCGCCGATCAGGCAGTAGCTGACCACCGCGTACACGTTGGACGGCACGGTGGCCGACACCGTGACGTTGCCGAAAGTCACGTTGGCGATCGGGGAGGGCAGGAGGCCGCCGGTCTGGAGGAACGTCACGTCGGAGAAGCCGTTGATCAGGTTGTTGATCGCGGTGAGATCCAGGTTGTTCAGTGCCTCGAGCTGGGAGAGGAGAGCAGGGGCGCTCGACGTGGGCACCACCGCGGCGACACACGTGTCCGCATCGATCAGGAGGTCCTTCTCGAAGGTGACGGAGACGGTGTTGCCATTGACCACGGGCGCGGCGGCGGTGGCGGCGGACGCGGCGCCGGCGCCGGCGAGGGTCAGGGCGGCGGTGGCGCCGAGGACGGCCGCGGTGCGGACGGCGGTACGGGGGGAGGTCATAGTGTTCTCCTGGGATGCGGGGTGGGGTCCGCGGTTGGCGGACAACGATTCTCAGCGTAGTCCAAGAAAGTCCTGAGGAAGTGCTGATTCGGTCAACACGACCGCACCCGCCGACCTGCGCGGTCGGCGGGTGCGTCAAGGGGGTTGCCCGTGGGGTGGGTGGGGTTGTGGGCGGGGCTATGCCCCCAGGTCCCGCAGGGTCTCCAGTCGCTGATGCGCCTGGGTCATGATCCGCTGGATCAGCTCGTCGCAGCTGGGCAGGTCCTCGATCATGCCCACGACCTGACCGGAGGCCAGCACACCGGCCTCGGTGTTCCCCTCGACGAGGCCGGCCTTGAGGAGCATCGGGGTGTTAGCGGCCATGACGATCTGCTGCCAGGTGCGGTCGGAGGCCTTCTTCATGTTGAGGCCGTCCCTGGCGAGTGCCTGCCACCTCATGCCCGTCATGGACTTGAACCTGTTGGCGTTCTGGACGGCCGCCAGCATCCCCTTGACGGGGCTGCCCGACTCCAGGGCGTTGACCAGGCCGGTGCGCAGGACGCGGTGCGGCATGCCGTCGACGCGGGTGGAGACGACGGTGTCCTGCAGTCCCTTTTCCAGGTACTGCTGCTTGACCGCATCCGGGACGCGGGAATCGCTGGTGAGCAGGAACCGGGTGCCCATCGCGACACCGGCGGCCCCGTAGGCGAGCGCGGCCACCAGGCCACGGCCGTCGAAGAACCCTCCACCCGCGATCACCGGGATGGAGGTGTTCCCGGCCCCACCGAGCGCGTCGATGACACTCGGCAGCAACAGCGTCGTGGCGACCGGGCCGGTGTGTCCGCCGCCCTCGCCACCCTGGACGATCACCGCGTCGGCGCCCCAGGAGGCCACCTTGACGGCGTGCTTGGCCGCGCCGATCGAGGGGACGACGACGAGTCCGTTCTCCTTCAACCTGGTGATCAGCTCCGGCTTGGGCGCGAGCGCGAACGACGCGACCCTCACTCCGTGACGGATCATGAGCTCGCACCGCTCGGCGGCGTCCTCGGCGTCCGCGCGGAGGTTGACCCCGAAGGGCTTGGTGGTCAGCTCCTTGGTGCGGACGATCGCGTTCTCGAGCTCCGCGTACGTCATGGTGGCGGAGGCGATGATCCCCAGGCCCCCGGCGTTGGCGGTGGCCGCGGTGAGCTCCGGACCGGACACCCACCCCATCCCCGTCTGGACGATCGGGTACTCGACGCCGACGAGCTCGGTGAAGGCCGTGGTGATGGTGGGGGCGTTCACGAGGCCGGCACCTCGCGGTCGCGGAATCCGCGTGGGTCGAGGACCTCGCGGATGATGCGGAGTTCCTCGGCGGACGGGTCGCGGGTGACCCCCGCCTCGGCCAGGCCCTCGATCGCGAACCCGGTGTTGTCCGCGACCTCGTCCGCGGTGACTCCCGGGTGGAGGCTCACCGCGCGCATGCCACGACCGGCGCCGCCGAAGTCGAACACGCCCAGGTTGGAGACCACCCGGTGGAGGTGGTGGAAGCGGAACGCCGGATCACCCTCGTCGTAGCGGTCGTAGCCCACGCCGCAGATGATGTCGACCTTCTCGGTGAAGACGCGGGTGGAGTGCTTGCCGACCCAGTAGCTGGTGGCGTGGTTGATCGAGTTGCCCGGGGCACCGCGCAGGCCGAACATCTGCCGGGCGGGCTTCTGGACGTCGTCGCCGAAGGCCGAGAGGTTCTGGTTGCCGAACCTGTCGATCTGGTTGGCGCCCATCACCACGTGGCGGGTGCCGGCCTGGAGGACGTCGAATACCCGGGGGAACGGGATGTACCCCTCGAAGTCGATGACCTTGCCCAACGGCGGGGTCTGGCCCAGGAAGCGGTACTCGCCGTCGGTGATGAGCAGGTCCGGCTCGGTGGTGAGGCGCGCGAGGCGGGCGCCGATGGTGGCCATCGGCGTCATGGGGGAGGCGAAGATCTCGCCGGCCCCGGCGAAGATCTCCGCGCACGCCACGGCGCAGTACTCGGCCCGGCTGACGGACTGGGTGGTGGTGTCGGTCATCACTTGGCTCCCTTGTCTGCGGCGGCGGCCTTCTCGGCGGCGGCCTTCTCCGCGAACGCCGTGACCGCCTTCTGGTAGTCCTCCTCGGAACCGGACAGGAACTCGGAGACGAAGGTCGCCCACGACGCGTCGTCCTTGGCCGCAGCGGCGTAGTGCCTCTGGAACGCCTCGTCACGGCCGTAGCCGCCGGCGAACGTGAAGTGGGCGCCGTTCGGCGCCTCGGAGACGGTGTCGACGAACATCCGGCTCAGGAGCATGCGCTGCGGGCCCACCTCGTTCATCAGCGCATCCGCCGACTCCACGACCTCGTCGACCTCGAGGAGGACCGTGTCCGCGGACATCGCGTAGAGATCATCGAAATACCCGTCGACGCCGGTGAACGCGGCGTTGCCGTGCCTGTCGGCCTTGTCCAGGTGGATCAGGGCGGCGTCCAGTCGGAGGGCGGGCATGGCCACCAGCGTCTCGGTCCGGCCGTCCACCGGGTACGGCGAGTCGACGGTCTTGAGCTCGTCTCCCCAGAAGCGGAACACGTCCGAACCCAGACCGGCGCGCGTCGGGAGGAACGGCAGGCGGTGCGCCGCGGCGGTGAGGCCGGCGCGGACCATGCCCTCGTCCATCTCGCGGGAGACGATCGCCCCCTCGGTGCGTCGGCGGGCGAACCAGGGGTCGTAGAACGGCGCGGAGTCCAGTGAGACGAAGCCGTAATAGGCCTTGGACACCTTCCCTGCCGAGCACAGGAGGCCCAGGTCCGGGCCGCCGAAGGTGACGACGGTGAGGTCGGTCAGGTCCTCGCGGCGCAGGATCGCGCGGACGAGCGCCATCGGCTTGCGCCGCGAACCCCAACCGCCGATGCCGATGGTCATGCCGCTGGAGAGGCGTCCCACGGCCTCGTCGAGACTGGTGCGCTTGTCGCGCGGGGTGGGGGTCGTCGTCACTTGTTCTCGCCCGTCCTCTCGGCTCTGTTGTCTCGTCTGTCCAGGTTGCGGCCCGTCTTGACGAACTCATCCCGGTGCTCGTCGGCCACGCCGGCGAGGTTGAGTTCGAAGGTGAAGCCCTGCTCCATGCGGTACGAGGTCTTCACGTCGACCGGGTCGATGTGGTTGATGGCCTCCTTGGCCGCGCGGATCACGCGGGTGTCCTTGGCGGCGATCGTCTCCGCGAGATCGCGCGCCGCCGCGTCCAGCTGGTCACGGGGTACCACCTCGTACACCGTCCCCCACGAATGGAGTTGCTGGGCGGTGACGTTGCGCGACGTGAAGTACAGCGTGCGCATCATGTGCGCGGGGACCATGCGCGCCAGGTGGGTTGCGGCGCCGAGTGCCCCCCGGTCCACCTCGGGCAGCCCGAACACCGCGTCGTCGGAGGCGACGATGCAGTCCGCGTTCCCCACGAGCCCGATGCCGCCGCCGACGCAGAAACCGTTCACCGCGGCGATCACGGGGACCGCGCATTCGTAGACGGCGTTGAAGGCCACGTAGCACCCGCGGTTGGCCGCCAGGAGGTGGTCGAAACCCTCGAAGTCCTGCATCTCCTTGATGTCGACGCCCGCGTTGAATCCCCGGCCCTCGGCCCGGAGGATCACCACATGCACCTCCGGGTCACGCCCGGCGGCGAGGATCTGCTCCCCGAGCTCGAACCACCCCGCGGACGGGATGGCGTTGACGGGGGGAAAGTCGACGGTGACGGTCGCGATGCCGTCCGTTCCCTTGTCGACACTGATGCCCATGGTGCTCCCTTCGCACGCCGCCGCTGCGCTTCAGCGGCCGGGTGACTAACCAAACGCTTGCTTGGTAGGCTAGCACGCATGTCGAACATCGATCTGGGTCTGGCGGGCAGGGTCGTCCTCGTCACGGGCGGCGTCCGTGGCGTCGGCGCGGGGATCAGCAGGGTCTTCCGCGAAGCCGGCGCCGTCGTCGTCACCTGCGCGCGGCGCCCCGCCGACGACGGGTCCGACGTCGCGGATCTCGAGTTCCACTCGGTCGACCTCCGAGACCCCGACGGCGTGCGTGCGATGGTCGACCGGATCGTGGAACGACACGGTCGGTTGGACGTGGTGGTCAACAACGCCGGGGGCGCCCCGTTCGCCCTCGCTGCGGACGCCAGCGCCAACTTCCACTCCAAGATCATCGCGCTGAACCTGCTGTCCGCCCTCACGGTGGCCCAGGAGGCGAACCGGGTCATGCAGCCGTCCGGTGGGGCGATAGTCAACATCTCGTCGGTCTCCGGCCACCGCCCCTCGCCCGGGACCGCCTCGTACGGGGCCGCCAAGGCGGGCATCGACTCCCTCACGCAGTCCCTGGCCGTCGAGTGGGCGCCGGCGGTGCGGATCAACTCCGTGGTGGTGGGCCCGGTCAAGACCGAGCTGGCCGAGTTGCACTACGGGGACTCCGACGGTGTGGCCGCAGTGGACGCCACGATCCCGATGGGCCGGATGGCGGACCCGAGGGACGTGGGCCAGGCGGCCGCGTTCCTGGCCTCGCCGTTGGCGGCCTACATCACGGGCGCCGAACTCCTGGTCCACGGGGGTGGCGAGAAGCCGGCGTTCCTCTCGGCGGCCAACGCCAACACCAGTCCCTGACATCACCGAACAACTATCCAAGGAGAACCATGGGAATCTGCGACGGACGCGTCGTCATCGTCACCGGAGCCGGCCGCGGGATCGGCCGGGAGCACGCCCTGGCCTTCGCCGCCGAGGGAGCCAGGGTCGTGGTCAACGACCTCGGCGCCGGGCTCGACGGGTCGGACGTGGGGGAGTCCCCGGCCGAGCAGGTGGTGGAGGAGATCCGGGCCGCCGGCGGCGAGGCGGTGGTCAACGGTAACGACATCTCCTCGTGGGAGGGGGCACGCGAACTCGTCCACCAGGCGATCGACCACTTCGGCGGGCTCGACGTGCTGGTCAACAACGCCGGCTTCCTCCGGGACAAGATGCTCGTCGGCATGGGGGAGCAGGACTGGGACAACGTGATCAACGTCCACCTCAAGGGCCACTTCGCGCCGCTCCGGCACGCCGCCGAGTACTGGCGCGCGGAGTCGAAGGCCGGCCGGCCCCGCCAGGCCCGGGTGATCAACACCTCGTCGGGAGCCGGACTGTTCGGTTCGGTGGGACAGGGCAACTACGCGACCGCGAAGGCGGGGATCGCGTTGCTGACCATCCAGACCGCCGCCGAGATGAAGGGGTACGGCGTGACCGCCAACGCCATCGCTCCCGCCGCGCGTACCCGGATGACCACCTCCGCCGGGGAGGGTATGGCCTCTCAGATGGCCGCGCCCGAGGACGGTTCCTTCGACGCGATGGACCCGGCCAACGTCTCGCCGCTCGTCGTGTGGCTGGGGTCGGTGGAGTCCGCCGAGGTCACCGGCCGCGTGTTCGAGGTCGAGGGCGGAAAGGTCACCGTGTGCGACGGGTGGCAGCGCGCCGCGTCCGAGGACAAGGGTGCCAAGTGGGATCCGGCAGAGCTGGGATCCGTGGTGCCGCGACTGCTCTCCGAGTCGCCCGCGCCGGTGCCCGTGTACGGCGCCCGCTGAGCTCGCCGGCCCGAAGCGCGCCCGGCCTGAACTCCGCCCGGCCCGAACCGCGTCCGGCCTGAACTGCCAGAAGGAGCCCCGCACCAGCACGGTGCGGGGCTCCTTCTCTGGTCCCGGGCTCAGCGCCCGGCATCAGGTGACTCAGTTCTCGGGATCCGGGCAATCTTGCGCGTGAACCGATCCCGCGTTCGCGAGCTGGTCGACCTGCTCCTGGGGCAGGTCACAGATCGTGGGCAGCGGCGGCAGACCGGGCATCGGCGGCAGGGCGGGGAGCGCCACGCCACCGTTGATCGCGGCGCCCGCGAGGACGAGCGTGCCGCCCAGCGACAGGACGGGCAGCAGGGCGATTCCCGAACCGCTCTCACCGCCCAGGCTGGCCGCGGCCTCCAGAGAGCTGAGCGCACCCATCTCCGAACCGAGGTTCGTCGATCCGACGCCCTGGAGAGAACCGTTCTCCAGCGAACCGGTCAGGGCGGTGAGCGAGCCGTTGACCGCGGTGAGCTCACCGAAGGAACCGGTCAGCACGTCGGCGCTGCCACCGGTGGATCCGGTGATCAGGTCGGAACTCTGGCCCGTGGAGCCACTGTTGCCCGAGAGGGATCCGGAGATCTCCTCGATGGAACCGGAGAGCGCGGGCAGGATCCCGCCCTCGGCGATCGACCCGATGATCGGGTCGGCGGAGTTGCTCTCCACCGAGCCGGCGAGCTGGTTGGCGGAGCCGTTGGTCAACGACCCGGCGATACCGTCGCCGACGAGCTCGGCAGAGCCGCCGATGCCCTCGGTCGAACCGTCCGGGAAGTTGGCGGACAGCGGCGGGAGTTCCGCGGAACCACCGAGGAAGTTGAGCTCGGTCGACAGCGGGGTCATCCCCAGCGAACCCATGCCCTCGGAGCCGGTGAGCGGCGCGAGATCAGATGAAGTGAACTCCGCGGAACCACCGAGGAGGTCGAGCTCCGTCGAGAGCGGGGTCATGCCGAGGGATCCGACCTCGGTCGAACCGAACTCGGCGGAGCCTCCGAGGAGGTCCGTGGACAGCGGGGTCATGCCATCCGATCCCACGTCGCCCGAACCCACCAGCAACTCGGTGGACAGCGGGGCCATGCCGGCGGAGCCGACGAGCGGGGCCAGGTCGGACGAGGTGAAGCCCGCGGAGCCGCCGAGCAGGTCGGTGGAGAGCGGGGCCATGCCGGCGGAGCCGACGAGCGGGGCCAGGTCGGACGAGGTGAAGCCCGCGGAGCCGCCGAGCAGGTCGGTGGACAGGGGTGCCATGCCGGCGGAGCCGACCTCGGTGGAGCCGAATTCGGCAGAGCCGAACTCGGCCGACCCGCCGAGCAGGTCGGTGGACAGGGGTGCCATGCCGGCGGAACCGACCTCGGTGGAGCCGAACTCGGCGGAGCCGCCGAGCAGGTCCAGCTGGGTGGACAGCGGAGCGAGGTCCGAGGAGGTGAAGTCGGCGGAGCCGCCGAGCAGGTCGGTGGACAGCGGGGCCATACCGAGGGAACCGACGTCGGTGGAGCCGAACTCGGCCGATCCGAATTCTGCCGAGCCGCCGAGCAGGTCGGTGGACAGCGGCGGGAGCTCGGACGAGGCGGGGAGTTCGGCCGAGCCGCCGAGGAGATCGGAGGACAGGGGCATCATGCCGAGAGAACCGATATCAGTCGATCCGAACTCAGCGGATCCACCGAGCAGATCTGTGGACAGCGGGGCCATGTCCGTGGAACCGATCTCCGACGACCCGCCGAGCAGATCCGAGCTTCCCGGCAGATCGGAGGATCCACCGAGCAGATCCGAACTGCCCGGGAGGGCCGACGACCCGCCGAGGGGATCGGAACTGCCCGGCAGGGCCGTGGACCCGGCGAGGGGCTCGGAGCTGAGAGCGGGGAGATCGGCGGAACCACTGAGCGGATCCAAGCCGGCGGAACCCCCGTCGAGATCGCCGATCGAGCCGGTCAGCGGGCCGAGCGCGTCGATGATGCTGCCGAGGTCCTGCGCGTTCGCCGTGCCTTGGACTCCGGCGGTGGCGAGCAGAAATGTCGCCGCGACCGCGGCGGCCCTGTTGGGCTTGTTCATGGGGGAGGTCCTTTCGGTGGTGTGACCCCTGCGGACGACTGGGACCGCGTGGCCCCAGGTCCGGTCGTCTAACTCCGATAAGAATCCTCTAAGGCTGAGTGGGTGTCAACGGTTTGCTCAGGAAGTGGTGCGCAAGTGACTAATGAGGTGATATGGGATTGATAAACACTCGTCAAAACCTGTGCACTGAGTAAACGAACACCTAGAACGGTGCGATCGTCGACACACGGCGGCCGGTGCGGCCGGGTCGACTCCCGGGTGGACGACAGCGGCCGGGGCCTCTCGGGTGGAGAGGCCCCGGCCGGGACGGAAGTGGCGGGGTCAGCCGAGAGGTTCGCAGATCACCACCGGGATGACTCTGCTCGTGTTGGCCTGGTACGAGGCGAAGTCAGAGTAGCGCTCGACGAGGCGGGGCCAGAGTTCGGCGCGCTCCTCCGCGGTCGCCTCCCTCGCCGTCATCGCTCGGGTCCTCCGCCCGACCTGGATGGTGACCTCGGGGTTCACCAGGACGTTCCGGTACCACTGCGGGTGCTTGGGCAGTCCACCCTGTGAGGCGACGAGAAGGACCCGGTCACCGTCCGGGAGGTGGAGCAGTGGCACGGTGCGCGGTTCGCCGGACTTGCGACCCGTCGTGGTCACCAGGCAGACCGGAACCGGAGCCTTCAGTGCCGATCCCACCCGCCAGTTGCCACCGATACGGCCGCCGGAGACGCGGTACGTCCAGGTGTTGACGCGGGACATCACCTTGATGATGCCGAGGACCCACGGCTTGGAGCGCCGGGGATCGTCCACGCCGGTCTCCACCCCGGGGTGGCTCTCGCTCACTTCGACCCCGACAGCGGCGCACGGACGATCACGTGCTTGCCCGGGAAGAACGCCGCCAGCTCGCGTCGGCTCTCCTTCAGCGCGGCCAGGCCGAAGCCCTTCTTGCGCTCCTCGGGGTGGATCCAGATGGCCACGTCGACATCGCCGTCGTCGATCTGCTCACCGAACACCAGGCCCACCGGCTGGTCGCGAGAGGTATCCACGGCGACGAACCACATGGCCGACTCGGCCTCGACGCGCCGCAGTCCCTCGCGCAGTTCGGCCTCGGTCTTCTGCTCGTCCCACGCGCCTCCGGTCGCCGAGGTCTCGTCCGAGGACCGGGAGTGGAAGAGGGACCTGTGGTGCTCCGAGTCGCGGAACGGGTGCAGGGTGAAGCCGCCCGGTCCGGCCGGGGTGGATGCGCCGCCCGGCTGTCCCATCAGGTTCTCGAGCGGTGCCCGGAGCACTGCTTCGGCCTCCTCGGAGGTGATGGAGAGGAGGTCGGCCAGTGCCGCTGCGGCATCCTGCCTGGACTCCGCTGCCGCGAGGGTCGTGAAGACCTCGCTCCTGCGGGCCGCGGCTGTCTCGATGGCGTCGGTGCTCATGTCAGATCCTCTCGATGATGCTCGCCGAGGCCTGGGCGCCGCCCGCGCACATCGTGATGAGGGCGCGGTCGCCGTCCGTGCGCTCGAGCTCGTGCAGGGCGGTCGTGATGAGCCTAGCCCCGGTGCTGCCGACGGGATGTCCGATCGCGATGGCGCCGCCGTTGACGTTGACCTTGTCCATGTCCGGCCCGTGGACCTGTGCCCAGCTGAGCAGCACGGAGGCGAAGGCCTCGTTGCACTCGAAGAGGTCGAAATCGGAGATGGACATCCCCGACCGGTCGAGCACGCGCTGGGTGGCCTGGACGGGGCCGTCGAGGTGGTACTCGGGCTCGCCGCCGACCAGTGCCTGGTGGACGATCCGCGCGCGGGGTCGGAGTCCGTGTGCCTTGGCGACGTCCTCGTCCATGAGCAGGACCGCCGCGGAACCGTCGGACATCTGGCTGGATGTGCCCGCGGTGTGCAGACCGCCCTCGAGTACCGGCTTGAGGCCGGCGAGCGCCTCTGCGGTGGTCTCGCGCAGGCCCTGGTCCCGGGTGACGGACACCGTCTCCCCGGTGTACGTGCCGTCCTTGAGGCGTTCGGGGGCGTCGACCGCGAAGGTCTCACGGTCGAACCGCCCCTCGTCCCACGCCCGCTTGGCGTTGGCCTGGGAACGCACGCCCAGTTCCTCGAGGTCGGCGCGGCTCAGTCCGCGGCGGGTGGCGATTCGATCCGCAGCCGTGAACTGGTCGGGCAGATCGAGCTCCCAGTCGTCCGGCCGCGGCATGCCGTTCTCTCCGTTGCCGACGGCCGCGCGCAGGGCGATCCAGCTCATCGACTCCACTCCGCAGGCGATCCCGACGTCCATGGCTCCGGCGTGGATGAGGTTGGCGATGAAGTGGGTGGCCTGCTGAGCGGATGAGCACTGGCAGTCGATGGTCGTGCACGCGGTCTGCCACGGCAGTCCGGAGGCGAGCCATGCGCCGCGGGTGACGTTGTTGCCCTGCGCGCCTGCCTGGGTGACGCAGCCGCCCACGACCTGCTCGACCAGCGACGCGTCGATCCCGGCGCGCCGGATGACCTCTTTCTGGGAGGCGCCCAGCAGATGTGCGGGGTGCAGGCCCGACAATGCGCCGCGAGCCTTGCCGATCGGTGTGCGAACGGCCTCGACGATGACGGGATTGCCCATGGTGGTCCTTCCGGGTGACCGGGCACGACGGATCGGGCGCCCGGGGGGAACGTGTTCTAGTATGGTGGGTGGAACGTGTTCTAGATTACCGCTCGGGTCCCGGGTTCGCAGTATCCCGGGGTCGTCGGTCGACGAGCACGAGACGCATCCGACGCGGTCAAGGAGTACCAGTGCAGGCAGTCACCATCCCCGAAGGTTTCGACTTCACGGACCCGGAGCTCTACGAGAAGCGGCTCCCGCATCCGGAGTGGGCTCATCTCCGGCGCACCGAACCGATCCGGTGGTGCTCCAACGAGCCCGGGGCCGACGGCTTCGACGACCACGGGTACTGGGTGGTCACCAAGCACGAGGACGTCAAGGAGATCTCGCGTCGTACCAACGAGGTGTTCTCCACGTTCGAGAACACCGCGATCCCGCGCTTCGCGCCGGGCACCGAGCGCGAGATCGTCGAACTGACCCGCCTGCTGTTCATCAACCAGGACGGCGAAGAGCACAAGAAGTACCGGCGCACCATCTCCAAGGGCTTCACCCCGCGCAACATCGAGAAGCTCCGCGACCACCTCGCCGAGAAGGCGCGGGTCATCGTCGAGACGGCGGCGGCCAAGGGCAGCGGCGACTTCATCACCGAGGTGGCCTCCGAGTTGCCTCTGCAGGCGATCGCCGAGCTCATCGGCATCCCCCTCGAGGACCGGCATCAGATCTTCGAATGGTCCAACCAGATGACCAGCTACGACGTGCCCGGCAAGGTCGAGGAGTCGCAGATGGCCAACGCCATGGTCCTGTCCTACGCGCAGGAACTCGCGGCCAAGCGTGAGATCGATCCCCGTGACGACCTGGTCACCAAGCTCATCCAGGCCGACATCGACGGCGAGAGGCTCACCGCCGACGAGTTCGGCTGGTTCGTGGTGTTGTTGGCCGTGGCCGGCAACGAGACCACCCGGAACGCCACCACACACGGGATGGTCGCCTTCCTCGACAACCCCGACCAGTGGGAGCTGTTCAAGGCCGAGCGCCCCGCGACCGCCTACGACGAGATCCTCCGCTGGGCCTCGCCGATCACCTCGTTCCAGCGCACCGCCACCGAGGACGTCGAGATCGGTGGCGTGACCATGAAGAAGGGCGACCGCGCCGCCATCATGTACGGCTCGGCGAACTTCGACGAGGACGTCTTCTCCGACCCCTTCTCGTTCAACATCCTGCGCGACCCCAACCCGCACCTGAGCTTCGGCGGGAACGGCCCGCACTACTGCATCGGGGCGAACCTGGCGAGGCTGCAGATCGAACTGATCTTCAACGCCATCGCCGATCACCTCCCCAACCTGGAGGCCCTCGGGGAGCCGTCCCGCATCCGTTCGGGGTGGCTCAACGGCATCACCGAGTGGTCGGTCGACTACAAGTGCCCGGTCATGCGCTGACCCGAGCCCCACACGCGTCCCGGCCCACGGCCCCGACCCCGCCTTCCCGCCAGGCCTGGTCGGGGCCGTCGGTTCTCTCCGGGCGGGCCTCGTCGTCGTCCCCGGAAAGGCTCCACCGATTCGGCTGAACCCCGTCGGGCGGAGGCGGGAAGAGGCAGTGTGAACGGCATGCTCGACCACCGCTACGTCGACCGCGACGGCGTTCGTCTCCACTACGTCGTCGCCGAACCGGACACCGCATCCGCGGACGGCCAGCCTGCATCCGCGGACGGCTACCCGGGCACCGTGGTCCTCGTCCACGGGTTCCCACACTTCTGGTACACCTGGCACCGCATGATCCCCGTCCTCGCCGCCGCCGGGTGGCGGGTCATCGCACCCGACCTGCGAGGCATGGGGGGTTCGGACGCGCCGGCCGAGGTAGAGGCCTACTCGCCGCGCGAGGTGGTCGACGACCTCCTGGCGGTGTGCGACGCCGAAGGCGCGGAGCGCGTGGTGGTGGTGGGCTTCGATTTCGGCGCGGGCGTCGCGTACGACACGTGCCACCTGGAACCGGGGCGGGTGCGCGCGGTGATCGGGATGGAGAACCCGTTCATGGGTACCGCCGGGTCGGTGCCGCCGCTGGAGGGCTCGGCGATGTTGGCCGAGAAGCACTTCCTGCACCTGAACTACTTCACGCAGCCGGGAGTGGCGGAGGCCGATCTCGCCGGTCGCGAGCGCGAGTTCCTCACCCGGGTCTTCCACGCGCTGTCCGCGGAGTACCACTATCTCGACGTCTGGCAGCACCCCCCGGGGTCGACCTATCTCGAGGCGCTGCCCGAGGCTCCGCCGCTTCCGTGGCGGTGGTTCTCGGTGGAGGAGATGGACGTCTACGAGGCCGAGTACGCCCGCACGGGGTTCGCGGGTCCGCTGCAGTGGTACCGGGCGATGGACGTGTCGTGGTTCGCCCGCAAGGAGTTCGAGCGGCAGACCAATCCCGTGCCGTTCTACTTCCTCTACTCCGAGCACGACCCGGACCTCGAGGGCTTTCACGGCCGGGATCCGCTCTCCAAGCTGGGGCGTCATCACGACGATGTCCGGATGGTCCGCGCGATCGCGTCACCGGCGGGGCACCTCATGCACCTGGAGGCCACGGAGGACACCCACCGGGAGGTCCTCGCCTGCCTGGCGGACATCTCGCAGCACGTCCCCGCCTGATCCCCGAGTCGGCGGGGAGCAGTTCAGTGCCCGGAGGAACCGAGACCGTACTTCTCGCCGAAGGCGGCGATGGACTCGAGCTTCTGTTCGGTGGAGCAGTCGAACCCGTGGCCGTCGACCATCCAGGGCATCACGATGATGTCGGTGACCCCGGCCTCGGCCAGCTCCGTGAAGCCCCGGGTGCCGAAGCGGTCGAGGCAGACGACCTGGATGGCGAAGGGCCTGCCGTCGCCGCGGTCGGCCAGCGAGCGACCGTCGGCCTCGAGGAGTTCGCCCAGCCGCCGGACGGTGGTGACGATCTCGTCGTAGCCCATCATGGCGCTGGTCCACCCCTGGCCCACGCGTGCGGCCCGTTTGAGCGCGATCTCGGTGTGGCCGCCCACGTAGAACGGCACCTGCTCGCTCGGTGCGGGGGTGAAGATCAGCTCGTCGAAGTCGAAGTGCTGGCCGTGGAACTCCATCCACTCACCCCGCAGGGCCTGGCGCATGATCGCCAGCGACTCGTCGGTGCGCTTTCCGCGGCCCTTGAACGGCGCGCCGCACCACTCGAACTCGTTGGGGTCCCAGCCGATGCCCACGCCCAGGTCCAACCGGTTTCCGGTGAGCAGCGCCACCGACGCCACCTGCCTGGTGAGCAGCAGTGGATTGCGCGGGCCGACCTTGAGTACCTGCGGGCAGAAGCGGATGGTCGAGGTGGCCCCGCCCATGGCTGCGGACGCGATGAGCGGTTCGACCCATTGGGTGTTCTCATCCCACATGCGCGAGCCGTCGGGGGTGTACGGGTAGTCCTCGTCCTGGCGCCGCGGGTGGAACAACGAGTCGGGCAGGACGATCCGGTCGAAGCCGGCGGCCTCGGCACCGCGGGCGATGTCGATGATCTGATCGACCGGGGAGAAGGAGATGGGGACGGAGAACTCGGCGTCCACTACGCGGCTCATGTCAGGCGTCCTTCTTGACGGCACCGGCGATGGCAGCGCGGTCGTCGTCGGTCAGCGGTCGCAGACCCGAGGCCATGGCCACGTCCTGTTCCCAGAATGCGCGTAGGTTCACGAGCCGACCCTGGGAGTCGACGCGGTAGTCCACGGCGATGTCGATCTCCATGATGCTGGAGCCCATGTGGGTGCGCATGGTGCCGACGCAGAGGAGTTCGTCGCCCGCGGCGATCCCGCGGTCGAACCGGAACTCGATGTGGTCCGGGGTGGCCACGGCCTTCTCCCAGAACTCCAGGAGCCGCTGGGTGCCGGTGTGACCGATGCCTTCGGCGTCGAACATCGACGGCCCCACGGGATCCTCGATTGTGCCCTCGGGGTTCCACCCGGCGATCCAGGCGTCGCGGTCGCCGGTGTTGGTCGCGGCCCAGGAACGGCGCGCGGCGGCGTAGGCGGGACTCGCGAGCGCTGCGTCACTCATCTCGAGCGGCCGGTACATGCCGTCCTCGCCCAGGTAGGGGTTGCTCATTCCTTGCGCTCCGTTCCGACCACCCACATGGAGAAGTACTGGGACCCGCCGCCGTAGGCGTGGCCGAGGGCCTTGCGCGCCCCCGGGACCTGGTGCTCGTCGGCGCGGCCCATGACCTGCCGGGCGGCCTCGGCGAAGCGCAGCATGCCGGACGCGCCGATCGGGTTGGAGCACAGCACACCGCCGGACGGGTTGACGGGCAGGGACCCGTCGCGCGCGGTGGCACCGGACTCGGTCATGCGCCAGCCCTCGCCCTCCCCGCAGAACCCGAGGTTCTCCAGCCACATGGGCTCGAACCAGGAGAAGGGGACGTAGATCTCGGCCGCGTCGATCTCCTCGGCCGGATTGGTGATCCCGGCCTCGGCCCACAGCGCGGCGGCGGCGTCGCGGCCGGCCTGCGGGTTGCGGTAGTTGCGGAACGCGTAGGTACCGGGCTCGGTGCGCAGCGCGGTGGCGTGCACCCAGGCGACGTTCCGGCCGGTGGCCTCGACCGCTTCGGCCGCCTCGGCGTCACCGAGGACGATCGCGCAGGCGCCGTCGGAGGACGGGCAGGTCTCGTCGAACCGGATGGGGTCCCACAGCATCTGCCCCTGCAACACCTTGTCCACGGTGAGGTCGGGCTGCTTGAGGTGGGCGTGGGGGTTGATGGACCCGTTGAGCCGGTCCTTGACCGCCACCATCGCGCCGACGTGCTCAGGGGCCCCGGTGGTGCGGATGTAGGAGCGCACGTGCGGGGCGAAGTAACCGCCGGCACCCGCCCCGACGGGGGCCGTGAACGGCACGGGCAGACTGAGGGCCCACATGGCGTTGGACTCGGACTGCTTCTCCCACGCCACGGCCAGCACGCGACGGTAGCGGCCGGACTGGATGTGAGAGGCGGCCACCACGGCGGTGGAACCGCCGACCGAGCCGGCGGTGTGGACGCGCAGGAGCGGCTTGCCGACCGCGCCGAGCGCGTCGGCCATCATGAGCTCGGGCATCATCACGCCCTCGAACAGGTCGGGGGCCTTGCCCACGATCACCGCGTCGATGTCGTCCCACCCCACGCCGGCGTCGTCCATGGCGGCGTCGATCGCCTCGCGGCAGAGGCCGGCCATGGAGACGTCGGTACGCCTGGCGACGTGGTGGGTCTGGCCGGTGCCGAGAACGGCCGCGGGGAGACCGGTGCTGTGGGCGCTCATGCGGGGCGTCCTTCCAGGAGGCAGATGAGGTTCTGCTGGAGCAGATGTCCGCTGGTGGCGTGCGCGAGGGCGCGTTCGGTACGGCCCTCCATGACGTCGTTGGCGGCGTAGCCGATGCGCTCGAGCCCGGCGGAGAACAGCGGGTCCGCGAGCAACGATCCGCCGGACGGGGTCACGGCCACGTGGTCGCCGATCCCCAGCGCGGCACGTAGGAGCAGCTCCTGGTGCGTGTACTGGGTGTGCAGCTCGGCGACGGTCACTCCACCGAGATCGGGGCGCTCGCCCGAGGACCGGGTGGCGCGCGCGGCGGCGGCGCGGGCCGAGGGGGAGTCGGTGAGGTCGCGGGCCCCGAACTCGGCGGAGTCGGCGATGTGCTCGATCCCGGTGACGTAGGCCGGGGTGTCGACCAGCTCCCGGGCCCGGTCGCCGGAGGCGAGGATGATCGCGCCGGCGCCGTCGGTGACCGGCGGGCAGTCGTGTCGGCGCAGCGGGTCCGCCACATACGGCTCGGCGAGGAGCTCCCGCTCGTCCCGGCCGGTGGCGCGGGCGGCCACAGACGCCATCTCTTCCTCGGACCATTTGCCGGCGTCGATTCCCGCGCGGGCCTGCAACGCGGCCATGTGGTGGCGGCCGGGCCACAGCGGGGCCACGGTGTACGGGTCGAGCTGCAGCGCCAGCGCCGAGTCGAGGTCGGTGCTCGCCGAGGCCTTGCCGAACCCGTAGACCAGCGCGGTGTCGGCCTGGCCGGTGGCGATCTTGAGGTAGGCCTCGAAGAACGCCCAGGCGGCGTCCATCTCCACGTGCGACTCGCAGATGGGGGGAAACGCGCCGATGGTGTCGACGGCGGAGATGAACGAGAAGGCCCGGCCGGCGAGGTAGTCGGAGGAACCGGAGCACCAGAACTCGATGTCGGTGCGGTCCAGTCCGGTCTGCCGGTAACACTCGGCGAAGACGGGCGCGAGCATCTCGACGCCGTTGGTGGTGCCGAAGGTGGACTCTGTGTGTCGGGCGTGGGCGAAACCGACGACGGCCACGTCCCGGGGTGCGGTGGGGGTCACGGGTGTCCTCTACAGGTGATCGGCGTAGGTGTCGGGGTCGGCGTCGGGATCGCCGGTCGGCTCGAAGTGCGTGATGGCCTTCATCGAGGCCGGGCGGTCGGCCTCGGGTGTCCAGACCGCGCGCACCCTCATGCCCATGCGCACCTCCGAGGCCTCGCAGCCGAGAACCAGGTGCTGGATGGGGACGTCGGACCCGTCCAGGAGGATGTACGCGGTGACGTAGGGCGGCTTGATCTCCTGGCCGGCGAACGGCACGTTGACGATCCCGAACGTGGTCACCGTGCCGACGCCGGCGACCTCCACGTACTCGCCCATGGCCACACCGTCCGAGGGGCAGTAGTCGCGCGGCGGGACGTAGACCTCGGGTCCGTTGGATCGGCGCCGCCCGAGCACGCGGCCCTGCACGATCGCCCGGAGGAACTCGCTCTCGGCGGGCCCCGCCGTGTGGGTCACCGAGAGTCCGATCGGGGTGACGACCATGGTGACGGGCTCGTCCCCCGAGGTCTGCGCAACCTCGTCGTCGTCGCCCGGGTCGTCTCCACCCGCCACGTCCACGGGGACCACGCACGCGATGTCGTGGATGGTCCCGGTCCGCTCGGCGGACCACCGCAGCCGCACGCGCATCCCCGAGCTCACGTCCTCGGGGCCGTCGGCGGCGAGGGGGAGCAGGATGGCGGTGTCGGCGCCGTCGAACCGGACCAGGGCCCAGGCGAACGGCGAGTCGAGCGGATTGACGTCGGTGGGTTGCCGAACCCAGGTCCAGACGACGACGACGCCGTCGATCCCGGTCCCCGAGCCGACCTCGACGAAGTCCGTCAGGGCCTCGTGCGTGTGGGGGTCGAACTCCACCGGTGGCAGGTGCACGGCGCCGCGGGAGTCGCGGACCCCCACGAGTCGGCGGTCGCGCAGGCCGGTGAAGAACGCGCCCAGGACCGGTCCGGTCGACCGCGTGTAGTCGAAGGACGGGGCGAGCGGGGCCTCGAGCACGGCCTCGTCGGGCGGGGTGATGTCGACAACGATCTCTCTGGATGTCACGCCACAAGTAGAACACGTTCCACTGTGCCGTGTGTGACTTTTCGTGAGCCGGACACCGTCGCGGGGCGGTCTGGGTCACACTGGTGCCCATGAAATTCGCCTTGCAGCTCGGATACTGGGGCGCCCAGCCGCCCACCACCCACGCCGACCTCGTGGTGGCCGCGGACAAGGCGGGGTTCGACACCGTCTTCACCGCCGAGGCCTGGGGCTCGGATGCGTTCACCCCGCTCGCCTGGTACGGCTCGCTCACCGAACGCATCCGCCTGTCCACGGCGGTGGTGCAGCTCTCCGCCCGTACGCCCACGGCCACCGCGATGAGCACCATGACCCTGGACCACCTCTCCGGCGGCCGGTTCTGCCTGGGTCTGGGCGTCTCCGGTCCGCAGGTGGTGGAGGGCTGGTACGGCCAGCCGTTCGCCAAGCCGCTGGCCCGGACGCGGGAGTACATCGACATCATCCGCGCGGTGCTCCGCCGCGAGGGCCCCGTGACCTCCGACGGTCCGGCATACGCCCTGCCTTACCAGGGGCCGGGCGCCTCCGGGCTGGGCAAACCGCTCAAGTCGATCCTCCACCCGCTGCGCGAGGACGTGCCCATCTGGCTGGGGGCCGAGGGCCCCAAGAACGTCGCACTCGCCGCCGAGATCGCGGACGGGTGGCTGGGGTTCCTGGCCTCGCCGCGGACCGCGCACGAGTTCAACGCGTGGCTCGACGAGGGCTTCGCCCGACCCGGCGCGCGGCGTACCCGGGAGGACTTCGAGGTGGCGTTCCTGTGCCAGCTCCACATAACGGAGGATCGGCGCGCGGTCCTCGACGCGTACAAGCCGTTCACCGCGCTCTACGCCGGCGGCATGGGCGCGGAGGAGAAGAACTTCCACGCCGAGGCGTTCCGCCGGATGGGCTTCGCCGACGACGTCGACCGCATCACCGAACTGTTCCGCTCCGGGCGCAAGGAGGAGGCCGCGGCGGCGGTGCCGGACGAGATGGTCGAGGCCACCGCGATCATCGGCGACGAGGACTCGGTGCGGTCGCAGATCGCCGAGTGGGAGGCCGCGGGCGTGACCATGCTCGTGGTGACCGCCCGCTCGGTCGAGGAGGTCGAGCAGCTCGGGAGGCTCATCGGCTGACCGGCCGGGCATCCGGGCTGCGGTGCGGAGGATCAGGTCACAGGGGGGCCTGAATCTCGCGCACCTGACCGTCGGGGCCGAAGGTCGCCCGACCGAGCGAAACGTCAGTGGCGAGCGCGATCAGGATGTCGGTCTGGCCGCTCTCGTCCGGCGAGATGGACACGTGGCTCAGTCGCGCATCGTCGATCTCGAGCAGTCCCGGCGTGGCCTCGAACGCCACCCGAAGGGTCTCCGGATCGATCGCGTCCAGCGGTAGGGGGGCTCCGACATCCGGCCTGCGCATGCTCATGGGCGGGGACCAGGCCGAGTCCCGGAACTCCACGCGGTATCGGGTGTCCGGTTCGTCCGGGTCCACGTAGACCAGGCTCACGTAATCGGGATAGAGCTGGAGGAGATCCACCTCCACGTCGCCCAGTTCGTCCGGGACCGCCGCGAGGACGCCGATGAGTTCGTTGCTGATCGCCCGGGCGGCGTCGTCGACCGGCACGCCGTCGACGGTGGCGTCTGCCGACTGTGAGTTCGCGCCCGACGGTGAGGTGGCGCCCGGCTCCGCGGTCGCGCTCAGCTCGGAGGTCGCTTCCGACCGGGCGGTGTCGGTGTCGGTGTCAACAGTGCTGCATGCGGTGAGCGCCACTGCCGTGACCAGGGCAGATGCGGCGGCGGCGAGATGACGGGCACGCGAGTCGGAGGGCATGATCGCAAGACTAGGCGGGGAAAGCCCGCCGCAGGAATAGAACAGGTTCTACTATGGGTCGTATGAGTGCACCCACACCCACCATTCCCACCGAGACCGGAGTCCTGAACGACCGGACCGGGGAGTACGTGACCAGTGTCTACCGGATCGCCGAGGCCGACCCGGACCGCGTCGCCGTGATCGAGGCCTCCGGCCGCCAGGTGACCTTCGGCGAGCTCGCGGACGCGGCGCACGGCCACGCGCGGGGACTGCGCGCGCTGGGTCTGGGGGCCGGGGACGGGATCGTCCTGATGGCGCCGAACAGTATCGGTTTCCTCGAGGTCTACTTCGCCGCACTCGAGATCGGTCTCTACGTGGCCCCCGCCAACTGGCACCTGACGGGGCCCGAGGTGGCCTACATCCTGGAGAACTCGGGCTCGACGGTCTTCGTGGCCGACGAGAGGTTCGCCGACGTGGCCACCACCGCCGCCGCCGAGGCCGGACTCGAACCCGCCCGCTGCTACGCGATCGGCGACGTCCCGGGTTTCCGGCCGCTCTCCGAGCTCGCCGTCCCGGCCGAGGGGGAGGACCCCTTGCCGTCGGGCCGTACCCTCGGCGCCCCGATGCTCTACACCTCGGGCACCACCGGTCGCCCCAAGGGCGTGCGCAGGCCTCTGACCGGCGCCTCTCCCGACCAGGTGACGGTTCCCAACTACTTCTTCTTCGCCGGCTTCGGCATCCAGGCCGCGGACAACGTGCACATCTGCGGCTCGCCGCTCTACCACACGGCCGTGCTCAACTTCGTCGCCATCTCGCTCAACCTGGGGCAGACGGTGGTGCTCATGGACAAGTGGTCCCCGGAGGAGATGCTGCGTCTCATCGACGCCCACGGGGTGACCCAGTCCCACATGGTCCCGACCCAGTTCTCGCGCCTGCTCGAGCTGCCGGAGGACGTGCGCGCGAAGTACGACGTGTCGAGCCTCCGGACGATCGTCCACGGCGCGGCCCCGTGTCCGAAGCACGTCAAGCAGGCGATGTTGGACTGGTGGGGGCCCGTCCTCACCGAGTACTACGCCGGAACCGAGGGCGGTGGTTGCACCATCACGGGCGAGGAGTGGCTGCGCAAGCCCGGTAGCGTGGGTCGGCCGTGGAAGACCACCACCCTGAAGATCCTCGACGACGACGGCAACGAACTCCCCGCCGGCGAGACGGGCAACGTCTACCTCCAGATGCACGGGTCGAAGTTCGAGTACCACCAGGACGCGGAGAAGACAGCGAAGACCTACGTGGGCGAGTTGTTCACCATGGGCGACATCGGCTACGTGGACTCCGACGGTTATCTGTTCCTGTGCGACCGCAAGAACGACATGATCATCTCCGGCGGTGTGAACATCTACCCGGCCGAGATCGAGTCGGAGATGACCCGCCACGAGGCCGTCCGCGACGTGGCGGTGTTCGGAATCCCGCACGCCGACTGGGGTGAGGAGGTCAAGGCCGTGGTGGAGCTGGCCGAGGGCTACGTCGAATCCGACGAGCTCAAGGCGCAGATCCTCGACGACCTCTCCGGCCGACTGGCCAAGTTCAAGATGCCGCGGTCGATCGACGTGGTGGAGGAGCTGCCCCGGCAGGCCAACGGCAAGTTGGTCAAGCGCAAGCTCAAGGACCCGTACTGGGCGGACGCCCGCTGAGTCCTCCAGGGCGGATGCCCGCTGGCCCGGTTGCCCACCGGCCACGCGGGGCGGTCACTACCCTGGACGCATGACCAGAACCCCGACCGCCCGTGATCTCACGCTCGCCCAGATCCTCGAGCGGCAGCAGCAGGCGTTCCTCGCCGACCCGCAGCCCGAGGCCGGGATACGGCGCGATCGGATCCAGCGGCTCAAGTACCTCGTCCTGGACAACGCGGCCGAACTCACCGAGGCGATCCGCGAGGACTACGGCTCACGGCCCGAGACCCTCTCGCTTCTCACGGACATCGCCTCCTCCATCCCGGACCTCGACCACCAGCGCGGCCATCTGAAGAAGTGGATGAAACCCACACGGGTCTCGCAGGCCCTCGACCGGGTCGGCTTCATCCAACAGGTCCGCCATGATCCCAAGGGGGTCGTCGGGATCATCGGCCCCTGGAACTTCCCCCTGTACCTGACGATCGTGCCGGCCGGGTCGGCGCTCGCCGCGGGCAACCGGGTGATGATCCGGCCGTCGTCGGTCACAGCGCGCACGACCGAGGTGCTCTGCAGCCGGGCGCCCGAGTACTTCGCCGTCGACGAGTTGGCCGTCGCGGGGCCGGAACACGGCCGCGGTTCGGATTTCTCCACTCTGCCCTTCGACCACCTGTTCTTCACCGGCTCCCCGGGCGTCGGCAGGTCCGTGGCCAAGGACGCCGCAGACAACCTCACGCCGGTCACCCTCGAACTGGGCGGCAAGAACCCCGTCATCGTGGACACCAGTGCCGACCTCGACCGAGCCGCGCGGGGCATCGCGGCCTCCCGCATGGTCAACGGCGGCCAGGTGTGCATGTGCCCGGACTACGTCTTCGTTCCCGAGGCCGAGCTGGAGGCGTTCTGCGACACCGTCCTGGACCACTGGCGTCGGACCCTGCCGGCGATCGTGGGCAACCCCGAGTACACCGCGATCGTCAACACGTCCAACTACGAGCGCATCGTCGGACTGATCGACGACGCCGTGGCCAAGGGCGCCGTCAGGCGCGACGCCGCCCCGGCGGGGGAGCGGTTGCCGGACGCGGGCGTCCGTAAGATCGCACCCACCCTGCTCACCGGCGTGACGCCCGAGATGGAAATCGACTCGGACGAGGTGTTCGGGCCAGTCCTCACGGTCTTCGGGTACCGGAGCCTCGACGAGGCGGTCCGCTACATCAACGAGCGGCCCAGCCCGCTGGTCCTGTACTGGTACGGCCAGAAGAACGGCCGCTTCGACACCGTGGCCGACCGCACCCGCTCGGGAAATATCTACGGCAACGACTTCGGCATCGGGATGGCCTCCCCGGCCATCCCGTTCGGCGGGGTCGGCAATTCGGGGATGGGCGGCTACCACGGGCACTACGGATTCCGGACGTTCACCCACGAGCGGGCCGTCGCGATGCACTCCTACGACGTCAACGTCTCCGGGTTCCTGGCGCCCCCGTTCACGGCCGGCAAGAAGAGGCTGGCCTCGGGGTACCTCGGGGCGATGAAGGCCCGGACCCGACTGGGTCTCTAGTCGGGGCCGGGCGCCCGGTCACTCCCCGCGGAACTCGGGCCTGCGCTTCTCCGCGAACGCGCGAGGGCCCTCCTTCGCATCGGCCGAGGCGAAGACCCGCCCGCCGACCTCGGCGTCGACGCGGAAGGCCTCCTCCTCGTGCATGCCCTCGGTGCGTCGGATCGTCTCGATCATCCCCTGCACCGCGAGGGGCCCGTTCGCGGTGATGAGCTCGGCGATCTCCAGTGCCTTGTCCAGGGCGGAGCCGTCCTCGACCACGTGGCCGATCAGCCCGAACCGCTCCGCCTCCTCGGCGGTGAGATGGCGGCCCGTCATGAGGACCTCCATCGCGACGGTGTACGGGATCTGACGCACGAGCCGCACCGCGGAGCCGCCGAGGGGGTACAGGCCCCAGCGGGCCTCGGAGACGCCGAACTTCGCGGAGCGTCCGGCGACCCGGATGTCGGTGCCCTGCAGGATCTCGGTCCCGCCGGCGATCGCCGGGCCCTCGACAGCGGCGATGAGCGGCTTGCTCAGCCGGCGCCCCTTGAGCAACGCGGGCAGACGGGTCAGGTCCCAGCCGCCGCCGGCGAACTTGTCGCCCGGAGCGTCTCTGTTCATGGCCTTGAGGTCCGCGCCCGCGCAGAAGTACCCGCCCGCGCCGGTCAGGATGCACGCACGGATGTCCGGATCGGAGTCCACCAGGTCCCACGCCGCCTCCATGCCGCGCATCATCGGGCCGGACAGGGCGTTGCGGGCCTCGGGTCGGTTCATGGTGACGATCAGGACGTGGCCGCGCCGCTCGGTGAGCAGGTGCTGGTCCTCGGGCGTCTCGACGCGGGTCATCGGGCCTCCAAAAATTAGTTACACGGGTTCACGGCTTTCGCCCACGGCCGACGGTAACACGTTCTACTTTGGGAGTATGGCGTACACCATCGGAGATCTCGTCGAGCACAGTGTCGATCGCGTTCCGGACCGGGTCGTCCTGGTCCAGGAGGGTCGATCGTTCACCTTCAGGGAACTGGAGGAGCGGGCCAACAGGCTCGCCCACCACCTACGGTCCGTCGGCGTCGGGCCCGACGACAAGGTGGCGGTGTACAGCCGCAACACCATCGAGGCCGTCGAGGCGATGGTCGCGATCTTCAAGATCCGCGCCGTGATGGTCAACGTCAACTACCGGTACGTCCCGGCCGAGCTCGAGTACCTACTCGACAACTCCGACTCCGTCGTGGTGGTCCACGAGCGCCGCTATTCGGACGTGCTCGCACAGGCCCTTCCCAACACACCGGGGGTGCGTCACTGCCTGGTCATCGAGGACGGCACCGACACCCCTGACCCGCAGACGCCCGACGGGGTCTCCGTCGCGCACTACGACGACGCGCTGGCGGCGCAGTCTCCCGAGCGCGACTTCGGCGAACGCTCGAACGACGACATCTACATGCTCTACACCGGCGGCACCACGGGCTCCCCGAAGGGGGTGATGTGGCGTCAGGAGGACGTGTTCATGGTCCTCGGCGGCGGCATCGACTTCCTCACCGGCGAGAAGGTCGCGGACGAGTGGGAGCTGGCGAACAAGGCGGTCGACGGGGGCGTGCTGGTCCGCGCCGCCCTGCCCCCGCTCATCCACGGCGGCGCCCAGTGGGCGATCTTGATGGCGCTGTTCGCGGGCCACACCAGCGTGCTCATCCCGGAGTTCGACGCCCAGACCGTCTGGCGGACCGTCACCGAGCACAAGATCAATCTCCTGTTCATCACGGGGGACGCCATGGCGCGTCCACTGATCGAGGAATGGGACGCGGAGAAGTACGACTCGTCGTCGTTGTTCTACATCGGGTCCTCCGCGGCCCTGTTCTCGCCCTCGGTCAAGGACCAGTTCATCGAGGCGTTCCCGAACGTCATGCTCTCGGACTCGATCGGGTCCTCCGAGACCGGCTTCTCGGGCATCGCGCTCGCGGAGAAGGGCAAGACCCACACCGGTGGACCCCGCGTGAAGATCGACGGGGAGACCACGGTCCTCGACTCCGAGGGCAACGAGGTCCAGCCCGGTTCCGATGTCATCGGCAAGGTCGCGCGCACCGGGCACATCCCGGTGGGGTACTACAAGGACGAGGTCAAGACAGCGGCCACGTTCAAGACGTACGGCGGGAATCGCTACTCGATCCCCGGTGACGACGCCCGGGTCGAGGAGGACGGCACCGTCACGATGCTCGGCCGCGGATCGGTCTCCATCAACACCGGAGGCGAGAAGGTCCACCCGGAGGAGGTCGAGGCCGCCCTCAAGACGCACCCCGACGTGTACGACGCGCTCGTAATCGGCGTCCCCGACGAGCGGATGGGCCACAAGGTCGCCGCCGTTCTCCACACGCGCGACGGCAAGTGTCCGCCGATCGACGAGCTGAACGACCACGCGCGGCGGGAGATCGCCCGCTACAAGTGCCCGCGAGCGCTGTGGGTCGAGGAATCGGTCAAGCGCAATCCCGCGGGCAAGCCCGACTACCGATGGGCCGCGGAGATCGCCGCGTCCCGCCCCGCAGACGACAGCCAGGAGATCAGCAAGTGAGCATCCGTACCCCCCTCGCGGAGGAATTCGGGATCGAGTACCCGGTCTTCGCCTTCACCCCGTCCAAGGCGGTCGCCGCAGCGGTGACGCGCGCCGGCGGCATGGGCGTCCTCGGGTGCGTCCGCTACAACGACGCGGCCGAGCTCGACGAGGTCCTGACCTGGATGGACGAGAACACGGACGGCAAACCCTACGGCGTGGACATCGTCATGCCCAACAAGGTGCCCACCGAGGGCAGCACCACCGACATCGCCGCGATGATCCCCGAGGAGCACAAGGCGTTCGTCTCCCGGGTCCTGGACGACCTCGGGGTGCCGCCGTTGGGCGACGACGCCGAGCACAACGCCGGTGTCCTGGGGTGGCTCCACTCGGTCGCCGAGGCGCACGTCGAGATGTCGCTCAAGCACCGCCCGGTGCTCATCGCCAATGCGCTCGGCTCACCGCCCAAGCACATCGTGGACCTCGCGCACGCCAACGGGATCAAGGTCGCGGCGCTCGCCGGTGCGAAGAAGCACGCGATCGCGCACGTGGACAACGGCGTCGACATCGTGATCGCCCAGGGCGGGGAGGCCGGCGGCCACACCGGCGAGGTCGCGACCCTCGTTCTGGTGCCGGAGATCGTCGCCGCGCTCGACGGTCGCGCGCCCGTGCTGGCCGCCGGTGGGATCGGGAGTGGCTCGCAGGTCGCCGCCGCGATCGGCATGGGCGCCGAGGGGGCGTGGATGGGTTCCCGGTGGCTCACCGCCGCCGAGTACGGCGATGACGGTGGCTCGAAGGCGATGCAGGAGGCGCTCGTCGCGGCCACCAGCGCGGACACCGTCCGCACCCGAATCTACTCGGGCAAGCCCGCGCGACTGCTCAAGAGCAAGTGGACCGAGGCGTGGGCGGCCGAGGGCGCCCCGAGCCCGCTGCCGATGCCGCTGCAGAACATCCTCGTCGCGGAGGCGCACCAGCGGATCTCGGCGTCTCAGGATCCCGGCGTGGTGGCCATGCCCGCAGGGCAGATCATCGGTTCACTCGAGGGCGTCGTCCCCGTCGCCGAGACGATGGCGCAGATCGTGACCGAGTACGAGGCGGCGGTGGAGCGTCTGCGCGGCACGCTCGGCTGACCCCTGAGCAGGCGCGGGCGCGGATGGCCGTCCGCGCCGTGGGGCCGCTCAGGCCTGAGTGATGAACAACAGCATCGCCGCCCAGTGACAGGCGAAGGCGATGACCGTGCAGGTGTGGAAGACCTCGTGGAAGCCGAAGACCCCGGGAACGGGATTCGGCCGCTTGAGGCCGTAGACCACGGCCCCGCCCGTGTAGGCCACGCCGCCAGCGACCACGAGTGCGACCCCCACGAGGTTGGCCTCGACGAGGTCACCTGCGAACCACACCGCGGTCCACCCCAGGACGATGTACAGCACCACGTACAACCACCGGGGCGCTGACAGCCAGAACAGGCGGAACGCGATACCGACCAGAGCCCCGGTCCACACGATCGCCAGCAGGATCGTGCTGGCCGGGGGATCGAGCGCGGCGACCGTCATGGGCGTGTACGTGCCCGCGATGAGCAGGAAGATGTTGGAGTGGTCCAGCCTGCGCAGCAGCGCGGTGGCCTCCGGGTTCCAGGTACGGCGGTGGTAGAGGGCCGAGATTCCGAAGAGCAGCGACGACGTGGCCAGGAACACCGCGCACGCCCACTTCAGCGCGGTCCCGTCCGCGAGGACGGTGAGGACCACGCCGAGGACTATGGCCACGGGCAGAGTCCCGGCGTGGATCCACCCTCGGAGCAGCGGCTTCTCGGGTAGCGCGGGGACGCCGAAGTCGTCCGCGTCCCCTCCGGTCTCGGTCGGTGCATCTGTGTTCGGTCCCACCAGGCCTCCTGATCGAGCGCGATCCCGTCGTGATCGCGATGACAGTACTCGACCGGGGTGCGGCGCGGTGGCCGGCCGGCACGCGACCGGCTCCCCGGGAGCCCCCAAGAAGGCATCAGTCGTTCAGCTCCTGTTCAGATTGGAATCGTCAGTTGGTTGGTATGAGCACCTAGGTTCTTGGTGTCCCACTGAGAAAACCCAGGAGTACCGAAGCCATGAAGGCATCTGTTCGTACCGCGTCGCTGTCCGGTGTAGCCGCACTCGCTCTCGTTCTGTCCGCTTGCGGCGGAGGCGAGGACGCCAACGGCGCCTCGGGCACCGAGGGTGAGGGATCGGACCTGTCCGGTCAGATCTCGATCGACGGTTCCAGCACGGTCACGCCGCACACGGTGCCGGCATCCGAGTTGTTCATGAACGAGAACCCCGGTGTCCAGATCGCGGTGGCCACCTCGGGCACCGGTGGCGGGTTCGAGAAGTTCTGCGCGGGTGAGACCGACATCTCGATGGCGTCCCGGCCGATCAAGGAGTCGGAGATCGCCAACTGCGAGGCGAACGGGATCGCGTACGAGCAGGTGGCGGTGGCCAATGACGGCCTCGCCGTGATCGTCAACCCGGAGAACGACTGGGCGACGTGCTTGACGGTGGAGGAGTTGTCGCAGTTCTGGGCCACCGACGCCACGGCGACCAGCTGGTCGGACGTCAACAGCGAGTGGGCGGACGAGACGGTCCAGCTCTACGGCCCGGGCAGCGACTCGGGTACCTACGACTACTTCACCGAGGCGATCAACGGCGAAGAGGGCAACATCACCGCCCGCTACACCGACATCGGCGAGGACGACAACGCCGCGATCGACGGTGTCTCCAGCAGCATCGGGGCCATGGGCTTCGTGCCCCTCTCGTTCGTCGAGGAGTCGGGCGACGCCGTGAAGACCGTCGAGATCCAGAACGAGGCCGGCGAGTGCGTGGCCCCGACCCAGGACACCGTCCGCGACGGCTCCTACAACCCGCTCGGTCGTCAGCTGTACATCTACCCGAGCGACCAGGCCCTGCAGCGCGAGGAGGTCGTGGCCTTCCTCAAGTTCTACATCGACAACCAGGAAGAGATCGCTGAGGAGGCCCTGTTCATCCCGTTGACGGAGGAGCAGGAGGAGCAGGCTCACGAGCAGGTCGACGAGCTCGCCAACGGCTGACCTGCCAGGAGGGATGAGCGCCGAGGAGCCGCATGACGACCAGCACCATGTCCAGACCACCGGAGTCTGACGAACAGATCGACCTGTCAGCCAGCAGTAAGCGCTGGGGCGAACGGACCATCATCGGATGGCTCCTGTTCTGCGCCGCTCTCTCGGTTGTCATCACCATCGGGATCGTCATCTCGCTACTGGGACCGGCCCGGCACTTCTTCGCGGATATCGCGCTGTGGGAGTTCCTCCGGGCCGGGACCTGGGCGCCCCGACAGGGTGAGTTCGATGTCCTCAACCTCGTGGTGGGAACGCTCAACGTCACGTTCTACGCGCTGCTCATCGCCATCCCTGCGGGGCTGGGCGCCGCGATCTGGCTCAGTGAGTACGCGGGGCCCCGGGCACGCAAGATCCTCAAGCCCATATTGGAGGTCCTCGAGGGTGTTCCCACGGTGGCGTACGGGCTGTTCGCCTACCTCTTCGTGACCCCGATCCTCCAGGATGTCTGGCCCACGTTCCTTCCCAGTCCGTTCGGGGACGCGCCGGGAATCTTCTCCGCGGGTAGCGCCGGCTTGGTGATGGGCATCATGCTGATCCCCACCATCGCCTCCGTGTCCCAGGACGCCATGCAGGCCGTTCCCTCGGGCCTGCGGGAGGCGGCGTACGGCCTGGGCAGCTCGAGAATGCAGGTCGCGGTCCGCGTCGTGGTGCCGGCCGCGCTGTCCGGCATCATGGCGGCCTTCATCCTGGGGATATCCCGCGGCATCGGGGAGACGATGCTGGTCCTGATCGCCGCCGGTGCCACGCCGAACCTGACCTTCATGCCCAACGAATCGGTGCTGTCGATGACCGCGTTCATCGCGCGCACCGCAACGGGAGACATCTCCCAGGGAACTCTGGACTACAACGTGATCTTCGCGGTGGGGGCGTTGTTGTTCGTCCTCACCCTGACAATGAACCTGATCAGTATCGCGCTGGTCCGTCGCTTCCGGGAGAAGTACGAGTGAAAACCGCAGCACGAAATCGCATCGCTACCACTCAGGCCCGAGAGGTGACGCTCGCGAATCTGCAGAGTGGTTCCCGCTCGGGCCGGGTGGGTGGGCAGATGTTCCAAGCACTGCTCCTCGCCTGCATCTTCGTGGCAATCGCGACGTTGCTGGCGGTGCTGGCCTGGGCCGTGACCACGGGATGGCCTCGGTTGGACCTCAATCTGCTCACGGAGATGCCGTCGGGTCGTCGAACCCAACTGGCGACCTCGGGAGTGCAGTCGGCCATCTTCGGCACTCTCTACGTGATGATCGGACTGGTCGTCACGGTGGTGCCCCTTGGCGTTAGTGCGGCGGTCTACCTCGAGGAGTTCGCCGATCCGGACAAGTGGTATGTCCGGCTCATCGAGGTCAACGTCCAGAATCTCGCGGCCGTTCCCTCGATCGTGTTCGGAATCCTCGGGATGGCGTTCATCTACCGCGGCGGGCTGAGCCTGGGTTCGGTGATCTACACGGGATCGTTGACCCTGACGATGCTGGTCCTCCCGACGATCATCGTCACGGGCCGGGAAGCGATCCGTTCGGTGCCCTCGTCGATCCGTATGGCGTCGATGGGGGTCGGGGCCACGAGGTGGCGCACGATCTGGCACCAGGTCCTCCCCTCGGCCATCCCGGGCATCGTGACCGGCACCATTCTGGCGCTCTCCCGAGCGATCGGTGAGGCAGCTCCGTTGATCATGATCGGAACGGCGACCTTCGTGACCTTCAATCCGGAAGGCTTCTTCGAGGGCCGGTTCACCGTTCTCCCGGTGCAGATCTACTACTGGAGCAGCCAGGCCAACCCCGACTTCCACGTGCTCGCCGCGGCGGGGATCGTCGTCCTGATGGGGATGCTGTTGGCCATGAACTCGATAGCCATCTGGATCCGGGCTCGCTTCACGCAGGAGAACTGATCCGATGTCGGCCCCACCATGCAAAGGAAGAATCTGATGAACACACCACTCGCCCGCTCCCGGACATCGACGGGGATGCCGCCGCTGTCCCACGAGATCCGGACGCCGGACGCATCGACTCACCAGACCGCCTCGATCGCCCCGGCGCACCCGGTCTTCGCGATCAAGGGTCTCAATGTGTTCTACGGCGGCTTCCACGCCGTACACGATGTCGACCTGACTTTCGCCAAGAACGAGATCACCGCGCTGATCGGTCCTTCCGGATGCGGTAAGTCCACCGTGCTCCGGTGCCTGAACCGCATGAACGACCTGATCGGTTCCGCTCGGATCGAGGGGCAGGTGCTCTACCACGGGGTGGACATCTACGACGCCAAGGTCGACCCGATCGAGGTCCGACGCCGGATCGGGATGGTGTTCCAGAAGCCGAACCCGTTCCCCAAGTCGATCTTCGACAACGTCGCCTACGGTCCCCGGGTGACCGGCATGTCGATCGACAACATGGATGACCACGTCGAGGACTGTCTCCGGAAGGCGTCTCTCTGGGACGAGGTGAAGTCCAAGCTGAAGGACTCGGCCTACGGACTCTCGGGTGGCCAGCAGCAGCGACTGTGCATCGCGAGGGCTATCGCGACCCGTCCGGACGTCATCCTGATGGACGAGCCCTGTTCCGCGCTCGACCCCATCGCGACCGCGGCGATCGAGGACCTGATGCTGGAGCTGCGCAACGACTACACGATCATCATCGTCACGCACAACATGCAGCAGGCGGGCCGCGTCGCAGATCGGACGGCGTTCTTCACGGCCCTGCCCGACGAGCGGACGGGTGACCGTACGGGCGTGCTCGTGGAGTACGACCTGACGTCGACCATCTTCTCGAACCCGAGTGACGAGCGCACCGAGGCGTACATCTCCGGCCGCTTCGGCTGAGCCGGTGACGAGGGGCTGACGAGCTGCTGACGACCCGGTCGATCGAGCGACGACCGGGTCGTCAGGCGGGAATGAAACCCGTCGACCCCGCGGCGCGGATCCACAGTCCGTCGCCGGCGGGGTCCACGCCCCGCTCGGTGAGGTCGCGGGAGCGGAACTTGAAGCTCGCTGTGCGCGGCAGCTCCGCGGTCACCCGCAACAGTGAGGGCCACTGCTTGGGGCCCAGGTCGGACTGCTCGGCGAGGAACTCGCCCATACCGGCCGCCACCTCGACCGGGTCCGCCCCGTCCCGCAGGACGACCGCCGCGGCGACGGCGTCCCCGATCGTGCCCGGGCCGCGCACCTCGCCCGCCGGCACGGCGTACACGCCCACCTCGACCAGGTCGGGATGGCGTCGCAGGACGCGTTCGACCGGCGCGGCGGCCAGGTTCTCCCCGTCGACCCGCATCCAGCCACCGGATCGGCCCGCGAAGTAGACCCACCCGTCGTCGTCGACATAGGCCAGATCTCCGGAATGGAACCGCCCCCCGCGCATGCGTTCGGCGTCGGCGGCGGGGTCGCCCCAGTAGCCGGCGAAGAGGCCCGGCCCGTCGGCGACCAGCTCTCCGACCGCCTCGTCGGCGTTGAGTAGCACGCCCGCGTGGTCGAACCGGGCTCGCTCACACGTCGCGCCGGTCTCCGGGTCGACGATCGACACGCCGGCGGGCAGCGGGCCCAGCGCGGCGTCGGGAGTGTCCGGCGTGCGGGACACCGAGACCCCGCCCTCGCTCGAGCCGAACCCGTCGACGACGGTCACGCCGAAGCGCCGGGCGAACTCGTGGCGCACCTCCGCCGGCGCCTCGTTGCCGTAGACCACGCGCATCGGGTTGTGCGCGTCGTCGGGCCTCTCCGGTGTGGCGAGGATGTAGGACAGTGGCGCGCCGACGTAGTTGGCGAAGGTACAGCCGTGGCGGCGGACGTCGTCGAGCCAGTTGGAGGCGGAGAACCGGCGGCGCAGCGCGATCGAGCAGCCCGTGAACAGGGCGATCGGCCAGGCCACCATGACCGCGTTGGAGTGGAACAGCGGCATGGCGCTGTACACGCAGTCGTCCGGGCCGATCCCGAACCTGTCGGCCAGCATGCGTCCGGGAACGGAGATCTTGGACTGGGTGATCCGTACCGCCTTGGGATCGCCACTGGTACCCGAGGTGAAGACCAGGGCGACCAGGTCGTCGGGGCCCGCGGGAGTTCCGGAGAGGTCCGGCGCCACGGCGTCGGAGTCGTCGGAGTGCCGCGCGAGCAGGTCAGCCCACTGCGGGGAGTCCACCGAGATCACCGGGATGTCGATCGGCAGACCGTCGAGCAACCCGGCGTGGTCGGTGTCGGTGAGGATCAGCGCGCAGTCCGCCAGCGCGGCGTCCCGGGCCAGGGCCGCGCCGCGGCGGGTGGGGTTGAGTCCGGCCACGACGATCTCCGAGCACGCGGCCGCTCCGAGCAGGTGGAGGTACTCGGGCGTGCCGGCCAGGAGCAGCCCGACGTGGGGCGGAGACGCCGATGCCGGCGACGATGCCACCGGAGATGTCGACGATGAGCCGAGCAACTCCCGCAGCGCCGCGATCCGCACCGCAACCGCACCGACCGCCTGCGACCAGGGCGTCAGCTCGCCGTCGGACCAGATGCCGCGGTCGCGCACGTCGCGCAGTGCGACCACCGCCTCGGCCACCGAGGCGTACGGCCCGGCGGCGACGTCCGCGATGGTCCGGACGGGCGCGTTCACGCGGAGTACTCCCAGGGGTCACCGTTGGCCGCCAGTACCGCACCGAGGTCGATCAGTTGCCGGGTGGCCCCGCCCAGGCGGAACTCCCCGGCCTTGGCGGCGAGGAAGTACCGGTGGGCGGGCTCGGAGCGGTCGAGCCCCACGCCCCCGTGGACGTGGACCGCGGTGTGGGCGAGGCGGTGCCCGGCGTCGCAGGCCCAGAAGTGGGCGGAGGACACCGCGGCGTGGGCGGGAGCACCGGGCTCCCCACCGCAGGCGTCGAGTTCGAAGGCCGCGCGCAGGGTGCTCAGCCGAACGGCGTCGACGTCGATCGAACCGTCGGCCAGTCTCGCGGCGACCGCCTGGAAGGACCCGATGGGCCGACCGAACTGGTGACGGGTACTCGCGTACGCGGCGGTGCGCTCCAGCGCGGCCTCGATCACGCCCCACTGGTACGCCGCCAGGTGGACGCGGCGGCGCAGGGCGTCGACCTCGAGCACCGCGCCCGGCACGGGGGTGGGCTCGGCCTCGGCGCCGGACACCAGACCCGCGCAGGAGAAGTCGACCGGGACGGTCCGCTCGACCGAGACGGAGGTCCGGTCGGTCACCCTGATGCCGTCGGGTGTGGCCTGCACGATCACATCGGCGATCGGCGCCCAGTCGACCTCGGGTGCGGGCCCGTCGCCCACCGCGGCGATCTCGCGCCCCTCGGCCACGGCCCCGGCCCGCTCGGGGAGGCCGGCCGCCTCGAGCATGACGGTGGCGCGGATCGCGGGGGACAGGGGGACAGGGGCCAGGACCCGGCCCAGCTCGCGCAGTACCAGGGCCTCGCCGACCACGCCCAGGCCGGCGCCGCCGAGCGACTCCGGGGCGAGGGCGGCGGGCACGCCCGCGCGGACCAGTTCGTCCCAGAATCGGGCATGGAACCGGGCGGTCGCGCGGTCTGCTCCGCCCTCGGCCTCGGTTCCGGGGCCGAAGCGCGCGTCGAGCTCGCGCAGGGAGTCGTCGGTGACCAGTTGCTCTCCCATGTCGCGGACGAGCGTGGAGAGCTCACGGGTGGTGTCGTCGATGTGAAAATCCATGTCAGCTGTCCTTCCGGGCAGAGGACGGGGTGGGGGCGATGCGCGGCGCCGGTGGCAACCCGAGTCCGGCGGCGGCGATGATGTCGCGCTGGACCTCGTTGGTGCCTCCGCCGAAGGTCAGGATGAGGGCGGAGCGATGCAGTTTCTCGATGCGCCCGTGGAGGACGGCGGTGGGGGAGTGGGAACGCTGGAACCCGGCGGAGCCCAACACCTCCATGAGGAGCCGGTACGCCTCGCACGCGGTCTCGGTGCCGTACACCTTGGTCGCCGACGCGGCGATGCGTGTGGGCGTGGTGGAGTCGGCGGAGACGATCTCCCAGTTGCGCAGCGCCAGGTACTCCGCCATCGCGTGGACGCGGGCCAGGTGGGTGCGCACCCACTCGTTGTCGATCACGTCCCCGCCGCCGGGCAGGCCGACGTCGGACGCGCGCGTGGTGCGTGCCCACTCCAGGACCTGCCGGAGCGAGGCCTGGAGCGGACCGGCTGCGGTGAGGGCGACCCGCTCGTGGTTGAGCTGGTTGGTCATGAGCGGCCACCCGCCGTGTTCGGGCCCGACGAGATTGGAGGCGGGCACCACCACGTCCTGGTAGTAGGTGGCACTGGTGTCCGGGCCCGCCATCGTGTGCACGGGAGTCCACGAGAACCCCTCGGCGTCGGTGGGCACCATGATCATCGAGATGCCCTTGTGCCGCTTGGCGTCCGGATCGGTGCGTGCGGCCAACCAGATCCAGTCCGCGTACGCCACGAGGGACGTCCACATCTTCTGCCCGTTGATGCGGTACACCTCCCGGCCCGCGTGCTCCCCGGTCCCGGGCTCGCGGACGGCCCGGGTCTTCAGGGAGGCCAGGTCCGTGCCCGATTCCGGCTCGGAGTAACCGATGCCGAAGTGCAGCTCGCCGCGGCTGATCCGCGGCAGGAAGTAGCTCTTCTGTTCCTCGGATCCGAAGGCCATGATCGTCGGCGCCACCGAGTTGATGGTGAGGAAGGGCACCGGCACCCCGGCGATCGCGGCCTCGTCGGTGAAGATCAGCTGCTCCACCATCGGGCGGTTCCGGCCGCCGAACTCCTCCGGCCAGCCGATCGTCAGCCAGCCGTCCCGGCCCATCTCGGCCACGATCTCCCGGTAGGCGTTGCCGTGGCCGTATTCGCCGGTCGTGGAGGTGAAGGCCTCTCGGCGCTCGGGGGTCATCAGGGCGGAGAAGTACTCGCGCAACTCCCCGCGCAGCCGTTGCTGGTCTGTGGTGTAGGTGATGTCCATATGCCCTAAGCTCATCTCGAGTGGAACACGTTCTAGTGTCGTGTCTCACATAGTATCGAATCATGCTCGCGGCCACAGTGGACGCGGGCCCGGCCAAGGAGGACGGGTATGAGGATTGACGTGGATCCCGACCGCTGCGAGGGGCAGGC
Organism: Dietzia sp. 2505; assembly: GCF_040546785.1. Lineage (NCBI taxonomy): Bacteria > Bacillati > Actinomycetota > Actinomycetes > Mycobacteriales > Dietziaceae > Dietzia > Dietzia sp. 2505. Next base: position 74,391 of record NZ_JBEPON010000010.1, on the reverse strand, counting down.
CGTGTGTGTCGGGCTCGCCCCGAAGGTCTTCGAGTTGAACGACGACGACGAGGTGGTGCGGGTGATCGTCGACGAGGTTCCCGAGGAGCTGCAGAAGCGCGCGCTCAAGGCTGTCGAGAAGTGCCCGATGGCGGCGCTCAAGGTCGCGGAGTGACACCCGGGCAGGGTCGGACGGACCTCGGGACGGATCTCTCGCTCGACGGCCGGGTGGCGGTCGTCACCGGGTCCGGCTCCGGGCTGGGTGCCGCGGAGGCCGTGGAGTTGGCGCGCTCGGGGGCGTCCGCGGTCGTCATCAACGACATCCGGTCCGGCGAGGCCACGGACGCGGTGATCGCCGACATCGAGGCGGCGGGCGCCAAGGCGGCGCTCGTCGTGGGTGACGTCTCCGAGCGGGAGACCGCCGACGCGATGGTGGCCGAGGCCGTGCGGCTCGGCGGTCTGCACGTGGTGGTCAACAACGCAGGCATCACCCGGGACAAGATGCTGTTCAACATGGAGGACGACGACTTCGACGCGGTGATCAGGGTGCACCTGCGCGGGCACTTCCTGCTCACCCGTAACGCCGCGGCTCACTGGCGGGGCGAGAGCAAGAAGTCCGACGCCCCGGTGTACGGGCGGCTGATCAACACCTCGTCCGAGGCGGGTCTCTTCGGCCCGCCCGGGCAGGCGAACTACGGCGCGGCCAAGGCCGCCATCACCGCTCTCACCCTCTCGGCCTCACGTGTGCTCGCCCGGATCGGCTGTACGGCCAACGCCATCGCTCCTCGTGGGCGGACGGGGATGACCGAGGGCGTGTTCGAGGACTGGGACGAGTCGAAGGGGCCCGATCCGCTGTCGCCGGACCGGGTGGCGGACCTGGTGTCGTACCTCGCGTCACCCGCCGCGGCCGGTGTCAGCGGTCAGCTGTTCGTGGTATACGGCGGCATGGTCGCGTTGGTGGAGGCACCGGTGGTGGAGAAGCGGTTCGACGCCGAGGGCGGTGTGTGGGGCCGCCGGGAGTTCGCCGACGCGGTCTCCGGGCACTGGTCAGGGCGGCCTGAGGGCAAGTCCTTCTCCGCCTCGGAGATCATGGCGCTCTGACCTGAAACGATGCGGTCCCCGACGCGTTTACTGAGAGACGTGTCGGGGACCGCTTTCGTTGTGTCGGGGCGTGTTAGATTCCCGACACATGCGCAGGGGCACCGTTCGGGGGTGACCGGTAGGCCTTGCTAATGAGAACGTGTTCTAGCTACTGTGTAATCGGGGTCACACCGAACCGGTCACTTGTTCAGATCGGTGGGGCCGGGGGCCGGCACACGACAGGAGGGGGGCGACATGGCGAGAGTTCTCGACGCGCCGCTCAAGGGAGTCGGCGAGTTCGTCGCGTTGAGTCTCGACACATTCGTCTCGTTCCCGTCGATCGTGCGCCAGGGCCGCGAGTTCGTCGAACAGTCGTGGTTTATCGCCCGGGTCTCCATGCTGGCCACCGTCTTGGTGGCGATCCCGTTCACCGTCCTGGTGAGCTTCACCCTGAACATCCTGCTGCGGGAGATCGGCGCGGCCGACCTCTCCGGTGCGGGAGCGGCGCTCGGTGCGGTCACCCAGGTCGGCCCCATGGTCACGGTCCTCATCGTCGCCGGCGCCGGCGCCACGGCGATCTGTGCCGACCTCGGCGCGCGGACCATCCGCGAGGAGATCGACGCAATGGAGGTCCTCGGCATCGATCCGGTCAAGCGGCTGGTCGTCCCCAGGGTGGCCGCCTCGACCTTCGTCGCCCTGCTGCTCAACGGGCTCGTGTGCACGATCGGCATCCTCGGCGGGTTCCTCTTCTCTGTACTGCTCCAGGGGGTCAACCCCGGGGCGTTCGTCAACGGCATCACGCTGCTGACCGGGTTCGGAGAGCTCGTGCTGGCCCAGATCAAGGCCGGGATGTTCGGGATGCTCGCCGGCCTGGTGGCCTGCTACAAGGGTCTCTACGTCCGTGGCGGGCCGAAGGATGTCGGAAACGCGGTCAACGAGACCGTCGTCTACGCCTTCATGGCGCTGTTCGTCGTCAACACCGTGCTCACCGCGGTCGGCGTGAAGGTCCTGGGGGCGTGAGTTGACCATCATCGAGACCGCCCGTTTCCCGCGGTTGTCACGGGCCCGGAACCTCACCGTCGGTCGCTTCGACGACTTCGGCGCCGTCGCACTGTTCTTCTGGCGCGCTCTCGTGGCGACGCCGCGGGCACTCACCCAGTACCCCAAGGAGACGCTCCGGCTCATCGCCGAGATCGCGATGGGTGCGGGTGCCCTGGCGATGATCGGCGGCACCGTCGTGATCGTCGGCTTCCTCACCCTCGCCACCGGCGGCGTGATCGCCGTCCAGGGCTTCTCGTCGCTGACCGACGTGGGCGTCGAGGCCCTCACCGGCTTCTTCGCCGCGTTCATCAACGTCCGCATCGCCGCACCGGTGATCGCCGGGATCGGACTGGCCGCCACCATCGGCGCCGGCGCGACGGCCCAGCTCGGGGCGATGCGGGTGTCCGAGGAGATCGACGCCCTGGAGGTCATGGCGATCGACTCGATCACCTACCTGGTGTCCACCCGGATCGTCGCCGGGATGATCGCCGTCGTGCCGCTGTACTCTCTCGCGGTCATCGCCTCGTTCCTGGCGAGCCGGTTCGCGACGGTCCAGATCTACGGTCAGTCCGGCGGCGTGTACGACCACTACTTCTCGACGTTCCTCATCCCCACGGACATCCTGTGGTCCTTCGTGCAGGCCATCGCCATGGCCATCACGATCATGCTCATCCACACCTATTACGGCTACAACGCCGCCGGTGGCCCGGCCGGTGTCGGTTCGGCCGTGGGCAACGCCGTCCGCACCTCGCTCATCGCCGTGGTGACCGTCACCCTTCTCGTCTCCCTCGCGATCTACGGCGGAGACGGCAACTTCAACCTGTCGGGATAGGAGGCGGTCGTGGCGAGAACCCTGAATCAGAGCGACACGGTGCCCCAGCGCGTCGCGGCGGTGATCCTGACGCTGTTCGTGGTGGTGGTGGTGGCGCTCTCCCTACTGATGTTCGCGCGCGCCTTCGACGCCCGGGTGCCGCTCACCGTCCGCAGCGACCGTGCGGGACTGGTCATGGAGGCTGACGCCAAGGTGCGCTCCCGCGGGGTCGAGATCGGCAACGTCAGAGAGATCCGGCAGGAGTTCGACGGTGCGACGATCGACATAGAGGTGGATCCCGCAGCGCTGGAGGCCATCCCGGCCAACTCCCAGGTGAGGATCGGTTCCAACACCATCTTCGGGGCCAAGTCCGTCGACTTCGAACCGCCGGTCGGGGCGCCCGAGGGGCAGCTCGCCAGGGGGGCCGTCGTCGAGACCGCCAACGTCACCGCCGAGGTCAACTCGCTCTTCCAGGACCTGACCGACCTGTTGGTCGCCATCGAACCGGAGAAGCTCAACGCGACCCTCGGGGCCGTCTCCGGTGCGGTCGACGACCGTGGCGAGCAGTTGGGCCGCACGATCACCGATCTCAACGCCTACCTGCAGGAGATCAACCCCCAGATCGACACCCTGCAGCGCGACCTGGCCAAGGGGTCCCGGGTCGTCAACCTCTACGCCGACGTGACCCCGGAGATCATGCGCCTGCTCGACTCGGGGACGGACGTCGGCACGAATATCGTCAACAACCAGGAGCGCTTCGAGCAGACGCTCGTCGCCGCGATCGGCACCGGTGAGACCGGCAAGCGACTGATGGCGGAGAACGGCAACGAGTTGGTCAAGCTGCTCGCTGACCTGCGCGCGTCGACGAGCCTGCTGGCCGAGTACTCGCCGATGCTCACCTGCCTCATCGTGGGCCTGAACGAGAACGTCGAGGACGCCGAGGCGGCCTTCGGTGGAAAGGATCAGCCGGGGCTTGTGTTCAAGGCCGGGTTCCAGCAGGGTGCGCGGGCGTACGAGTACCCCAAGGACCTGCCCAAGGTCAACGCCAGTACGGGTCCGAACTGCTACGGCCTCCCGTTCCCCGATCCGACCGTGCACGCCCCGTTCGTCGTGACCGACACGGGCTCCAATCCCGTGGAAGGGATGCCCGACGTGTTCACCTCTCGCCCCGCCCCGCTGTTCGGGCCGCTGCGACCGATGGAGCCCGGCAGGCCCGCGCCCCCGACGCTGCTGCAGGTCATGCTGGGCATGGACGGGGAGACCCCGTGACCGCCGGTCGTAAGGCCGCCAAGCAGGCGCGCGCCACCTTCATCAAGCTGTCGGTCTTCACGGTCGTCATGCTGCTCGTCCTCACCGGACTCGTGGTGGTGTTCAGCGACTACCGCTCGGGCGACTTCGAGGACTACAACGCGCACTTCACCGACGTCTCGGGGCTGGAGTCCGGGGACCGGGTCCGTATCGCCGGCGTCGAGGTGGGGCGGGTCCGGTCGATCGGCCTGGCGGACGGCAACACCGCAGATGTCGAGTTCACCGTGGCCGGTAACCAGATCGTTCACCGGAGCACCGAGGCGGTGGTCCGCTACGAGAACCTCACCGGGGACCGCTACCTCGAACTCAAGCGTGGCACCGGCGACCAGTCGCCGCTCGAACCGGGTGGAACGCTGCCGATCTCCCAGACCTCGCCGGCGTTGGACCTGGACGCTCTCCTCGGTGGGTTCCGCCCGCTGTTCAAGGCGCTCGACCCGGGTCAGGTCAACCAGCTGTCAGAGTCCATCGTCAAGGTGTTCCAGGGTGAGGCGGGCACCGTCCAGGACCTGCTGGCCTCCACCTCGTCCCTCACCACGGCGCTCGCCGATCGGGACGAGCTCATCGGGGATGTCATCACCAACCTCAACGGCGTCCTCACCACGGTCGGGGACAACTACGACAACGTGGACTCGATCATCGTCAACCTGCAGCAACTCATCTCCGGGTTGTCGGCGAACTCCCAGCCGATCGGCCAGTCCGTCTCCCGACTCAACGACGCGAGTGCCAACATGACCACCCTGCTGTCGGACGTCCGGCCCGCCCTGAAGGAGGACGTGGCGCAGATCGACCGCATCGCGACCCTCTTCAACGACGACGAGGCCTTTGTCGAGAACTCGATCCAGCGGCTCCCGGGCGACTTCGAGAAGATGGGCCGGTTGGGCGTCTACGGCAGCTTCTTCCAGTTCTACCTCTGCGGGGTGATCGTCCGGCTCACCAACCCGGTCACCGGCCGGGACGTCTTCCTGCCGCAATACGAGCAGACGACGGGAAGGTGTTCGTTCCCCGATGAGTGACAAGAAGGACGGCGCGCCGCTGAAGGCGCCCAAGGGACAGCTCCGGTTCCGCGACCGCGACCCCCGGACGATCGGCATCTGGGGGGCTCTGGGCGCCGTCGTGCTCATGGGTGTCTCGCTCAACTACGACCGGATCCCGTACGTCAACGGGTTGCGGAACGCGACCGCCTACGTCGCCGACGCCGCCGGGCTCAACACCGGGGACAGCGTCCAGGTGGCGGGGATGAAGGTCGGCTCGGTTCGCAGGATCGCCCTCGACGGCGACAGGGTTAGGGTGGACTTCGCCATCGACACCGGTGTCGCGCTGGGGTCCGACACGTCGGCCCAGATCAAGACCGACTCGATCCTCGGCCGTCGCGCTCTCGCCGTCTACTCCGATGGTCGTGGGGAACTCGAGGACGCCACCGTGCCACTCGAACGCACCTCGGTGCCGTACTCGCTCACGGCCGCCCTCGGCGACCTGACCGACACCGTCGAGGCCATGGACACCGACTCGGTGGACGAGGCCCTGACGGTGATCTCGGAGACGATGGAGCAGTCCTCGCCCGAGGTCCGGGGTGCGATAGACGGGATCACCCGGTTGTCCCAGTCCCTGAACAAGCGGGACGAGGGCGTCCGTGAGCTGCTCGACAGGGCCGCCGGGACCACCGACATCCTCGGCCGGCGCAGCGACCAGCTCAACCAGCTCATGGTGGACGGCAACACGTTGTTCACCGAGCTCGATCTGCGGCGCAGGGCGCTCAGTGAGTTGGTCGCCAACATCGACGAGCTCGCCCGTCAGCTCTCCGGGGTCGTCCAGGACAACGAGGCCCAGTTGGGGCCGGCACTGGACAAGCTGGAGAGGGTGTCGGACATGCTCATCCGTAACCGGGAGTCGTTGGACCTGGGACTGCGACGGATCGTTCCCTTCTCGACCGCGCTCAGCGAGGCGGTCGCCTCCGGACCGTGGTTCAACGCGTACGTCTCCAACCTGTCTCTGGGCCAGTATCAGCAGACCATCCTGCGCGACGTCATGCCGCTCATCGACGACCGCGTCCAGCCCGAACCCGGGTTGGTGCGCGAGCCGACCATGCCGGGTGTCCCCGGCCTGACGATCATGGACGAGTTCCCCGGTTGGGGCGAGAACAGGTTGCCCCGATGAGTCGACTACTTTCCTCCACCCTCGCCAAGGTCGTCGCGCTGCTCGTCGTGGTGATGCTCGTCGTGGCCGCGGTGTGGTTCTTCACGTCGCGATCGAAGATCATCAGCGCCTACTTCGAGTCGACCCGGGGCGTCTACGTCGATGACACGGTCCGGGTTCTCGGGGTGCGCGTCGGAACCATCACGGACATCACCACGGAGGGCGGGTTGTCCAAGGTCACGATGAAGGTCGACGAGGACGTGCCCGTCCCGGCAGACGCCAACGCGCTGCTCGTGGCCCAGTCGCTCGTCGCCGAACGCTTCGTCCAGCTCACCCCCGCGTTCACGGGCGGGGAGGCGATGGAGGACGGTGGGTCGATCCCGGTCGAGCGGACCGCGGTGCCGGTCGAGTGGGACGCCATGAAGGAACAGCTCATGAAGCTCTCGTCGGCCCTCGGGCCGACCGGCGACGAGGAGACCGGAGCGCTCGGTGAGTTCGTCGAGTCCGCCGACGCGATGCTCGACGGCAACGGTGCGGAGGTGCGAGACGCCCTCAACGAGCTCTCGCAGACCATGGCGCTGCTCTCCGACGGCCGCGAGAACCTCTTCACCACTCTCAAGAACCTCCAGCTCTTCGTCACCGCGCTCTCGCGGAGTGAGGAGCAGATCGTCTCCTTCGGCGGCAGGCTCGCCAGCGTCACCCAGGTCCTCGGCGACCAGACCGACGACATCGACGCCGCGCTCAGGGATCTCGACCTGGCGGTGATCGACATCGACCGCTTCCTGGAGAACCACGGGACACGGGTGACGACTGCCGTGGACAAGCTGGGGCAGGCCACCGAGGTGGTCCGCGACCGCCGCGCCGACCTGGAGGGTGTGTTGCACGTGGGTCCCACGGCGATGTCGAACTTCTACAACATCTACCGCCCGTACCAGGGCGTCCTCACCGGTGTCCTGGCCATGAACCAGATGGCCAACCCGACCAACTTCATCTGCGGTGCCATCGCGGGTCTGGCCAACAACACGGCCGAATCCGACGCGCAACTGTGTGCGCAGTACATGGGGCCGCTGTTCAACTCGCTCACCTCCAACTACCCGTACGGAGCGGTCACCCCGCCGATCACCCCGACCGCGGAGAGGGACCAGATCTGGAACTCCCAGAGGCCCGGTACCCAGACCGCGCCCGGTGTGCAGCCCGTGTCCGCCCGCCCGGACCCGTTGATCAACGTGGTCAACCGCGGCGACAACCTCACTGACACGCTCATCGCGACGGGAGGTGCGTGATGACCCGCGATCGTTCCCGGAACAGACGTCTGCTCGCGGCCGGCGCGCTCGGTGGTGCCGTGCTGCTCGCCGGTGCGGGGTGCACCTGGGAGGGGCTCAACTCGCTCCCGCTCCCGGGCGCCCAGGGCAACGGTGAGGGCGCCTACGAGGTGACCATCGAGATGCCCAACGTCACGACCATCACCCGCAACTCGCCGGTACGCGTCAACGACGTCAACGTCGGTTCCATCACCGGCATGAGGGTCGAGGACTACACGGCGATCGTCACGGTCTCGCTCAACGAGGACGTCCGGCTCCCGGCCAACGCGCATGCCAAGATCGGGCAGACCAGCCTCCTCGGGTCGCAACACCTCGAGATCTTCCCGCCCCCGGACGGAGAACCCGAGGGTTCGCTCTCCGACGGGGACGTCATCCCGTTGGCCCGCGCCGGTGTGTACCCGACCACCGAGCAGACGCTGTCGGCACTGTCGGTGGTCCTCACCAACGGCGGATTGGCCCAGTTCGAGACCATCTCCCGCGAGCTCAACACCGCGTTGGACGGTCGCCAGTTCGAGGCCAAGGAGGTCATCTCACAGCTGGAGACCACCGTCAGCGGTCTCGACCAGCAGCGGGCCGACATCATCGCGGCGATGGACGGTCTGGACCGGCTCTCCCGGCAGATCAACGAGCAGAACGACACCCTGGCCAAGGCGCTGGGTCAGATGCCGGAGGCGTTGTCACTCGTCAACGCCCAGAAGCAGGAACTCACCACCGCGCTGGTCTCCCTGGGCGACTTCGGCAACAAGGCCAACCAGCTCATCGACGCCGGTGGTGGAAGCAACCTCGTGGCCAACCTGCAGGACATCACCCCTGTCCTCGAGGGGTTGGCGAACAGCGGCCGAAATCTCACCCGCGTCATGCAGATCCTCATCACCTTCCCGTTCCCCCAGGCCGGCATCGACAACTTCCTCCGGGGCGACTACGCGAACCTGTACATCGATGCGGACATGACGAATGACCGTCTGGCGGAGACGTTCCTGCTGGGAACGGAGTTCGGAAACCGGATGGCCGGTCTCGAGGGGTACGTCGGTCTGGCGCCGAACCCGCTGGCGAGCGCGGACCCGTATTCGCTCGACGTCCCGCAGCCCCCGGCGCCCGAACAGCTGGACCAACCGGCTGGGGGCCTCGCCGCCCCGGACTCCGCCGGCGACCCCGCGCCCCCGGCCGAGGAGGCCCCCCGATGACCAGGTTCGTTAAACTCCAGCTGACGGTCTTCGCCGTCGTCACGGTCCTCGCCCTGGCCGTCATGTCGGTCGTGTACCTCAAACTGCCCACGTCGCTCGGGTGGAACCGGACGGACGTCGCACTCGAGATGCCGGATACCGGTGGTCTGTACCAGAACGCCAACGTCACCTACCTCGGGACGGTCATCGGCCGTGTCGACTCGGTGACCCTCAAGCCCGGGCACGTCGTCGCGGAGATGCACTTCGAGTCGAATGCGGACGTTCCCGCGAACGTGCGTGCTCAGATCCGCAGCGTCTCGGCGATCGGTGAGCAGTACGTGGAGTTCGTGCCCGAGGGGGAGCCGGCCGGTCGACTGGAGGACGGCGCGGTGTTCGGGACGGACCGTGTCGACATGCCCCAGGGCATCGGACCGGTCCTGGACCAGGCGACGGTGCTGATGGCGTCGATCGACGACGCGAAGATGCGCCGCGTGATCTCCGAGGCGTTCGACGCGTTCAACGGGTCGGAGCGGGACCTGCGACAGTTCCTCGACTCCGCACAGTTGCTGCTGGACGAGGCCCGGGACAACTCCGGGGTCACCCGCCAGCTCATCGAGGACGCCGAGCCGGTCCTGGATTCCCAGCTGCGCTCGTCGGACTCGATCCGGGCCTGGACCCGCAACCTCGCCGACGTCACCGATCAACTCCGGACCAACGAACCGCAGCTCACCTCCCTCGTGCAGCGCGGGCCGGACTCGCTCGGACGGGCGACCAGAGTCCTCAACGACCTGCAACCGACCATGCCGGTCCTGGTCGCCAACCTGGTGAGCGTCGGCGAGGTCGGGGTGGTCTACAACCGGTCGATCGAGCAGTTGCTCGTGATCTACCCGGCCCTGGTGTCCTCGCTGATCACGGCCATCAACGGGGCGAAGGACGACGGGGAGATCAAGGTGGACTTCAACCTCCAGATCAACGAGACCCCGCCGTGTACGACGGGATTCCTGCCGGCGGACCAGCGGCGGTCGCCCGCCGACCTCTCCGTCCCGCCGCTGATCAACGGCATCTACTGCAAAGTCCCCCAGGACTCCCAGTTGACCGTCCGCGGAGCGCGCAACCTGCCGTGTATGGAGTTCCCGGGCCGCCGCGCGGCCTCGCCCGAGGAGTGCAGGTCGAACAACTACACGCCCGAGGGGCACAACCCCCCCGACACCAGTGAGGTCGGCCCGCCCGGGAACAACCCCAACGGGTACAACGTGGTGCCGTCGTCGACGACGGGAGAGCGGGAGATCCGCACCTCGGCGGCGATGTACGACCCGGCGACGGGCGAGTATCTCGGGGCCGACGGCAAGACGTATCGTCAGTTGAACCTCGGCACGGCCGCCCGCCTGCCGGCTGACGCCAGCCTCACCGACGTCATGACGAACGGAGTGACCTAGCCAGTGTCATCGCAGCCCTCGAACGATCGGGAACAGCCCGACCGCGCGGGGCGGGGCGGCCTCATGCCGCTGGCCGTCATCGCCGCCCTGTCCCTCCTCGCCGCACTCGTCACCGGAGGACTCTGGCTGTCCGAGCAGGGGAAGGCGGCGTCGGTCCGCGCCGACCGCGCCTCCGCCACCGAGCTCGACCAGGCCTACCGTGACTTCGCCACGGAGGTTCTGACCCATCTGATGACGATCCGCCAGGAGACGCTCTCCGAGGACGTCGACCGCATAGTGGGCATGATCGAGGGTGACTTCTCGGAGCAGTTCGCTCCGCGTCGTGACTCGTACGAGGAGGTCGTCCAGACCACGGAGGTCGTGGCGGACGGTGTCGTCTCCGCGGCCGCGGTCGAGAGGTCCTACCCCGACCACGCGGACGTGATCATGGCGATCGACCAGACGATCGGCAACCCCAGGTCTCAGGAGGACCAGGATCGCCAGTACCGGGTGCGCGTCACCGTCAACCGGCACGACGACGGCGAGATGAAGGTCTCGGGGGTGAACTTCATCCCATGAGCACCGACGACACCACACCCGACGACACCACACCCGACGCGAGCAGGCCCGACGTCCGCGCCGCCCGTCGTGCGCAACGCGAGGCCGAACGGGCTGCGCGGGCGCAGCGCAAGGCCGACGCGGCACGTGAACGCGCCATGGAGGCGGCCCGGGCGGGCGGCCTCTTCGAGGGGATGGCGGCCATGCCCCGCGGCGAGGCCACGGCCCCCGGGCCCGCGCCGACCCGGTCCCGCGACGCCCAGGCTATGTCGCCCTCCCCGTCGGGTACCACCCCGACCACCGGCGCGGGGAAGACCGCTCCTCACCGGGCCGCCCCGACGGAACCCATGGACCCGGCCCGGCGGCGCCGACTGATGTCGGTCCTGGCCGTGGCCTCGGTCATCCTGCTCGTGTTCTCCGGGATCGCCGTCTGGCGTTATCTCGAGGCCAGGGACGCCACGGCCGTCGAACAGCAGGTGGCCTCGGCCCCCACGCAGGCCACCGACGCGGCGCGCGAGATCGTCACGCAGATGTTCACCTACGATCACCGGACGGTCGACGCCGAACTCGCGGCGGTGCGCGAGCGTCTCACCGAGCCGGCACTGACCGAGTTCGTCGATCAGTCCATGCCGACAGTGGCCTCGGCGGCCAAACAGCAGGAGGCCAGCGTCTACGCGACCGTGGCCGCCGCCGCGCCGCAGGAGGTCGTGGACGCGGACAACGTGACGGTGCTGGTGATGCTCAACCGGATGGTCTCGACCAAGGAGGCGCCCGAGGCGGCCAGCTCGGCCTCGAGGCTCAGTATCCAGATGGTCCGGGTGGACGGGGAGTGGAAGCTGGGCGAACTCAACGCTCTGTGACGGGGGGCTCGGACGTCGCGTCGAGGGTCTCGAAGAACCGGCGTGCCCACGCGTGTACGTCGTTGCCCAGCACCTGTCGGCGCAGCGCCCGCATGCGTCGACGCCGGTCGTCCTTCGGTTCGGTGACGGCCGCCATGATGGCGTCCTTGACCCCCTCCAGGTCATGCGGATTGCACAGGTACGACTGACGGAGTTCGGCGGCGGCGCCGGCGAACTCGCTCAGCACCAGCGCGCCCTCGCCGTCGGTGCAGGAGGCCACGTACTCCTTGGCCACGAGGTTCATGCCGTCCCGCACGGGGGTGACAAGCATGACGTCCGCGGCCACGTAGAAGGCCGTGAGCTCGGACTTGGGGACGGGGCGGTGGATGTAGGTCACCACGGGGTGCCCGATCTCGCCGAAACTGCCGTTGATCCGGCCCACGGACTCCTCGATCCGCGAGCGCATGATCTGGTACTGCTCGACCCTCTCGCGGCTCGGGGTGGCGAGTTGGAGCAGGGTGACGTCGGCGGTCTCGAGCCGTCCCTCCTCGAACAGCTCCTCCAGGGCGCGGAGCCGGACGTCGATCCCCTTGGTGTAGTCGAGGCGGTCGACACCCAGCAGCAGGATCCGGGGAGAGCCGAGTTCGGTGCGCAGGCGTTCCGCGCGGGCGCGGGTGTCGCGGTCGCGGGCGGCCGAGTCGATGGCGGCCGAATCGATCGAGATGGGGAACGCCCCCACCCGGACCCTGCGGTCGTCCACGCGGATCTCGGACGCCCGACCCCGGGTCGAGCGCAGCCGCACAGAGGGGTGGCCGCCGAGTCGGTTGGCGAGGATCCGGAAGTTGTCCGCTCCGCCGGGCAGGTGGAAGCCCACCAGATCGGCCCCGAGCATCCCGTCGATGATCTCCGAGCGCCACGGCAGCTGCATGAACAACTCGACGGGGGGAAACGGGATGTGGAGGAAGAACCCGATGGTCAGGTCGGGTCGCATCTCGCGTAGCAGGCGGGGGACCAGCAGGAGTTGGTAGTCCTGCACCCAGACCGTGGCGTCGGTGGCGGCGGCCGCGGCGGTGGCCTCGGCGAACCGGCGGTTGATCGCGACGTAGGCGTTCCACCACTCTCGGTGGTACTCGGGGGGGACCACCACGTCGTGGAACAGCGGCCACAGCGTGCCGTTGGAGAACCCCTCGTAGTAGAGCTCGACGTCCTCGGCGGACAGCGTGACCGAGTGCAATCGGATGCCGTCGGCGTCGAAGGGCTCGGGGGCGGCGTCCGCCACGCCGGGCCAGCCCACCCAGGCACCGTGGTTGGCCTTGAGGATGGACTCCAGAGCCGTCACGAGTCCGCCGGGGCTGGCCTTCCAGTGTTCCCGGCCGTCCTTGTCACGGACGAGGTCGACGGGTAGCCGATTGGCGACGACGACGAAGTCCGCACCGGCGTCGGGCGGCGTCTGCTCGGTCGCGCGCGTCATCCCCGTCCCCTCCGTGATCGCTGTGATGCGGCTAGTCGACGTCGGCAGGGTCGACCTTCTCGGGGCCGATCCCGAGCATCTCGAGGAGCATCAGGCACTCGTCGGCGTCTGCGGCGTACGAGGCCACGATCCTCTGGGCCTGGTATGCGGTCTCGTCGGCGACGGGCTCGAGGTCGACGTCGAGCTCGGGTTCCTTGCTGGCCGCTGCGGCGGATGCCATGTGTGTCCTCCCGTGGTCGGTATGGGACGGAGGGCCCGTGTGGGCTCAGACGTCCGAGGTCATCTTACGTCACTGGTCGGCGGCGGCGGACCTGCGCAGATTACGCGTGACCCATTCGCCGAACACGATGCCGGCGGCCAGGGCCACCGCGATCGCCAGGGCCTGGAACATCAGTCCCACACCGATACCGGTCTGATCACTGGTGAGGGCCGACAGCCCCCGATAGACGGACAGCCCGGGCAGGAGCGGCGTGATCCCCGCGATGGTCACGATCAGTGGCGGGACGGTCGCGATACGGGCGAGGATGCCGCCGAACAACCCCATCGCACAGGCCGCGAGCGCGGAACCCACGACCACGCCCAACCCGGTCGTCGTGACGACCTGGAAGATGACCATCCCGATCGCTCCGACGGCCGCGGCGAGCCACGTCGCGCGCACGGTCGCGTAACTGGCCACCGCGAAGCCGGCGGCCCCGACCCCCGCCGCGAAGACGGCGAGATACAGAGGCGCGTTGCCGGAGATGGTCGGGTCGATGGGGGGTGGGGACATGCCCAGTCGCGCGAACACCGCCAGGGCGATCGTGATGCCGCCGAGAACCCCGCCGGTGAGGATCATCGTCTCCACGCCGCGGCCGGCCGACGTCACGGGGAAACCGGTGATGGCGTCCTCGATCGCGCCGACGAGCGTGAGGCCCGCGAGTAGCACGATGATTCCCGCGGCGACGAGGGTCGATGGCTGTATGTCCACGAAGTTGTCGCTCAGGAACACGTAGGCCAACAGCGCCCAGGCGGCCGCGATGAACCCCCCGACGATCTGCTGGAAGAACTTCGGGAGGCGGTGGCCGTCCAGATACCGGTTGGCGTACATCAGCGCGAACGTCGACACCATGGACAGGAGTCCGGCCAGCGGGCTGCCGCCCAGCTGGATGACGACCGCGCAACCCAGCATCGCCCACCCCAGGACCGCGACCCGGAACGAGTGGGGGTGCGGGGAGGCGATGATCTGTTCGACCTCCGCCGTGGCCTGCTCGACCGTCAGCTGACGCCGCACGATGAGGTCGATGAGCCGGGCGACACGGGTCACCCGGGTCATGTCGATCGTGCGGTAGTTGACCACCCGGATGACGGAGATGGGTGGGCGGCCACGTCGGCGGTTCACGCCGATGGTCAACGAGGTGAAGGTGACCTCGACGGTGGCGCCCGGCAGACCGAACGCCGCCGCGACCGATTCACCTTGTGCCACGGTGTCCGCCGCGCCCTCTCCGGAGGAGAGGAGGATCCCGGCGATCTCCAGGGCGAGGTTCAACACGTCGGTGACGGCGCCGTCGTCGTCCAGGTCGACCGGTGCCATCGGGGACAGGGGCGGTTCGACCGCCAGGTCCATCGTGGACTTGCGCAGACCCAGCCACGCCAGGGGGCGGGTGAACGGTGCAGGTGCGTCGCGGATCTCCACGTGGACACCGTAGTCAAGACCGCGGCGGTCGAGAGCGCGGCCCGGGATCCGGTTAGGATGTGAGCCGGGCCCCGGCCGAGCCGGAGCCGTGCTGGAGTGGCGCAATTGGTAGCGCACCCGACTTGTAATCGGGCGGTTGCGAGTTCAAGTCTCGTCTCCAGCTCCCACCCGCCGCCCGGCGGAGCCCGGAGCGCGCGCCACACGGGCGTGCGGCCTACGTTCAGTTTTCTCAGGTCACTGGGTAAGATGTGACAGGTGTTCAGCGACGGCGAGGACTCCGGATACGGCGATGTGGGCGGGGACGCCGAGTCCACACGGCGGATCGCCGAGGCGTGGATGCGCGCCGTCACTACATGTGACGAGGGCGCCGCGCTGGCGCTCTCCTCTCCGTCGATCGTGTACACCAACGGCGGCCACCTCCGTCTCTACGAGGGGCACGCCGGAGTGCGCGACATGATCGAGGATGTCGCACGTCTGTCCGGGTTCCTCGACGTGGCCGTCCTCTCGGCGGTGGCGGAAGCGGGGACCGTCGCCCTCCGGCGACTCGAGACCTACACCCTGCCCGAGGGGGGAGTGGATATCCCGGCGCTGGCCTTCGTCGATGTCGAGGACGGACTGGTCACGCGCTGGGAGGACTACAAGGACCTACGCACCCTGAACGCGATCGCGGAGTAGACGGTGAACGGGAGTGGTCCGATGGACCGGGAGGAGCATCTCGTCGACGCCGCCGTGGTGGTCAGGGCACTCGTCGAGGCCAGGTTCCATGGGGATGTGCCCGCGACGACCGCTCTGTGCGCGCCCGACATCGTGTTGCGGATCGAGGGGTCCCACGAGGTGCGCGGCCGGGAGGGAGTGGCGCACCTGATGGAGTTCAACAGAGAGGTCGCCACCAACGTCCGTGTCGAGATCCACCGGGTCATGGCCTCGGGTGACACCGTCGCGATGAGCCGGACGATGTTCCTCACCATCAGCGGGCAGGCCGTCGAGCTCAGCGCGGGCGCGTTCTTCACGCTGCGCGACGGCCTGGTGCGGGAATGGAGCGACTATCTGGACATGAGCGAGGTGGCGCGCGCGCTCGGTCACTGAGCCGGTCAGTCCCCGGGCACGAACTCCGCGTGACCGAGCTCGCGCAGGGCGCGCCGGATCGTCGTCGCCGCCGCGTCCGACTCCTCCGCCGGGGCGTCGGGGTCCGCCCGGGACAGGTCGAAGCCGGACATGTCGTCGGCGGGGAAGACGTGGATATGGGTGTGCGGAACCTCGAACCCCGCGATGAGGTAACCGGCCCGCGACGCCCCGAAACCCTCGACCACGGCCTTGCCGACAGCCTGGGCGACCTCGTTGAGCCGCGTGAACAGTCGTGGCTCCAGATCTGTCCAGCGGTCGATCTCCTCTCGCGGGACGATGAGGGTGTGGCCGGCCGCGACGGGCGCGATCGTGAGGAACGCGACCACCTCGGGGTCCTCCCAGACGAACCTTCCCGGGAGCTCGCCGGAGATGATCTTGCTGAATACGGTCGACATGCTCTCAGCCTACGTTTCCCGGGCGGCCGGTTGCCGCGGTTGTGCGGTGACTCGTGGTGTAATGAGGGGTACGCCACCCGGACAACGAGCGGCGATCGGTCCGTAGAGGATGGCGGAGGGACGGCAGATGATCGAGGTATCGGCACCGACGGCAGACGACACCGTGAAGAAGAAGTCCTACCATCACGGTGACCTGCGGAACGCGATCATCAACGAGGCCACCTCGCGTGCGCGGTCCTCGGGGGAGAAGGCGATCGTGCTGCGGGAGATCGCGCCGGTCATCGGGGTGTCGGCCACCGCCGCCTACCGGCACTTCACCAACCGGCAGCAGCTGGTCGAGGAGGTCTCGGCCCGCGGGTTCGCCGCGATGGGTGAGCGCGCGAACCTGCCGGGAGTCGCCGGCGCGGAGGCGGACCCGGGGCTCGCGGCCTACGTGGACCTCCGGAACACGGGGATCGCGATCGTGGAGTTCACGGTCGCGGAGCCCGCCTGGGCGCGGATGATGGTCGAGACGCTCGGGGCGTCGCCGACGGTCGCGTTCGCGGCGTCGGACGTCGTCGAGATCATGCAGCGGATCGTCGACCGCGGGATCGAGGCGGGGGTCTTCCGTCCGGGGACGAGGATCAGGGACCAGCGCGTCCTGT
This sequence comes from Dietzia sp. 2505, assembly GCF_040546785.1. Taxonomy (NCBI): domain Bacteria; kingdom Bacillati; phylum Actinomycetota; class Actinomycetes; order Mycobacteriales; family Dietziaceae; genus Dietzia; species Dietzia sp. 2505. Next base: position 57,435 of record NZ_JBEPON010000010.1, on the reverse strand, counting down.
GGGCGGGGATCGACGGCCTCTGTTCGCACGCGATGTTCGGACTCGAGCCGATGGGGACCCCTGAGGCGGACCACGCGACGGCGCGCACGCTCGATCTCTGTATGACGGACATGCTCACCGCGGAGGGGCTTCGGGTCCGCGATGAGGCCACGTTGCCGGACGGGATCGCGACCGACCTGCCGAACTGAGGTCCACCCGTCGTCGCCCGCACCGGCCGTGCCGGGTCACGTCGCCCGGGGGGCGCGACTACTGTGGTCGCTGTGCGAATTCTCGTGATCGGTTCCGGTGCCCGTGAGCACGCCCTCCTCGTCGCCCTCGCCGCGGATCCCGCGGTGACGGAGCTCCACGCCGCGCCGGGCAATCCCGGCATGGTGCAGGCCACGTGTCACGACACGGCGGTGACGGATCCGTCGGCGGTCACCGCGCTGGCCCGCCGACTCGAGGTGGACCTGGTCGTCATCGGACCGGAGGTGCCGCTGGTGGCGGGGGTGGCCGATGCCCTCCGCGCGGCCGGGATCCCGGTGTTCGGCCCCTCGGCCGAGGCCGCCCGGATCGAGGGTTCCAAGGCCTTCGCCAAGGACGTCATGGCCGCGGCGGGGGTCCGTACGGCGCGCGCCGAGGTCGTCGACTCACCCGCCGACCTGGACGGGGCGCTCGACCGGTTCGGCCCGACCTGGGTGGTCAAGGATGACGGCCTCGCGGCGGGCAAGGGGGTCGTGGTCACGCCCGACCGCGCCGCCGCGCACGCCCATGCGCTCGCCTGCCTCGACGACGGGCACCCGGTTCTGCTCGAGTCCTTCCTCGACGGCCCCGAGGTGTCGCTGTTCTGCCTCGTGGACGGCGAGACGGTGGTCCCGCTCCTCCCCGCTCAGGATCACAAGCGTGTCGGGGAGGGGGATCGCGGACCCAACACCGGCGGGATGGGTGCCTACACCCCCCTCCCGTGGCTGCCGCAGGGGATGGTCGACCGCATCGTCTCCGAGGTGTGCGAGCCGGTCGCCCGGGAGATGGTCGCGCGGGGGTGCGGCTTCTCCGGTCTCCTGTACGCGGGGCTGGCGATCACCACGTCGGGGCCCGAGGTCGTGGAGTTCAACTGCCGTTTCGGTGATCCCGAGACACAGGCGGTCCTGGCTCTGTTGGAGTCGCCGCTCGGCCGGGCCCTGCACGCGGTGGCCACAGGCCGTCTCGCGGAGCTCCCGCCGCTGGTGTGGCGCGACGGCGCCGCCGTGACCGTCGTGCTGGCCGCGGAGAACTACCCGTCCGCGCCACGCCGGGGGGACGTCATCGAGGGCGCCGAGCAGCCGGGGGTCTTCCACGCCGGGACGGCCCGCGACGCGGACGGGCGACTGGTCTCGGCCGGGGGGAGGGTTCTGTCGGTCGTCGGTACCGGTCCCGATCTCGCTGCCGCGCGCGCGGAGGCCTACCGGATCCTCGACGGGGTCGAGCTGGGCGGCGGACACTTCCGTCGCGACATCGGTCTGGCGGCCGAGGAGGGGCGCATCGGCATCCCGGGTTGACGGCGGATCCGCCGGCCTCAACGAGAGTAAAGGGCCATCCGCGGCGCCTGCGCCACCAGCCAGGGGCTGAACGCGAACGGCGTCGCGTCGATGGCCCTGCGCACGTCCTCGGGCCGGGCCCAGTGGTGGGCGCACACCTCGTCCGCCCGCGGGGCCAGCTCGGCGCGGATCCGGGCGGTGAACACCGGACAGATCTCGTTCTCCACGATCCCGGAGTCGTCCACCGCCCGGTACCGGAAGTCCGGCAACGCCGGCTCGATCCCGTCCACGCGCGTCCCGAGTTCCTGCTCCGCCCGTCGCACGATCGCCTCGGCGGGGTCCTCGCCCGGTGCGGGGTGGCCACAGAAGGAGTTGGTCCACACGCCGGGCCAGGCGCGCTTGTCGAGTGCGCGTCGGGTGAGCAGGACGCGGCCCTCCTCGTCGACCACGTGGCACGAGAACGCCAGATGCAGCGGGGTGTCGGTGGTGTGGACCGTGGCCTTGTCCGCGGTGCCGACGGGCTCGCCGTCCTCCGAGAGGAGGACCACGTACTCGGTGCTCGTGGGGGCGGAGGCGTCGGGGAGGGAGGACATGCCGCCAACCTTAGGCGCTTCGGGCCGGACGGGGCTCCGGGGACTCAGACGGCGAGGTCGCGGGCGATCACCAGTCGTTGGATCTGGTTGGTGCCCTCGAAGATCTGGGTGATCTTGGCCTCGCGCATGTACCGCTCCACCGGGAACTCCCGGGTGTAGCCGACGCCGCCGAGTACCTGGACCGCGTCCGTCGTGACCTTCATCGCCGCGTCCGTGGCGGTGAGTTTGGCGATCGAGGCCTGGCGGGAGTAGGGACGGCCGGCGTCCTTGCGCCGGGCGGCGTCGAGATACGTGGCGCGGGCGGAGGTCACGGCCGCGGCCATGTCCGCCAGCAGGAAGCCCAGACCCTGGTGGCCGATGATGGTCTTGCCGAACGCCTCGCGCTCGTTGGCGTAGGCCACGGCGTCGTCGAGTGCCCGCTGCGCGATGCCGGTGGCCACCGCGGCGATCCCGAGTCGGCCCGAGTCCAGGGCGGAGAACGCGATGCGCAGTCCGTCGCCCTCGGCACCCAGGAGACGGTCGGCGTCGATCCGCGCGCCCTCGTATGCGGCGGTGGTGGTGGGGACGCCGTTCAGGCCCATCTTGTCCTCGGGCTTCCCGAACGTCAGGTTCTCGGTGTCGCGGGGGACCAGGAGACACGAGATGCCGCGGGACCCCTCGCCGGTGCGGACGAAGGTGTTGTACACGTCGGCGATCCCACCGTGCGTGATCCAGGACTTGGTACCGGTGACAACGAACTCGTCACCCTCCCGCACGGCGCGGCACCGCAGCGCCCCGGCGTCCGACCCGGCCTGTGGCTCCGAGAGCGAGTACGCACCGATCTGCTCGCCGGCGAGCATCCCGGGAAGCCAGTCGGCCTTCTGCTCGTCGGAACCGGCGGTGGCCAGGGGGAAGCAGGACAGGCCGTGCACACTCGTCGCGACGGCGACAGCCGCCCAGCGTGCACCGAGTTCCTCCAACACCTGGAGGTACACCTCGTACGGCTGGTCGCCGCCGCCGAACTCCTCAGGGTAGGGCAACCCCAGCAGTCCCACCTCGCCGAGTTGCGCGAAGAGCCCCTCGGGATAGGTGTGGTCACGCTCGTGCTCGGCCGCGATCGGCTCGAGGAGCTTGTCCGCGACCGAGCGGGTCATGTCGAGGAGTTCGTACGCCTCGTCGCTGGGGAGCAGTCGGTCGACGGCCATGGGAGTCCTTCCGGATACGTGCGGGAATCGTCGGGTGGTCCCATTAGAGTGCACGGCCCCGGAGCAGTCGTACCAGCCCCGAAAGCGGGGGTGCCCGTCGGTGGGTGGTGTGCGGCGGGCCTCTGCAGCAGTATCTGCAGACATGTCTGCAGATACAGCCGAGACCACGCCGCCCACCGGTACGCCCCTGTCCCCGGACGAGCTCCTGGCGATCTACGACGTCCCCGGAGCGAGTGCGGCGGAGTTCCTGTGCGACCGCCACGACCCCGACGCCGTGGCATTCACCGTGATCGATGCCGACCTGTCCGGTCGCGACATCACCTACGGCGAGCTGAAGGTCGGGAGCGAGAAGGTGGCCGCCGCCCTGGAGTCCCTCGGTGTGGGCGAGGGGGACCGGGTCGCCACGCTCATGGCCAAGTCCGCGGACCTGGTGTTCACCCTCATGGGGATCTGGCGCCTGGGCGCGGTGCACATGCCGCTGTTCACCGCGTTCGCCTGGCCCGCCATCGAGATGCGAATCACCGGCGGGGACGCCCGGGTGATCGTGTCCGACGCCGACCAGCGGGGGAAGCTCGAGACCACGTCGATCCCGGTGGTCGTGGCCGGCCTCGCGGACTGCCCCGGGGCCAGGGAGGGAGACCTCGACCTCGACACGATCGTCGGCGACCAGGAGCCCGGTCGCGAGGCCGCGGTCACCGGCCCGGACGCCGGGATGGTGATGCTCTTCACCTCGGGCACCACCGGCACCCCCAAGGGAGTCGTCGTCCCCGTCCGCGCGCTCGCCGCGTTCCACCAGTACATCGAGACCGGTCTGGACGTGCGCGCCGACGACGTGTTCTGGAACGGCGCCGATCCGGGCTGGGCGTACGGCCTCTACTACGGCATCCTCGGTCCTCTGGCCGTGGGCCGGCGCAGCCTGCTGCTCCACGCCCGATACAGCCCGGAGCTGGCGTTCGCGGTCCTGCAGTACTACGGGGTCACCAACTTCGCGGCCGCGCCGACGGTCTACCGGACCATGCGCGCCAAGCGCGACATCGCGCCGGACGTGAGGCTCCGCAGGGCCTCCGCCGCCGGTGAGCCGCTCACCCCCGAGGTGATCGAGTGGTCGATCGAGCAGTTCGGTGTCGAGGTCCGGGACCAGTACGGCCAGACCGAGCACGGGATGTTCATCATCAACCCCTGGCACGACTCGCTGCGTGAGGACGTCCGTCCCGGGTCCATGGGAGTGCCGCTTCCCGGGTGGGGGTGCACCGTGCTCGCGGCCGACTCCGACGAGACCGCGCCGGTCGGGGAACTCGGCCGCGTCGCGATCGACGTCCCCGCCAGCCCGCTCATGTGGTTCACGGGGTACCACGATGCGCCCGAGAAGACTGCCGAGCGGTTCAGCTCGGACGGCCGCTGGTACTACACGGGCGACGCGGCCAAACTCGATGCCGACGGGCATTTCTACTTCTCGAGCCGCGACGACGACGTGATCATCATGTCCGGCTACCGGATCGGCCCGTTCGACGTGGAGTCCGTCCTGGCCAAGCACCCGGACGTGCTGGAGTCGGCGATCATCGGTGTCCCCGACGAACTGGCCGGTGAGGTGCTCGAGGCGTACGTCGTGCTGCGCGACGGTGTCGAGGGTGACGACGACAAGGCGGAGGAACTGCAGAAGTGGGTCAAGACGGAGTTCGCGGCCCACGCGTTCCCCCGGAAGGTCCACTTCGCCCGTGAGCTGCCCAAGACGCCGTCGGGCAAGATCCAGCGCTTCCTGCTGCGAAAGGAGCGTGGGGCGAAGTAGGACCGGGGCGATCGCTCGAAGCGGAAGTTAAGTACGGTGACATAAAGACGGTTCACGGGTCTATGCTCGGTCGATGAAAATCCCGCGCGGAGCCCGCGCCCTCGGCGCTGCAGCGCTGGCCATCGTCATCCCCCTCGTGTCGGCCACCGCGGCGGTGCCCGCGGCCGCGAACCCTGTGATCTCCTCGATCGCCCCGGACCCGTCGGTCCAGAGGGGAGCGGACGGGGCGTTCCACGTCTACGCGTCCTCGGACGACTGGTCTGACGGCGCCGGGTACCGGCTCGTGCCGCACTTCCGATCCTTCGACCTCGTCGAGTGGGAGTATGTGGGGGACGCCTTCGGATCCCGCCCCGCGTGGGCACCGCCGGGCTCGTTCCTCTGGGCACCGGACGTCCACGTCACGGACGCCGGAGCCGTCATGTACTACACGACCGGCGGACCGTCCCCCTGTATCGGGATGGCCACCGCGCCGGGGATCGAGGGCCCGTGGACCCACGGGGTCGCACCGATCGTCTGCTTCGGGGCCGCAGAGCCCTACCAGGATCTGGACCCGATGGACCCTGAGGTGGTGTTCACGGCCGACGGCCCGGTCATGTTCATGGGCAACTTCGAGGGGATCCACGCGGTGCGGATGGATCCCGCGGGCACCGCTCTCGTCGGCGACCCCGTCCTGGTGGCCGGCACGGGCGTCGAGGCTCCGGCCGTCGTCAGCCGCGAGGGCAGGACGCACTTGTTCACCAGTGCAGGACTGTGTTGCGACGGTGAGCAGTCGCAGTACCGCGTCCTGGGGGGTCGGGCCGACGACGTGATGGGCCCGTATGCCGATCGGCAGCAGCGCCCGTTGGTGCAGGGGCCGGGTTCCCCGCTGCCCGGGGACGTGGTCCTCAAGGGTGACGCCGACTGGGTGGGACCGGGTCACGTCGACGTGACCACCGACGATGCCGGGCAGGACTGGATGCTCTACCACGCCGCCCCTCGTGGCAGCGCCGTGCTCCCCAACGGGGTGCAACGGCGATACATGATGCTCGACCGCCTGGACTGGGTCGGCGGGTGGCCGGTGGTCGGGGACGGTACCCCGTCCTCGACCCGGTCCGCCGATCCCGTCGTCATCCTCCCGGTACGGCTCACGGCGGTCGGTGGAGCGGTGCTGCGTCCGGACCGGGACGGACAGGTGCTCGACGCTTCGGTCCGGATGGAGTCGACGGGGTCCGCCTACTCCGGCGACCTGCGCGCCGCACTCACCGGACCCGACAAGCGCCGGCTCGAGCTGCCCGTGCTCGTCGACGGGCAGCCACGGCCGTCCGTCCCCCAGACCGTGGGCGCGGGTGCGACCGTGACCCGAACTCTGACCTTCCGCCCTGCGGCCCCACTCTCCCCGGGGCGGTACGAGCTCGTCGTGTCCGTGGGCGACGCCGGCGTGCCGGCTCGCGAGCTGGCCGTGTTCGGCCTCGAGGTGGCCCCCGACGGGTCGCTCTCGATGGGCTCGGGGGCGCTCGGTTCGGCGCCGCTGGGATCGCTCGGGGGCTGATCGGGTGACCCGCGCCGGGATCGCGTTTACGGTGAGTGCACGACATCCCGGGGGGCCGCTCCGGGATGCGTGACGCGCGAGGGAGAAGGCGATGGCAGCCGGCGACCGTGATCGACCGAGGGGCCGCAGGATGGTCATGGCCCCGCACCTGAGCGGCCTGGACCCCGACCCGGACCGCGGCGCGGAGATCCAGCAGAAGTCGCCCGGTGAGCGCGACGGCGCCGTGCCCCGAGGCGAGTTCGTCCGCAGTGTGATCGGGACCGTCGCCGGGGTCGTGGCGGCGGTGCTGGTCTACACGGCCATGCCGGGCGATCTGGAGCACAACGCGCGACTGACCGCCGCGGTGGCGGTGTTGCTGGGGATCTGGTGGATGACCGAGTGCATCCCCATCCCCGCCACCGCGCTGGTGCCGCTCATCGCGTTCCCGGTGCTGGGCCAGGACATCTCGGTCGACGACGTCGGCGCCCAGTACGGGAACAACATCATCTTCCTGTTCATGGGTGGGTTCCTCATCGCGATCGCCATGCAGAGGTGGAACCTGCACCGACGGATCGCCCTGCTGACGGTCCGGGCGATGGGCACCCGCTCGACGCGGGTCATCGCCGGGTTCATGATCGCGACCGGCTTCCTGAGTATGTGGGTGTCCAACACCGCCACGGCCGTGATGATGCTGCCGATCGGCGTCTCCGTCCTCATGCTCGCCTCCGAGCTGGGTAGGAGCGGGTCCGATGGGGAGGAGGACGACCCCGAGGGATCGATGCCCCGGATGGACTCCTCGTCCGACCCGACGTCCGACGAGGTCAAGAAAGCCGTCATCCGGTCCAACTTCGGGACCGCGCTCATGTTGGGCATCGCCTATGCCGCGTCGATCGGATCGCTCGCGACGATCATCGGTACCCCGCCCAACACCCTGCTCGCCGGCTACCTCGAGAGCGAGCACGGCATCATCCTGGGTTTCGGCCGGTGGATGATGGTGGGTCTCCCACTGTCGATCGTGATGCTGGTGGTCGCCTGGTTCCTGCTCACCAAGGTGCTGTTCAAGCCGGAGGTGGAGCGGATCCCCGGGGGGCGGCAGCTGTTCGACGACGAGCTGCGCAGCCTCGGACCCATATCGTCGGGCGAGAAGCGCGTCCTGGCCGTGTTCGTCGCCGCCGCGGTCGCGTGGGTGGCGGTGCCGCTGGTGTGGGAGGACCCGCCCGTCTCCGACGCGGGGATCGCGTTGATCGCCGGACTCGTGCTGTTCCTGCTCCCCGCCGGCACCGCGCGTGGCGTACGACTGTTGACGTGGGAGGCCGCCCTGGCCCTGCCCTGGGGGGTGCTCCTGCTCTTCGGCGGCGGACTGGCGCTGTCGGCCCAGTTCTCCGGGTCCGGGCTCACCGACTGGATCGGTGAGAAGTCCGCAGCCCTCGGAGGCCTGCCGGTCGTCCTGCTCGTCGTCGTCGCCGCCGGCGGGGTCCTCATCCTGACCGAACTGACCAGTAACACCGCCACCGCCGCGACGTTCCTGCCGGTCGCAGGTGGAGTGGCGCTGGGTCTCGGCCTCGACCCGATGCTGCTGGCGGTCCCGGTCGCGCTGGCCGCCACCTGCGCGTTCATGCTGCCGGTGGCGACCCCGCCCAACGCCATCGCGTACGGATCCGGATACGTGACGATCGGCCAGATGATCCGCGGCGGGGTGTGGCTCAACCTCGTCGGGGTAGTGCTCATCACGCTCGTCACCATGACCTTGTTGGTGTGGGTGTTCGGACTGACCTCCTGACGGGGGCGCTAGCGTCGGGGGCATGAGCGTCGCGCGTACCCCCTCTCTCAGGTCGGCTGTCGAGCCGTTCCACGTCATGAGCGTCCTGGCCGCGGCGGCGCGGCGTCAGGAGACCCACGGCGACGTGATCTCCCTGTGTGCCGGGCAGCCCTCGACCCCGGCGCCCGGGCCGGTGCTGGAGGCCGCGCGGCGTGCGGTGGACGGCGAGATCCTCGGCTACACCGAGGCGCTCGGCATCCGGCCGCTCCGGGAGGCGATCGCGGACCACCACCGGCGGGTGGACGGTGTCGAGGTGACCGCCGACGACGTCGTCGTCACCACCGGATCGTCCGGCGGATTCACGGTGCTCTTCCTGGCCGCGTTCGATCCCGGGGACACCGTCGTCATGGCCCGCCCCGGGTACCCCGCCTACCGGAACACCCTCCAGGCCCTGGGGTGCCGCGTCCACGAGATCGCCTGCGGCCCCGAGACCCGGTACCAACCCACGGTCGCGCAGCTCGAGGCGGTCACGGCGGAGCTGGGCCACCCGCCCGCCGGCCTCATCGTGGCCAGTCCCGCCAACCCGACCGGGACGATCATCGACTCCGCCGAACTCGCCGCCCTCGCGCGCTGGTGCGAGGCCCACGGCACGCTGCTGGTCAGCGACGAGATCTACCACGGGGTCACGTACGGTCGGGAGTGCGCGAGCGCGTGGCGGACGAGCCGCGAGTCCGTGGTGATGGGTTCGGTGTCCAAGTACTTCTCCATGACCGGGTGGCGGATCGGGTGGATGCTCCTGCCGCGATATCTGAGCGCCCCCGTGGACCGGCTCATCGGCAACCTCACCATCTGCCCGCCCGCGCACGCCCAGTTCGCCGCCGTCGCCGCGTTCACCGAGGCCTCGGCCGCCGAGCTCGACTCACACGTGGAGCGATACGCCCGGAACCGCGAGCTCGTGCTGCGCCGGCTCGCCGGACTCGGGGTGGGGGAGACCGCACCTCCCGACGGCGCCTTCTACACCTACTTCGACGTCTCGGGGTGGACCGACGACTCGGTGGCGTGGTGCGCCGAGATCCTCGAACGCACGGGGGTCGCGCTGACACCCGGCGTCGACTTCGACACCGTCGACGGTCGGCACACGGTGCGTCTGAGCTTCGCCGGGGACACCGCCGAGATCGCCGAGGCGATGGACCGGCTGGAGGCCGTACTGGTCCCGCGATAGCGGCCCACGGGTTAACGTCGGCGCATGGGTTCCGTCGAGATCATCACCACCATCGTCTACATCACCCGCCCGTGGCTGTTGCTCGAGGCGCCGCTGACGGTGGATCAGGTCTACCTCAACGCGCGTGAGATCCTCGCCGGGTCCACCGGCGGCTCGATGATCTCCTGACCGGGCTGCGATACTGGGGGCGTGACCGCCCAGAACGCCGTACCCGCCCGGGCCACCAAGCCCCGGATCTCCAACGTCCTCGCCTCGCGCTACGCGAGCGCCGACCTGGCCACGCTGTGGTCCGCCGAGCACAAGATCGTGCTCGAGCGTCAGCTGTGGATCGCGGTCCTGCGCGCCCAGCGTGATCTGGGCATCACCGTCCCCGACGGCGTGATCGAGGCCTACGAGGCCGTGATCGATCATGTGGACCTGGCGTCGATCGCCAATCGCGAGCGGGTGACCCGGCACGATGTCAAGGCGAGGATCGAGGAGTTCAACGCCCTCGCCGGGCACGAGCAGATCCACAAGGGGATGACGAGCCGGGACCTCACCGAGAACGTCGAGCAGCTCCAGGTGGTCCGCTCCCTCGAGCTGGTCCGGGACCGCGGGGTGGCGGCGGCCCGCCGCTTGGCCGAGCACGCGGTGGCGCACCGCGACCAGGTCATGGCCGGCCGCAGTCACAATGTCGCCGCGCAGGCCACCACCCTGGGCAAGCGCTTCGCCTCCGCGGCCGATGAGCTGCTGTTGGCACTCGAGCGGGTCGACTCACTGTTGGAGCGGTACCCCCTGCGCGGGATCAAGGGCCCGATGGGCACCGCGCAGGACATGCTCGACCTGCTCGGGGGCGACGCCGGGAAGATGTCGGAGCTCGAGAGCCGCATCGCCGAGCACCTGGGTTTCTCCCGGACCCTGGACTCGGTCGGACAGGTGTACCCGCGGTCCCTCGACCACGAGGTCGTCTCCGCCCTGGTCCAGCTGGGGGCCGGCCCCTCCTCCCTGGCCCACACGATCCGGCTCATGGCCGGACACGAGTTGGTGACCGAGGGGTTCCAGCCCGGGCAGGTCGGGTCGTCGGCGATGCCGCACAAGATGAACACCCGCTCCTGCGAGCGGGTCAACGGACTCCAGGTGGTCCTCCGCGGGTACGGCTCCATGGCGGCCGAGCTCGCCGGCGCGCAGTGGAACGAGGGCGACGTCTTCTGCTCGGTGGTGCGCCGGGTGGCACTGCCGGACGCGTTCTTCGCACTGGACGGGATGTTCGAGACCTTCCTGACGGTCCTTGACGAGTTCGGCGCCTACCCCGCGGTGCTCGACAAGGAGCTGCAGCGGTACCTGCCGTTCCTGGCCACCACCAAGGTCCTCATGGCGGCCGTCCGGGCAGGGGTCGGCCGGGAGGTCGCGCACGAGGCGATCAAGGAGAACGCGGTGGCGGTGGCGCTGGCGATGCGGGAGGAGGGCCGCGAGCCCGACCTCGTCGACCGGCTCGCCGCCGACGACCGTCTGCCGCTCGACCGCGCGGCGCTCGAGGGGGCACTGGCCGACCGCGCCGCGTTCGTCGGTGCCGCCGGTGACCAGGTCGACGCCGTCGCCGCCCGCGTCCAGGCACTCGTGGCCCGGTACCCGGAGGCCGCCGGGTACGCCCCGGGCTCGATCCTCTAGCGGGAGTCAGGCCCCGCCGGCGACCCCCGTCCGGTAGGCCCACACCACGGTCTGCAACCGGTCCCTGGTGCCGAGCTTGGTCATGGCCCGCCCCAGGTGTGACTTCACGGTGGACTGTTCCACGTGGAGGGCGGCGGCGATCTCGGCGTTCGACATGCCCTCGGCGAGTAGCCGGACGATGTCACGCTCGCGGGGGGTGAGGGGGTCGGCGGCCTCTGCGGGGTCGGGGGCCCGGCGCCGACGGGCGAACTCGGCGATCACGCGTCGGGTCACGGCCTGGTCGACCATCCCCTCTCCGCGGGCGAGGCGTCGGATGGCGTGCGCGAGGTCGGCGGGGTCGCAGTCCTTGAGGATGAAGCCGCTGGCCCCGGCCTCGAGGGCCCCGAACACGTAGTCGTCGAGGTCGAAGGTCGTCACCACGAGCACGGCGGGCAGATCACCGTCGCGTTCGGCGACGATCTGCCGGGTCGCGGTGAGCCCGTCCCCGCCGGGCATCCGCACGTCCATGCAGACGACGTCGGGCCGGGTGCGGCGCACCATGGTGACGGCCTCGGGTCCACTGGACGCCTCCCCGACCACGTCGAGGTCCGTGGCTTCCTCCAGGAGCACCCGGAACCCGGCGCGCACGACCGCCTGGTCGTCCACCAGTGCCACCCGGATCACGCGAGCCCCCCGTCCTCCGTGGCCACGGGGACCCGCAGCCGTACCCGCCACCCGCCGTCATCGGTCCCGCCCGCGTCGAGGGTTCCCCCGATGAGGCCGGCGCGCTCGCGCATGACCGCCAGTCCGGTCCCGCCGTGTGTGCCCCGCAACGGTACCGACCCCTCTGACGCGGGACCGTTGTACACCTCGAGCATCACCCCGTCGGTCTCGTACGTCACCCGCATCGTCACGTCCGCGCCGCCCGCGTGCTGCCGGGCGTTCGTCACGGCCTGTTGCGCCACCCGGAACACCGACACGTCCACGAGTGTCGGCAGGGGGACCGGGTCGCCGACGAATTCGACGGTCACCCGGTCACCGAGAGCCCGGGCTGTCCTGGTCAGGTGGTCGAGCGCCGCGATCCCCGGTAGTGGCGCAAGTCCGTCGCGGTCGCCGGCGTCCTCGCGCAGCAGCCCGACCATCTGCCGCAGGTTGTCGAGGGTCTCGCGGCCCTGGTCCCGCAACCACGCGGCCCCGGCCCGCGCGGCGTCGGGGTCCCGGCCGACGAGCCGCTCCACGGCCGCTGCCTGGACGACCATCCCCGACAGGTGGTGGGCGGCCACGTCGTGCAGCTCGCGGGCCAGACGGGCCCGTTCCTCGACGACGGCCGACCTCACCCGGGTGTCCCGGTCCCGCGCGAGTCGATCGGCGCGCTCCTGCACGAGCCGCAGGTGGTCCCGTCTGGTGGCGAGATACACCCCGAGCAGCACCGATGCCATCCACACCACGACTGTGGAGATCACGTGCTCGACCACGATCCCGACGCCAGCGCCCCGGGCGAGTGAGACCGCCGCGACCGCCACGGCCTCCACCAGGGTCGCGGCGGCAGCCATCCTCAGCGCCCGCCCGGCCGGGAACACCGTCCCCAGAGTCACCGCCACGACGACCCCCGCGACCCCTCTCACCGAGACCTCCGGGTCGAGCGCCACCAGGCCGACCTGCGTGCCGATCACCAGCGCCGCGCACATTCCCACGCGCACCCGTCGCAACACGAGTGCCAGGGACTGGACCACGACGATCACCACGAACCACGCCATCGTCCCCTCGGCGGGGGCGAGGTCGGCCGGCGCGTACCGCATGGCCGTGAGGACGAGCACGGCCATGACCGCCGCGACCGCCACCGCGAGCAGCGCGTCACGGGCCACCGGCCCGCGGATCCCCAGCCTGGTCAGGCGTGCATCCCACCAGGCCCCGGGGATGGTGAGCTGGCCGGTGCGCATGACGGACATCTTGTCGTACCGGCCCGTCAGTAGCTGATGTCAGGGGACAGGAGCAGGAACTCGAGCGCACCGAACGTCAGCGCCGCGAACCCGAGCAGCACCACGGCCGCGGCGGTCGGGCGGAACCACCCCGAGCGGGTGCGGATCTCGGCGGCCACCAGCCATACCGCGGCGGGTAGGCCGAGCACTCCGACCGCGGTGAGGACCTGCGCCGTCCGGATCACCGCGGTCGGTACCGCCTCCATGCCCATGACGGCGACGACGACGTGGGCCCAGGTGAGCATCCCCAGGATCGCCGACAGGGCCGCGACCCTGGTCAGCATGCGCGGGACCCGGACGGGACCGCGGGCCGGCGCGTCACCATGAGCGGTGCCGCGGCGCCTGCGCGCCCGCCTCACCACGGCCCCGACGGGCCACGCCAGGACGGTCACCAGCAGCACCACGAGACCTCCGGCCAGGACCGGCATCGCCGCCGCCCGGGCCGCGCTCACCGGCGTCAGCGACATCGCCGAGTCGTGGCCGATGAGCTGCACCTGCCCGTCGGAATCCGTCCGCACCGCGAGGACCCGGTGTCCGTCGACCTCCCGGTACAGCCACGGCTCGGTCTCCTCATAGAGGGTGGGCCGCAGCGCCACCCCGGGGGAGAACCGCACCCTGTCGCCGTCGACGACCTCCGCCCGGATCGGCTGGAGGGGCCCGGCCACGGTGAGGAAGGTGGTGTGGAATCCGCGCGTGCTCTCGTATGTCCCGGCGAGGGCGCGGGCGTGCTCCGCCCGGGTCGCGGGGTCGACGGTGACGGGATCGGCGCCGCCGGCGGGGAGGTATCGGTCGGCGAACCCGTCGAGCAGGTCCTCGCGCAACAGCAGCGCGGCGCCGTCGACGCCGGTGCTGTTGAAGGAGACGAAGACGCCCGTGTCGTCGTCGGGCCACAGCTGGAGGTGGGAGTGGAACGCGAGGGTGTCGCCGCCGTGTCCGACGACGTCCCGTCCGTCGCGGGACTCGTCGAACCAGCCCAGGCCCATCCTGTGACCTGCGGCCAGGGCGCCCAGGGTGCTGGCGTCGAGGGCGGGTTCCCGCATGACCTGGAGGGTCTCGTCGTCGAGGACGCGCGTGCCCGCACCCGTGTCCGCGCCCGCACCCGTGCCCGCGCCGTCGCCGGCGGGGTGGCCGAGATGGGCGAGCATGAACCGCGCCATGTCCGTGGCCGTGGCGCTCATCGAGCCCGCGGGCGGCACCCCGACCACCTCGAAGGGGATCGGCGCCTCATCCGATGTCGGGTACCCCTGGGCTACGCGCGCCGCCAGGTGATCCGGGAGGGGTTGAGCGAAGGAGGACGACGTCATCCCGGCCGGGGCGAGGATGTTCCGGTCGACGTAGTCCTCGAACGGCACGCCGCTCACGGCCTCCACCACATACCCGGCGAGCGCGTTGCCGTAGTTGGAGTACGCGGGCGTGGTGCCCGGCTCGTACACCTGGGCGGGAGGGTCCTCCACCAGCGATCGGCGCAGGTCGACGGCCTGCCCCGGCGCAACGAAGAGTCCGGCGGCCCGCTCCTCGTAGCCGGGGGTGTGGCTGAGCAGGTGCCTCAGTGTCACGGGGTGTTCGTGGGGGAGGTCGAGGCCGGTGTACTGCTCGACGTCGGTGTCCAGGTCGACCTCGCCGCGTTCGACGAGTTGCATCACGGCGGTCGCCGTCACCATTTTCGACACCGACCCCACCCGGAACAGGGTGGCCTCCGGGTCGACGACGGTCCCGGCGCCGACGTCGGCCTGCCCGAACCCGCGGGCGGTGAGTATCTCGCCGTCCCGCACGACGGAGACCGTCGCTCCCGCGATCCGCCCGGACTCGAGCGCCGGTGGGATCGTCCGGTCGAGCCATGCGTCCACGTCCGCTCGGGTCAGGTCGGCGGCGAGGGCCGGTGGGGACTGGTGCGGGTCGGGCGGTGGTTCCGCCGATCCGCACGCGCCGAGCGTCGCGGCCACGACCGCACCGAGGACCGCGACGGCCGCGCGGTGAGTCCGGCGAGTGCGGCAACGGCCGGGCGGTGCCTCCGGTGACGGGGCGAGGGTGGTGGGGACCACGGGAACCTCCTGCGCTGTGGGTACCCGGACGGCGTCCGGACAGGTTTCTCTGACCGGACCCATGCTCGTCCGCGCGCGGTCGTCGGTCTTGAGGCCGGAGGTGGAAAACCGGTTGGCACCTTTGGGGGAGGCCGGCGGCCTCCGGGCGCTAGTCTCGGCGCATGCGCGAGACCGTCATCCCCGTCCCCGGTACCTCCGGTCTGCAGGCGACCCTGCACCACGCCGAGAATCCCCGGGCCCTGCTACTGCTGGTCCACGGCTTCGGTGAGCACTCCGGCCGGTACGGGCGGACGGTGGGGTTCCTGGTGGACCGCGGCGTGAACGTGGTCACCTACGATCTCCGGGGGCACGGCACGGCCCCCGGACCGCGGGCCAGGGTCGCCACGGAGGCCCACATCCGGGACAACCTGGCCGTCCGCGACGCGGTCCTGGAATGGACCCGGACCCCCGAGGGCGTGGGGACCGGGACCCTGCCCCGTCTGCTCATGGGGCACTCGATGGGTGGGTTGATCGCCGGGGAGTCCGCTCTCCGGCGCCCGTGGGACCTGGCGGGGCTGATCCTGTCCTCTCCCGGCATCGTCGTGGGTGAGAGCACACCCGCGCCGCTCCGGGCTGCAGCCCCTGTGATCGCCCGGCTCCTGCCGTTCCTGCCCGTGGAGAAGCTGGACCCGAACGAGATCTCCCGCGTTCCCGAGTACGTCTCGGACTACACCTCCGACCCGCTCGTCCACCACAAGGGGGTGCCGGCGCTGGCCGCGGGGACTCTGCTCGCGGGCGGGCAGAAGTTCCTGGAGCGCTCGAGCACCCTGCGGTTGCCGACCCTGGTGATCAACGGGTCCGCGGACTCCATCACCTCACCGACGGGCGCGCGCCGGTTCGCCCAGGTCGCGGGATCGGACCACGACCCGCGGCCGGAGATCACCTACCGGGAGTTCGAGGGCGGCCTGCACGAGCTGTTCAACGACCTGTGTGCGGACGAGGCGTACGCGGCGCTCGGGGAGTGGCTGGACGCGCGGCTGGGCTGACGCCCCCGGCGTCCCGGCCGATACCGCTCGTCCGGCGGGGCGGCCGCAGGGGCGCCGACTACGCTGGCCCCCATGCGACCCGAGCTCTCCTCCTACCGCCATCTCGCCGCCGGGAAGGTCCGCGAGTTATACGAGATCGACGGCGAGACGCTGCTCCTGGTGGCCACCGACCGCATCTCGGCGTACGACCACGTGCTCGGCACGCCGATCCCCGACAAGGGCCGTGTGCTCACTGCCATGAGCGCCTACTTCTTCGACGCCCTCGATGTGCCGAACCACCTGGCGGGGCCTCTCGACGACGCACGGATCCCCGCCGAGGTGCTCGGCCGGGCGATGGTCGTGCGCCGCCTGGACATGGTGCAGGCCGAGTGCGTCGCCCGCGGCTACCTGACCGGCTCCGGGATGGTCGAGTACCGCGAGTCGGGGTCGGTGTGCGGTGTCGAGCTCCCCGAGGGGCTCGTCGAGGCCAGCCGGCTGCCGGAGCCGATCTTCACGCCCGCCACCAAGGCCGCGGTGGGCGACCACGACGAGAACATCTCGTTCGAGCAGCTCTCCGGGATCGTGGGCGACGAGCTGGCCGGCCGGCTCCGGACCGCGACCCTGGAGGTGTACGCCCGGGCGGCTGAGATGGCCGCCGACCGGGGGGTGCTGCTGGCGGACACGAAGTTCGAGTTCGGGCTGTCCGAGGGCGAGTTGATCCTGGCCGACGAGGTGCTCACCCCGGACTCCTCGCGGTACTGGCCGGCGGACGGGTACGAGGCCGGCCGCGTCCAGCCCAGTTTCGACAAGCAGTACGTGCGCGACTGGCTCACCGGCCCGGACTCGGGCTGGGACCGAACCTCGGATTCCCCGCCGCCCCCGCTCCCACCGGAGGTGGTCGAGGCGACCCGGGCACGGTACATCGAGGCGTACGAGCGGATCTCAGGCCTGCGGTTCTCGGAGTGGCTCGGCGGTGAGTCCGCATGAGCGCCTATGACGCCACCGGCAGCGAGACCGCCACCGACCAGAGGGTCCCCGCGCCGCCCCGCGCCGAGCGCCGCCCCCACCGCCGTGAGCACCACGGCCGCGTCTTCGTGGATGACTACGAGTGGCTGCGCGACAAGGACGCCCCGGCGACCCGCGAGTACCTGGAGGCGGAGAACGCGTACACCGACGCGATGACAGTCGGTCAGAAGCCGCTCGAGGACGAGGTCTATGAAGAGATCCGTTCCCGCGTCAAGGAGACCGACATGTCGGTTCCCGTGCGGGCCGCAGGCTGGTGGTACTTCTCCCGTACCTCGGAGGGCCTGTCCTACGCCCGGCACTGCCGCGTCCCCGTCCCTCCGGAGTTCGTGTCGGATCCCGGCGACCCGGCCGGGTGGGTCCCGCCGGAGGTCTCGCCCGGTGTCGAGCTCCCCGGGGAGCAGCTGCTGCTGGACGGCAACGCGGAGGCCGAGGGGCACGAGTACTTCGCGCTCGGCGCGTTCTCGGTCAGCCACGACGGCCGCGTCCTCGCCTGGGCCACCGACACCGAGGGCGACGAGCGCTACACCCTGCGTTTCCGGTCCCTGGACCCCGAGCACACGGCGCCGGACGAAGAGATCTCGGGCATTGCGGCCGGCGTGACCTGGTCCCGCGACGGGCAGTACGTGTTCTATGTGACGGTCGACGAGGCGTGGCGACCCGACACCGTGTGGCGTCACCGTCTGGGGACCACGCGG
The DNA here is from genome assembly GCF_040546785.1 of Dietzia sp. 2505. Lineage (NCBI taxonomy): Bacteria > Bacillati > Actinomycetota > Actinomycetes > Mycobacteriales > Dietziaceae > Dietzia > Dietzia sp. 2505. The sequence continues at coordinate 39,516 of NZ_JBEPON010000010.1, read as the reverse complement.
GACGACGACGACAAGGTGTTCCACGAGCCCGACGAGTCCTATTGGATCGGGGTCGGCGAGACGCGCAGCGAGAAGTACCTGCAGATCGCCGCGGGGTCCAAGATCACCACAGAGGTGTGGTGCCTGGATTCCGCAGACCCGGTGGGTGAGTTCTGGTGCGTACGGCCTCGCGAGGAGGGCGTCGAGTACGACGTCGAGCACGCGGTCGTCGGAGGCGAGGACCGCTTCCTCATCACCCACAACGCGGGGTCGCCCAACTTCGCCGTGGTCGAGGCGCCTGCCGGCTCGGTCGAAGGCGACTTCAGGGACCTGAACCCGCTCGTGCCGCACCGCGACGACGTGCGGGTGGAGGGGGTCGACGCGTTCGCCCGCGTGCTGGTGCTCGGCTACCGGGAGCAGGCGCTGCCCCGGTTCTCCCTGATGCCGCTGGATCCTGCCTCCACCGTGGGCGTGGAGGCGTATTCCGAGTTCACCCCCGTGGAGTTCGACGAGGAACTGTTCACCTCGGGCCCGGGGTCGAACCCGGAGTGGGACGCACCGGTGCTGAGGTTCGGGTTCGGCTCGTTCGTCACCCCGGGCCGTATCTACTCCCTGGCGTTGGCCACGGGGGAGCGGACCCTGTTGCGCGAGCAGGAGGTGCTCGGCGGCTACGACCCGGCCGGCTACGTGCAGCGCCGGGACTGGGCCACCGCCGGGGATGGCACCCAGGTGCCGATCTCCCTGGTGATGTCACTGGAGACCGCAGGTCGGATCGACGCGGGTGAGCGGGTTCCGACCCTGCTGTACGGCTACGGGTCGTACGAGACCAGCATCGACCCCGCCTTCTCGGTGGCCCGGCTCTCACTGCTCGACCGGGGAATGGCCTACGCGGTGGCTCACGTGCGGGGCGGCGGCGAGATGGGACGCCTCTGGTACGAGCAGGGCAAGACCCTGACCAAGCGGAACACCTTCACGGACTTCGTCGACTGCGCCAGGCACCTGGTCGACTCCGGGCTCACCGCCCCGGACCGGTTGGTGGCGGAGGGCGGAAGCGCGGGTGGCCTGCTCATGGGCGCCGTGGCCAACCTCGCACCGGAGTTGTTCGTCGGTATCCAGGCGGTGGTGCCGTTCGTCGATCCGCTCACCTCGATCCTCATGCCAGAGCTCCCGCTCACGGTGATCGAGTGGGACGAGTGGGGCGATCCACTGCACTCGGAGGAGGTCTACGACTACATGGCCTCCTACGCGCCGTACGAGAACGTCGAGGCCAAGGACTACCCGGCGATCCTGGCAGTGACCTCGCTCAACGACACCCGGGTGCTCTACGTGGAGCCCGCCAAGTGGGTGGCCAGGCTCCGGGCGGTGTCGACCTCGGCCGACTCGGCGGACCGGCCGGTGTTGTTGCGCTGCGAGATGAGCGCCGGTCACGGGGGCGTCTCCGGGCGATACGAGCGGTGGCGCCAGACCGCGTTCGAGTACGCGTGGACGGTCCGCACGGCCGGTGCCGGCTAGGCCCAGGCCCCGACTCGAGCGGACATCAGGGTAGCGGATCGGGGTTGTCGGACCGGACTGGCGCGCCGGGTGGTCGCTCCGGGTGTCTCAGCGCTCGTCGGGGTCGGCGGGGTCCATGGTCGCGGCCATTGCGGCGGCGGGGATGATCCCCCCGACGAAGACCGCCAGAACCGCCAGTCCGCCCATCGCGTAGGCGAGGCGGTGGCCGTCCCCGAGTTCCATAGTGGAGCCGAAGACCAGCACCAATCCGATCACGAAGCAGATTCCCACGAGCACCGACAGCGCGGTGGATCTGGCGTGCAGGAGGGTCTGTGTCTCGAACTCGTCGAGGTAGCGCGGCGGCGCGGAGTCCTTGACGTCGATGACGGTGCGCAGCATCGTCCACACCGTGCAGATGGCCACGGTCATGGGCAGCCAGGCGATGACGATCGGGAGCCAGAAGAACCCGGCGACGGCGATCGCCGCCATGACCGCGACACACGCCCAGTTCAACCGGACCAGCAATCGGCGGCGTTCCGGGGTGCGCCACGAGGAGAGGCTGGTGGAGAGCCGCTCGACGGTCTTCTCGTAGCGTCGTTCGGCGGAGGTCAGGGTGTGATCGGTGGCGGTGCTCATGGTGTGTCCTCTCGTGTGCGGCGGTAGATCTCGGTGGACATCGGCTGGAACTCCTCCCGGGAGAAGACGGCCTCGACCGGCAGGTCGAACACAGCGCAGATGCGGAAGGCCAGATCCAGGCTGGGGTAGTGGTCGCCCCGTTCGAGCGCCCCCACGGTCTGGGGGTTGACCTCGATCCGTTCCGCGAGCGAGGCCCGGCTGAGTCGGTGCTCGGCCCGCAGGACGGCGATCCGGTTGTAGATGGGGAGCTTTTCTCCCCGTCGCACTGGGCTCATGAAATGTAGTGTTGTAAAAACCCAACGAAATGTCAAGGATGGCAGCCGCGTAAGCTGGCTCACATGAGCAGCCTTCACGACATCACCTTCACGACCATCGACGGCGAGCAGGCCCGACTCGGTGACTACGCGGGTCACGCCGTCCTGGTGGTCAACGTGGCGAGCGAGTGCGGACTCACCCCGCAGTACGAGGGCCTGCAGGAGTTGGCCGATGATTACCGCGACCGCGGGTTCTTCGTCCTGGGGTTCCCGTGTAACCAGTTCATGGGGCAGGAGCCCGGCGACGAGGACGCGATCAAGGAGTTCACCACCGAGAAGTACGGCATCACCTTCCCTCTGGCCGCCAAGGTCGACGTCAACGGCCCTGACCGGCACCCGTTGTACGCGGAGCTGACCGCGGTCACCGACGCCGACGGTGAGGCCGGTGACGTGCAATGGAACTTCGAGAAGTTCCTGCTGTCCCCGGCGGGTGAGGTCGTGGGCCGCTTCCGCCCCAAGGTGGAGCCCGGTGCCCCCGAGCTCACCGAGGCGATCGAGGACGTCCTCCCGGTCTGACCTCGTCCCGGACCGTCACGTCCGCCCGGACCGCCACGTCCGCCCGGGCCGTCACGTCCGGTCGGGACACCGGACGTACACCTCGTCGTCGTCACCCTGTCATCCCCGACTGCGAGGATGGGCGGCATGACACAGCGCCCGGCCACCCCCCGCCTCATCGTCTCCATCTCGGGCCTGCGAGAGTCGACGCTGGAGGGCGCCGTGGACCTGGTCGGCGAACTCGAGCGGCGGTCGGTCCCCGTCTCACTGCTCGTCGCGCCGAGGCGAGGACGCGAGTATCGGATGTCGGAGGACCGGGCCACGCAGGGGTGGCTACGGCACCGCCGCGAGCAGGGTGACTCGATCGTGTTGGGCGGTTACGACGAGGCCGCGACCCGCCCGCGCCGTCCCGAGTTCGCCTCCATCGGGCCCGCGGAGGCCGCCGTCCGCCTGGCGGCAGCGGACCGGATCATGGCCGACATGGGCCTCCGGACGCGGCTGTTCGCCCCACCGCGGTGGAACGCGTCTCCGGGCTGTCTCGAGGCGTTGCCCGGGGCGGGCTTCCGGGTGTGCGCCGCCCTCTCCGGTATCCATGACGTGGTCCGGGGGACCACGGAGCGTGGCCGTGCGCTGTCGATCGGGGAGGGGTTCATCGCCGATTCCTGGTGGTGCCGGGCCCTCGTCACCGCGGCCTGTCGGACGGCGGCTGCCGGAGGGTTGGTGCGAGTCAACGTCTCCGCCACTCAGCTCTCGCGCCGTGTGCCGCGATCGGCCCTGCTGGACGCGGTGGACCGGGTGACCGGTGAGCACGGAGCCGTCGCCGGCCGCTATGAGTGGCCGAGGGTCGTGTTGGCCTCCGCGGCCTGAGCGAGGGCCGGGCCTCCCCGGCGGCACAGTCCTCCGCAGCCCGGGCGGGGGTGCACAGCCCCGGCCCGAGCCGTTCGGTGACCCCGCCGAGTCCGGGTAGGATCGGGAATCGAGCCCCGGCCGGTCCGGGTCCGCCCCGCGTTTCCACCGATCGAGGAGTTCCACCGTGGCCCGAGTCGTCGTCGAAGTCATGCCCAAGGCCGAGATTCTCGATCCGCAGGGCCAGGCCATCCACCGGGCACTGGGCCGACTCGGCCACGCGGGCGTCACCGACGTCCGGCAGGGAAAGCGGTTCGAGCTCGAGGTCGCCGACGACGTATCGGACGCCGAGCTCGAGGAGATCGCCTCGTCGCTCCTGGCCAACACGGTGATCGAGGACTGGAAGATCGTGCGCGTGGACACCGCCGAGGTGGCCTCGTGACCGCTCGGATCGGCGTCATCACCTTCCCCGGCACGCTCGACGACATCGATGCCTCGCGGGCCGTCACCATGTCCGGTGCGGAAGCCGTGTCCTTGTGGCACGACGACGCGGACCTCAAGGGCGTCGACGCCGTGGTGGTACCCGGCGGCTTCTCCTATGGCGACTACCTGCGATGCGGTGCGATCGCCTCGATGGCCCCCGTCATGGGCGAGGTCATCTCGGCTGCCCGGAGCGGCATGCCGGTCCTGGGCATCTGCAACGGCTTCCAGATCCTCTGCGAGGCCGGCCTGTTGCCCGGCGCTCTCGGCCGCAACCGCGACATGCACTTCGTGTGCCGCGACGAATGGCTGCGCGTGGAGAACACCGGTACCGCGTGGACCAGCCGGTTCGAGGACGGGGCGGAGATCCTCATCCCCCTCAAGTCCGGAGAGGGCCGGTACATGGCCACCGCCGAGACGATCGAGCAGCTCGAGGGCGAAGGTCGCGTGGTGTTCCGCTTCGCGGGGGACGCCCCCAACGGCTCGACCAACGGTATCGCCGGCATCTGTTCCGAGAACGGACGGGTGGTGGGGCTCATGCCCCATCCCGAGCACGCGATCGACCCGTTGACCGGGCCCTCCGACGACGGGCTGGGGCTGTTCTTGTCGGCCCTCGACTCGGTGGTCACCGCCTGACTCGGGCGCCATGCCCATCGCGAAGGGCCCGCCGGGATCTCTCCCTGCGGGCCCTTCGTTCAGCAGAGATGTGGCGGGATCAGAGAAGCCCGGCCGTGCTGCCGAGGTCGGCGCCGATGCCGGCCACGACGTTGAGGAGCAGGTTCGGCAGCAGGAAGACGGTGCCGAGGATGGTGTCGATGGCGGACGACCCGGTCGGGCTGCCGAGCAGGCTGCCGAACTCGGCGCTCAGGGGGGCGGTGGCTTCGGAAATCGAACCGGTGAGGTCCATGGGACTCCTTCGGGTAGTCGCCCCGAGCGGTCTCGGGGCGAGTGCCGGCGACCCGGATGGTCGCGCGTGCCAATTGATTCTGCACCTTCTGAGAGGAACATGTGCAACATTGGTCACGCCAGTGGCAGGAATCACTCCCGTCACATCGCGGGTGCCACCTCCGCGCGGAATGCGCGACCGCCACACGGCTGGAGTGGTCCGGGCCCGGGATGTCAGGGCCGGACCACTCCGCGACCGGTCAGGCGGGGACGGGGAAGACGCCCGTGCTGCCCAGGTCGCCGCCGAATCCGCCGATGAGCATCAGCAGGGAGTTGTAGAGGTACGCGGGGGTCGTGATCAGCGTGTCGAGGAACGCCGATCCCGTGCCACCCTCCAGGCTGCCGTAGATGCCCTCGAATACCGAGTTTCCTGCGTCCAGAAGCGAACCGGTGAGGTCCATGGGGTCTCCTCAGAGTCGTCACCCTGCCTGTATGGCCTGGGCGAATGGCGGCGACCCGGGTGGCCGCGCGCGCGTGATCATTGTGCACATCCATCTGGGCACATGACCAGGTCTTACTCCATGGATTAATGCCATTTCACCGAGTTCGGACCCGCTTCCCGCCGCCGACCGGAGGTCAGATCCCGCTGCTGCCGGTACTGCCGAGGTCGCCTCCCAGGCCGCCGATGAACATCAGGACGATGTTGTAAGCGAATGCCGGAGCGGTGGCAAGGGTGTCTATGAACGACGACCCGGTGCCCTCGAAGCTCCCGTAGACGACTTCGAACACCGAGTTTCCGGCTTCCAGCAGTGAACCGGTCAGATCCATGAGGGACTCCTTCGTCTCTGCGTCCCCCGCTCTGGGCGGGGTGGCGCGATAAGAGCGGCGGCCCTGGTGGTCAACGCTCAGCCCGAGGCCGGGCGTATGAGGATCATCTCACCTCCGTGAGGAGGTGAGAACCCTTGAGGCCGGATCGTGACCGTGGCGGACAGGCCGGGCGGCGGGATGACCGACGGCGGGATGCCAGAGGGCAGGACCGGCCGCGGTCGCCGATCCCGCGGGATGCGGTAGAAATGTGGGGTGAGCGAATCCAGCACCCAGCCCGTGTCCGCGTCCGACAGGTCCACCAGGCCGTTCGACATCGTCCTCTACGGGGCTACCGGGTTCACCGGCGGTCTGGTTGCCGACTACCTCCTGCGGAACCTCCCCGAGGGTGGTGCGTGGGCCGTGGCGGGTCGGTCGCGGGTCAAGCTCGATGCGCTCGTGGCGCGACTCAGCGCTGAGATGCCGGACGTCCCTGCCCCAGGGGTCGTGGTGGCGGACACCGAGGATCCGGCCTCGCTCGCGGACATGGCCCGCGCGGCCCGGGTCGTCATCACCACAGTCGGGCCGTACCTCGAGTACGGCGAGCCGCTGGTCGCCGCGTGCGCCGAGGCCGGGACCGACTACGTGGATCTGACGGGCGAGCCCGAGTTCGCCGACCGTATGTACCTCGAGTACCACGACAAGGCCGTGGCCTCCGGCGCGCGGATCATCCATGCGTGCGGTTTCGACTCCATCCCCCACGACATGGGGGTGTTCTACACGATGAAGCAGGTCCCCGAGGGGGTGCCGGTCGCGGTCTACGGTGCGGTCCACGCCGACGCCCAGTTCTCCGGGGGCACCTTCCACTCGGCCATCGGCCAGTTCGCCAGACTCCGTGAGGCGGGTCGCACGGCGAAGGCGCGGCGCAAGAAGGAGGGCAGGGTCGAGGGGCGGCGGATCAAGTCGGTCACCGGCAAACCGCACCACGACAGCGTCCTCGGCCGGTGGCTGGTGCCACTGCCCACGATCGACCCGCAGATCGTGCTGCGGTCCGCGGCCGCACTGGAGAGCTACGGCCCGGACTTCACGTACGCGCACTACGCCTCGGTCAAGTCGCCGTTGACCGCGACGGCGGGCATGGTCGGAGTCGGGGCGCTGACCGTGGGCGCCCAGATCGGCCCCATCAGGTCGCAGATGCTCAAGAGGATCGATCGCGGTGCCGGGCCCAGTGAGTCCCGCCGTGCGCGTTCGTCGTTCGACGTGACCTTCGTGGCGCTGGGGGGCGGGCGGCGGGTGGTCACGCGGGTGTGCGGCGGCGACCCCGGGTACACCGAGACGGCCATGATGATCGCGGAGTCGGCCCTGTGCCTGGCCTTCGATGATCTTCCCGCGCTCTCGGGTCAACTCACCACCGCCCAGGCGATGGGGGATGCGCTGCTCGAGCGTGTCGAGCGCGGCGGCCTGACCTTCGAGGTGCTGTCCACCTAGCCCCGGCTGGTAGCGGATTCGCGGCCCGCCGTGGGCCGACTAGACTCGCCCCCGTGACGACTCACGTGGACTCCATCTCGCACGCCTCCGACACCCCCGAGCTGGCCCAGCCGTGGGCGGAGCTCGGACTCAAGGAGGACGAGTACGCCCGCATCCGGGAGATCCTGGGCCGCCGCCCCACGGACGCCGAACTCGCGATGTACTCCGTCATGTGGTCGGAGCACTGCTCCTACAAGTCGTCCAAGGTGCACCTGCGCTACTTCGGCGAGACCACCACCGACGAGATGCGCTCGTCCATGCTCGCCGGCATCGGTGAGAACGCCGGCGTCGTGGACATCGGTGGCGGCTGGGCCGTGACGTTCAAGGTTGAGTCCCACAACCACCCCTCGTACATCGAGCCCTACCAGGGCGCCGCGACCGGTGTCGGCGGGATCATCCGCGACATCATGGCGATGGGTGCGCGGCCGGTGGCCGTGATGGACCAGCTCCGCTTCGGCCCCGCCGACGCCGACGACACGCACCGCGTGCTCCCCGGTGTCGTGGCGGGTGTCGGCGGGTACGGCAACTGCCTGGGCCTGCCCAACATCGGTGGTGAGACGGTGTTCGACGAGTCCTACGCCGCCAACCCGCTGGTCAACGCCCTCGGTGCGGGAGTCATGCGCGTCGAGGACCTGCACCTGGCGTTCGCCTCCGGCACGGGCAACAGGATCATCCTCTTCGGTGCCCGCACCGGTCTCGACGGTATCGGTGGCGTGTCGGTGCTGGCGTCCGAGACCTTCGATGTGGACGAGAACGGCGCACCGGTCAAACCGCGCAAGCTCCCCAGTGTCCAGGTGGGCGATCCCTTCATGGAGAAGGTCCTCATCGAGTGCTGCCTCGAGCTGTACCGCGACGAGCTGGTGGTGGGCATCCAGGACCTCGGCGGTGCCGGCCTGGCATGCGCCACCTCCGAGCTGGCCGCGGCCGGCGACGGCGGCATGCACGTCGTGCTCGACAACGTCCCGCTGCGCGCGGAGGGCATGTCCGCCGCCGAGATCCTCTCCAGCGAGTCACAGGAGCGCATGTGCGCCGTGGTGACGCCGGAGAACGTCGGGGCCTTCATGGAGGTGTGCCGCCGTTGGGACGTGTTGGCCGCAGACATCGGCGAGGTCACCGACGGCGACCGGCTCACCATCGAGTTCCGCGGCGAGACCGTCGTGGACGCCCCGCCGGAGTCGCTGGCCGACGAGGGGCCGGTCTACGAGCGCCCCCTCGAGCGGCCCGCCGACCAGGACGCCCTGCAGGCCGACACCACCGCGAACCTGGCCCGCCCGGCCACCGGCGAGGAGCTGCGCCAGACCCTGGTGGACATGATCTCCAGCCCGGCCCTGTGCTCGCGCAAGTTCATCACCGAGCAGTACGACCGGTACGTCCGCGGCAACACGATCCTCGCGGAGAACGCCGACGGCGGTGTCCTGCGCATCGACGAGGAGTCCGGCCGCGGCATCGCGCTGTCGACCGACGCGTCGGGGCGCTACACCAAGCTCGACCCGTACACCGGTGCCCGGCTGGCCCTGGCGGAGGCGTACCGCAACGTCGCCGTCACCGGCGCCACCCCGGTGGCGGTGACCAACTGCCTGAACTTCGGCTCCCCCGAGGACCCGGGGGTGATGTGGCAGTTCCGTGAGGCCGTCCACGGTCTCGCGGATGGCTGTGCCGAGCTCGGCATCCCCGTCACCGGCGGCAACGTCTCGTTCTACAACCAGACCGGGTCCACCCCGATCCTCCCCACCCCCGTCGTGGGCGTGCTCGGCGTGATCGACGACGTCGCCCGCCGCACGCCGACCGCCTTCGGTGACACGCCGGGGGAGAGCGTCTATCTTCTCGGTGAGACCCGCGACGAGCTCGACGGGTCCATCTGGGCGCAGGTCGCCCACGGGCACCTCGGAGGTATGCCCCCGACGGTCGACCTCCGGTGGGAGGCCACACTCGCCCGGATCCTCGCCACCTGCTCCAAGGACGGCCTCATCACAGGCGCACACGACCTGTCCGAGGGCGGCCTCGCGCAGGCGCTCGTGGAGTCGGCTTTGGCCGGGGAGTGCGGCCTGCGGGTCGTGCTGCCCGCGGACGCGGACCCGTTCGTGTGGCTCTTCTCCGAATCGTCCGGACGCGTGATCGTGTCGGTCCCCCGGGGCGAGGAGATCCGCTTCCAGCAGATGCTCACCGCGCAGGACATCCCGCACACCCGGATCGCCGTCACCGACCCGGAGTCGGGGACCTTCGAGGTCCAGGGGCAGTTCACCCTGACCACCGGGGAGCTGCGCGCCGCCCACGAGGGGACGCTGCCGGCGCTGTTCGGCGTCGACCCGGTCTGAGACGGTCGTTCTGAGACAGTGGTTCTGAGACGGGCCGGTCGGGGTCGGACCAGGCGGCGCCGACCCGGTCGAGAGCGACCCGATGCGTGATCTCCGCAGACGAGAGCGGCTGCTCGCCGTCGTCCTGGCCGGCACGGCGGGGTTCGTCGACGCGGTCGGCTTCCTCGTCGTGGGTGGCTACTTCGTGTCGTTCATGAGCGGCAACTCCACGCGTATGGCCGTCGACCTGGTGCAGGGTGACTTCGGTGGCGCGGGGATCGCGGCCGTCGTCCTGGTCTCGTTCTTCCTCGGCGCCGTCGCCGGCGCGGTGGTCACCCGCCTCCGGCCCCGGGACGATCGCCCGGCCGTCCTGGCCCTGGTCGCCTCCTTGCTACTGGTGGCGCTCGCGGTGCACCGGCTCACGGCCGCCACGGTCGTCGGGGCGCCGCTGTCGATGACGGTGGTCGCGGCGTCGATGGGTGCCATGAACTCGGTGTTCCACTCGCGGGGAGAGGTCTCGCTGGGGGTCACCTACATGACCGGTGCGGTGGTCAAGTCCGCCCACCGGCTGGTGGACGCGCTGGCCGGGGGCTCCTGGGCGCCCTATCGTCAGCAGGTCTCCCTGTGGGCCGCGCTCGCGCTCGGTGGTGTGGCGGGTGCGGTGCTCCAGGTGCGCCTCGGAGTGGCCGCGCTGGGTGTCGCGGCGGCGGTCGTGACCGGTGCTCTGCTCGTGACGGTCTGGCTGCGTGGTCGGGAGAACCGCGGGGCCTGAGGGTCGGGGTCAGCCTCGTCGTCGTGCCCGGTGGTAGGTCTCACGCGCGGCGAGGCCGTGGACCACCTCGTCGATCATGGGGCGGACGAACCGCGCCCGGTGGGCGGTGTCGGAGGCCGCCGCCGCGGCCAGGTTGAGGGCGGAGAACGCCGCGAGGGTCAGCGCCACGCGCACCAGGGTCACGCTGACGGGCACGCCGGCCAACAGGCCCCCCAGGTCTTCCGTCGGCCGCAGTGTCCACCGGGTCTCGGTGGCCTCCGGTATCGCGATCCACCCCAGGAACACGAAGAACAGGAAGACCAGGCAGGCGAACAACACGGCCTGGATGAGGGTAGCCAGCACCGGGACCAGCAGGATGTTGATCCGCTCGGACACCCGCAGCTCCCGGCCCGGCGCCCGCGCCTCCAGCTCGTCGTGGAGGTCGTCCCGGGTGGTGATGGCCACCAGCAGCACGGTGAGCAGACCCATGACGCCCACCACGGCGAAGGTCCGCGGCCAGGACAGCGCCACCATGACCTGCCAGATCTCCGCGCTGAAGAACAGGAAGAGCACGGCCAACATGAGGACCGGCAGGACCCTGGCCACCATGTGGCCCATGGTGCCGAGCTCGCGCCGGACCCGCCGCGCGGCCCAGCGCACCAGCGAACCCGCACCGATGTAGGTGCCCACCAGGACCGCCACCAGAAGCAGGGTCGTCGTGATGAGGCCCGGGCCGTCGTGGGGTTCGAAGCTCAGTGGCGACGCCGCGACGAGGGCGACCGCCGAGGCGAGCCCGACGACGGAGCCGGCCACCGGGTCCAGGCGTCGCACCACGCGGGCCACCAGCCAGCCGACGAGCGGCGCGGCGGCGAACAACCCGAGCGCCAGAAACAGCAGGAGGATGATCGGATCGCTCACCCCGATCTCATCCCACTCGGGGGAGTCCTCGCCGACCCGGTCGAGCAACGCCACCGCGTAGTCGTTCGAGCGGTCCAACGCGGAGAGGCCGGCCGTGGCCACCGCGAGACCGGCGCTGACCCCGGCGGACCGGGTGAGTATCTCGCGCGACCGTGTGGACGGGACGATCATCAGCGGCAGTCCCAGCGACCGCAGGTACTCCTCGTGGACGCCGCGGCTGCTCGCCGGGGTCGGATCGGTCGTGGGCACGGGGACATTCTGGCAGTCATCGCGGTCCACACGGCCCGTACCGCCGACTATCGTCGAGCCATGCCCACCAGTGAGCGAGCGGTGCAGTCGCCCGGCGCGGAGCGGTCCACGCCGACCGCGCCCCCGGTCTACGCCCGCCTGCCGTCCAAGGTGCGGGACGACGATGTGCGGCCGGCGCTGCCCGGCCAGGTCGTCGACACCGTGTTCTTCACCCTGGCCACCCTCGCGGCCGGATGGCTCGGCTGGCGGCTGTTGGACGACGTGTGGCGCCACACCTGGTGGCATCTGTTCCTGTTGATCCCGTTCTGGGCGCTGGTCGCCTATCTGGTCCTGCCCCGGCTGCAGACGCTGATCACCTCGGTGTACGTGCCGGGGTACTTCATCGCGCGAACCCGGACGTCGGACGGGTTGCTGGGTGATCCGGTCAACCTGGCCGTCGACGGCACCGCCCGTCAGATCCACGAGGCCATGACGGCCTGCGGGTGGGTGCTGGCCGATGACATCACGGTCCGTTCCTCCTGGGGGATCATCATGTCCTCGGTGCTCCGGCGGTCCTACCCCTCCGCACCGGTGAGCCCCCTGCGGCTCTTCGGCCGCAGGCAGTGTCTGGCCTATCAGCAGGAGGTCGAGGGCAACGCGGCGCAGCGGCACCACGTCCGGTTCTGGCGGTGCCCCGACGGGTGGCTGCTGCCCGGTGGTCACCGCGTGCAGTGGCTCGGGGCCGGCACCTACGACCGGGCCGTGGGGTTGTCGCTGTTCACCCTCCAGGTGACGCACAAGATCGACGCGGACATCGACGTGGAGCGCGACTACATCGTGGACTCGATCCGCTACCACGTCCCCGCCGCGGGGGTCAGGGTGCTCGAGAACTTCTCCGCCGGCTACCACTCCCGCAACGGCGGGGGCGACGCGATCCGCACCGACGGTGACCTGCCGGTGGTGGACCTGCGGTCCGTGCCGGTCCCCGAGGCGGCGGCGGCCGAGCTCCCGCCCGGGGTGGTGCGGGCCGCCCGCGGGTACGACGACCCCCAGGCGGAGGGCGGGCTGGCGTCGGGGGATGCCGACCGGCCGGCCGACGACGTCGCCCCCGATCCCGGGCACCTACCCCGTCCGGCCGCGCTCACCGCCGGCTGTGGACTGGTCGCGGCGACGGTCCTCGTCCTGCTCATCCTGGCGCTGCGCGACATCCTCGGGGACCAGGGCATGGAGGAGTTCGCCGGCCTCGACCGGTCCGAGGTGGTGCCCGCGATCATCGTGCTCGCGGTGTTCATCGGCGGCGTCTACGGCGCGATGGGCGTCCTGGCGCTGCTGACGTACCTTGGGTACGCCAGACCACGCGTGTGGTTGCTGACGCTGACGGTGGTGAGCATCGTCTCGACCGAGTCCGGCCGCGTCACCACGGATGCCGAACTGGGTACCGTCCTCGGCGGCTATCTCGCCCTGGCGGTGAACGTGCTGATCCTGTTGTTGCTCACCAGCCAGGCCACGCGGACGTGGAGCCGCAGGACCGCCCAGGAACGGCGGCGGACGCGGCGGACCCGGCGCCGGGGGCTCCCGAGCGAGGGGTCGCAGCCGGAGTCCGATCCGGTGCCCCCGGCTGCGGGTGACCGGACATGAGGCGCGTCCCCGACGGTGCGACGGTCCGCGCCGCGGTCGAGGAGGTCGGGAGCTGGCTCGACGACGACGAGGCGGACGCCCCCGGCCGGTCCGCACTCGCCGCGGCAGTCCGGGCCACGACCGCCGTCTTGGCGGCCGAGCTCCCGGGCCGGGCGGTCGAGGTGCGGGTGCCGCCCTACGCGGCCGTGCAGTGCATCGACGGACCGCGCCACACGCGGGGGACCCCGCCCAACGTGGTCGAGACCGACCCCAGGACCTGGCTCGAGCTCGCCACCGGCCGTCGCAGCTGGGAGTCCGCGGTGGCGGCGGGGAGGGTCCGGGCGTCGGGGACCCGGGCCGATGAGGTCTCGGCGGGGCTGCCGGTGGTGCGTCCCGGCTGAGCGTTCGGCGACCCGGGCGGGTCCGGACGACCTGCGCCGGGGGAGGGGCCCCGCCCGAGGGGCGGGGACACGGGACTGGGGTCACGGGGGTCGGGGAACGTACACTCGAACAGCACCGCCGGGGTCCGTCCGGGCGGACCGCCCCGAAACATGAGGGAGCACCACCAGGTGGAGAGCACGTCGTCACGTCCGGCCCCGTCCGGATCACTCCGCCGCACCAGTGGCCGCGCCGCCGTCGGTCTGGGTCTGCCCGACCCGTCCGTTCCCGGCCCGACCGGCCTGCCGATCGACACCGAGCGCATCGGTCCGGTCGAGGAGTGCGGTGTCTTCGGTGTCTGGGCTCCCGGTGAGGACGTCGCCAAGCTCACCTACTACGGCCTGTACGCGCTGCAGCACCGCGGCCAGGAGGCCGCCGGCATCGCCGTCGCGGACGGTGAGCAGGTCCTCGTCTACAAGGATCTCGGCCTGGTGAGTCAGGTCTTCGACGAGAAGACCCTCGAGTCGATGAGCGGACACGTGGCCATCGGTCACTGCCGGTACTCCACGACCGGCGCCGCGTCCTGGGACAACGCGCAGCCCATGTTCAGGCCCACCACCGGCGGGGGCTCCGTCGTGCTGGGGCACAACGGCAACCTGGTCAACACGCAGGAACTCAAGCGCTACGCCACCACGATCGGCATCCGGGGTTACACCGAGAACAGCACCCACTCGGACTCGGACATCGTCTCCACCCTCCTCGCCCACGAGGCGGGCGACGGGGGTCTCGAGGAGGCGGCGGTCCGGTTGTTGCCGCGACTGCGCGGTGCCTACTGTCTGACGTTCTCCGACGAGAACACGCTCTACGCCGCCAGGGATCCGCACGGGGTGCGCCCGCTCGCGCTCGGTCGGCTCGAGAGGGGCTGGGTGGTCTCGTCCGAGACCTCGGCCCTGGACATCGTCGGGGCGTCGTTCGTCCGGGACATCGAGCCCGGTGAGCTGATCGCCATCGACGCCGACGGCGTCCGGTCGCGCAAGCTCTCCGAGCCCACCCCCAAGGCCTGCGTCTTCGAGTACGTGTACCTGGCGCGTCCCGACTCGGTGATCAACCAGCGGCTGGTCAACTCCGCCCGCGTGGAGATCGGTCGCAAACTGGCGGTCGAGCACCCCGTCGAGGGCGACCTGGTGATCCCGGTGCCGGAATCGGGGACACCGGCCGCCGTGGGTTACGCCCAGGGCTCCGGGATCCCTTTCGCCCAGGGGTTGACCAAGAACGCCTACGTCGGCCGCACGTTCATCCAGCCCAGTCAGACGATCCGGCAACTCGGCATCAGGCTCAAGCTCAACCCACTGCGCGAGGTCATCCAGGGGAAGAAGTTGGTGGTGGTGGACGACTCGATCGTCCGCGGCAACACCCAACGGGCCCTGATCCGGATGCTGCGGGAGGCCGGCGCCCTCGAGGTGCACGTCCGCATCGCCTCCCCGCCGGTCCGCTGGCCGTGCTTCTACGGCATCGACTTCGCCAGCCCCGCCGAACTGATCGCCAACGGGGTCGACGCCACCGACGGGATGCTCGAGGGCGTCCGCAGGGCGATCGGGGCGGACACCCTGGGGTACATCTCGGTGGACGGGATGATCTCGGCCACCGGGCAGCCGCGGGACGAATTGTGCGCCGCGTGCTTCGACGGCCACTACCCCATCCCGCTCCCGGACGACTCGCCGATGAGCGCGGCCGTCCTGGCACTGGCCGCCCAGGTCGACGGTGAGACACCCGATCGGCACCTGGTCCTGCACGACAACGCGGACGCCGTCCGCCGACCCTGACCGGGCGCCCGACCACGGGCGCCGATGAGGAGAACCGAAGATGACCGAGAACCCCCACCCCGCGAGCGGTGCCTCGTACGCCGCCGCCGGAGTCGACATCGACGCAGGCGAGCGCGCCGTCGAGCTCTTCGCGCCCCACGCCAAGCGCGCGACCCGGCCGGAGGTGATGGGTGGCCTCGGGGGCTTCGCCGGGCTGTTCTCCCTGAGGAACTCCTACCGTCAGCCGCTCCTGGCCTCGTCGACGGACGGCGTCGGGACCAAGATCGCGGTGGCGCAGGCCATGGACGTCCACAACACGGTGGGCATCGACCTCGTGGCCATGGTGGTGGACGACCTGGTGGTGTGCGGTGCGGAGCCGCTGTTCCTCCAGGACTACATCGCGATCGGCAAGGTCGTGCCGGAACACGTGGCCGACATCGTCGAGGGGATCGCCGAGGGTTGCGTCCGGGCCGGTTGCGCGCTGCTGGGCGGCGAGACCGCCGAGCACCCGGGGCTGATGGCCCCCGGCGAGTACGACATCTCGGGCACCGGGGTCGGGATCGTCGAGGCCGACGAGGTCCTCAAGGCGGAGAACGTCCGCCCCGGCGACGTGATCGTGGGGATGGCCTCCTCGGGCCTGCATTCCAACGGTTATTCGCTGGCCCGGCACGTGCTGCTGGAACTCGCCCGCCTCCCGCTGGAGGGGCACGTGGAGGAGTTCGGTCGCACCCTGGGCGAGGAGCTCCTCGAACCCACCCGCATCTACGCCCTGGATTGTCTGAGCCTCATCGCCGAGACCGACGTCCGGGTGTTCAGCCACGTCACCGGTGGGGGCCTGGCGGACAATCTCGCCCGGGTCATGCCGCGCGGACTGGTCGCGCGGCTCGACCGTGGCCGGTGGCCCGTGCCCGCCGTGTTCGGCACGATCGCCCACCACGGCCGTGTCGAGCAGGCCGAGATGGAGCGGACGTTCAACATGGGGGTCGGTATGATCGCCGTCCTCCCGGCCGAGGACGTGGACCGCGCGCAGGCGGTGCTCACCGCCCGGCACGTGGACAACTGGGTGATCGGCCACGTGGACAAGGCCGGGGAGGTCGCCGCGGACGGACCGCGCGTCGTCCTCGAGGGATCACACGCCCGCTTCTAGGCGGGGCGGCGCACCCCGCCACACGAACGTGGGCCGGGCATCCTCGTCGGATGCCCGGCCCACGTGTTGGCGGCGGTCGGGGAGTGCGGTCAGAACCTGCTGTCGCCGTCGGACCACGACCCGTAGGGGTCGTCGTCCTCCTCAGCACCGGGCCGTTCGGTGCTGAGGTGCGTGGTGGGCGCGCCACCACCGGCCAACTCCGCCTGGAGACGTTCTAGGTCCGTCTGCGGAGTGTTGTACTTGAGTTCGCGAGCGACCTTGGTCTGCTTCGCCTTCGCGCGGCCTCGGCCCATTGACCTGACCCCCTCGGAAACGGTGCTGGGCCACCTCGGGGGTGCCCATCAATGTGAGTATCTGCCTGTCCACAGGATAGCGTGCCCGGCGCGGAATGTCCGCCCGGGTGTCGTGGGGGCCACCTCCGGCTCCTACGCCTGGCCGCGCAGCCTGCGGATCGCCTCACGTCCGGCCTGCGGGCCGGAGTCGTGCGGGACGGAGTCGGGATCGATGGCGGCGGAGACCCCGTCCACCTCGAGAACGGTGTCGGACGGCACCGACCGCTTGAGCAGCGCGAGCGCCACGGGGCCGTACTCGTGGTGTTGGACGACGGTCCCCACGCGCCCCACGGTGCGGCCGCCGGCGAGGACCTCGGCGCCGGGGGAGAGCGACTGGTCGCCGCCGGAGCCGTCCAGGTGCAGACGCACGAGGACCCGGGGGGACCTGCCGAGGTTGTGGACGCGGGAGACCGTCTCCTGGCCCCGGTAGCACCCCTTGTCCAGGTGGACCGCGCCGCGCTGCGCCACCTCGCCGATCCACGTGGGGATCTCGTGGGGGATGGTCTTCTCGTCGGTGTCCACTCCGAGCCGCGCCCGGATCGGATCCGTCTCCACCGCGCGGAGGGCCTCGAACGCCCACGAGCCCGCCGGACGGGCGCCGTCCCGGACCGCTGCGTCGAACCAGCCGGGCAGCCCGGCCCGGGGGACGAGGAGATCGACCGAACCCGCCAACGGCCACGGCATCCGTCGCGCGATCCCGCCCCCCGGCAGAGGGACGCTCGCGTAGTCACCGACGGGGAGCTCCACCATGGTCCCGTCCGGAGCCGTGAGGGCACCGGGGAGCCCGGTGCCGGCGAGGGTGACGACGACGAGGTCGGCGGCCTCGGGAGTCGCGTCGGCCCAGAAGACCATCCGGGTCAGGAACGTGAGCAGGGCCGCGCCCCGGCCGGGCTCGGTGTCCATGACGAGCGTCCCGTCGACGTCGGAGAGCACCACGTGGTGTTCCACCCGACCGTTGGCGTCCAGGATCAGCGTCTCGCCACCAGAGCGGTCCGCGAGTTCGGACACGTGCTGGGAGACGAAGCCCTCGAGCCAGCTCAGCCGCTCGCCGCCGCCGATGGTCAGCACGTCGCGGTGGGAGCGGTCGACGACCACCACGGAGGTGGTGGCCGTGCGCTGCTCACCGAAGGGGTCGCCGTAGTGGAAGGGGACCCCGGCGTCCGGGCCGGGACCCGTGGTGTCCACGGCGCCGGGTCGGGTGAGGATCGGGCTGTGGTAGCCGTTGTCGGTCCGGTCGGGCACAGCTGGGACGGTCACGATCGCGATCCTACGTGCGTCGTCGTAGTGTTGCCGCCATGGGCACTGCGGCGGGAGATCGAGCGGACCGGGCGACGGACCGGGGGGCGGACGCGCGGGTGGTCGTCCTGGTCGCCGGAGGGCCGGACGGCCCACGCCCTCGGGTGCACCCCGCCGGGGAGCCGCTGCTGCTCGCCGACGACCTCGCCGCCGTCCGGGGGGACGGGTGCTTCGAGACCCTGCTGATGGTGGGCGGCCGACCGGCCAAGCCGGACCGGCATCTCGCCCGGTTGGCGAGGTCGGCCGCCGCTCTCGGTCTCACCGGGCCGGCGGCCGGGCAATGGGATGCGGGGATCGCGCTGGCCGCGCGGGAATGGGGCCCGGAGTCCGAGGCGATGGTGCGGCTCGTGCTGTCCCGTGGCCCCGAGCGCGGGGGCCCGGAGACGGCCTACATCACCGTCGCCCCGGTCGGTCCGCACGCGGTGCGGGCCCGCGCGGAGGGCATCGCCGTGACCGTGCTGGGCAGGGGGTTCCCGGCGGACTTCGCCGCGTCGGCGCCGTGGATGCTGCTGGGCGCCAAGACCCTGTCCTACGCGGCCAACATGGCCGCCCTGCGCCACGCGGCCGCCGACGGGTACGACGACGTGGTGTACCTGTCCTCCGAGGGTGAGGTGCTCGAAGGGCCCCGGTCGACGATCCTCATCGCCCGATCGGGTGAACTCGTCAGTCCCCCGGCGGAGGTCGGGATCCTCGAGGGCACCACACTCGGGGCTCTCGCCGAGGTCGCGGAACGGGAGGGCGTACCGGTGCGCCGCGAACGGCTCCTGCTGCCGGATCTGCTCACGGCCGACGCCGTGTGGTTGCTCTCCTCGGTCACCCTCGCGGCCCGGGTCCGACGGATCGACGACGTGACTCTGGACGGGGCCGACCCCGGGGTCGACGTCGCGGGGATGGTCGACCGGGCGGTCGGGCGGGCCTGACGTCCCGTGAGGGACATCGGCCGACTCCGGCCGCGGTCAGCCGGCGACGCGCCGCAGGCGCGCCGACATGTGCGGGACCAGGCCCTTCTCCGGGTGGACGCGCTCCTCGACCCACCCCAGGTCTCCGCCCTCGACGATCCCGTAGATGCGCTTGGCGCCGCCTCGCTCCGGGCCGGTGGGGGAGGCGAGCACGACGTCGGTCGCCATCTCCCACGCGGCCTGGTTGATCGGCGCCCCGTAGTACATCTCGATGACCCCGGAGGCGTGCGCCACGAGGAACTCGAGCTGGTCGTCCTCGGAGATCCGCCAGAACCCCGACTCGCGGTAGGCGGCGTCATCGACCGCCCCGCCCGTGTCGAACGTCCAGGCGCGGGAGCTCCAGCTGAGGTAGTTCTCCCCGTCGTGGGAGACGACGATCTGCTGGCCGAAGCGGTGCTCGCCCCGGTCGGCGGTGTCCGCCTCGCCCTCACCTTCCCAGACCCCCACCAGGGGGAGCAGCGCGAGGAGTCCCGGATGCAGGTCCGGGCCGAACCGGAGGTTGGCCGTGTCCCCCGGGACCGGGAGTTCGGAGAACGCCGGGATGTTCCGACCCGCGGTCTGCTCGGAACGCTGCGCCGCGGCATCGACCGCCGCGTTCGCGGATCCGCGCACGACCGACCCGCCGTCTCCCCCCTCGGGGGTGGACGACGTGGGGTCGACCGCGCCGGTGTGGTCGCCGTCCGTCACGACTCGTCGGTGACCGTGCGGTACACGATGTAGCAGGTGACCCATGTGATGGCCAGCGTGCAGAGGACGAGGAGGATCTCGAAGAAGAGCACCATGGTCTAATCCTAACCCCGAGGGTGTCAGCCCAGTGAGATGCGGGCGTCGATCGAGTGGATCAGGCAGTCCTCGGGGGGTACGACGAAATCCTCGCTGACCCGTGCCCTGAGTCCCAGCACGGTCACGAGGGTGAAGTCCGCGTGGACGACTCCCTCACGCCCCGGCGGATCAACGGTGAGCACGATGTCGCGCACCTCCCGGATCGTCGAGTACTGCAGGTGCAGGTGCAGGTCCCACTTGAGGTGGTCGGCGCCGAACCCGGTCCTGAGCCCGTTCTCCCGCCGAACACAGTCCGGCGCGAAGGGCACCCGGAACGCAGCCGCGGGCAGCGTGAGCGCGGTGAGGTACATCCGCACCGCCGCCTCGCGCTCCGCGGGGGAGTACGGGCCGGGGTGGTCCGGGACCTGGGGGACCGCGCCCCGTCGCTGGTCGACGCCGACGATGACGGCGGAGGCCACGGAGGCGCCGACGGCGACGACGGAGGCGCGTGCGGCCAGTCCGAGCGCTCGGGAGAGAAGTGACATGCTCCAGAGATTAGCGAGTCGATCGCTCGTGCGGGGCGAGGAGGATCCTCACCGCTCGACGGGGACCCCGATCAGCGAGCCGTACTCCACCCAGCTGCCGTCGTAGTTGACCACGTCGGGCTGATCGAGGAGCTCGTGGAGGACGAACCACGTGTGGCTGGAGCGCTCACCGATCCGGCAGTAGGTCACCACACGGCGACCGGGATGGTCGAGGAAGTCCGCGTAGATCTCGCGGAGGTCGGCGTCGGTGCGGAAGGTGCCGTCGCGGGTCACGGCGCGGTTCCAGGGGATGCTCACGGCGCCCGGGATGTGGCCGCGTTGACGGCCGCCCTCCTGGGGCAGCCCGGCCGGCGCCGCGAGTCGGCCGGTGTACTCGTCGACGGAGCGGACGTCCACGAGCGCGTCGCTACCCAGCCCCGCCAGGACGTCGTCGCGGAACGCGCGGATCGACAGATCCTGCGGGTCGGCCACGTAGTCGGTCACCGGACGCCGGGGCACATCGGTATCGAGCGGCAACCCGTCGCGCTCCCACCGCATGCGACCCCCGTCGAGCAACCTCACGTCGGCGTGGCCGTAGAGGCGCAGATACCAGTAGGCGTAGGCGGCGAACCAGTTGTGGTTCCCGCCGTACACCACGACCGTGTGATCGCGGGTGATCCCGCGTTCGGACATGAGTTCGCCGAACCTCTCGCGGCCCACGAGATCCCGCGTGTACTCCTCCTGCAGCTCCGTGCGCCAGTTCAGTGCGACGGCACCGGGGATGTGGCCGTCGGTGTGATACGCCGCCACGTCCTCGTCGACCTCGAGGAAGACCACCGAGTCGTCGTCGAGGCGCGATTCGGCCCAGCGGGTGCTGACCAGTACGTCGTCGCGACTCATATCGGGGAGTCTAGTGGTCCGGTCGGGCCAGGTCGCCGAGCGGCGTAGCGCCCGGGCCACCGGTACCGGCGGCGGTGAGCGTCCCGCCCCGCACGGTGAGGGTCTCCACCGCGATCCCGAGGGGGAGGACATCCGGGGAGAGGGTCAACGCGGTCCGGCGCAACGCGAGGTCGGGGTCCTGGTCGGGGAGTCCGGAGGGTCCCGTGGCGGCCTCGACCGGCACGAGGTGCGCGCCGCGATCGTCGACGACCAGGTCGACGATCGCAGACACGCGGGTGTCTGTGTCCGCGAGGGTCCCGGTGATGCGGGCCCGGCGCTCGATCCCTCCGGCGAGGCTCGGGTCGTCGGCGCCGCCGACCAGGACGTCCCGCATCCCCAGGGCGGGGCCGAGTGAGTCGCCGGTGATCTGGACGGAGACGGTGACCGCACCCGCGGTCATGCCGGCGGACCGGTCCCCCGGCACGGACAGATCGGTGACGGCCGCCTCCACGGCCACCGGACCGAGACCCGGGCGGGTGACACCCTCGACGCGGATCGACGCCGACGACAGTGTCCCGGGCCCGGCCCACCGCGACGACGGGCCCCCACCGATCATCACCGACGGGGCCGCGACCCCCGGGGTGGCCGGGCGGATCCGGGTGGACACGTCCGCCTCCACCCTGGAGGCGTTGACGGAGTCCACGGTGAAGGCGCCGACCACCACGACGGCCAGGGCGGCGGTCGCCACCGCGACACTGCGACGGGCTCTCATGGGGTTCAGGTCTACTCCGATCGTCGGAACCGGGGGGCGGGTCGCTAGTATCGTCTGGGCGCCCGGACGAGGAGGAAGCGACACATGGACGTAGTGCTCCTCACGACTGAAGCCGACCCCGAGGCGGTGGTCCCCGCGCTGTCGCTACTGCCGCACTCGGTCAGGCTGCTGCCGGCCCTCGCCTCCTCCGTGGGTGAGCTGTCCGGGGCCGCGCTCGCCGTGGTCGACGCGCGGAGTGATCTCGCGGCGTCCCGCGCGCTCTGCCGCCTCCTCTCGGGGAGCGCGGACATCTCCGTCATCGCGGTGGTCTCGGAGGGCGGGCTGATCGCGGTCAGCGGAGACTGGGGTCTCGACGACATCATCCTGCCGACCACGGGGCCCGCGGAGGTGGACGCCCGGTTCAGGCTCTCCGCGGCCCGTCACTCGGCGCAGGGGGAGTCCGACGGCGGGTTGCTCACGGTGGGTGAACTCGTGATCGACGAGGAGACCTACGTCGCCCGGGTCAAGGGCCGGCCCCTGGACCTGACCTACAAGGAGTTCGAACTCCTCAAGCATCTGTGTCAACACCCGGGACGCGTCTTCTCCCGCGCCCAGCTCCTCCAGGAGGTCTGGGGATACGACTTCTTCGGCGGTACCCGGACCGTCGACGTCCATGTCCGACGGCTGCGGGCCAAGCTGGGGCCGGACCATGAGTCACTCATCGGAACCGTGCGTAACGTCGGGTACAAAGCGGTCCGGCCGACAGACCGCAGGGAGGACGGGGGAGACGCATGACCGCTGTCGAGCACGCCGTGGACGACGACACGGCCGCGCTGATCGAGGCCGTCGCCCGGGACGCCGCAGCCGAGGACGGTGTGGCCCCGCTCGGCGAGCAGCCGCTGCGGTCGCTCCGGTCGGGCGACGAGCAGGCCGTCCGCCATCTCCTGGTCCGCGGCGACGAGGGTGGTATCGCGGGCTACGCCCAGCTCGACGGCAGCGGCGGGGATGCGACCGCCGAGATGGTCGTGGCCCCCGGGCACCGTCGACGCGGGGTCGGGTCGGAGTTGGTCCACGCGGTGTTCGAGCTGGAACCCTCCGCCGCGGTGTGGGCGCACGGTGACCTGCCGGCCGCCCGTGCACTCGCCGGGTCGGCAGGGCTGGTCCGCACCCGTGAGCTGCTCAAGATGCGTCGGCGCACCCCCGCCGGCTCCACGACGCTCGCCACGGGGCCCGCCGAGGGGATCGAGACGGGCACACTCGCCGAGGCGGCCTCCGAGGGCGGCACCCGATGGCCCGGACTGGACGCCCGCGAGGAGTTCCTCCGCGTCAACAACGCCGCGTTCTCGTGGCACCCCGAGCAGGGCGGGTGGACCCGCACCCGACTCGACGAGCGACTGGCGGTGGAGTGGGTGGACCCCGGGGCGATCTTCCTGGCCGTCGACACCACGGGTCCCGTGCCCCGGCTCGCGGGCTTCCACTGGACCAAGACGGTGAGCGAGCCAGGCTCCCCCGTGGAGGGGGAGGTCTACGTGGTGGCGGTCGACCCGTCCGACCAGGGGCGCGGGCTCGGGGGGCTGCTCACCGCGCTCGGGGTCGCGCACCTGGAGGGGCCGGTGGGGGCGGAGTCGGTCGTCCTGTACGTGGAGGGCGACAACGCGGCGGCCATCCGGACCTACGAGAAGCTCGGATTCACCGTCGAGCACCGCGATGTGACCTACGCCTCGTCGTGAGGCCACGGCGATACCCGTCACAGTCCGTTCGGGTATGCGCAGTTCAGGGGTGGTATCGACCGCGGTCGACCATTCGGCAGTTCGCGAGGGAAGGCCCTATTCACCTCGCGTTCACTTTGCCCCGAGACGGTGTTCATCTCCGCGTCATATATTTTGCCTCCGGCGGCACGTCCGT
This sequence comes from Dietzia sp. 2505, assembly GCF_040546785.1. Lineage (NCBI taxonomy): Bacteria > Bacillati > Actinomycetota > Actinomycetes > Mycobacteriales > Dietziaceae > Dietzia > Dietzia sp. 2505. The sequence goes on along the minus strand of NZ_JBEPON010000010.1, from coordinate 15,516 downwards.
CCGCATTTGCGCGCCATGACCGCGCAGGACTCGTTCGGTCCGGTGTTCGCCGGACACCCCATGGAGGAATATCAGTGGACTTCACGCGCGCCGGTGCTCTGCTCGGTCTCGCCGCTTTCTCGGCGGTCGGTCTCACCGCCTGCTCAGACGACAACACCGGGAGCGGTGAGATCGTGGCCCACCGGGTCGCCGACGTGGAGTGCGGTGGCAAGCCGTCCCTCCGGGCATCGGGCTCGACCGCGCAGAACAACGCGATGACCGTCTTCGCCAACTCCTACGCCGTGAGCTGTGACGGGCATACCCTCGACTACAACTCCAACGGCTCGGGCGCCGGTGTCAACGAGTTCACCGGGGGTCAGACGGACTTCGGTGGATCCGACTCCCCGCTCAAGGATGCCGACTACGCGGCGGCGGAGCAGCGGTGCGACTCCGAGGCGTGGAACATCCCCGCCGTCTTCGGCCCGATCGCCGTGGCCTACAACCTCGACGGCGTCGACCTCACCCTCTCGGGCCCGACCATCGCGAAGATCTTCAACGGTCAGATCGAGAAGTGGGACGATCCGGCCATCGCAGCGGAGAACGACGGGGTGGATCTTCCGGACCGCGACATCACGGTGATCTACCGCTCGGACGAATCCGGCACCACCGACAACTTCCTGAAGTACCTCGAGGCGGCGTCCGAGGGGGCCTGGACCCAGGGGACGGGTAAGACGTTCACCGGCGGCCTCGGCGTCGGTGAGGGGGCCAAGGGCAACGAAGGCGTGTCGGCGGCCATCGAGCAGACCCCGGGCACCGTCACGTACACCGAGTGGTCGTACGCGAAGAACCTCGGTCTCGATGTGGTCAGCATCATCACCCCGGCGGATGCGGAGGGGGTGACACTCGACGCCGAGACCGCAGGAAGAACCATCGATTCGGCCGTGTTCAGCAACGAGGGCAGCAACGACCTTGTCATCGACACCTCGTCGTTCTACGTCCCCAGTGCGGCGGGCGCCTACCCGATCATCCTGCCGACCTACGAAATCGTCTGCTCGCGATACGGTGACGCGGAGACGGCCCGGGCAGTCAAGGCGTTCCTGACAGTCGCGGTCTCGGCGGGTGTCCAGGAGCAACTGGAAGGGCAGGGATACATACCGATTCCCGATGGTTTCCGAGAGAAGCTCAACGGCGCGATCAGCGCCATCTCGTGACCGCCTCGATCAGCGTCCCGCCCCCCACGAACCACTGAAGGTCTCATGACTGTGCACCACTCCCTCGAGCGCGAGGCCGACCCCCCTCCCGGGATGAATCGCACCCCCGGGAGAGACCTCACCTCCGGTCCGTCCTCGCACAGCGCGGACGCGATCTTCCGAGGTGTCACCGTTGCCGCCGGTGGGACCATCGTCGCGCTCATCGCCCTCATCGCGGTGGTGCTCGTCATGCAGGCCCTGCCGTCGATCATGGCGGACCAGGTCAACTTCCTGACGTCGTCCGAATGGAACACGAGCGATCCGGACAACATGAGGTTCGGCATCCTCGATCTCCTCAAGGTCACGGTGTTGAGCTCGGTGTTCGCCCTGTTCCTGGCGGTACCGGTCGCGATCGGCATCGCCACCTTCCTCGTCCAGTACGCCCCGCCGAGGTTGTCGAGGACGTTGTCGGCGCTCATCGATCTGCTGGCCGCGGTCCCGTCGATCATCTACGGCATGTGGGGACTGATCGTCCTCGGACCCTTGATCACCCCGTTCGCCGTGTGGCTCAACGAGAATCTGGGCTGGCTCTTCCTCTTCAGCGACGGGAACGTCTCCATCAGCGGCGGCGGCACGATCTTCACGGCGGGGATCGTGCTGGCGATCATGATCCTTCCGATCATCACGTCGATGTCACGGGAGACCATCCGGCAGACGCCACCGCTGCATCAGGAGGCCGCGTTGGCACTGGGCGCCACCAAGTGGGAGAAGATCCGGATGACCTGCTTCCCCTACGCCAAGTCCGGAATCGTCGCCGGCTCCATGCTCGCGCTGGGCCGTGCGCTCGGCGAGACCGTCGCGGTCCTCATCATCCTGCGAGCGGCGAGCGCTCCCGGGTCGTTGTCGCTCTTCGACGGCGGCTTCACCTTCGCGTCGAAGATCGCCTCGGGTGCCGCCGAGTTCAACCAGCCGCTCCCCACTGGAGCCTATATCGCCGCAGGACTGGTGCTCTTCATCCTCACGTTCATCGTCAACCTCGTCGCGCGCTCGGTGGCCGGTGGAAAGGTCAACGGCTGATGTCACAGATAACCCCGGACCTCGCCAAGCCCGCCAAGCCCTCGGAGGCCTTCCTGCCGATCTCCGGTGGTCGCCGAGCCAGGAACACCATCGCCACGGTGATGTTCACACTGAGTTTCCTCGTCGCCGTGATCCCGTTGGCGGCGCTGCTCTACAAGGTGATCTCCGCCGGCCTCCCCGCCATCCTCAACCCGACCTGGTGGACGAACTCGCTCTTCCTCGTCTCGCCGACCTCGATGGCGGGCGGCGTGGGGCACGCCATCTACGGCAGCTTCATCCAGGTGCTGATCGCGGCGGTCATCTCGATCCCGCTCGGTGTGGCTGCAGGGATCCTGCTGGTCGAGTACCCCGACTCCAGGATCGCCCGGCCCACCACCTTCATGGTCGACGTCCTGGCGGGAGTTCCCTCCGTGGTCGCGGCGATCTTCATCTTCGGGGTGTGGGTCACCACGTTCGGGATGCAGCTCAGTGCGTTCGCTGTGGGACTCGCCCTGGTGCTCCTCATGATCCCGCTGATCGTTCGGAGCACCGAGGAGATGCTCAAGCTGGTGCCGGACGAGCTCCGAGAAGCCTCGTACGCGTTGGGGATCCCCAGGTGGAAGACGATCGTCAGCATCGTGATCCCGACCGCGCTGTCGGGGATGATCTCGGGGGTGTTCCTCGCGGTCGCCCGCGTGATGGGAGAGACGGCGCCGGTGTTGATCCTGGTCGGATACACCTCGTCGATCAACTACAACGTCCTCGAGGGCAACATGGCGTCGCTGCCGCTACTCATCTTCAACCAGCTCTCGAACCCCAACGAGGCGGGTCAGTTCCGGATCTGGGGCGCAGCCCTGACCCTCATCATCGTCATCGCGCTGGCGAACATCCTCGCCGCCTTCGCGGCCAAGGCGCTGGCGCCGAAGACCAAGTAAGGACCCGACTCATGGCAAAGCGACTCGACCTCGAGAACGTCGACATCTTCTACGGCGATTTTCACGCAGTGAAGGACGTCGACCTCCACGTACCACCCCGTTCGGTCACGGCGTTCATCGGCCCGTCGGGCTGTGGCAAGTCCACCGTCCTCCGATCGCTCAACCGTATGCACGAGGAGATCCCGGGCGCCTATGCCACCGGTTCGATCAAGCTGGACGGCGTGGACATCTACAGCAAGAAGGTGGACCCTGTCGCCGTGCGACGCACCATCGGTATGGTGTTCCAGCGGCCCAACCCGTTCCCCACCATGTCGATCAAGGAGAACGTGGTGGCCGGTCTCAGGCTCCAGGGTGTGAGGAACAAGAAGACACTCGACGAGGTCGCGGAGAAGTCCTTGCGGGGAGCCAATCTCTGGGAAGAGGTCAAGAACCGCCTCGACAAGCCCGGAGGCGGACTGTCCGGCGGGCAGCAGCAGCGCCTGTGTATCGCCCGCGCCATCGCCATCGAACCCCAGGTCCTGCTGATGGACGAGCCCTGCTCCGCTCTCGACCCCATCTCGACCCTCGCGGTGGAGGACCTCATCGCCGAGCTCAAGAGCGAGTTCACCATCGTGATCGTGACGCACAACATGCAGCAGGCCGCTCGAGTGTCCGACCAGACCGCGTTCTTCTCGCTCGAGGCCACCGGAATGCCGGGGCAGCTCGTGGAGGTCAACGCCACGGAGAAGATCTTCTCGAACCCCGAGAACAAGCAGACCGAGGACTACGTCTCCGGCCGCTTCGGCTGACTCGCGGGACGCGGCCGAAAGGCCTGTCGTTCGCCGCCGGATCGGGGAGCTGGGTCATCGCACCCGCGTTCCGCCGGGTGGGTCAGTACGGCCTCCGACGGCCCCCGGGATCATCGCCGGAGTCGCGTCCCTTGAACGTCCGGTCGGTCTCGTTGAAGCGGCGCACCAGCTCCTCGTTCGAGGTGGAGGAGTGTTCCGGGTCGTCCTCCGCCAGGGTGGCGTACTCGCCGGTCGCGAGGAAGATCACCCGCTGGGCCACCTCCACGGCGTGGTCCGCGAAGCGCTCGTAGTAGCGACCGAGCAGGGTCACGTCGACCGCCGACGCCACTCCCCACTTCCACTCCCGCACGGTGAGCAGGGTGAACAGGTGGCGGCGGAGGTCGTCGACGGCGTCATCCTGATGAGCCAGAGTGGCGGCCTGCTCCGCGTCCCGGTTGAGCAGCACCTCGGAGGCCGACCGGCCGAGCGAGATCGCGACCCTGCCCATCTCCGCGAAGTACCCGTTGACGGGTTCCGGGAGGACGCTCTCGGGATGCCGCCGACGCACGATCTTCGCGACATGTCCTGCCAGCGTGCCCATCCGGGTCAGGTCCTGGACGAGCTGGATGGAGGTGACCACCTGACGGAGATCACGGGCCACCGGCGCCTGGAGGGCCAGGAGTGCGAACCCGCGCTCCTCGTTCTCTGTCGCCAGCCGGGACATCTCCGTCGAGGACTGGAGAACGGTCTCGGCCGCGACCAGGTCCACTTGTAGGAGCGCGTGGGTCGCCAGTTCCATGTCGTCGGTGGCGAGGGAGCACATCCGGGCCATCGAGGTGGCCAGATCCGCGAGTTCTTCAGAGTAGACGAGACGCATGGGAACCAGCATACGGGCATGTCAACCGCACTATCGATACCGGCGATGAACGGCCGATGAACAGGCGGGCACGCCATCCGCGCCGGTGCCGGCGGTGCCGGTTCAGCCGCCCGAGTTCTCCGCGTCCGCACCCTCGAGCGCCACCGCGTCGTCCTCCGGATCGTCGAGCCACCCCTCGGGCAGGAGAACCCGGGAGGGCGATCCCTGGCGGCCGCGCGGGCCGTACCCGTCGGCGGGGAAGGGTTCGTCCGCGGGCAGATCGGCGAGCATCTCCGCGAGGTCGTCCAGGGTGCGGACGGCCGCCAGGGCCACCCGCTTGCCGGAGCCGGCGGGGAACCCCCGCAGGTACCAGGCCACGTGTTTGCGGATGTCGCGCATCCCCTTGTTCTCACCGTGGTGTTCGGCGAGGAGTTCGCCGTGCCGGTACATGATGCGGCCGACCTCGCCGAGCGTGGGCGGGGCCGGCGCCTCGCGCCCGTCCAGGGTGGCGGCGAGTTCGGAGAAGAGCCACGGCCGACCCAGACAGCCCCGACCGATCACGACGCCCGCGCACCCGGTCTGTTCCCGCATCCGGACGGCGTCCTCGGCGGAGAAGATGTCGCCGTTGCCCAACACCGGCACGTCGGAGACCGCGCCGATGTGCTCGACCAGACGGGAGATCTGCGACCAGTCCGCCTCACCGGAGTACCGCTGGGCGGCGGTCCGTGCGTGGAGGGCCACGGCCCTGGCGCCCTCGTCGACGGCGATGCGGCCGGCATCGAGATGGGTGTGGTGCTCGTCGTCGATCCCCACCCGCATCTTCACCGTGACCGGGATGTCGGTGCCCTCGGTGGCCCGGACCGCGGCTACGACGATGGAGCGGAACAGTCGTCGCTTGTAGGGGATCGCCGATCCACCTCCGCGCCGGGTGACCTTGGGGACGGGGCACCCGAAGTTGATGTCGATGTGGTCCGCCAGGTCCTCGTCGACGATCATCTTGGCGGCCGCGTACGTGTACTTCGCGTCCACCGTGTACAGCTGCAGGCTGCGCGGGGACTCGTCGGGCGCGAACGTGGCCATGTGCAGGGTCCCCGGTTGGCGTTCGACGAGCGCGCGCGCCGTCACCATCTCGCAGACGTAGAGTCCGGACACCGAACCCTGCTGCTCACGTTCGAGTTCGCGGCACAGGGTGCGGAAGGCGACATTGGTGACGCCCGCCATCGGCGCCAGGACGACCGGTGAGGCGAGCTCGAGGGGGCCGATGCGCAGGGCGGGCGCGCCGGTGGCGGTGGGTGCGGACATGATCCGAGTGTCCCAGCGCGGGGCGGGCAGGTCCAATGGGGCGGGGGAGCGCGGTCGGGCGCCGCCCGGGGAGATCGTGGTGCCCCCAGTCGGGCTCGAACCGACGACCTGCGGATTAAAAGTCCGTAGCTCTACCAACTGAGCTATAGGGGCGTCGGTCACGATACCGTCCCCGTTCGCGCCGACGGGCGTCGGCTCGGGCGTGGTTGGTTTAGACGTCTGCTGGGCCGTGCCCTAAACTCGAACCCGCTGCGGCCCGGCGATCCCGGACGTGGCGTAGGCCCCCTTCGTTTAGCGGCCTAGGACACCGGCCTTTCACGCCGGCAGCGCGGGTTCGAATCCCGTAGGGGGTACGAGGTCAGGAGTCCCGGTCACCGTTCGTCGGTGGCCGGGACTTCTCTCGTCCGGGGGCACGGTGTCGACGACTCCGGCGACCGTGGGACGGGTGTCGTCCGCCCCGTCGCGGTCGCCCCGGGCTTCGCGGCCGGGATCCGCCGAACCCGTTCCGAGCTGCCCCGGAACCACCGCCGGTCCCGCGATTTGCGTCCGGCGTGGGCGTCGATTACTGTTCTGTCTCGTGCGAAAAGCACGGCCCTGTGGCGCAGTTGGTTAGCGCGCCGCCCTGTCACGGCGGAGGTCGCGGGTTCGAGTCCCGTCAGGGTCGCAGGAGACAACCGGCGCATTCGGTTTACCGGATGCGCCGGTGGTCTTATGGCCAGGTAGCTCAGTTGGTACGAGCGTCCGCCTGAAAAGCGGAAGGTCGTCGGTTCGATCCCGACTCTGGCCACCGAGAGCGCAGCGCGTCGGAGGGTTTCCCTCCGGCGCGTTCGTCGTTTCGGGGAACCTCCGTCCCTCGTTATAGCGTGGACGCCATGCCATCGACTGCCACCGAGGTCCGTGACGTCCCGGACAGGTCCCGGACAGGAACCCGGTGGGGGATCGTCGCCGCGGTCAGCGGCCTGGTCGGGATCCTTCTCGCGATCATCGTCCCGCTGCTCCCGGTCACCCAGACCACCTCGACGATCAGCTGGCCGGAGGCCGGGACCCTGGACCCGGTGACGGCGCCCCTCGTGGCCTACTATCCGCTCGACCTGGCGGTGGACGTCCCGTGCGCGGCGGTGGCGGAGTTGCGGGACCAGGGCCGTGAGGACGGGGTGCTCGTGTCCACGGCACCCCGTCAGGCGGGCGAGAACGCGGGCGCGCGTGCGCTCGTCGTGTCCGTGGCCGGCCCATCCGTCGAGGTGCGCAGCCGGAACGTGCTGGTCGCCGCAGCCCCCACTGACGCGGTCGCCTCACCCGGGGCGTGTTCGGTGATCCGCGTCGTGGCCGACTCCGGTTCGATCAACGCGGAGTTCGTCGGCCTCGAGTCGGACGGCCGGGAGGTCGGAGGGCGGATCGACCAGGATCTGCGGCCCCAGGTGGTCGGGGTCTTCACGGATCTACAGGGGCCGGCACCCGAGGGGATGTCCGTCGACATCACCGTCGACTCCCGCTACACCACGCAGGCGACCGTGATCAAGCAGATCGCCATCGTGGTCGGGATCCTCGCGATCGTCGTGGCGCTGGTCGCCCTGCACCGACTCGACCTGCGCGACGGTCGGGTCGGACGACGGGTCCTGCCGCGCCGGTGGTGGAGGCCTCGTCCCCTGGACCTGGTGGTCGTGGCAACGCTCCTGGTCTGGCACGTCATCGGCGCCAACACGGCGGATGACGGATACATCCTCACCGAGGCGCGTGCCGCCGTCTCGAGCGGCTATATGCCCGAGGTGTTCCGGTACTACGGCGCCCCGTACGCGCCGTTCGGGATGCCGTACTACCTGTACACGGCGATCAGTTCCGTCACCGTGGGCAGTATGTGGCTACGCCTACCGGCGTTGCTGCTGGGCATCGCGTCGTGGATGCTGCTCTCCCGCGAGGTGATCCCGCGACTGGGCATCGCCGCCCGCCGCGCGTCGGCCGTCCGGTGGAGTACCGCCGCGGTGTTCCTCGCGTTCTGGCTCACCTACAACAACGGGCTGCGCCCCGAGCCGATCGTGGCCTTCGGCGTGCTGGCCACCTGGGTCTCGCTCGAGCGGGCCCTGGCCACCGGCAGGCTGTTGCCCGCGGCCACCGGCTTCATCATCGGCGGGCTCACCCTGTCCGCCGCGCCCACGGGCACCTTCTGCATCGCGGCGATCATCGCGGCCTCCCGACCGCTGTTGCTGCTGGTGATCCGGCGGGCACGGCGCGACGGCTGGATCCCGACGGTGGCCCCCCTGTTCGCCGCCGGGCTCGGCGTGTTGCACCTGATCTTCCTGGACCAACCCCTGGTGACCACCCTTCAGTCGTCGGCGCTGCTCGGCGACGTCGGCCCCACCGGGCGCTGGTTCGAGGAGGTGTGGCGGTACGAGTGGCTCATGAACCCGACCCCGGACGGGTCCCTGGCCCGGCGGTTCGCGGTCCTGGCGATGTTCCTGTCCCTGGTCACCTGCGCAGCGATCCTGTTCCGCAAGGGGCGGATCCCCGGCGTGGCCGTCGGCCCCGCCCGCCGGATCGTGGGTCTGGCCGCCATGTCGATCGCGTTCATGGCGCTCAACCCCACCAAGTGGACCCACCACTTCGGTGCGTTCGCCACGATCGGCGCCGCGCTGGCTGCGCTGGTGACGATGGCCGTCCTGCCGGCGGCCACACGGTCGCTGCGCAACCGGATGCTGTTCCTCGCCGCGGTGTTCTTCGTCCTGGCCCTGAGCTTCACCTCCACCAACGGCTGGTGGTACATCTCGATCTACGGCATCCCCTGGGGTGGCGTGCAACCCTCGATCGCGGGGATCACGTTCTCCTCGGTGTTCCTCGGGCTGATGCTCATCGCGCTCCTGCTCGCGCTGGCCCTCCACTACCGGGAACCGTTCGTGCGGCCCACGGAATCGGGGCGCGCCGAGACCGACCGCGGTCCGGTCGTCCGGCTCCTGCGCGAGGTCTCGCACGCCCCACTCGGGCTCGCGGCGGCCCTCGTCGTCGTCGTCATCGTGGCCTCCATGGCCGCGGCGGTCCGCAACCAGTACCCCGCCTACTCGGTCGGCCTGCAGAACCTGCGGGTGCTGTCCGGCCAGCCGTGCGGTATCGCCGACATGGTGCTCGCTGAGCCCGACGCCAACGCGGGACTGCTCGCCCCGGTCGGTGACCCCCGTGACCAGCTCGAGGCGGGCGCGCAGCCGGTGGAGTTCATCCCCGACGGCATCCCCACCGACCTCACCGCCACCCAGGCCGTGGACACCGACACCCCGGGCACCGGGGAGGATTCCGACGCCACCGCGACGACCGCCGGCACCGAGGGCGGAGTGCGTGCGGGGGAGGGCATCAACGGAAGTCACGCCGTCCTGCCCTTCGGTCTCGACCCGGCCCGCGTGCCCGTACTCGGCAGCTACCAGACCGGCCCGCAGTTCAACGCCGAGACCACCACGGACTGGTACCGGCTCCCCGAACCGGACGAGGAGAACCCGCTCATCACGATCGCCGTGGCCGGTTCGTTCGCCCCGGACGCCATCCGCGTCGAGTACGCCACCGACGTAGAGCAGTTCGAGCCGAACGGTTCGGTCCTCCCCGTGGACATCGGCCCGGCACCGTCCTGGCGGAACCTGCGCGTGCCGATGGACATGCTGCCGACCGACGCCGCGGCGATCCGGCTCGTGGTGCGCGATCTCGACCCGGACCCCTCGCGGTGGATCGCGTTCACCCCACCGCGGATGCCGGAACTGGTGACCATGCAGGAGCTCGTCGGCGACTCCCGCCCGGTGCTCCCGGACTGGGCGGTGGCCTTCCACACCCCGTGTCTGCGACCGTTCGAGGAGTACGCCGGGATCCACGAGCTGCCCGAGTACCGGGTCCTGCCGGATCGAGACCTCGCGGTGAGTTCCACCAACACCTGGCAGGCGTGGGACGGTGGCGGACCGCTCGGGTTCATCGAGCTGCTCCTGGCCGGCGAGACCGTGCCGACCTATCTGGAGCACGACTGGTCACGGGACTGGGGTTCGCTGGTGCGGTACGAGCCGTTGGTGCCCGCGGCCCGGGAGGCGACCATCGACCACGGTGAAGCCGTACGGTCGGGGCTGTGGAACGGGGGACCGCTCGCCAGATGACCGGCTAGCATCGGCCCCGGAGCTTTTACAAGGAAGTCCAAGTATCCCCTGACACAGACTGGAGCACGCGATGTCCGTGACCGAGAAGCAGTTCGAGAACATCCTGGTGGAGCGCAACGACCGTGTCGCGGTCATCACGCTCAACCGACCCAAGGCGCTCAACGCGCTGAGCAGCGCCATGGAGAAGGAGGTCGTCGAGGCGGTCGAGGGCCTCGACTCCGACCCCGGCGTCGGCTGCATCGTCATCACCGGGTCGGAGAAGGCCTTCGCGGCCGGCGCCGACATCAAGGAGATGAAGGACAAGAGCTACCCCGGGATCTACCTCGAGCGCTTCTTCGGCGACTGGAAGCGGCTCACCGCCGCGCGCACGCCGATCATCGCGGCGGTGTCCGGCTTCGCGCTCGGCGGCGGCTGCGAGCTCGCCATGATGTGCGACATGATCATCGCCGGCGACAACGCGAAGTTCGGCCAGCCGGAGATCACCCTGGGCGTGATCCCCGGCATGGGCGGCTCGCAGCGGCTCACCCGTGCGGTGGGCAAGGCCAAGGCCATGGACCTGTGCCTCACCGGCCGTCAGATGGACGCCGACGAGGCCGAGCGCTCCGGCCTGGTCACCCGCGTCGTCCCCGCCGCGGACCTGCTCGACGAGACCATGAAGGTCGCCGCGAAGATCGCCTCGATGAGCAAGACCACCGCCATCGCGGCCAAGCAGGCGGTCAACCGGTCCTTCGAGACCACGCTCGAAGAGGGGTTGCTCGCTGAGCAGAACGCCTTCTACGCCCTCTTCGCCACCGAGGACCAGACCGAGGGGATGTCGGCGTTCGCCGAGAAGCGGAAGCCCGAGTGGCGCCGCTGAGGGACCAGCCCGCGCACGGGCATCTCGCCGGGGGCGGTGGCGTGAGCGGGGACGCCCGCCGCGCCCCCGGTGAGCCCCTGCCCGTGTTGGTCCTCACCGGCTACCTGGGTGCCGGCAAGACCACGCTGCTGAACAATCTGCTGTCCGGCGCCCCCGGCCTGCGCATCGGCGCGATCGTCAACGACTTCGGCGAGATCGATGTGGACGCCACGTCGGTCGCGGGGCGCGTGGACTCCATGGTCTCGCTGGCCAACGGGTGTGTCTGCTGCGAGGTCGACGCGAGCGAGTTGGGTGACACCCTGGCCCGGCTCGCCGGTCCCGAGCACGGGCTCGACCTGGCGGTGATCGAGGCCAGCGGACTGGCGGAGCCGGCGATCCTGTCGCGGATGGTCCACGAGGTGCCACGCGACGTGGTGCGACACGCGGGGATGGTCCAGGTGGTCGACGCCGAAGGGCTCGACGACGCGATGGCGCGGCACCCGCGGCTGGCGGCTCACCTCGCGGAGGCGGACCTCGTCGTGGTCAACAAGTGCGACCTGGTGTCGCAGGCGCGATTCGGGGCTGTCCGGGAGACGGTCCGACGGCACGCCCCCCGGGTCGCCGTGCTGCCCGCGGTCCGGGCGGCCGTACCGACGGGGTTACTGCTTGGCATGGAACCGGACCGGGCCACCGCCACCGTGCCGCCGGGTAGCCAGGAGCCGACGGGTGACCGGGCCCACGCGCATGACCACTCACACCTCCACGAGGGCTACCGGGCACTCACCGTGACACCGTCCGGGCCCCTCCATCCCCGTCGGTTCCTGGCCGCGCTCGCCTCGCCGCCGACCGGCGCCTACCGCGCCAAGGGAACGCTGACCCTGGGCACCGCAGACGGCCCGCGACGCTACGAGGTGGCGCTCGTGGGGCGCAGGCTCGAACTCCGTGCGGGCGGTGAGGGCACGGAGGGGATGGTGGTGATCGGCGTCGATCTCGACGACGACGAGGTGACGCGGTTCCTCGACGATTCCGTGCTGGCCCCGGGGGAGGCGGTCGACGCGGACGCCGATCTGGGGCTGTACCCGTACCTGGTGGGCGACGCGGACTCCAGCGACGTGGAGGAGTGGATCTACGACGAACAGCGTGCCGCACCCCTCACCGGGGCGGCCGCGATGCTGGCGGATCCCGAGGACCCCGAGGCATTCGATCCAGCTTTCACTCCCTGAGTGCACTCCGGTTGCGAAGCGGGGCGGGATACCCCCGCGGTCATCAGGTAGTGGCGGCCGGTCCCGGTCGGCATCAGCCCGACGACGTGCGTATAGTGACGCTGACGATGGTGATGTGTGGCACTTGCGGGGGGTCGTCCCCTACTCGCGGTGGGGGTATGCCACGGACGTGGGAGGAGACCTCATGGACGAGGAGAATGCCGGCCGTGGTGTAGCCGGGAGTGCCGCTGGCGAGGCGCAGCGGCGCCGGCGTGATCTGGCATCCGTCCGGAGCGCGATCTCGGCCCTGCGGGAGGCCACGGGTATCCCGGTGACCATCGGTGGCGTTGTCGGGGAGGGCCACACCCTCGTGCTGTCCGAGTCTCTCGGGATGCGCACCTCGGCGATGAAGGACCTCACCGTCCACTACGGGGCGGGCGTCGGTGGTCGGGTCATGGCCACAGGGAAGCCCGTCGGGGTAGCCGACTATCCGCGCGCCGGGGTGATCACCCACGAGTACGACCTGCCGGTGCTGTCCGAGGGGCTGCGGTCGATGGCGGCGATCCCGGTCGTCGTGGGCAAGGACGTGCGGGCCGTGCTCTACGCCGGCGTGCACTCCTCGGTCCGTTTCGGTGAGAAGGTCCTCAACCAGATGGCGGCCACGGCCCGTGCCCTCGAACAGGAGATCGCGGTCAACGACGCGCTCGCGGCCCGGGGCGCGGCCCCGATGGGCCCGGGTGCCGGTGAGGGGCGCTGGGACGACGTCCTGTCCAACGAGCGCATGCGCGACACCCACGCCCGGCTGCGGATGCTGGCCTCCCGGACCGAGGACCCGGACGTCCGTGCCGAGCTCGAACGGATCTGCGCGGAGATGGTCTCCCCGCCGCCGGAGATGCCCACGGCACGACTGTCGCGCCGCGAACTCGACGTGTTGGCCTGCGTCGCACAGGGCAAGACCAACATCGAGACGGCCGCCGACATGGGGATCGGTGCGGAGACGGTGAAGAGCTACCTGCGCTCGGTCATGCGCAAACTCGACGCGCACACCAGGTTCGAGGCGGTCAACGCGGCACGTCGGATGGGCGTACTGCCCTGATCCCGGGGCGGTTGCACGGTCGGGCATGACGGCTCGGGCACGGCGGCTCCGGTACGGGCGGGGCCCGGGGGCTCCGGACCGGTCAGCCGCGCTCGCCGCGCTCTCCGCCGGGGACCCAGAGGACGTCGCCGTCCGGATTGGCCACCCGTCCCAGGACGAACAGCAGGTCCGACAGACGGTTGAGATACTTGGCCGGCAGCACGGACGTGGTCTCGGGGTATGCGTCGACCGCGGCCCAGGCGGCTCGCTCGGCGCGCCTCACCACCGTCCGGGCGACGTGTAGGTGGGCGGCGCCGGGGGTTCCACCGGGCAGGATGAACGAGGTCAGGTCCGCGAGTTCGGCGTTGAACTCGTCGATCCACCCCTCCAGTCGCTCGATGTAGGACTGCTCGATCCGCAACGGGGGGTACTCGGGGGCCTCGACCACCGGGGTGGCGAGGTCGGCCCCTGCGTCGAAGAGGTCGTTCTGCACGACCCGGAGCACGGTGGCGATGCGACTGTCGAGATCGCCGCAGGTCAGGGCTACCCCCAGGGCGGCATTGGCCTCGTCGCAGTCCGCGTAGGCGTCCAGTCGGGCGTCGTTCTTGCTCACCCGGGAGAAATCGGACAGTCCCGTGGTGCCGTCGTCGCCGGTCCGGGTATAGATCTTGGTGAGATGCACAGCCATGACGCCAACCTACTCGTGCGTTGTCGCATGGTCGCGTGGTCCACGGACTCGTGGCCCCGAGGGCGCGCGGGGTCCGATGGTCGCCCCCGGTTCTCGCCTAAGGTGGATGCGTGAGCGGTAACCCCACGTCCCGCGAGGAGAGCTTCCTCGTCACCGGCGGCACCAGACTGGCCGGCGAGGTCTCTGTCGCCGGCGCCAAGAACAGCGTGCTCAAGCTGATGGCGGTGGCACTGATGGCGGAGGGGCGGACCACCCTGACCAACTGCCCGGACATCTCCGACGTGCCCGCGATGGCCAACGTGCTGCGGCACCTCGGGTGCGCCGTCGATATCTCAGGCGGAACGGTGGTGATCGATACACCCGCAGACCTCGGGCACGTCTCCGACGACAGGGCCGCGCAGCGACTGCGGGCCTCCGTCTGCATTCTCGGGCCCCTCGTCGGTCGCTACCACCGGGCCGAGCTGGCCATGCCGGGCGGGGACGCGATCGGGGACCGGCCACTCAACTGGCACCGCGAGGCACTCGAGAAGCTGGGCGCCACCACCAGGATGGATCACGGCCGACTGGTCGCCGAGGCCACCGAGCTCACGGGCGCCAGATACACGCTCGCGTTCCCCTCCGTGGGTGCCACGGAGACGTTCTTGTTCGGCGCAGTTCTGGCCCGGGGCACCTCGACGCTGGTAAACGCCGCCCGGGAACCGGAGATCGTCGACATCTGCGATCTGTTGTCCAAGATGGGCGCCCGCATCAGCGGGGCCGGGACGAGCACCATCACCATCGATGGTGTCGAGACGCTGACTCCTGTGAGTCACCGGGTGATAGGGGACCGTATCGTCGCCGCCACCTGGGCGATGGGCGCCGTGATGACGCGGGGTGACGTGACGGTCACCGGCATCGATCCCATGTTCATCCACGTCGTGTTGGAGAACCTCCGCGGAGCGGGTGCGCAGGTCTCGACCGGTCCGGACTGGGTGCGGGTCGTCCAGGAGGGCCGTCCCCGCGCGCGGGACGTGCGGACCCTGCCGTTCCCGGGTTTCCCGACCGACCTCCAGCCGATGGCGATCGCCCTCGCCTCCGTGGCGGACGGCGCGTCCGTGATCACCGAGAACCTCTTCGAGGCACGCTTCCGCTTCGTGGAGGAGATGGTGCGCATGGGAGTCGACGCCGAGACCGACGGGCACCACGCCAAGATCCGGGGACGTGAGCGCCTGGACTCCGCGACCGTATGGGCCAGTGACATCCGCGCCGGCGCGGGTCTGGTCCTCGCCGGGATGTGCGGGGACGCCGTGACCGAGGTGTGCGAGATCTTCCACATCGACCGCGGGTACCCGGACTTCCTCGAGAAGGTGCGGTCACTGGGGGGCCGGATCGAGCGCGTCGACACCCACAGGTGACAGAACCAGCGTCGCAGCTATCTAGCCGTTGACCTGGCGATTTGCGTTTGGGTTCACGTCTGCGTAACTTATTGGAAGTCGCCGAGAGCGAGTTCGGGCCGGGAGGTCGGGGCTGGTGGAGG
>NZ_JBEPON010000009.1:0-213127 GCF_040546785.1 Dietzia sp. 2505 | reverse complement strand
GCCCGCCCCCCCCCCCCGCCGCGGGGGGGGGGCCCCGCCCGGGCCCGGGGCCGGTTTGGGGGGGGGGGGGGGGGGCGCCCCCCCCCCCCCCGGGGGGGGGGGCCCCCCCCCCCCCCCCGAGGGGGGTACGCGCGTTCTCGCTCACCTCCGCGATCCTGCCAGAGGTATCCGACGAGCCGCCGCCGTGGGACTGACCCGTTCACCCGGGTGTGCCACGATGCACACCATGGACTTCTCTCCCTCACCCCGCGCGGCCGAACTCACCGCGGCGGTCCGCGAGTTCATCGACACGCACATCACCCCGGTCGAGCCGGAGATCCACGCCGACATCGCCCGCCGCCGTCTGGCCGGCGAGGACCCCTGGGCGGTCGATCCGCGGATCACCGAACTGCAGAGCAGGGCGCGCGAGCAGGGGCTGTGGAACCTCTTCCTGCCCGCCGGGCACGAGGGGCCCTACGCCGAGCGCTACGGCACCCACGGCGGGACCGGCCTGACCAACACCGACTACGCGCCCGTCGCCGAGGAGATGGGGCGGTCGTTCATCGCGCCCCTGGTGTTCAACTGCAACGCCCCGGACACCGGCAACATGGAGGTGCTGCTCAAGTACGGGTCGCAGGAGCAGAAGGACCGCTGGCTGGACCCGCTCCTGGACGCCAGCATCCGCAGCGCCTTCCTCATGACCGAGCCGGAGGTGGCCTCCTCCGACGCCTCCAATATGGCGGCCACCGCACGGGTCGAGGGTGACGAGGTGGTGCTGGACGGCCGCAAGTGGTGGTCCACCGGCGTCGGCCACCCGGACTGCAGGGTCGGCATCTTCATGGGCGTGTCGGATCCGGACGCGCACCGGTATCTGCGGCACTCGATGGTCCTGGTGCCCATGGACGCCCCCGGGGTGCGTGTCGAGCGCATGCTCACCGCGCAGGGGGTCTACGACGAGCCGCTCGGCCACGGTGAGGTCTCCCTCGACGGCGTGCGTCTGCCGGTGGAGAACATCATCGCCGGACCCGGGCGGGCCGCCGAGATCGCCCAGGGCCGGCTCGGCCCCGGCCGCGTCCACCACTGCATGCGGCTCATCGGGCTGTCGGAGATGGCGCTCGACCTGGCCTGCCGTCGCGCCTCGGGCCGGGTGGCCTTCGGCAAACCCGTCGTCAACCTGGGCGGGAACCGGGAGCGGCTCGCCGAGGCCCGGATCGCCATCGACCAGGCCCGTCTACTGGTGCAGCACGCCGCCTGGAAGCTCGACACCGAGGGACAGGCGGCCGTCGAGGTCAGCGCCATCAAGGCCGCCGTGCCGAGGATGGCCCAGAAGGTGATCGACATGTCGCTGCAGCTGCACGGCGGCGGCGGGATGAGCGATGACTTCCCACTCGCCGGCGCCTACGCCACCGCGCGCTCGCTCCGCCTGGCCGACGGCCCCGACGAGGTCCACCTGGGTGTGGTCGCCCGGGCGATGCTGGCGCCGTATCGCGACGCTGCCGCCACCGGGGAATCAGAGTCGGGCCGATGAGCAGACCACACGGGGCGTCTCCTCTGAGCCGCCGCATTCCCGGCGCGGGCGCGGTGCGCAGGGAGGACGAGTTCGACGTGGAGGCGGTCGCGGCCTGGCTGCGGTCCCTCACCCCTGACGACCCCACCGTTCTGGCGGGCGTGGACCTGGGTGACGACGACGAGCCGGTCATCCCCGAGGTGAGCCAGTTCTCGGGAGGCGCGTCCAACCTCACCTACGTGCTGCGGTACCCCGGCGTGGACCTGGTGCTGCGCCGACCGCCGACCGGGACCAAGGCCCGCGGGGCCCACGACATGAAGCGCGAGTACCGCGTCCAGTCGGCGCTCCGCCCGGTGTACCCGCTGGTGCCCCGCATGGTGGGGTTCTGCGACGACCAGTCGGTGATCGGGTCCGACTTCTACGTGATGGAGCGACTCGAGGGCACGATCCTGCGCAAGGACCTCCCCCGGGAACTCCGCGCGGACAGGGCCACCATCCGGCGTCTGTCCGAGCGGGCGGTCGACGCCCTGGTGGATCTGCACGCCGTCGACGTCCGGGCCGCCGGCCTGGACGACCTCGACCGCGGCGAGGGCTACGTGCGCAGGCAGGTCGAGGGGTGGTCGGCCCGCTACCGCCGCGCCCGGACCCCCGACGTGCCCGACTTCGCGCCGGTGATGAAGTGGCTGGACGCCCACCAGCCGGAGGACGTGGGCCACTGCCTGGTCCACAACGACTTCCGCTTCGACAACCTGGTCCTGGACCCGGGTGACATCACCTCCGTCATCGGCGTCCTGGACTGGGAGATGGCCACCGTCGGTGACCCGCTCATGGACCTGGGTGGCGCCCTGGCCTACTGGGTCGAGGACGGGGACGGCCCGGTGTTCAAGGCGTTCCGGCGCCAGCCCACGCACGCGCCCGGGATGCTCACCAGGTGGGAGGTCGTCGAGCGCTACGCGGAGCGGTCGGGCCTGGAGATCGGCGAGGACGACTGGCGGTTCTACGAGGTCTTCGGGCTGTTCCGCCTGGCGGTGATCGCCCAGCAGATCAACCACCGCTTCTTCCACGGTCAGACGACGAACCCGGCGTTCCGCGCGTTCCGGCCCGCGGTGGGGTTCCTCGAGCAACGGTGCCTACGCATCATCCGCACCGGCGAGGGGCGGTTGACGCCCACCCGGTTCGGCCCGCGCGACGTGATCCCGGAGCTGCTGGCGGTGCCCAGGGTCGTCCTGCCGCTGCTCGCGGGCGGTGTGCACGACGCGCGCCAGAAGATCGGCGGGATCCTCGGCGACCTGCCGGGGACGGGGAACCGCACGTGACGGGGGTCGATCGCTGATGGGTGCCATCCATCTCGTCCGCCACGGGCAGGCCTCGTTCGGGAGCGGCGACTACGACCGGCTCTCCGAGACCGGCCACCTCCAGGCCCGGCTGACGGGCCGCGACATGGCGGCGCGCGGACTGCGACCTGACGTGGTGATCCACGGTGGCCTGCGGCGTCAGCGCGAGACGGCGCAGGGTCTGGTCGAGGGCCTGCGAGAAGGCCTGCGAGAAGGCCTGCGAGAGGGTGACGGGTGGGACTGCCCGGTCGAGTGCGACGACCGCTGGGCCGAGTACGACGCCGACGAGGTGCTCACCGCGGCCCGGGTGGCCGGGGTGAGTGCCGGTCACGGAACCCTGGATTCGGCGGGCTCATCGGACGAGGCCAAGCAGGCCTTCCAGCGTCAACTCGACGCCGCGCTCGGGCACTGGGCCGGTCTCGAGGCGTTCGAGACCTACCGGGCGGCCGCGGACTCGGCGATCGCGGACGCGGCGGCCCGGTCCGGGTCCGGGCGCACGACGGTGGTGGTGAGCTCGGCCGGGACCATCTCGCTGGCGGTCGCGGGCCTGTTGGCCGACCCGGAGGGCGTGGTGGGGTTGTGGACCCGCCTGCAACGCGTGACCGTCAACACCGGGGTGGCGCGCGTCGTGGTGGGTCGCGGAGGGATGACCTGCATCGCGGTCAACGAGCACCAGCATCTGGAGCGGGCCGCCGGGCCGGAGGACCCGCGGGGTCTGATCACGCTGAGGTGACCCGGCGTCCGATCACCTCGAGGTGACGGGAAGCCGGCCCCGGCCGCCGTATCGTACGACTGTGGCGGCCGGACACGGCGGCCGTCCGACTGTCAGGAGAGCCCCGATGCCCACATTCCAGCGCGGTCACACGACCATCGCCTACACCGACACCGGCGTCCCCGCCGGTCGTGAGGACGCTCCCGTGGTGTTCTTCGCCCACGGTCTGCTCTTCTCCGGGTGGATGTTCCAGCACCAGATCGCCCATCTGCGGGACAGGTACCGGTGCGTGACCATCGACTTCCGTGGGCAGGGCGAGTCGCCCCGCGCGCTCGGTGGGTACGACATGGACACGCTGACGGTGGACGTCTCAGAACTCCTCCGGTACCTGCAGATCCCCGTGGTCAACTTCGTCGGCCTGTCCATGGGCGGGTTCGTCGGGATACGTCTCGCGGCCCGCAACCCCGAGGTCGTCCACTCCCTGACCCTTCTCGACTCCGCCGCCACCGCGGAGGAGCCTGCCAACCGCAGCAAGTACAAGACGCTGTCCAAGGTGTACCGCGTCGCCGGGATGAAGCCGCTGCGGTCCCGCGTGGCGCCGATCATGCTCGCCGACCGCAACCTCTCGGCACCCTGGGTCGAGGAGTGGATGGCGATGCTCGAACGCACCGACCGTGTCGGCCTGGTCAAGGCCATCGAGTCGGTCGCGGACCGTGATCCGTGCGAGGACGAGGCCATCCGGATCATCGCTCCGACGCTGGTCGTGGTGGGTGCGGAGGACGCGGCCACGCCGCCGGACAAGTCGCGCCGGATCGCCGAGCTCATCGCCACCACGAGCTTCCACGAGATCCCCGGTGCGGGTCACTCGCCGACCATGGAACGGCCCGACGAGGTCAACACCATCCTCGAGACGTTCCTCTCCGAATACAACGCGTGAGGGCGAGGGAGACGATGACAGCCGAGGGCACCGCGGCGGACACCGGCACGTCCACCGGCGGCTGGGTGGGCGTGCTGACGGGAAAGCTCACCGCCTGGGTGATCCTCGCGGCGGTCCTGCTCGTGTCCGGCGCCGTCTTCGCGCTGGCATCGTCCGAGGGCGCGTCCGAGGCACCCCAGACGTTGCCGGACACCTCCGAGGCCGCCCTCGTCTCCCAGCTCCAGCAGGAGTTCCCCGACGCGGGGTCGGTGCCGGCGGTGCTTGTGGTCACCAGGCAGGACGGCGAGCAGCTGGGCCCGCAGGGGATCGCCGCGGCAGTGGGGGCGGGGGAGCGGATGGCGGAGGTCGTCGGCGCCGAGCCGCAGGGCCCGATCCCCTCCGAGGACGGCGCCGCCGCGCTGGTCCTGGTGCCGGTCGAGGCCGAGTCGATCTCCAACGAACAGGGCAGCGAGCTCGTCCGCGAGATGCGCGCCGCCATCGCCGACGGACTGGACCCCGGTCTGGAGGCGCAACTCACCGGCGGCCCCGCCTTCGCGGCCGATACCGCGGCCGCCTTCGAGGGCGCGGACTTCCGACTGCTGGCCGCCACCGCGACGGTCGTCGCGGTGCTCCTGATCATCACCTATCGCTCGCCGGTGCTGTGGCTCGTCCCGCTGATCGTGATCGCGGTCGCCGACCGGGTGGCCTCGCTGTTGGTCTCGACGGTCGGCGAGGCCGTCGGCGTGACCGTCGACGGCTCCACGTCCGGCATCGTCTCGGTCCTGGTGTTCGGCGCGGGCACCAACTACGCGCTGCTGTTGGTCTCCAGGTACCGCGAGGAGCTGCGGAGGACCGAGAACCGGCGACAGGCGTTGCGTGACGCCTACCGGGGAGCGGTCCCCGCCATCATCGCCAGCAACATCACCGTCGTGCTGGCACTGCTGATGCTGTTGCTCGCGACCCTGCCCAACTACCGATCGCTCGGGATCTCCGCGGCCGTGGGCCTGCTCGTCGCCCTGGCGTACGCCCTCGCGGCGCTGCCGGCGGCGCTGGCCGTGTGCGGTCGCGGGTTGTTCTGGCCTTTCGTCCCCCGACCGGAACGTGGCTCCGAGAGCACGGGCGCGCGCACCGGCGTGCGCTCCCGGCTCACCGTTGCCACGACTCCCGAGGACTTCCGCGAGGAGGTCCCGTCCGGCGTCTGGGGCCGCATCGCCTCCGGGGTGGTCAGGCGTCCGGTCCGTGTCCTGGTCTCGTGCGTGTTGATCCTGGTGATCCTCGCGTTCGGGCTGCTGGGCACCCGGATCGGTCTGAGCCAGACCGAGCAGTTCCGCACGCCGTCCGAGGCCGCGGCCGGTCTGGAGACCGCCGCCGAGCACTTCCCGGCCGGCGTCACCGACCCGGTCACCGTGCTCGCCCGGACCGGCACCGAGGCGGAGGTCCTGGAGGTGGCCGAGGGCGTGGAGGGCGTGGTGTCCGCCATGCCGGCCGGTGAGTCGGGGACCGGGTGGAGCCGCATCACGGTGACCCTCGACGCGGCCCCCGCGACCGACCGGTCGGAGGACAGCGTGGTGGCGTTGCGCTCCGCTGTCGACCAGGTCCCCGGATCCGAGGCGATCGTCGGCGGATCGGTGGCCGAGGGAGTCGACACCTCGGACGGCAACCTGCGCGACCTCGCGCTGATCGCGCCGCTGATCCTCCTGGTGGTGTTCGTCGTCCTGGTCCTGGCGCTACGGGCGTTGATCGCGCCACTGCTCCTGCTGGGTGCGACCGTGTTGTCGTCGCTCGCGGCGCTCGGGCTGGGGACCTTCGTCACCACCCAGATCCTGGGCTTCCCGGGCCTGGACGTGTCGGTCCCGCTGTACAGCTTCCTGTTCCTCGTCGCCCTGGGCGTGGACTACTCGGTGTTCCTGATCATCCGGGCCCGGGAGGAGGCGGCCACGCACTCGACCCGCGAGGCCATGGTCCGGGCGGTCGCCCTCACCGGTGGCGTGATCACCTCCGCGGGAATCGTGTTGGCCTCGGTGTTCGTGGTGCTGGGTGTGCTGCCGTTGATCGTGCTCACCCAGGTCGGCGTGATCGTGGCCCTCGGCGTCCTGCTGGACACCTTCGTCGTGAGGACCCTCGTGGTGCCGGCGCTGTTCACCCTGGTCGGGGAGCGGGTCTGGTGGCCTGGCGATCCCCGACGCGGCGCCACGCCCGCCGGCGAGCCCACCGCCGAAGGTTCAGACGGCTCCTCTGCCGACAACACGATTCCGGACGACCCCGCTCCCGCCAGCACCGCCGATACGAAGGAGTCCCACCCATGATCACCTCGCGCTGGTCCCGGGCCCGTTCACTCGTCACCGCCCTCGCCGTGGTCCCGCTCCTGGCGGCCGGGCTCGGGGCCGCCCCCGCGGCCGGGGCCCAGGACCTCACCGACGGGGGTCGCCTCGGCGGGGGCTCCTCGCAGCTGCGGGCACCCGACGGGATCGCGGTGGGGTCGATCGGCGGCCCCGAACTGCAGCAGGTCGGGTACGTCGATCCCGACCGTTTCGTGGGCACCTGGTACCAGGTCGCGGCGATCCCGCAGCCGTACACCCTGCAGTGCACCAACGACACGACCGCCGAGTACGCACGGATCTCGCCCGACACGATCTCGGTACGCAACTCCTGTGGATCGGCGATCAGCTCCGACTCGGTGATCGAGGGGCAGGCGACGATCCGCGACACCGACACCAACGCCTCGCTGCGGGTGAACTTCCCACAGGTGCCGTTCCAGGACGAGAACGGTCCGGTCAACTACCGCATCACGTACCTCGCCGACGACTACTCGGTGGCGATCGTCGGTGACCCGAGCCGGTCCTCCGGCTTCGTGTTGAGCCGCGACCCCGCCCTCGGGGCGGAGCAGTGGTCCACCGTTCGTGACGTCGTCGAGTCGCGCGGCTGGTGGCCGTGCGCGTTCCTGACCGTTCCCATGGCCGGCGGGCGGGGCGACGTCACCCCGCTGTGCCTGCTCCCCTGAGAGACGGACCGATGAGCATCGACCTCAGTTGTACGATCCGGGCCGACGCGGACGAGGCGTGGGACTACCTCGCCTCGCCGGGCGCCTTCGTCCGGATCTCCCCGCCGTTCATGCCGCTGCGGCCGGTGAGACAGGCCGACTCGCTGCGGGACGGTGTGGCGGTGCTCGAACCGAGGTCCGCGCTCCCCGGTCCGTTGGGGATGCGGTTCGGCCCGCGATGGGTCGCGCAGCACGACCCCGCCGGGTACGTCGAGGGTGAGCGTTTCGTGGACCGCTGTGTCTCCCAGCCCTACGCGGGTCTCACGGGGTGGGTCCACGAGCACACCGTGACCTCGGGTCCGGACGGGACGACCGTGCTCGGCGACCGGGTGCGCGCCCGAGTTCCGGGGCCCCTCCTGTCCCCGGTGTTCGCCTACCGCTACCGCCAGATGGCGCACGACCTCGACCGGATCCGGCGGCTGGCCGGCCCGGACGGCGGACGCGCCCTGACCGTCGCGGTGACCGGGGCCTCCGGACTGGTGGGGACCGCGCTGTGTGCCCTGCTCGGGGTCGCCGGCCACCGGGTCATCAGGATGGTCCGCGGCGCGGCGAACGGGGTCGACGAGCGCAGGTGGGACCCCGCGGCCCCCGATCCGACGCTCCTGGACGGCGTGGACGTGCTGGTCCACCTGGCCGGTGCCTCCATCGCGGGCCGCTTCACCGACCAGCACCTGGCGGCGGTCCGCGACAGCCGGATCGGGCCCACCCGCCGACTCGCCGAACTGGTCGCCGCGCGGGGCGGCGCCACGGCCATGGTGTCCTCCTCCGCCATCGGCTACTACGGTGCCGACTGCGGGGACCGGATCCTCACGGAGGAGACCGGGCCGGGACCCGGGCCGCTGGCCGAGATCGTGGCCGAGTGGGAGACCGCCTGCGAGCCCGCCCGCCGCTCGCGTGCCCGTGTGGTGACCATGCGCACCGGACTCGTCCTGTCCGGGGCGGGCGGGATGCTGCCCCCGCTGGCCGCCATCACCCGGACGGGCCTGGGCGGACGACTGGGGTCGGGCAGGCAGTGGATGTCCTGGATCGCACTCGACGACCTCACCGACATCTACCTCCGTGCCGTCGTCGACCCGTCGCTGACCGGAACCGTCAACGCCGTGGCTCCGGAACCGGTCACCAACGCACGGTTCACCCGCGTCCTCGGCTCGGTGCTCCACCGTCCGACCGTGGTCCCCGTCCCCGGGTTCGCGCCCGGTCTGGTGCTGGGCAGCCGCGGGTCTGACGAGCTGGCCCTGGCCGACCAGAGGGTCGACCCGGTGGTCCTGCGTGGAGTCGACCACCCGTTCCGCTATCCCGGGCTCAGGGCGGCGCTGGCCCATGAACTGGGTGGGGAGAAGGTGCCCGCAGCGCTCTGAGGCAAGCCCTCAGCGCTGGAGGATCATCGGAACCAGGACCCGGCGCGCGAGCGCCCGGATCTCGTCCTCGGTCTCCAGGACGGGCGGGCCGTCCGGCATCACGGCGATGGAGTGCAGGAAGCGCCCCACGACACTGCCGACCTCGCGGGACAGGGTGTCGAACTCGTCCGCGTCCATCGGCCGGGTGTGGACGTCGGCGTTCCAGGTGCTCCGGATGAACTCCGCGACGATCTCGGTGATGGCGCCCAGAACCGAGTCGGACTGACCGGCGAGCATGGCCATGGCCTCGACCTTGTCCACCTCGACGACGCGCTGGAGCAGTTCGCTCCTACGGATGTCGAAGACGGTACCGACGAGCAGGTCCTCGACATGCCGGACCGGATCCCACTCGAGGGACTCGAACGGGGTGAACCGTGCGTTGACCGACATCATCAGACGTTGCGCCTCATGGGCGTACAGCGCGCGGAGGATCTGCTCGCGCGGACCGAGCCTGCGGTACAACGTCACCCGCGTCACCCCGGCCGCTCTGGCGATGTCGTCGGTACTCGCGCCCTTGATGCCGCGCTCCGAGAACACCGAGGCCGCCGCCTCGATCAGGCGGATGTCCTCGGCATCGGGTGGCTGGGCGCCACCGCGACCACTGTTACGTGCCACACGGACATGTTACTTCCAGTGGTCGTGGCGGCGCCCGCAACCCGGCCGAATCGGGTCAGGGACGGTCCCGGCCGGGCTCGTCGACGGGGTATCCGCCCTGCTGCAGGCCCTGCTCGAGGTCCACGCCGGGGTCGATGCCGGCGGGCTGCCCCGGCTGCGCCCCCTGCGGGCCCGAGAGGGCGGGGGTGTCGTCCGGGGCGATCCCGCCCTCGGACGAGGGGACCATGTCGAAGACCCCGGGCTTGGGCTTGGACCTGGGCTTCTCCGTCGCGGTGGAGGACGACGACGCGCCCTCCGCGGCGGCTTCGGCGGCCGCCACGGACCGGGCGATCTCCGGATCCGTCGAGGTGTCGAACCAGTGCTCGGGGGCCGACGGCAGATCCGCGTCGTCATCGGTGGCGGGCGGCTCGTAGCGGAACACCCCGTCGTCGTCCTTCTTGGCCACGGCCTTGGCGAAGTTCTCCAGCGAGTCCCCGAACTGCGAGGGGATCATCCACATCGTGGCCGCGTCACCCTTGGCCATCTCCGGCAGGTTCTGGACGTACTGGTAGGCCAGCATCTCCGGCGTGGGCTTGGAGGCCTTGACGGCCGCGTTGACGCGGGCGATGGCGGCCGCCTGGCCCTCCGCGACGAGGTAGCGGGCGGCCCGCTCACCCTGGGCGCGGAGCATGCGCGACTGCCGGTCGGCCTCGGCGTTGAGGATCGAGGCCTGCTTGTTGCCCTCGGCGTCGAGGATGGAGGCCTGCTTGGCGCCCTGGGCGGTGGTGATGGCGGCCTCGCGCTGCCCCTCGGCGGTGAGGATCGTCGCGCGCTTCTCGCGGTCGGCCTTCATCTGCTTCTCCATCGACTCCTGGATCGACAGCGGCGGGTCGATGGACCGCAGCTCGACCCGGGCCACGCGCAGGCCCCAGCGGCCCGTCTCGGAGTCCAACACCCCACGGAGCTGCTTGTTGATCATGTCGCGGCTGGTGAGGGTCTGCTCGAGAGTGAGCCCACCGACGACGTTACGGAGCGTGGTGGTGGCCAGCTGCTCGACGGCCACGATGTAGTTGTTGATCTCGTAGACGGCGGCCTTGGGGTCGGTGACCTGGAAGAAGACGACCGTGTCGATGTTCAGCGTGAGGTTGTCCTCGGTGATCATGGACTGGGGCGGGAAGGTGACCACCCGCTCGCGCAGGTCCACCTTCGCGCGGACCCGGTCGATGAACGGGACGATCAGGGTGAGCTGACCGCTCACCGTGCGCTGATAGCGGCCGAGCCGCTCGATGACCGCGGCCTCCGCCTGCGGGATGAGCTTCACCGAGCTCACCACCACCGAGGCGATCAATATGACGATGACGGCAAGGAAGATCAAGCCACCCATGGTTTCCTCCTGTTGTGTCGTGCTGTCGGCTGTGTGTCGGGCCCGGGCTCTCTAGATGCCACGCACGACGATCGCGGTGGCCCCTTCGATCTCATGCACGAGGACCTTGTCCCCGGCGTCGAACGTCTCGCCCTCGATGAGCGGGCGCGCCGTCCAGGTGTCCCCCGCGATCTGCACGAGGCCGCCGGCCGGCCCGATCGCCTCGACCACGGTGCCGTCGCGTCCGGTCAGCGCGGCCGTGTTGGTGTCGTGCTCGGGGAGCGCGGACAGGAGGCGGCGTCGCACGAGGGGTCGCACCCCCGCGACGAGGATGATCGAGACGAGGGCGAACGCCAGGGCCTGCCCCCAGACCGGTGCGCCGAGCGCGGCCGCGGCGGCCCCACCGAGCGCGCCCCCGGCGAGCATGATCAGGAACAACTCGCCGCCCGCCGCTTCACCGGCGGCGAGCAACACCGCAACTGCGAGCCAGGCAAGTCCTACATGCATACCTACGACCCTACCGACATCCGGCCGTCGGCAGGGGGGACGTCGTCTCACGAGCGGACTACGCTCACATGACGTGTCGACTCTCAAGAAGTTCGCGTGGCTGTCGGTGGCCACGTCGATCGTCACCATCGCGTTGAAGATGGTGGCCTGGTGGGTGACCGGATCGGTCGGCCTGCTCGCCGACGCGGCCGAGTCGGTGGTCAACCTGGTGGCCGCGGTGGTCGCGCTCATCGCCATCACCGTCGCCGAGCGTCCGGCCGACGACGACCACCAGTACGGCCACTCCAAGGCCGAGTACTTCTCGGCCGTGGTCGAGGGCGCGATGATCTTCGTGGCCGCGACCTTTATCCTCTACACGGGTGTCGAGCGGCTCATCAACCCCGTGCCGATCGAGTCCATCGGACTGGGCCTCGCGATCTCCGTCGTGGCGGCCGTGATCAACGGCGTGGTGGGGACGTTGCTGATCCGGGCCGGGGTCAGGCACCGGTCGCCGACCCTCAAAGCCGACGGCAAGCACCTGATCACGGACGTCGTCACCTCGGTCGGCGTCGTGATCGGTGTGACCCTGGTGTGGATCACCGGCTGGGAGTTCCTCGATCCGGTCGTCGCGATCGCGGTGGGGCTGAACATCCTGTTCATCGGCTACAAGCTCGTCCACGAGTCCGGGATGGGTCTGATGGACGCGACACTCCCCGAGCAGGACAACAGGGCGATCCAGGAAGTGCTGGACAGGCACCGGCAGCCGGGTCGGGTCGACTTCCACGAGCTGCGGACCCGCGAGTCCGGCCGGTGGCGGTTCGTCGAGTTCCACGCGCTCGTCCCCGGCGACTGGAGTGTCGAGCGGGGTCACGATCTGGTGGAGAAGGTCGAGCAGGAGATCCACGCCGCGCTCCCGCACTCCCACATCACCACCCACCTCGAGCCGATCGAGGACGAGCGCGCCTACAACGACGTCAGGCTGTAGTCATGGGCCACCCGATCATGTTCGACGACTCCGATCCACTGCTCGCCCGGTTGCGTGGGATCTGCCTGGCGCTGCCGGACGCCGCGGAGAAGATCTCGCACGGGCGGCCGAACTGGTACACCACCAAGGTCTTCGCCTCCTACGGTGGAACGGTCAAAGGGGGCCACGCGGATCCCCTGCTCGCCCGCGCCCTGCTGTTCCTCCCGGACCCCGAGGACCTGCCGGCCCTCGAGCAGGACGAGCGCATCGTGGTGCCCGCCTACGTCGGCGTCCGGGGATGGCGGGCACTGCCCCTGGACCGGCCCGGGAAGCAGGGGGCGGGGGATCCCGGTTCCGTGGACTGGGACGAGGTCTCCGAATTGGTCGAGTCCTCCTACCGGCAACTCGCCGGAGCACGGAGGGTCGCCCGCCTGGACGCCGAGCAGCGAGAGGCCGGCCGGGGGGAGCGCTAGGCGGGTTTCCGCACGCTCCGCATGGAGGCGACGTCGTCGATGAGCACGGCAATGTGGAACATGCTGGTCAGCAACGAGCCGTAGACCGGCCAGGAGTCCCGGGGAAGCCGACCGTCCTCGGCCATGGAGTGCGTCAACCCGACCAGGCGGTCGTGGATCGATTCCATCTCGGCGTCGGGATCGGCGATCGCGTGACCGGCGTCGCGAGCGATCGAGGCCCACTCGCTGCGGAAGCGCTCGTCCCACGGCCCCTCCGCATAGGAGGCCTCGTGGAGCGTACGGATGAGGTGCCTCATGTGCGAGACGGCCTCGTCGACGCGACCCAGCACCTCCTCGTAGTCGACTCCCTCGTGGGTACGGTGCGCGCGGCCGAGGCGTCGGCGGGCCAGACGGGGGTTCGACCGGCGGCTCTCGCGGGCGAAGTGCACCGTTCCCCACGCGGTCTCGACCTCGTCGGACACCGACTCGATCTCACGTCGCCATCCGTCGGCGGCGTCCGTCTCCCATGAGGTGGAGAACTCGTCGGACATGTTGACGAGGATGTCCCCGATCCGGCGGTCGATACGATCCACCTGGCTGGCCGCCTGTTGATCCCGCATCGGGGGGATGATCAGGAGATTGACCAGCACACCGATCCCCACCCCGACGGCGACCTCGATGATGCGGTCGAGGAGCAGGGGCTGCTGGTCCGAGAACCCACTCGAGAGCACGAACACCGCGGTGGTGGCGATCGCGACCCCCTCGTCCCGGATCCAGGTGATCCGGGCGCCGGCCAGACCCACGAACATCGCCAGGGCGAAGGTCCACACGTTCACGCCGAGGTAGAACCCGATGAGAAAGGACAGACCGACGCCGATCGCGGACGCCACCGTCGTCTGCACTCCGCGGGACAACGACCGGTGGACCGTGGCGTGCACGGTGAGAAGGGCGGTCCACGGCGCCAGGAACGGCAGGGGCGAGTCCAGGACGTGGGCCGAGAGCCACCACGCGGCCGTGGCGGCGATCACGCTCTTGACGATCTGCAGCAGGTCGGTCCTGACGTCGGGCCGGCCCGCGAGTTCTCGGAGTCGTGGCATACGCAGCATTCTCGTGGGTGGCCCGGCGTGACGACAATCCCGGGTGCCGTGACCGTCGGCCGAGGTGACCACGGTGTGGTGACCACGGTGCGGTGACCGATTCTGCCCTAGGGTCGGTGAGTACGGACACAGCCGCATCGCTCAGCGCCCCCCGGAAGGACCCATGGACCCGCTCAGTTCCCCCACCCTGTCGGCGGTGTCGGTCGAGCTCGGCCTCGACACGCGGCTCACGCTGCTCGCCGCCGGGCTGGTCTTCATGCTGGCCCTGGGGCTGGGAGTGTGGAAATACCGGCAGATGGCCACGAGCGCCGACCACCTCGCGCACCCCTACGTCGACATCGCGCACCGGGCGTCACTGCTGTATTCGTTCGCGATTCTGCTCATCGCCGTGTTCGTGGAGCTGAGCAGCTGGCCAATGTGGGTGAACCTCACGGCGGCGGGGGTCCTGGTGTTCTTCTTCGTGGTGGCGATCGGCAGCTACATCGTCCACGGCGCACTGCAGGACACCACCAACCAGTTCGAGCACCCGTCGACCATGATGCGGGTCGGCATGCTGGCACTCATCGTGGGGGAGATGGGCGGGTTCGCGGTACTGCTGACGGGGTTCGTCGACGGTCAGTTCCTGGGCTGAGCCGACTCCCGGTCGGACGGGGTTAGGCTGGCCGTATGCCGCTGCGCCCCCGCTCCGATGCCGCCTCCCCGAGGAGGAGATCGTCCGAGGGCATGGATCTGGGCACCCGGTCGCTGGTGCTGGGGGTGGGGTCCCTGGCGCTGTCCTGGGTTCCTCTGCTCAACATCATCGCGTTCCTCGCCGCGCTGATGGCG
The DNA here is from genome assembly GCF_040546785.1 of Dietzia sp. 2505. Classification (NCBI taxonomy): domain Bacteria; kingdom Bacillati; phylum Actinomycetota; class Actinomycetes; order Mycobacteriales; family Dietziaceae; genus Dietzia; species Dietzia sp. 2505. The sequence continues at coordinate 198,461 of NZ_JBEPON010000009.1, read as the reverse complement.
GTCGCCTTCGGCCTGCTCGCGCGGTGGCCCACGGGGTGGCTCACCAACCAGGACCCGGACCCGCGCCGGGGACTGTTCGGCGTCGTCCTCGGTGGGGTCGCGATCGTCGTCTTCGTCATCACGGCGGTGCGATACTCCGCGGTGTGACAGCACCGACAGCACCGGCAGCACCACCCTCGGCGGTCGCGGCCGGACCTCAGTGCGAGTTGGACACCACCCAGCCGATCGCCGTGCGCATCCGACGGGCGAAGGTCCCGGGATGGGTCGCGCACGCGGCGTGGCCGGCGCTGATCGGGAACACCGCGCTGTGCGGCAGCAGGTCGGCCATCTCGTCCTGGATCCACCGGGGGAAGGCGATGTCGCGCATGGTCTTGACGATCGCGACGGGCAGGTCCAGCTCGTTGAGCCACGACGTGGAGTTGAACCGGGCCACCTCCGTGATCACCGTCCGGTGGGTCGCCAGGGGCACGGAGGACAGTTCCCGCATCGCCCAGGTGTAGGCGCCGGGCACCTCGTCGTCGATCTCCCTGGCCACCTCGACGGGGACGGCGTTGAGCACGGGGGCGCCCCGGGTCAGCGACCCCATCGTGATCTTCTCCAGTGCGTTGCGCTGGGCACCGGTACCGGTGGCGGCCAGCACCAACCCGCCCAGCCGGGAGGGGTCGCGCCGGGCCGCGAGCTGGGCGACGATGCCGCCCATCGAGTACCCGCCGATGACCGGCGTCTCCAACTCCAGGTGGTCGGATACCCGCAGCACGTCCTCGCCCAGTGCCCCGAAGTCGAACGGGCCGCCGTGGCCCATCCCGTGGCGGCGCTGGTCGTAGGCGATGAGCCGGTATTCGCCCCGCAGGCGCTGGAAGGTCTGGTACCAGTTGAGCATCCCGGTGGCGGCCATCCCGTGCAGCAGGATGACCGGCGTGAGGTGCTCCTCGCCGGTGTCGTAGAGCCTGGTGGTGACGTCGTCGGCGAGGGTGACGATCCTCCCGGCCGGAAGCAGCGTCATGTCCGGCGCCATCCGCGGGAGGCGCGATGCCGACCTCGGGATCGCGGCCAGCGGGTTCCTGGTCATGAGTGTCCTCCTCGGGTACCTGACCCCGATTGTTCGCCTCTTCGCCGCGCTCTGCACGGCCGGACGCGCGGTCACTCCGCCGAGACCAGTCCCCGGTCGACCAGGAAATCCCTCGCGACCAGCGCCGGATCGTCGCCGTCGACGTCGACCCGCATGTTCATCTCGACCATCACCTCGTTGTCAAGGACCTCGACGAGCGGAGCCAGGACGTCCTCTATCTCCGGATGCGCGTCCAGGAACTCGCCCCGCACCACGGTGGCGAGGTTGTAGACGGGGAAGAAGCGCTGGTCGTCCTCCAGGACCACCAGGTCGAGACCCTTGACCCGGCCGTCGGTGGTGTAGACCTCGCCGAACCGGCACTCCCGGCCGGTGGCGGTGGCCTGGTAGATGATCCCGGGCTGCATGATCGGCACCGGGACCGTGGCGGCGTCGAACCCGTAGGCCTCGGCCAGTCCGGGCCAGCCGTCACGGCGCACGGAGAACTCGGTCTCCATGCAGGTCACGGCGGATTCCGGATCGGTCTGGACGAGCCTGGCGTAGTCGGAGAACGTACGCAGACCGGTCTCTTCCGCAGTGGCCCGGCTCATGGCGAACGAGTAGGTGTTGTCGACGGTCGTCGGGGGCAGCCACCGGAGGTCGTGGGCCTCGAGGTCGGCGTCCCGGACCGCCACCCATTGCCCCTCGGGGTCGCGGATGGGTTCGGAGTTGCCGAGATAGCTCATCCACGCGGTGCCCGTGTACTCCATCCCGATGTCGACCTGGCCGGTCACCAGGGCCTGCCGGAAACTGTTGGACCCGGCCAGGGAGGACATGTCGGAGACCTCCATCCCGGCGGCGGCCAGGAGGAACTCCACCAGGTAGCTGCCGATCACTCCCTCGGTGAAGTCCTTGCCGCCGACCGTCACCCGCACCCCCTCGAGCGCGGGGACGGTGCCGTCCGGGCCGGGGCCCACGGGGAGCGGCACGGACCCGCCGTCGCTCAGCCCGCACCCGGTCGCCACGAGTACGGTGGCCAGGCACGAGGCGAGCAGTCGCTTCAGGGTGGTCATCGCAGCCCCCTCGGGTTGAACAGGACCTCGCCCACCCCGCCGAGCCAGTCGACCAGCAGGGCCAGGCAGACCGCCAGCACGGAGCCCACCACGAGTGTGGTGGTGTCCTGGAGTCGGTAGCCGGTGTCGATGAAGATCCCCAGGCCGCCCGCGTCGACCAGGAAGCTCAGCGTGGCGGTGCCGACCGCCAGTACGAGCGTGGTGCGGAGCCCGGCCAGGATGAACGGCACCGCGAGCGGTAACTCGATCGTGCGCAGGACGCGGCTCGTCGTCATGCCCTGTCCCCTCGCGGCGTCGATCAGCGCGGGATCCACGTTCCGGATCCCCACGATCGTGTTGCGTAGTACGGGGAGCAGTGAATAGACGGCCACGGGCAGGACGCCGATCCAGAATCCGGTCCGGTTGGTGGCCAGGAACAGCAGCACGATCAGCCCGATCGCCGGTGCCGCCTGGCCGACGTTGGCGATCCCGATGGCGACAGGCGCGAGGAAACCCATCCGGCGGCGGGTGAGCAGGATCCCCAGCGGCACCCCCACCGCGACCACGATCGCGGCCACGGTGAAGGTGATCTGGACGTGCTCGAGGGTGCGTTGCGTGATGGACGAGGCGTTGAGCGAGGCCCTCTGGGTCTCGTCGAGCTCGGTTCCGAAGGCCCACCACAGCACGCCCACCGCGGCCAGCGTGATGAGGACCGGCTGCACCACCAACCGGGCCGAGTCGGCGCGGGACGCGGCCCGGGACGTGGCTGCCGTGGCGCTCACGAGCGCTCCGCGGGGTCCGGGGAGCCGGGGACGTTGTGGTGGTGGTGGATGCGCCGGAGCTCGGCCACCAGGTCGTCGATGCCGATCGTCCCCCGGTACGCACCGGAACGGTCGACCACCACGGTGGTCGCGCTGGCGGTCGAGAGCAGCCCGTCGAGCGCCTCCTGGAGCGTCGAGTCGACCGTGACGGTGCCGGCCACCGGCTGGCCACCCGAACGGAGGTCCGGCATCCGGGCCACCAGGTCCCCGCGCACCCAGCGCAGGGGGCGCCCGGAGTCGTCCAGGACCACCGCCCACTCGTCGTCCGTTCCACGCACGCGGGAGGCGAAGTCGGCCGGGTCCTCGGACTCCCTCGCCGTCGTCGCCCTCCCCAGATCCACATCTCCCACTCGCCGGAGGGTCAGGGTCTTCAACGCGGCGTCGTCGCCGATGAAGCCGGCCACGGTCTCGTCGGCCGGGTTGGCCAGGATCGCCTCGGGGGAGTCGAACTGCAGGACCGACGAGCCGGGGCCGAGCACCGCGATCCGGTCACCGAGCCTGACCGCCTCGTTGAAGTCGTGGGTGACAAAGACGATGGTCTTGTGCAGCTCGTCCTGCAGGCGGATGAGCTCGTCCTGGAGCGAGGCGCGGGTGATGGGGTCCACGGCGCCGAACGGCTCGTCCATGAGAAGCACCGGCGGGTCCGCGGCCAGGGCCCGCGCCACCCCGACCCGCTGCTGCTGACCACCGGAGAGCTGGGCGGGGTAGCGGTCGCGGTAGTCGGCCGGGTCGAGGCCCACCAGTTCCAGCATCTGGTCCACGCGGCCCGCCACGCGCGACTTCTTCCACTTGAGAAGCCGGGGCACGGTCCCGACGTTCTGGGCGACCGTCAGGTGCGGGAACAGGCCGGACGCCTGGATGGCGTAACCGATGTGGCGACGCAGGGTGTCGGCGTCGAGGGTCCGGTTGTCCTGGCCGTCGATCGTGATGGTCCCCGAGGTCGGTTCGATCAGCCGGTTGATCATCCGCATCGTGGTGGTCTTGCCGCAGCCGGAGGGGCCCACGAACACGGTGGTGCGTCCGGCGGGCAGCTCGAGCGAGACGTGGTCGACGGCCGGTCGTTCCTGGCCGGGGTAGACCTTGGTGACGTCGTCCAGGGTGATGGGCACCCCGGACACGGCGCCGGCGTCGTGCGCGGTGGGTGTGGTCACTGGTTCCCCCTGATGGTGAGGCGTCCGAGGAGGACGAGGAGCGCGTCGAGGACGAGCGCGAGGACGACGATGAGGACGGTCGCCGTGAGCGCCATCGGCAGGGCGGTGGGCGTCCCCACGCGGGAGAGCCCGGCGAAGATCAGGTTCCCCAACCCCGGCCCCTTGGCGTAGGCGGCGATGGCGAGGATGCCCATCGACATCTGGGTGGACACGCGGATCCCGGCGAGGATCGACGGCCACGCCAGCGGGATCTCCACCCGGCCCAGGACCCCGATCCGGCTCATCCCGACCCCCCGCGCGGCGTCGACCGTGGCCGCCGGGACGGCGTCGAGTCCGACGATGGTGTTGCGCAGGATCGGCAGCACCGCGTAGATCACCAGCGCCGTCATGGTGGGCAGCACGCCCAGCCCCAGGATCGGGATGAGGAGTCCCAGCAGCGCGAACGAGGGCACGGTCAGCGCGGTGGCGGCCAGGCCGGTGGCCACGGCGGAGCCGGCCCTGCTGCGGTACACCGCCACGCCGACGGCCACCGACAGCAGCGTGGCCAGCAGGACCGCCTGCACGGTCGCGCTGACGTGCTGCCAGGAATCGGTGGCGAGCTGGAGCCGGCGGGTGGAGATGAAGTCCACGAGGTCGTTCAACGTATCTCGGCTCCGTCCGTGCGGTTCGGTCTGCTCACGCTATCCGGATGAGCACGTGTAGAGGGGTGGGAACGAGTATGTCCCGGTGGGATCCGGCGTGCGACCGGTGGGCGTGATGCACCATGGGGCCATGACTGCGAGTCCCGACCGTCCCCTGGACCCCGACCTGATCGAGCACCTCGACGAGCTGCTCGCCGCCACCGGCAGGATCGCCCGCCGCCACTTCCACGGCGAACTCGAGGCGCTGGCCGCCGGCGACAAGGGCGGGGGGCGGGGGTACGACCCGGTGACCGAGGCCGATCGCGACATCGAGGCGCTGCTGCGGGCCGGGATCTCGTCGATGGCGCCGGGGGACCGGGTGGTGGGGGAGGAGAACGGCGAGTCCGGGCCCGCGGACGCCTCCCGCACCTGGTACCTCGACCCGATCGACGGTACCAAGGCGTTCATGACCGGGATGTCCGGGTGGGGCACGCTCGTCGGGGTGGTGGAGGACGGCCGGGCGGTCGCCGGGTGGATGGACCAGCCGGTGCTGGGGGAGACCTTCGCCGCGGTCCACGGGCGCGCCACCGTGCGTCGACGATCGGACGGTCCGGAGACGTTCGATCTCCGCGTCTCGGGATGCGACGAGCTCTCCGACGCGATCATGTACACGACCCACCCGTCGATGTTCGGGGATGACGGCGAGCTGCGCCGACGCTACGACGACCTCGCCTCCCGGGTCCGCCTGCAGCGCTTCGGCGGCGACTGCTACGCCTATTGCATGCTCGCCGCGGGCCGGGTGGACCTGGTGGTCGAGTCCGACCTGAACTCCTACGACATCGTGGCGCTCATCCCGATCATCGAGGCGGCGGGCGGCGTGATCACCGGACCGGACGGTCGGCAGCCGCTGGACGGCGGCACGGTCGTGGCCGCCGCGACACCCTCCCTGGCGGAGCAGGCGTGGGCGGTGCTCGGCGCGGACCCACGGTGACCGACCCGCTTTTCGGGATACACCGCCCGCCGGCGGTCCTCGGTCCCGGCGCGGTGCACCTGCCGGACTGGATGGACCGCACGCAGCAGGAGTTCCTGCTGCGGGCCTGCGTGGACTGGGCGGCCGCGCGGCCGCCGCGCTCGATCGTGCTGCCCGGCGGGGGGAGGATGTCGGTGCGGACGCTCAGCCTGGGGCGGCACTGGACGCCCTACCGGTACGACGACGACGAGGTGGTCCCGCCGCTGCCGGACTGGTTGGTCCGGGCGGCGCGGACCGGGCTCGAGGCGGCGACCGCGGTGTACCCGCTCCTTCGCCACCCGGACTACACACCCGACGCGGCGTTGGTGAACCTCTACGGCCGTGATGCCACCATGGGCCTGCACCAGGACCGTGACGAGGCCAGTTCGGCGCCGGTGGTCTCGCTGAGTCTCGGTGATGCCTGCACCTTCCGCTTCGGCACCCCACGCCACCGCGGCCGCCCGTACACCGACGTGCGGCTGGAGTCCGGCGACCTCGTCGTGTTCGGCGGCCCGTCGCGGATGGCCTTCCACGGTGTTCCCAGGGTCTTCGACGGCACCGCACCGGCCTGGTGCCGGGAGGTGCTCGGCGCCGGGCCCGGACGGGTCAACATCACGCTGCGTGAGACCCGCCCGCCTACGCTGGGCGGATGATCTCAGGGCGCCCCACCTCCACCAGCCGGAACCGGACCCTTCTCATGGTGGCGCTGGTCGCCGTCCTGGCGGTGGTCGCCGCGGTCGGAACAGTCCTCGTCTCGTCGGCGACGTATGCCCCGGGGGTCCGCACCCTGTCGCCGAAGACCCAGGTCGCGGCCGGTTCGGATCACGTCGATCCCTACTCAGGCCTCGTCATCCGCGTCCCCGAGGGCTGGGGGGCCGAATCGGGCGAGCTGGTCTTCGGCACCACCGCCCTGACCCCGGTCGGGGAGCCCGGGGTTGAGGAGGTCGGTGACGGGGAGGCCGGCCGCTCGGAGGGGGTCGTGCTGGCGGGCGCGCTCACCGAGGAACTGTTCGACCCGGGCAATCCGGACAACCGGCAGGCGGCGCTCACGCTGGCCAGCGGAATGGGCCAGTTCCTCCTCCCCGTTCCGGGTCAGCCGGTCGAGGAGCGGGCGGAGGAGATCAGCACCCGTGTCGGCGACGGCTGGTCCGTCTCGTTCCGCGTGCTCCCCGCCGTCCAGCAGGACCTCATCGGCCCGGAGGGTGCGCTGGTGTACTCGGCGGTCGTCGGGGAGGGTGGGCAGCGCTACTGGCTCACGTATATCGGTCTGCCGGGTGACGGCACCGTGTCCTCACCCCACGCCGAGTGGGCGGACGAGATCGTCGGGCGACTGCGGCCATCCGAGGCGGCCTACGCACCACTCGGGCAGCCGGGCGCGCCCGCCTGATCCGCCGCTCAGGGTCGCATCCGCCGGAAGCCCACCACAGGGTTCCCGTCGGACAGCCCGTCCCGTGGTGCGCACACGGCCTCCACCTGCGCGCGGGCCTGCTCCCGCACGGGCGTGGTCGGGTCGAGCACCGACAGGTACTCGGAGTGCTCGGCCAGCGCGTCCACGGCAGCCCCGACGAACCCGCTCACGTCGACGTAGTGCGTCATCTCGGGCGAGGACTCGAACCACATCTGCGGCCGCCCCTCCGCGGCATCGACCCCGACCGCCGCGACCAGGTCGTCGTACGCGGCCCCCACGGCCGCGCCGAACTCCATGTGGTCGCTCTGGTTGGGCATCCCCGGACCGAACTCCTCTCCGGAGAACAGTGAGACCACGATGTCCGGGCGGTGCCGGCGGATGGCGTCGGCGACGGCGTCGCGGAGCCCGGCCTCGTTGACGATCCGGCTGTCCGGAAACCCCAGGAACTCCACCTCATCGACACCGACGATCGCCGAGGAGCGCCGCTGCTCCTCCTCACGGATCGGGCCCGCGACCGCGGGCGCCATCCCCTCGATACCGGCCTCCCCGCTGGACGCCAGGACGTAGACGACGCTGCGGCCCTCGGCCGTCCACCGCGCGACCGCCGCGGACATACCGTATTCGGGATCGTCGGGATGGGCCACCAGCACCAGGCAGCGGGTCCAGTCGGTGGGGAACGGCTCGGGTGCGGGGGGATCCGAGGGGGCCGGGTTCGCGGACCGGTCGTTCTCGGGCTGATCCGGGGAGTGGGTCATGCCCCGAGTATGGCCCCGGGCGCGTCGGCGCGCGAGCAGTCGGGTCGGACCGCCGTCGTATGCTCGACCGCGTACCTCGTCGTCGTCGTCGTAGCTCCCCCGGAGGCCCTGCCGTGTCCGCACTCTTCCCCGACTACCGCCCCTCCTGGGAGACCGACGACCACCGGCTCCTGCGCGAGCACGCGCGCGCCTTCTTCGCCAAGGAGATGACGCCCAACCAGGAGAAGTGGGCCAGGCAGAAGCACGTGGACCGCGAGACCTGGCTGCGCACCGGCGAGGCCGGGCTGATCTGCCTCGACGTGCCCGAGGAGTTCGGCGGGCAGGGCGGGGACCCGGGCATGGAGTACCTCGTCACAGAGGAGCTAGTGTACTCGGGTGACACGGCGTTCGGGATGGGCGTCGGGTCGACCATCACCCCCCACTACGTGGCCAACTATGCGACCCGGGAGCAGAAGCAGGAGTGGCTGCCCAGGCTGTGTTCCGGTCAGTGGATCTCCGCGATCGCCATGAGCGAGCCCGGCGCCGGCTCGGACCTGCAGGGCGTCCGCACCACCGCGCGGCGTGACGGTGACCAGTACGTCATCAACGGCTCCAAGACCTTCATCTCCAACGGTGGCTCCGCGGACTTCGTGGTGGTGGCGGCCAAGACCGACCTCGACGCCGGTCACAAGGGCATGGCCCTGTTCGCCGTGGAGGCCGACACCCCCGGATTCGAGCGGGGCCGGGTGCTGGAGAAGATGGGCCGTCACGGCGCCGACACCGCGGAGCTGTTCTTCAACGACATGCGGGTGCCCGCCGCCAACCTGCTCGGCGGTGAGGAGGGGCAGGGCTTCTACCAGCTCATGAACCAGCTCCCGCGCGAGCGCCTGGCGATCGCGGTGGACGCGCTGGCGATGGCCGAGGCCGCCGTGGTCGAGACCCTCGAGTACACCCGCGAGCGGCAGGCCTTCGGCAAGCCGATCCTGGACTTCCAGAACACGCGGTTCGAGCTGGCGGCGTGCAAGACCTCCGTCATGGCCAGCCGCACCTTCATCGACCACTGCATCTCCCGCGAGATCGCCGGCGAGCTGGACGCCGTGACCGCCTCGATGGCCAAGCTCCAGGCCACCGACATGCTCGACGACGTGGTGGACCGCAGCCTGCAGCTGTTCGGGGGCTACGGCTACATGATGGAGTACCCCATCGCGCAGAAGTTCGCCGCCGCCCGCGTCATGCGGATCTACGGCGGCACCAACGAGATCATGAAGGAGGTCATCGGCCGGGCGCTGTGACCCGCCGCGCGAGGGCGTCGAGCGGTTACTATCGACAGTCGTCGATACATTTTGCCGGGGGAGTCACCGTGACCGATCGTCCGTCCGTTCTCTTCGTCTGCGTGCACAACGCGGGTCGCTCACAGATGGCCGCCGCCTATACCGAGCACCTGTCCGGAGGCGCGGTGGAGGTCCGCTCGGCCGGGTCGGCGCCCGCGGACTCGATCAACCCGGCCGTCGCCGAGGCGATGGCGGAGGACGGCATCGACATCTCGGCGGCCACGCCGAAGGTGCTCACCAGCGAGGCGGTGCAGTCGAGCGACGTGTGCATCACCATGGGGTGCGGTGACGTCTGCCCGGTCTTCCCGGGCAAGCGCTACCTGGACTGGACCCTCGACGATCCCGCCGGACAGGGCGTCGACGCGGTCAGGCCCATCCGCGACGAGATCAAGCGCCGTGTGTCGGTTCTGCTCGCCGAACTCGGGGTGTCCCCGACCTAGCTGTCAGTCCACCTAGCGTCCGCGCAGGAGCTCGGTGAGCTGGCGAACGGTCGGTACCTTCCCGCCCATGACGAGTTCGTCGTCGACCACCAACCCGGGGGTCTTCATGAGCCCGTAGCCGGCGATCTCGCCGACGTCGGTGACCTCGACGATCTCCGCGTCCTCGCCCAGCGCCGCCAGGGCTTCCCGCGTGCGGGTGACGAGGGTGTGGCAGTTGCGGCAGCCGGGCCCGAGCACCTTGACGATCATCGTTCCTCCTGTGTGTGGGGTAGGGCGGTAGTCGGAATCAGGCGATGAGGTTGAACAGTAGGCCGATGGCGAGGATGCCGGCCGCCACGACGGCGAAGAACAGTGCGAGCAGCGGCGGCTGCATGACCCGCCTGAGCATGATCGCCTGGGGGATGGACAGCGCTATCGAGCTCATGATGAACGCCATGACGGTGCCCAGGCTCATGCCCTTGGTCCACAACGCCTCGGCGATCGGCACGACCCCGGCGCCGTTGACGTAGAGCGGGATCCCCGCGAGGGTGGCGACGAGAACCGCCAGCGGGTTGTCCGGTCCCGCCCACCGGAGGAAGAAGTCCTCGGGGACCCAACCGTGGATCACCGCACCGATGCCGACGCCCACCACCACCCAGATCCAGACGCTGCGGAAGATGTCCCGGGATTCACCGAGGGCGGCGTCCACCCGCTCGCGGAGGGTGGGGACGTGTCCGTCCGCGCGGAGAACGGCCACCCGGGTGGTGAAGACCACGTCGTCGACCCACTTCTCGAGCCGGAACCGGGACAGGGCCCAGCCCGCGACGAAGGCGATGGCGGCGCCGGCGCCGACGTAGGCGGCGGCGATGTGCCAGCCGAACATCTCACCGATCATGATGGCCGCGATCTCACTGATGAGCGGGGAGGCGATGAGGAAGGCGAGGGTGACCGAGAGCGGTATGCCGGCGGCGACGAACCCGATGAACAGCGGGATCGAGCTGCAGGAGCAGAACGGGGTCACCACGCCGAGCACGATCGCCAGGGTGAGCCCGACGAACAGCCCCCGGCCCTCGAGCCAGTCGCGGGCACGGTCGAGGTCGAGGCTCGCCCGGAGCATGCCCACCAGGAACATCAGGCCGAGGAGCAGGAGGAAGATCTTGACGGTGTCGTACAGGAAGAAGTGCACGGCACCGACCGCCCGGTCGGCGAGGTCGAGGCCGAGCCAGCCGACGGCCGCGTCCCAGAACCACTCGTTGATCACCCACAGGGCGACCCACGCCACCGCGGCCGCGGCGAGCGACGCCACGAGAAGGCGATGCTCGCGGACGCCGGCGTCGGTGTCCGGGATCTCGTTCTCCGGGCCGGTCTGGCCGGTCTGGCCGGTCGCGGGGGCGGGTGGGCGACTCATGTCTCCACTGTAGAATTGATATCGATAGGTGTCTATAGGAACTGTTCAGAGGGTTCCGAACGGGGGTCGGACAGTGGTGAGAGACGTTGTGGTGAGGGACGTCGTGGTGATCGGCGGCGGACAGGCCGGACTGGCCGCCGGCTTCTACCTCGCCCGCGCCGGCGCTGACTTCGAGATCCTCGACGCGTCCGAGGGGCCGGGGGGTGCATGGCCGCACACCTGGCCCTCGCTGCGACTGTTCTCGCCCGCCGATTACTCGTCCCTCCCGGGCCGCCGGATGCACCCGACGGTCGACGGCAACCCCGACGCGGCCCACGTGGTGGAGTACCTGCGCGGGTACGAGGAGTACTACGGGCTACCCGTCCGGCGTTCGACCCGGATCGTGGCCGTGGAGCGGGACGATCCGGACGGGTTCGTGCTCCGTGCCGCCGACGGCCGCCGGTGGCGTGCCCGCGCGGTGATCAGTGCCACCGGTACGTGGTCGAGGCCGTTCGTGCCGACGTACCCGGGTGTCGGGGGTTTCCGGGGCGACCAGATCCACAGCGCCGGCTACCGGGGCCCGGAGCCCTTCGGCGGCCGGCGCGTCGTGGTGGTGGGGGGTGCGAACTCGGGCGCGCAGATCGCCGCCGACCTCGCCGGACATCTGCAGGGGGGCGACGGCAACCTGATCTGGTGCACCGCTGGGCCGCCGCGCTATCTGCCCGACCACGTCGACGGACGGGAGCTGTTCCGGGTCGCCACCGCCTCGGTGCGATCCGGGAGTGGCCGCGGTGTCGCCGAGTTGGGCGACATCGTCGTCGTCCCCCCTGTGCGCGCCGCCCGCGACGCGGGCCTGCTGGCGGCCACCCCGATGTTCGACCGGTTCTACCCCGACGGCGTGGAATGGGACGACGGTCGACGCGAACCGGTCGACGCGGTGATCTGGTGCACCGGGTTCCGGCCGGCTCTCGGCCACCTCCGGGGCCTGGGAATGCCGCGGGTCGGTGGCCGGGTGGTGACCGACGGGCCCGCGGTGCCGGACGTGCCCGGGCTGTTCCTGCTCGGCTACGGGGACTGGTGCGGGCCGGCCTCGGCGACTCTCATCGGGGTCGGGCAGTGGGCGAAGGCGGCCGTGTCCGCTGCGCTCGGACGGTGATCAGACCCTGAGGCGCGCGACGATCTCGACGAACTCCTCGGCGTAACCCAGGTGGGTCCGCAGGCGCTCGAGCCGCTCGGTGGCCTCGGTCTCGACCTCGGCGATCAGTGAGGCCGATCCTGCCGGGTCGTCGGCTCGGCGGTCCAGGGCGCGGCAGAAGTCGCGCATCCTCTCCAGGCTGAACCCCAGTGGTTTCATCCGTCTGATGAGCAGGATCCGCTCGACGTCCCCCTCGGTGTAGAGACGGAAACCCCCGGGGGAGTGCGCGGACGGGCTGACCAGGCCGAGTTCGTCGTAGTGCCGCAGGCTCCGGATCGACAGCGCAGTGCGCTCGGCGACCTCGCCGATCTTCATGGTCTGCTCGCCGCGACTTGGCCTGCCCACAACTCTCCCGTTACGGTAGCTTTCTACTCTCGCGCCGTGTGAGAGTCCTGACCCCGACTGTAGGTGATCCGTGAGCACCGAGTTCCCGACTGGCGTGCTGCCCTCGTTCCGCGCTGCGTTCTCCTCCCCCGCCCGGCTCCGGACGGAGGTGCTCGCCGGCCTCGTGGTGGCGCTGGCGCTCATCCCGGAGGCGATCTCGTTCTCCATCCTCGCGGGCGTCGACCCCCGCGTGGGACTGTTCGCCTCGTTCACGATGGCGGTCACGATCGCCTTCACCGGCGGTCGCCCGGCGATGATCTCCGCGGCCACGGGAGCGATCGCGCTCGTCGTGGCGCCGGTGGTGCTCGAGCACGGACTGGACTACCTCATCGCCACGGTCCTGCTGGCGGGGGTGTTGCAGATCCTGTTGAGCGTGTTCGGGGTCGCGAGGCTGATGCGGTTCATCCCCCGGTCGGTCATGGTCGGATTCGTCAACGCGCTCGCGATCCTCATCTTCATGGCCCAGATCCCGCACCTGGTGGGCGTGCCGTGGCTGGTGTACCCGCTGGTGGCGGTGGGGCTTCTCGTCCTCGTGTTCTTTCCCAGGCTCACCACGGTGATCCCCGCGCCGCTGATCGCGATCGTGGCACTGACGATCGTGGTGGTCTGGGTGGGGTGGACCGTCCCGAACGTGCACGACCAGGGCGAGTTGCCCGGGTCGCTGCCGACCCTCCTGCTGCCCGACGTGCCGCTCACCCTGGAGACGCTGCAGATCATCGCCCCCTACGCGCTGGCGATGGCGCTCGTGGGGCTCATGGAGTCCCTGATGACGGCCAAGCTGGTCGACGACATCACCGAGACCCACTCCGACAAGACGCGCGAGGGCTGGGGCCAGGGCGTCGCCAACCTCGTCACCGGATTCTTCGGCGGGATGGGCGGCTGCGCGATGATCGGGCAGACGATGATCAACGTCAAGGCCTCGGGTGCCCGGACGCGGCTGTCCACACTGCTCGCCGGCGTGTTCCTGCTGATCCTCGTCGTCGTCCTGGGCGATATCGTCGGACTCATCCCGATGGCCGCATTGGTCGCCGTGATGATCATGGTCTCTGTGGGGACCATGGACTGGCACTCGATCCATCCCCGGACCCTGCGGCTGATGCCGCTGTCCGAGACCCTCGTCATGGTCGTCACCGTGGCCGCGACGGTGTGGACCCACAACCTCGCGATCGGCGTGATCCTCGGTGTGGTCACCGCGATGATCATGTTCGCCCGCCGGGTCGCGCACATGACGACCATCGAGAAGGTCGCCGAGCTCGACACCGACCACGACGGGGCGGTCGACACCCGCACGTATCGGGTCACGGGCGAGTTGTTCTGGGCGTCGAGCAACGACCTCGTGTACCAGTTCGACTACTCCGGCGATCCCCAGCACGTGGTGCTCGACCTCACCGACGCCGACGTCTGGGACGCCTCGACCGTGGCCACTCTCGACGCCGTGCAGCAGAAGTACGCGGCCAAGGGCAAGACGCTGTCGGTGATCGGACTCGACGGTGCCAGCCAGGAGCGGCTCGAGAAACTCTCGGGCAAACTCGGCTCCGGGCACTGAGAACGCCGGCCCGGACGGCTTCCCAAAGCATCGATGGCTGTCTATATTGATGGATGTCGATACGAGGCTTGGGGGCCGATATGTCCCGATCCGTGCACGACGCTCCTCTTCCCGAGCTGCTGATGCCCCAGGCGCAACTCCAGCGCGACGCCCGCGAGCTCGCCGGGCACTACGAGGGCGTGTTCAGCCCGCAGACCGTCGAGCGCGTGGTGTTCGAGTCCTATGCCGCGTTGCGTCGTACCGCGCGCGTCACCACCCACCTGCCGTCGCTGTCCCGCCGCTTCGCGACCGACCGGCTCAAGGCTCTCGCGCAGGCAGAGGGGCGGGTGACCAAGGACGTACCCGAGGTGCTCTTCATCTGCGTCCAGAACTCGGGGCGCTCCCAGATGGCCGCGGCGCTCATGGCGGACCGGTCGCAAGGACGGGTCCACGTCCGCTCCGCCGGGTCGCTCCCGGGGTCCGGGATCGACGAGAACTGCCAGGCGGCCATGGCCGAGATCGGACTCGACCTGACCTCGGAATACCCCAAGCCGCTCACCGACGACGTGGTGGCGGCCGCCGACGTGGTGATCTCCATGGGGTGCGGGGACGCCTGCGCCGTCTACCCGGGCAAGAGGTACCTGGACTGGGACGTCTCGGACCCCGCCGGTCAGGATCTCGACCGGGTCCGTGCCATCCGCGACGACATCGAGGCCCGGGTCCGCCAGGCCCTCCCGGTGATCATCGGTGTGACGCTCGCGCCCGCCACCGGGGCACCGTCCACCGAGGGGACGCCGGCACCGTGACCACCACCATCACCGTCTATTGATCCGCGCTCTGCTGCTCGGCCGCATTTCTCCGGCTGAGTGGTTCCGAGGGGCGGTCTTCCAGGCGTTCTCCTGGGTGATCCACGAGTCGAGGCGTCGTTTCGTCGTCGTCGACACCGCCCGGCAGTTTGGGGGACGGCGTTCGCTACACCACGCCGCTCATGAGACTGCAGGATCCGGCGCAGACCACGATCCTCATCGTCTCCCTCGCGGAGACCACGCCGGTCCTCGAGGCGGCGGCCCTCCAGGATGACCTGCGACGGGCCGGCATCGAACCGTGGACCCCGTCGGTCCGGAGGCGCTGCGTCGTCCGGCCTAGGGTGCGGGTGCTGCGGTGTCGAGTACTTCGGCGTCCGGGGCTGCGATCTAGGGACCCGACGCCCGGGTCGATCTCAGACGAAGCGAAGGCCTCGGACGTCGACGATGTCCCGGATCTGGGCGAACGCCTCCGGGACGATGCTGTAGTGCGCCATCCGGCCGCGTTGTTCCCGGGTGACGAGTCCCGCCTCGACCAGCTTCTTCATGTGGTGACTCACGGTGGGCTGGGTGATCCCCAGCGGCTCGGTGAGGGTGCACACGCAGACGTCGTCGCAGTCCGCCGCCGCGATGTGCGAGAGCAGGCGCAGGCGCATGGGATCGGCGAGTGCCTTGAACCGGGCTGCCGCGGCCTCGGCCTCCGCCTGGTTGAGCGGCCCGTTCGCGCCGGCGATGCAGCAGGATTCGGTGGGCTCGGACGAGGTCATGGCCCCCAGATTACTCGGACGATCGGGATGGGGGAGGCATGCGGAGATCGCCCCTTGCTCATTCGAAAGTGTGTGCGTATAATAGAACAGGAGTTCGATGCAGGGTGACGGCGACGTGCGATCGGAGGTGGGGGCATGGGCGACGCGGCTGGCGGTGTGACAAGTGGGGCCGGTCGCTCCGACCATCCTTCGGTGCTCGGCAGGTTGGCCGACGTCGCCCGCGGCACCTGGGTCGCGGAGAACCGCGCCGCTGGGGCCCGCCTGGCCGCGTGTTACGCGTTGTTCCTCGAGTGCGTGCGCCAGGACGAGGCCGGGGCAGGGGACGGCTCCCCTCCCGGGCACGCGGTGGTCGACCCGTTCGACGTGTGCACCGGCTACCTCGTGGCGGCGATGCCCATCTCAACCGGCCGGGCCGCCACCATGATCAGCCTTGCCGCGGACCTGACCGAGCGCTACCCCGCCGTCATGGAAGCCCTCTCGTCCGGCCGGATGGAACAGCGCGCAGCCGAATTGTTGGCCCGCCAGATGGCCACGGTCGACCCTGCCGTCCTGTCCCGGGTGCAGCAGGAGGTCGTGGACGACTATCTCGCTGCCATCGAGGCCGGCGAGCGTCTGGGTGCCCGGTCGGTGCGCGAATCCGTTGATGCGATCATCGCCCGCTACGACGCCGACGGCATCCGCGAACGCAGAGACGCCGCCGCCCGCGGCCGCGGGGTCCACATCCGCAAGGGTGCCGACGGCATGACCAACCTGTGGGCCACCCTGGCCTCCGATGAGGCCGCTGTCCTGGCCGAGGCCATCGACCAGCGCGCCGCCGAGTTCGCCGACCCCGAACCGGGTGCTTCTGCGGAATCCGCCCAGGCACAACCCGACGCCGAGGCGGCGGACACGTCGACCTATCCGTTGCCCGAGCGCCGCGCGGACGCCCTGCTGTCCCTGGTATGCGGGGACTGGGGTCGCACCCGTGCCGCCGGTCTCGGGCCGGACGAGTCACCCTCGCCACTGCGGCCGCGCGTGACGGTCTTTGCCCGGGGCAGAGGTCTCGACCCGCAGGTCGAGTTCCCCCGCACAGGCGAATCCGCGCTTCAGGCACTGCTCGACATGCTCACCGCCAGTGACGGGGCCAGCCTCGAACACGTCGACCCCGCTATCGGCGCCGCCGACGACGCCCGCCGTGCCCTGACCTACCGGCCCGGCGCCGCTCTGGCCCGCCGCATCCGCCTCCGGGACGGCACCTGTAGGCACCCGGGTTGCACGGTGGCGGCCGAACACTGCGACATCGATCACTGTCGGCCCTTCGACCACGCCGACCCGCAGCGGGGCGGACACACCGCCGAGTGCAATCTGATGTGCTTGTGTCGGCGCCATCACCGGTTCAAGACCTTCTCCGGATGGATCTACGACCTGGCGCCAGACGGCACCCTCGTCGTCGTCACACCTGACGGATCCACCATGCTCACCAGGCCTTCCGGGCCCCTGGCCGCCTACAGGCGTGAACAGGCCCGAGCCGAACAGGACGCCTGGGACACTCAGCAAGCCCGCAGTCCCGAGCCGAATGCCGCCGACGGTGCACTGCAGGCCGAGCCGACCTTCTGGACCCGCCGTGCAGCCCGCCGCCGCGCAGAACGCGCCCGCACCGGTCCCGACCGCGCTGGTCCCGACCGGACCAGGCCCTCCACTGGCCGCTGGTGGAGTCGCAACAAGCCGGTGGTCAGCCGTGCCGAGGAGCAGGTCCAACAGCTCCTCGACGAGATTCTCGACCCGCCACCGTTCTGATCTCGCGGGGTTCAGTGGTTAATGTCACACATTGACCGGCATCGATGAATTGCCTAGGGTTGGCCGCATGAGCACCCAGGTCTCGGCGAACGCTGGCCCCCCGTCCCCTGTCGATCCCGGCACTCCGGTCGCCGCGAGGATGTCCTTCCTCGACCGCTATCTGGCCGTGTGGATCCTCGCGGCCATGGCGCTCGGGCTCCTGGCCGGGCGCCTGGTGCCCGGCATCGCCGAAGCGTTGGAGGCGGTCGAGGTGGGGGGCATCTCGGTTCCCATCGCGGTGGGGCTGCTGGTGATGATGTACCCCGTCCTGGCCAAGGTCCGCTACGACGAGACACGTCGCGTCACCGGGGACCGCAGGCTTCTCGTGTTGTCCCTCGCACTGAACTGGCTGGTCGGGCCCGCGTTGATGTTCACGCTCGCCTGGCTCATGCTCCCGGACCTGCCCGAATACCGCACCGGCCTGATCGTCGTGGGCCTGGCCCGATGCATCGCGATGGTGTTCATCTGGAACGACCTCGCCTGTGGCGACCGGGAGGCGGCAGCGGTGCTCGTCGCGATCAACTCGGTATTCCAGGTGATCGCTTTCGCGGGCCTGGGCTGGTTCTACCTCCAGGTCCTCCCGGGCTGGCTGGGGCTGGAGACCACCACCGCCGGGTTCTCGGTGTGGGCGATAGCGTTGAGCGTCCTGGTGTTCCTCGGTATCCCGCTGCTGGCCGGATTCCTCACCCGGCACTTCGGCGAGAAGGCCAAGGGGCGGGAGTGGTACGAGGAGACCTTCCTGCCGAAGATCGGACCGTGGGCGCTGTACGGCCTGCTGTTCACCATCGTCGTGCTCTTCGCGTTCCAGGGCGACACCATCGTCGGAAATCCCCTCGACGTGGCGCGAATCGCGCTGCCCCTGCTGGCCTACTTCATCCTCATGTTCGGCGGAAGCCTGCTCGCGGCCCGAGCGGCCGGCCTGAACTACGCCAAGTCCACTGCGGTCGCGTTCACGGCCGCGGGGAACAACTTCGAACTCGCGATCGCCGTCAGCATCGGCACCTGGGGGGTGGCCTCCGGTCAGGCGCTCGCAGGGGTGGTCGGGCCGCTCATCGAGGTGCCCGTGCTGATCGCCCTGGTGTACGTGAGCCTGTGGGCGGGCAAGCGTCTGTTCAAGGGGGACCCGACGGTCCCGAACGCGATCCACCAGGACATGGCGGCCGCTTCCACCCCGGCCCCCGACTCCAGTGCGCCGGGAGCCGATCGCCGATGACGCCGAACGCGAAAGGCCGCCGGCCCACCGTCCTGTTCGTGTGCAAGTCCAACCGTGGCAAGTCCCGGATGGCGGAGGCGCTGCTGCGTCACGCGGCAGGGGACGCGGTGGAGGTCCACTCAGCCGGTACGCAGCCCGCGCTGGGAAAGCCCCCCAATGCCGAGGCCGTGGCCGCCCTCGCCGAGATCGGCGCCGACATGTCGGGTGGCACCGCGGCGGCGGTCGATCACGACGTCATGCGACGCGCGGACCGTGTCGTCGTGCTCGGGACGGCCGCACGGCTCGAACCCGTTGACGGGATGCGCGCGGTCATCGACGTCTGGGAGACCGATGAACCGAGTGAGCGGGGGATCGACGGTGCGGGGCGGATGGCACTGATCCGCGACGACATCGACGCCCGCGTGAGGCGACTGTGGGCCGAGTTGAACGACCGGGGGGCCGGCTCAGCCGATTAAGCCGACAGCGCGCCTACCCCGTATACCGCTCCGGCTCCTCGCCGAAGGCGAAGCCGCGGCCCGAGATCTGCTCCGGTGTGATCTCCACGAAGTTGTACTTGAGCGTGGGGATCCACGGCTTGAGGTCGAGTTCCTCGGCGCGGTTGATCTCCTCGAAGCTGTCGAGCCGTCGGGCTTCACCCCGGACGACCACCGACCACGCCTCCTCATCCTCGATGTGGTCGACCTGGAAGACCACGTCGGGATGAACGGTGAGGCCGGCGAGCTTGCTGCCCTCCGCCGTGCGGAAGAAGATCTTGCCCTCCGTCGACAGCGCGTAGTTGACGGGGAAGATGTCTGCCCGCCCGCCCGAGACGGTGACCAGGCGGCCGAGCGCCTCGGTGGCCAGCAACTCGAGAGAGCGGCCCTCGTCGAATTCGGTGATCGGGTTCTCGTCCATGAATTTATTCTCCCAGGGTCCGGCCCGGTAAGGAAGACCATCGCGATAGCGGGCGGGGTCGCACCGGGTGATGGATGTCACTGCACGACGGCCACCTGCGGACTCGCCCGACAATCGGGTAACGATCCGGCGAAGGTAGATGCGGCAACCGGTCCACGTCACTACCGTGGTGATCACCTATGAACCCAGGAGAACGAGAAGCACCCCGTAACCCTGATTCGTCCGACGCGGTTTTCCGCCCGCCCACGGCGGCAGATGGAAATCGCATGTGGGAGATCGCCCGCGACAGCGGAGTACTCGACCTGAACTCCTCCTATGCCTACGTGTTGTGGGGAGCGGAATTCTCCGAGAGCTCGGTGGTCGTCGAGGTCGAGGGCCGCGTCGTCGGCTTCGTCACCGGATTCCTGCGCCCCTCGGAGCCGGACACGATCTTCGTCTGGCAGGTGGGCGTCGACGCGGACCAGCGAGGTAAGGGGCTGGCCGCACGGTTGCTCCACAGCCTCATGGACCGGCTCGCCGAGCGCGGTGTGGTCCGACTGCGCACCACCATCAGCCCGGACAACGAGGCGTCCCAGCGCACCTTCGGCGCCGTCGCCCGCGACCGGGGAATGACGCTGTCCAGCGAGGACTACCTCGGCGTCGAACTGCTCGGCGACGGGCACGAACCCGAAGATCTCTACACGATTTCCTAGAAGGGCGCCCGGGCCCACTGGTCCGCCGCCGCCGCCCGACACCATTCTCGATGGAGTGATCACCACCATGACCGAAGCCACGCACGACGCAAACCTGGACACCTCGATCTTCTCCGACCGCGAGTCCGAGGTCCGCAGCTATTCCCGCAACTGGCCGGTGGTGTTCGACACCGCGAAGGGCGCGAAGCTCACGACCGTCGACGGGGACGACTACCTCGACTTCTTCGGCGGCGCCGGCGCACTGAACTACGGCCACAACGACGACGACATGAAGAGCGCATTGCTCGAGTACATCCAGCGCGACGGCGTCACCCACTCGCTCGACAAGTACACCGTCGCCAAGCGCGCCTTCCTGGAGACCTTCACCTCGACGATCCTCGAGCCGCGCGGGTTGGACTACAAGGTGATGTTCCCCGGGCCGACCGGTACGAACGCCGTCGAGTCGGCGCTCAAGCTGGCCCGCAAGGTCACCGGCCGCGAGGCCATCATCAACTTCACCAACTCGTTCCACGGCATGACCCTCGGGTCCTTGTCCGTCACGGGCAACTCGATGAAGCGCGCCGGCGCCGGGATCCCGCTGGTCCACGCCACGCCGATGCCGTACGACAACTACTTCGGCGGCGTGACCGAGGACTTCCAGTGGATGGAGCGCGTCCTGGTCGACTCCGGTTCGGGCATGAACCGCCCGGCGGCCGTGATCGTCGAGTGCGTCCAGGGCGAGGGCGGCATCAACGCGGCACGCGCCGAGTGGCTGAAGGCCCTCGACGAGCTGTGCAAGCGTCACGAGATCCTGCTCATCGTCGACGACGTCCAGATGGGCTGCGGCCGCACCGGCGAGTTCTTCTCGTTCGAGTTCGCCGGCATCAAGCCGGACATCGTCACCCTGTCCAAGTCGATCGGCGGCTACGGCCTGCCGCTGGCGATCACCCTGTTCAACCGTGAGCTGGACGAGTGGACCCCGGGCGAGCACAACGGCACGTTCCGCGGCAACAACATGGCATTTGTCACCGCCGAGGTGGCGCTGCGGAAGTACTGGTCGGACGACAAGTTGCAGAACCGCACGCTCGAGAACGGCCGGATCCTCCGCGAGCGCTTCTCCCCGCTGGTCTACAAGTACGAGGGCAAGCTCGAGCTCCGCGGCCGAGGCATGGCCTTCGGAATCGCCTTCCTCGAGAAGCCGGAGCTGGCCGGAGAGGTCATGGCCCGCTGCTTCGACAACAAGATGCTGGTCGAGACCGCCGGCCCGAGCGACGAGGTGGTCAAGTTCCTCGCCCCGCTCATCCTGACCGACGACGAGCGCGACCGCGGTATCGAGATCTGCTACGAAGCCGTCGACCACGTCCTCGCCCAGCAGTACCTCTGAGCGCGCCCGGACCACCACACCTTCCCCGAGGAGGCACCACATGATCGTTCGCACCACCGCAGAGATCACCGACACCGACCGCCACGTCAAGGGCAACAACGGCAACTGGGAGTCCAAGCGCATCGTCCTGGCCGACGACCGGGTGGGGTTCTCGTTCCACGAGACCACCATCGCCGCCGGCACGACGAACGACTTCCACTACGCCAACCACATCGAGGCCGTCTGGCTGACCCGGGGCAAGGGGATCCTGCGGGACCTCACGAACGACAAGGAGTACCCGCTCGAGGCGGGGTCGATGTACCTGCTCGACGGCCACGAGAAGCACCAGGTCATCGTGGAGGAGGAGATGCAGATGCTCTGCGTCTTCAACCCCCCGGTCGTCGGCGACGAGAACCACGACGAGAACGGCATCTACCCGCTCCTGCGCCTGCAGGATGACGGAACGGTCGTGCGCGAGAAGTAGGCAGGTCGGGGCCGGGAGGGCACACTGGTCGGGTGTCCACGATCGTGTTCCTCCACGCCCACCCCGACGACGAGACCTCCCAGACCGCCGGGATGATGGCCCTCGCCTCGCGCGGTGGTCACCGCGTCGTCACGGTCTTCGCCACGGACGGCGACCACGGCCAGCGGCCCGACCACCTCGGGCCCGACGGCGACCTGGTCGACCACCGGCGCGGGGAGGCCCGGGCCGCAGCAGCGGTACTGGGTGTCGCGAGGATCGACTGGCTGGGCTACCGCGACTCGGGGATGACCGGGTGGGCCCAGAACGACGATCCGTTGTGCCTGCACAGCGCCGACACCGACGATGCGGCCGGCCGGCTGGCCCGGATCCTCGACAGAGAGGATGCCGACGTCCTCGTGGGTTACGACCACCACGGGAACTACGGGCACCCGGATCACCTGGCCGTCCACCGCATCGCCCGCCGCGCTGTGGAGTCGGCGGCCCGTCGTCCGCGGCTTCTGGAGGCCACGACCAACCAGGACGCCCAACTCGAGATGCTCGACAGCCCCGAGGCGGCGGAGTTCCTGGCCGCGTTCGCGTCCGGCGGCATGGATGTGGAGGAACTGCGGCGGATGATTCTCACCGGGGACGACGGGCTGCCGGTGGGGGTCCCGCAGTCGGAGATCGCGTGGGCGATCGACCTTCCCGCGGACGTCGTGGAGCTCAAGCGTCGCGCGATGGAGTGTCACGCCAGTCAGACCAGCGACATCGGCATGATGCTGGCCCTGCCGGAGAACGTCTACGCGGCGACCTTCGGGACCGAGTACCTCATCGAGCCGGGGTCCGACCAGTCGATGCGTCGCGGGTGGCCGTTCGACTGAAGTGGCCGAGCCGGCTAGGCCCGACCCGACCAGCCCCGGACCCGCCCGGCCTGTCAGGGCATGTCAGGGCATGTCGAGCGCGCGGACCCAGTCACCGTGGCCGTGTGCCGTGGCCAGGGGGCGCCCGTTGACGGCGACGACGAAGATGCCCTTGTGGCGCCGGATCGACTCCGGGACCTGCTCGGCGACGTCGGGGAGGAGGGTCACCCCCTCCACGGAGATCCACACCGCTCCCGCGTCCCTGCAGAGGTCTGTGACCCGGCGGACGAACTCGGCGCGGGCCGGGGGTTCGAGGTATCCGAGCACCGCGGTGTGGAACACCACCGGCGTGGACCCCGCGGGACACGCGGCCACGGAGTCCTCCAGTTTCTCGACCAGGTCCCCCGTGATGATCTGGGGCGGGTCGGCGGCGGCGATGTCGAGCGCGGCATCCAGGCGGGGCACCCGCTCGGCCTGCTGTCCGGGCCAGATCAGGCTGCGCAGCCAGCCCCGCGAATCGGCGTGGGAGGGGTCGATGGGGGACAGGTCCACCCCGCCACGGTGGACGGCGTCGGGCAGGGCCTCCGGGCGGGGGACGCCGTCGCGCAGGGCGCAGTCGAGGACCGGGGTGTCGGCGGCGGAGGCGGCCGTGTCCGATCCCGCCGGTCGCAGCTCGTGGGTGGAGCCGCCATCGAGCGCGTACCGGTAGGCGTACCGGTCCGGGTACAGGCACAGTCCGGCGGAGGCTCCCATCTCCACCAACGAGAGCGGGCCCGGGAGCAGGGAGAGGAACGGCAGGAGGACCGCGCACCTCTTGGCCTCGTTGGTCTGCGTGGAGTGGGTGAGGGCGATCTGTTCGATCTCCGCCCAGTGGGCGTGGACGAACTCCCGGAACGCCGGGTAGTCCTCGGTCTCGGGAGCGCCGGCGTGCCGGGCGGAGGCGAAGACCAGCGCGGGCTGTCGCTTGATCCGGGGCAGGCTCCCGATGAGCTCGCACGTCGCGGGGTCCTCGGCGATGCCCCGGGCCCACGCCAGGTAGACCGGGGTGCGGCCGCGGACCTCGAACTCGGCGAACTCGGCGTAGCGGGTGGGAACGTCGTCGACGTGCGCGGAGTCCATGCGGCCAGCGTGGCACACCGGGCGCCCCGGATCACCCGGATGCGCTGGCGCGAGGGCGTCGGACCGGCTATATTGGTGATGCATCAACCACTGGCCGCGACGACGACCGGACGACGACCGTAGGAGACCCCATGGCAGACGACACCGAGTTCATCGCAGCCAAGAACGCCTCGGAGGACGGTGAGTTCGTCCGTGACGCCACCTACATCAACGATCGGGTCGTGGCGGATCTCCCGGCGGGATCGGACCCGGTGGGGGAGAAGATCGGCGAGATGCGGTGGCCCGTCGAGGCCGGCCGGTACCGCCTGATGGCGGCCCGGGCCTGCCCCTGGGCGAGCCGCTCGATCATCGTCCGCCGTCTGATGGGTCTGGAGGGCGCCATCTCCATGGGTCTGGCCGGTCCGACCCATGACGTCAACTCCTGGGTCTTCGACCTCGACCCCGACGGCAAGGACCCGGTCACGGGCATGCACAGGCTCCAGGAGGCCTACTTCAACCGGATCCCCGACTACCCGCGCGGCATCACGGTCCCGGCCCTCGTCGACCTGCCCACCAGGTCGGTGGTGACCAACGCGTACCAGAAGCTCAACTTCGATCTGCTCACGGAATGGTCGGCCTTCCACCGCGACGGCGCCCCGGACCTGTACCCCGACGAGCATCGCGACGAGATCGACGAGTTGGACTCGTGGATCTACCCGACCGTCAACAACGGCGTGTACCGCAGCGGGTTCGCGGCCGAGCAGGGCGCCTACGAGCAGGCCTACGACGAGCTCTGGGCCTCGCTGGACAGGCTCGAGGAGCGCTTGACCACCCGTCGATACCTCGCCGGCGACACGATCACCGTCGCCGACATCCGGCTGTTCACCACCCTCGTGCGTTTCGACGCGGTCTACCACGGCCACTTCAAGGCCAACCGCAACAAGATCACCGAGATGCCGGCCCTGTGGGGCTATCTGCGCGACCTGTTCCAGACGCCCGGCTTCGGGGACACCTGCGATTTCCCGCAGATCAAGGAGCACTATTACAACGTCCACCGCGACGTGAACCCGACCGGGATCGTGCCCAAGGGGCCGGACCTCGCGGGCCTGCTCTCCCCGCATCACCGCGAGGAGCTCGGTGGCCGCCCGTTCGGTGCCGGCACCGCCCCGGGGCCGATCGACGACCCGTCCGAGCGGGTCCCGGAGGGGCACGGAGCGGGCTAGTCCCGGCCTGTGGGCCTAGACTGGCTCGCTGTGAACCCGGCCCCGTCCGAACTAGGTCGTTATCGACGAAACGCCCGACAGTTCCTCATGTTCGGGATCGTGGGCGGGTCCGGGATGGTCGTCAACATGATCGTCACGGTCCTGATGAACAGGGCCAACGGCGGGACCCAGAACGCCCAGGACATCCTGTTCCCGTTCTCGGGGACGGAGTACAACTTCCGCTTCACGACCCTGGTGTGGATCGTGGCGTTCCTGGTGGCCAATGTCTACAACTTCATGCTCAACCGGCACTGGACCTTCGGCAAGGGGCACAAGGCACCGGTGATGCAGGAGTTCTGGCCGTTCCTGCTGGTGGGATCGGTGGCCGCGGCCGCGGGGATCTTCATCAAGCTGGCCTTCACCAACCCCACCTCGCCGCTCTACCTGCCCGAACCGTGGTGGCACGAGGACGCGGGCATCCACTCCAGGGAGTACTGGAGCCAGCTGCTGACGATCCTCATCACGATGCCGATCAACTTCGTCGTCAACAAGCTCTGGACGTTCCGCTCCGTCCGTCGCCGTCACCACGCCCGCTCCACCGCGGACGCGGTGGTCTAGGGGCCGGCTCGTGGAATCCTCGACGCTGCTGCTGTGGTTCGACCTCGTGGGGGTGTTCTTCTTCGCCCTGTCCGGCAATCTGCTGGCCGCGCGGAAGAACATCGACATCACCGGAGGTCTGGTACTGGGCCTGTTGGCAGGTCTCGGCGGCGGCATCCTGCGCGACGTCATGCTGGGTGTCACCCCGCTCGCGTTCGCGCAGCCCGTCCTGCTGGTGCCGCCGTTCGTCGCGGCCGCGGTGGTGTACCTCTTGGGCGCGCATCTGCACCGCGTCCGGACGCTGATCATCGTCTTCGACGCGGCCGGCCTCGGGCTGTTCTGCACGTTCGGCACCGCGCGGGCGCTGGACCACGGCATGCCGGTCGCCTCGGCGCTCCTGCTCGGCGTGATCACCGCGGTCGGCGGCGGACTCATGCGCGACGTGGTGGCCAACGAGATCCCCGCCGTCTTCAACGGTTCCGACCTGTACGTCATCCCTGCCGCCACCGGCGCGGCGCTCACCGCCCTGGCCGTCTCGACGGGCACGTGGGGCCCGGTCGCCGCGGCGGTGTTGTCCGCGTTCGCGTTCACGTTCCGGATGGTGGCGTGGCGTCTCCAGTGGCGGGTCCCGGCGCCGATGCGCGGGTGGAGCATGCGGGGGATCGACACCCGCCTGCGGCGCGACCGGTCGGTGTTCGGCCGTCCCGGCCGCATGAAGGGCGACGACGACGAGTCCCGCCGTGACCGCGACGTCGACGACTACCGGGATCGCCCACCTGGCCCCCGCCGGTAGTGTGTGCCGTCGTGCAGTATTACCTCAGCCTGCTGGGATTCGCGGCAGTCGACTCGGTCAACCTCCTGGCCTTCGCCGTGATCGCCGGGCTCTGGCTCACGGCCGCCGGCCGAGGGGGAGGCTTCGCCTCGCGCGCCGCCCGTTTCACCGGAGGCGCGTTCTGCGGCATCGTCCTGCTCTCGCTGGTGTCGGTGTGGGTGATCGGCAACAACCAGGAGTTCGTGCGCAGCCTCTTCTACAACCTCTGGGCGATGCTGGTCCTGGGCGTGGTCGGCCTGGTGATCACCGTGTTGGGACTGCGCAGACCCGCGGAGGCCAAGGAGGACAGCGTCGAGGCCCCGCTGACCCAGACCGTGCTGCAGAGATTCGGCATCATGGTCACCGGCATCTCGCTGGGTGTCATCCAGTCGGCGACCTCGGCGCCGTTCGCGGCGGGCATGGTCCTCATCTCGTTCGCCGAGACCCCGTGGTGGTCCAAGCTGCTGCAGATCCTGTTCTTCGCGGTCATCGCGATCCTGCCGAGTACGGGGTTGATCATCGCGCTGTCGAGGGTCGACTCGTCCGGTGTCGCCGCGGCGACCCGCAGGATCGACAGGTTCCTCGTCTACGGCCGCGTGGCCGGTCGGCTGCTGACGCTCGTCGTGGGTGTGGCGCTCGTGCTCCTGGCGGCGGTGCGCATCGTGCAGCTCAGCGGGATGCTGTCCTAGCCGTATCGTGTCGGGCCGTATCGTGTCTGAGCCGGATCCTAGGGTGGCGGCGATCACCGTGGAGGGTGGTCCACGAACCTGCAGGGGGAGACATGGCGGAAGACCAGATGGATCAGACCGGCGGCGCGGTGCTGTGCGAGGACGGTCTGATGCGGCCGCCCTGGGCGGCGCGGGATCCCCTGTTGCGGGAGTATTACGACACCGAATGGGGGATGCCGGTCCATGACGAGGCCGGACTCTACGAGCGGCTCGTCCTGGAGGGCTTCCAGTCCGGCCTGAGCTGGCTGACGATCCTGCGTAAGCGTCCGGCGTTCCGCGAGGCGTTCGCCGGGTTCTCTCCCGACGCGGTCGCGGACTTCGGCGAGCCCGACGTCGCCCGGCTCATGGCGGACGCCGGGATCGTGCGCAATCGGCGCAAGATCGACGCGGCCATCGGCAACGCACGCGCCGTGATCGCGCTTCGGGCGCAGGGCGGACTCGGGGAGTTGATCTGGTCCTACCGGCCGGAGCGCACCCCGGAGCCCCGGACCATGAGCGAGGTGCCCAGCCGCTCCCCGGAGTCGGAGGCGCTGGCCGTGGACCTCAAGCGGCGGGGCTTCAGCTTCGTGGGCCCGGTGACGGTGTTCGCCCTGATGGAGGCCATCGGGGTGGTCGACACGCACCTGGTGGACTCGCATCGACGCGGCACCTCCGGCATCTGGTCCCGCGAGGGTACGACCTGACCGCGCCCGCCCCCCGGCGTCAGCCGGGCTGCCCGGCCTGAGCGGTCGGGTCGGCCCGGACCGGAAGGGCGGGCAGGTCGGCGCGGGGCGGGAGCTCGGGGGAGGTGCCGGCGAGGGCCCCGGGTTCCGCCAGGTGCCCGGTGGCCGGCCAGCTCAGACAACCGGGGATCCCCCGCAGCGCCGCCATCCGGGCCAGGGAGAGGTCCAGGTCCACCCTGCTCAGGGCGCCGTCGGCGAGGGCGAGTTCGACGGCGTCGAGCGCCTCGGAGATCCCGGCGGTGGTGATCCAGAGCGGAGAGTCGGCCCCGGCGATGAGCGACTCGGCGACCGCCCGGGGAAGGGGGAAGTCGTTGGTCACGGCGCGCATCCCGGACAGGTCATCGGTGAAGATCGCACCGTCGAAGGGCGGGGCGGCGTACCCGTGACCCTCGCGGAGCAGGCGGTAGGCCGCCGGGGAGAGTGACGCCGGCCGGTCGACGCCCGTGAGGCCGGGCACCTGCTGGTGCCCCAGCATCATCCCGGCACCGGGGGTCTGGGCGAGCTCGGAGAAGGGCCGGAGATCGTGTGGGAGGAGCTGGTCCAGCGGCGGCACGGTCACCGATTCGTGGTGACTGTCCCCCGATGAGCGGCCGTGGCCCGGGAAGTGCTTGAACACCGGAGTCACGCCGGCGTCGAGGAGGCCGGCGGAGAACGCGCGCGCGTAGCTGACCACCCGGGCCGGGTCCGGGGAGAACGACCGGTCGCCGATCACGGCCCCGTCCGGCTGGTCGGACACGTCGACGGAGGGGGCGAAGTCCACGGTGACGCCCATCCCGCGGAGGAACTCACCGCGGGACCGCGCCGCCGACCGGACCTGCTCGGGGCTCATCGTGGCGGCCATGACACGGGCCGACGGCATCGGTCCGGCGTAGGGGGCGATGCGGGACACGCGACCGCCCTCCTCGTCGATCGACACCAGCAGCGGCAGCGGCGAGTCCTGCTGGAGTCGCGCGAGGCCGTCGCCGGAGACGACCTCGCCCACGACGTCGCCGCCGAGGAAGATCCCGCCGATGTTGTGCTCGTCGACCGCCCGACGCGCGTCGGCCATCGAGCTCACACCCACGGTGAACAGCTGCGCGATCCGCTCCCGCTGGCTCAGCGAGTCCAGGGGCGACTCGCAGGCAGGGGCGGGGGGCAGGGCCTGCTCCGAAGACCGGACGGCCGCGCGGTCCTCCCGGGGCCCGGTGTCGACGGCGCCGTCCGCGCCGCAGCCGACCAGCGCGAGTCCGGCGGCCAGGGCGGCGACCGTCAGTCGGAGCCGGCTGGGGGAGCACACACCTCGAATGTAGCCGCTGGACCGTCGGCGGCCCGTGGGCCCCGGGTCCGGTTCACCCACCGGCCAACTGTGGATGCGAGGGTATGCGGATGTCGTCAACGCTCGCCCGTCGCCTCGGCCTGACCGATGCCGTGGTGGTGGGCCTCGGCGCGATGATCGGTGCCGGGGTGTTCGTGGCGTTCGCCCCCGCGGCGGCCCGCGCGGGGTCGCTGGTGTGGGCGGCGCTCGCCGTCGCGGCGGTGGTGGCGGTGTGCAACGCGCTGTCGTCGGCCCGGTTGGCCGCGCGGTTCCCCGCTGCCGGTGGCACCTATGTCTACGGGCGCGAGCTGCTCGGACCGCTGCCGGGGTTTCTCGCGGGCTGGGGTTTCGTGGTGGGTAAGACCGCGTCCTGCGCTGCGATGGCACTCACCGCGGGTCTGTATGTGTGGCCGGAGCGCGCCCACGTCGTGGCCGCCGCCGCGGTTCTCGCGCTGACGCTGTTGTCGGTGTGCGGAGTGCAGCGCACGGCCACCGCGTCGAAGGTGCTCGTGGGGGTCGTGCTGACTGTGCTGGCGGTGTTCGTGGTGGCGGCCTGGACCTCCGGGCCGGTGTCTCTCGGCGCGGTGTCTCTCGGCGCGGCACCGGCCGTGGACGGCGAGCCGTGGCCGGCGCGCGTGCTCGGCGTCCTCGGCGGCGCCGGGTTCTGCTTCTTCGCCTTTGCCGGGTACGCCCGCATCGCCACTCTCGGTGAGGAGGTCCGCGAGCCCGCCCGGACCATACCGAAAGCGGTGGTGATCGCGATCTCCGTGGTGATCGTCGTATACGCGGTGGTCCTGGCCTCCACGGTCCACGTCCTCGGGGTGGGGGGCGTGGCGGCGGGCCCGGCCCCGGTCCTGGACGCGGCGCAGCGGATCGGCGGCGGCGAACTCGCGCCGATCGTGCGGGTGGCCGCCGGGATCGCGGCGTTGGGCGCATTGCTGGGCGGGATCCTGGGGGTGTCCCGCACGACCATGGCCATGGCCCGCGACCGGCATCTGCCCCGGGGGTTGGCCTCGGTCCACCCGACCACCCGGACGCCGTATGTGGCCGAGATCTGCGTGGGCGCGCTCGTGGCCGGGATCGTCCTGGTGGCGGACGTGCGCCAGGCGATCGGGTTCTCGTCGTTCGCGGTACTGGTCTACTACCTCGTCGCCAACGCGGCGGCCCTGCGGCTCACCCGTGAGCACCGCCGTCTGCCCGCATGGGTGCCGGTGCTGGGCGCGGTCGGCTGCGTGGTGGTGGCCGGGAGCCTGCCGTGGCAGTCCGTGACGGCCGGGTTCGCCGTGTTCGCCGTCGGTGGGGTGGTCTACGCGGTCACCCGACGTCGCGCGATCCCTCCGGGCGTACCGTCTCAGACATGATCGAGCGCCTGCCCCGGGTCCGCGACCGACGTGACCGCCTCCTGCCGGGCCACCTCCGCAGGCCCGTCGTCGGCGCCCCGATGGCCGGCGGTCCCACGACGCCGGAGTTGATCGCCGCGGTCGGTGAGGCGGGCGGCCTGGGGTTGATCGGGTCGGGATACCTCGACGCCGCGGCCACGCGCGAGGAGATCGACCGGGTACGGGCGCTCACCGACGCCCCGTTCGGCGTCAACGTCTTCCTGGTGGACCGGGACGACTCCGGGGCAGCCCTGGCCGCCGCCGGAGGGCCGGAGGCCGTCGAGCGCTACTCGGCAGCGATCGCCCCGGTCGCCGAGCGGCTCGGCATCACGATCGCCGGGAGACCGGACTTCACCGACTTCGACCAGGCCGCCACCCTCGCCTCGCTCGTCGCCGAACCGGTCGACGTGGTCTCCTTCACCTTCGGCATCCCGGGTCGGGACGTGGTGGAGGCGCTGCAGGAGGTGGGCACGGCGGTCGTCGTCACCGTCGCCGGCGTGCAGGACGCCCGGCGCGCGGTCGAGGCGGGCGCCGACTGGCTGTCGGTGCAGTCCGCCGAGGCGGGCGGGCACCGGTCGACCACCAGCGTGGGCGAGGAACCCGACTCCGTGACCACCGTTGACCTCGTCCGCGCCGTCCGTGCGGCGCTGCCGGATGTGCCGTTCGTCGCGGCCGGCGGGCTCAGCACCCCGGAGGATGTCGCCGAGGCTCTCCGGGCGGGAGCGGACGGTGTGCAACTCGGGACCGTCCTTCTGCGCACCCCGGAGGCGGGCACGAGCGCCCTGTACCGCGCGGCCCTGGCCGATCCACGGCTCACTGAGTCGCGGCCGACACGCTGCTACACCGGACGCTACGCACGCGCACTGGTCAACGGGTTCGTGGACGAGTTCGACGCGCTCGCACCACCGGCCTACCCGCACCTGCACGTCCTGACCGGACCCATGCGCAGGGCCGCCACCGACGCCGGGGACGCCGAGGTCCCGCCGCTGTGGGCCGGCTCGCGATGGCGCGCCGCCGACGCCTACGCCGATCGACCGGCTGCGGAGGTCGTCGTCGAACTCTGGGACCGCGCCACAGGTTCGCCATCGAGCTGAACGGTCCGCTACCCGTCTGCGGGTAGCGGCCTGCGCAAGACGGTAGCGGAATCGCAGGGGGCCGGGCTGAATCGCAGACGGCGCGGCGGGTCAGACGGCGCGGCGCTCGGCCTCCGCCGCGATGTCCGCCAGGTCCTGCTCCATGGCCTTGCGTGTCGACCTCTCGGCGAGCCCGCCCATGACGGCCATCGCGACCCGGGAGATCGCCGGGGCGTGAGCGGTGTGGGCTGCGAACCGCATCCGCAGGGTCGATCCGGCACCGTCGGGACGCGGGGTCACGGTGAACACCGTCTTGTACTCTGTGCCGCCGTTCTCGGCGACGATCGCGGTGGAGTGGGGAGGCTCGGCCGCGACTACCATCATCTCCTCGGTGGCCTTCATGCCGAACATCCGACGCGTCTCCCGCCACCGCAGTCCCGGCTGATAGGGGCCGGGTGTGAGGATCTCGACCGCCAGGACACCGCTGAGAATGCGGTGCGCTGACGGGATGTCGGTCAGCACGGCCCAGACCGCGTCGGGGTCGGCGGCGACGTCACGGGAGAGATCGAGCTGCATGGGATCCAGGCTACCGGGGCGTCCCGGCCACGGGCGCGCACGAATCGTGACGGGCGCGCAGGAATCGCCACTGCTGCGACGGGGAAGCCTCTGCAGCGCCGGAAATGCGGAAACCGGCCCCGCCGAAGCGGGGCCGGTCACACGCGGTGCCCGTTCCGGGCTTGACCCGGCCCGGGCGGTGCGCCGTCAGGCGCGTCGGCTCAGGAGCCGAAGTTCTCGACGAAGCCACCGAAGAAGCCGAGGACCTGGGCGATGAGGTCGGTGCCGAAGTCGGCGGCCTCGGAGCCGGTGTTGACGTTGGCGGAACCGGTGGCGATGCCGTTGATGAAGTCAGAGATCATGGTGTAGATCCTTTCGTCGTAACGGCGGTGGACTCTCCACCGCCGAGGTCTGCGTCGTTCGGACGCTCGTTGGGTACATCCGGACGACTGGGGCCGACGTTACCCAGCCGTGACGTCGAACCCCACCTGACGAGGGGTTTTACGGCCCCGGTGGCGGTAAGCCCGCGTTCATAGGGAGTGGAAGGACGGGACTGGGATTGCTCAGGTGCGAGCTATCTCACATTTTCTTCCGGGGAGCGGAACGGGAGCTCCCGTCCGGCCGGGCCGGGCCCTGTCGGCGGGCCTAGACTCGGACGCGTGAACGCCACTCGCCCCGAGACCCGCCCCTCCGGACCGATCCCTCTGCCCGCCGGCTTCCGCGCGCACGCCGGGGCCGCGGGTCTGCGCGAGGACGGTGACGACGTCTTCGTCGTCGTCGCCGACGGTCCCGCCGTGACCTCCTCGGCGGTGTTCACCCGCTCGCTCTTCGCCGGGCCCTCCGTGGTGCTCAGCCGGGAGAACGCCGCCGGCGGCCGGGCGCGTGGCGTCGTGGTGGTGGCGAAGAACGCCAACGTCGCCACCGGCGAGCAGGGGATGGCCGACGCGCGCGAGGTCCTGGAGCGGGCGGCCGGAGCCGTGGGGGTGGCGCCGGAGGAGTTGCTCATCGCCTCCACCGGCGTGATCGGCCGGCGTTACCCCATGCCGATCCTGCGTTCCCATCTCGACGGGTTGGCCGATGCCGACTTCGACGCCGACGCGGTGGCCCTCGCCAGCGCCATGATGACGACGGACACCCACCCCAAGACGGCGCGGGTGGAGGTGACGACGACGACGGGCGGCACCGCCCAGGTCGTGGGCATCGCCAAGGGGGTCGGGATGGTCGAACCGGACATGGCCACGATGATCGCCGTGATCTTCACCGACGCCGCCGTGGAGCCCGGCGTGCTGGACACCGCGTTCCGGGGCGCGGTGGACGGCACGTTCAACTGCCTGTCCGTCGACACCGACACCTCCACCTCCGATACCGCGATCGCGCTGGCCAGCGGCGCGGCCGGGCCGGTGGACCAGGCCGAGCTGCGGCGGGCCCTCGAGGCCGTGTGTCTGGACCTGACCCATCAACTGGCCCGCGACGGAGAGGGGGCCACCAAGTTGCTCACCGTCGAGGTCACCGGGGCCCGCGACCGCGACCAGGCCAAGCGGGTGGCCAAGGCGATACTCAACTCCCCGCTGGTCAAGACCGCCGTCCACGGGGCGGACCCCAACTGGGGCCGGGTGGCCATGGCGATCGGCAAGTGCCACGAGGACACGGACATCGACCCGGAGCGGGTTCGCATCGTCTTCGGTGACCTCGAGACCTACCCCGCCTTCCCCGGTCAGGCCGAACTCGAGCGGCTCACCGAGATCATGCGGGCCGAGGAGGTCACGATCTCTGTCGACCTGGGTGTCGAGGGGGGAGCCGCCGACGGCGCCTGCACGGTCTACGGGTGCGACCTCTCGCGCGAGTACATCTCGATCAACGCCGACTACACGACGTGAGCCCGCCTGAGGGCGCGAGCACGGCTGAGGACGCGAGCGCGGCCGAGGACCTCGAGGCGATCCGCGCGGTCTTCGCCCGCCGGCTGTACGTCATGGACACCAAGCGGTGGGACGCCTACGGGCCGTGCCACACCGAGGACGTGGTCAGCGAGTCCTGGGCGGCCGGCGGCGGGGCGCCCGAGGTACGCGGTCGCGAGGCGCTCACCGCCGCGATCCGCTCGACTCTCGACGGCCGCGTCCCGGTGACGAGCGTGCACCACGGGCACACCCCGCTGCTGGAGCTGACCGGCCCGGACCCGGAGACCGGCGACCCCACGGCCACCGGCATCTGGGCGATGGAGGACCGGCTGTGGTGGTCGGTCGACGGCCGTGAGCACTGGCTCCACGGCTGGGGGCACTACCACGAGCGGTACCGCAGGGTGGACGGCCGGTGGTTGATCGCCTATCGGCGGCTCGAGCGGACCCGGGTGGACACCGGCCACACCGACGCCTGACCCCCTCCCGTGGTTCAGCCGGCGGGGCCCGGCGGTCGGCGAGCCATCGAGAGGATGGTGTCGCGGGTGTCGTGCCACACCCGACCGGTGATGTCGCCCCACGGGTCGTGGCCACCGGGCACCAGCGAGACGCGGGCGGGGTCGCCCACCCGGCGGGCTGCCCGTACGTAGGCCTCGGACTGCTCGGGCGGCACCACCTCGTCGTCGCGACCGTGGACGCACACCACCGGGACCCCGGTGGGCAGGTGGGTCACGGGCGAGGCGTCCCGGTAGCGCTGACGGCGCGAGTCGGGGCGGCCCCCGAGCAGTCCGGCGACGTACTTGTCCCCGGACTCCTCGGCACGGAGAAGGTCCGCGACCCCGGCGAGGGACACACAGCCCGAGACGGGGACGGCGGGGCGGGACCCGGGCAGAGAGGACGGTAGTCGTGCCCGCCCGGCGACCCACAGCGCCAGGTGCCCGCCGGCGGAGTGCCCGGCGACCACCACCCGTTGCAGGTCCAACCTGCCGCCCACCTGCGCCGAGACCTCTACGAGGTGGTCCACGGCCCGGCACACGTCCGCGACCGTGGTGGGCCAGCCGCCTCCGGAACCGACCCGGCGGTACTCGATGTTCCACACCGCCACGTCGAAGGAGGCCAGGTCGCGTGCCTGGTTCTCCATGTAGGCCAGGCCCATCGAGTCCTTCCACCCGCCGCCGTGGATCAACACCACCACCGGCAGGGCCGGGTTGGCCGACTCGGGCAGGTAGAGGTCACCGAAGGTCTGACCGTCCGTGTCGCCGGGCTCGCCGTAGTGCACCCGGCGCGGTTCGGTGACCGGGACCGCACCCTCGGGCGCGACGTAGGGACGGGGAGCCGCGGAGTCGGGGCTCGGGCCGGACGTCGCCACGTCCTCGACACCCGCCCCGAGGGCCGAGGTCAGCGCCCATCCCGCCGCGCCGCCCGCGCCCAGCGACAGGCCGATCAACAGGGAACGGCGGGAGAGGTCGGTCCCGCCGCGGCGCGCCCGTCGGTCGGACGCACGGCGGCTGTGCGCACGGCGACTGGGCATGCGGGGACTGGGCATGCGGCGGCGGGACCTCCTCGAGTGGTGTCCCCGGCCTCAGGCCTTGCCGGCGACGACGTCGTTCTCCGCCCCATCGTAGAAGGGGATGTATCCCTTGTCGGACGACAGGACGTAGAGCGGGTCGTCGAACCGGGAGGTGTCGAACGCCTGCTCGCGCAGCTCGGTCTTGCGGCTCTTGTAGGTGGACGTCACCTCGAGCTCCTTGGAGAGCCGGATGAACAGCGGAACCGCGTACGACGGCAACGACCTGCGCAGGTGCTCCGCGAGCGCGGCGCCGTCGAAGTCGGACTTGTCGTGCAGCCGCACTGCGGCCATGCCCGCCTTCCCGTCGGCACCCGGCACCGGCACGCCGTAGACCACGGCCTGGTCGACCTCGTGGCGAGCGCTGACGGCCGCCTCCACCTCGGTGGTCGCCACGTTCTCGCCCTTCCACCGGAAGGTGTCGCCCAGGCGGTCGACGAACGAGGCGTGCTTGATGCCCTGGTCCAGCATCAGGTCGCCCGAGACGAACCAGGCGTCACCGTCACTGAAGGCGTCGCGGATGACCTTCTTCTCCGTGGCCTCCTTGTCGGTGTAGCCGTCGAAGGGCTGGGTGTCGGAGATGCCGCTGATCAGCAGACCGATCCCGCCCTTGCCCACCTTGGTGAGCCGGCCGTCCGCGCCGCGGCGGGGCTCCCCGGTGTCCGGGTCGTAGTCCACGATCGCGAAGTCCATCGGGCAGTAGCCGGTGGTCTTGGGGATGTTGAAGGCGTTGACGAACGCGATGTTGCACTCGCTGGCCGCGTAGAACTCACAGATCCGGTCGACGCCGAACCGCTGTTGGAACTCGTCCCAGATCTCGGGGCGCAACCCGTTGCCCGTCATCACCCGGATGGAATGGTCACGGTCGCCCGGACCGGGTTCCTGGTTGAGCAGGTAGCGGCAGATCTCGCCGATGTAGATGGCGGCGGTGGCACCGGCCGCACGGGCCTGGTCCCAGAACTTCGACGCGGAGAAGTGCTCCTCGACGGCCAGGCACGCGCCGGCCGCGAGCACGCAGCCCAGGCCGACCGTGAGCGCGTTGTTGTGGTACATCGGCAGCGGACAGAGCAGGACGTCGTCCTTCTTGAGCCGCACACCCGACAGGCCGAAACCGGCGAGCGCGCGGTTCCAGCGATAGTGGGACATGGTCGAGGCCTTGGGCAGGCCGGTGGTGCCCGAGGTGAACACGTAGTACGCGGTCTCGTTGCCCAGCGTCTCGTCCGCCTCGGGCGGGTTGGTGGCGCCGGCGTCCGCGCCCAGCTTCTCCACCTCGTCCTCCAGCCAGGTGAGATCGGAGAGCTCGTCCGGGCGGTGGCCCGCCGTGAAGTCGCGGAACGGGAGGTCGACCTCGGTCCCCACGGCGATCAGCTCACCGAGCCACTTCTCGCGGGGGATGGACCCGGCGGCCTCGGCGCACTCCGCCCCGATGAGGACGACCTTCGAATCGATGATCTTCTGCGAATGCTCGAGGACCTCCCCGCGCTGGTGGTGGTTGAGCAGTCCCACCGAGGCGCCCACCTTGACGGCGCCCAGGATGGCGAGCATGACCTCGGGCCGGTTGACCATGCAGATCCCGACCGTGTCGCCGCGCTCGACCCCACGGGCCTTGAGCACCTGGGCGAAGAGGTTGGCACGCCGGTTCGCCTCCCCGTAGGTGATCTCCGAGCCCAGGAATCGCAGGAACGGGGCGTCCGGCTGGCCGGCCGCCAGTTCCTGGAACCTCCTGCCGATGGAGATCTTGTCGGTCCCGCGGGACTTGCGGACGATCCGGAGACCACGCAGGACGGTCGGCAGGTCGGAGACGAGAGAGGGCAGGCCTCCCGCCAGGTCGAACGGAGTGAGGGTCCTGGCTCCCTGGGACGTGCGGCGGGTGGTGTCTTCGGTCGTGTCGGTCACGGCTTCTCCTCTTTCGGGGTGGTGAGTGACTTGGCGGGATCTCCGGCGAGGCCGCGCCACGCGAGTTCGACGACCACTCCTGCGGCCACCGATTTGGGTATGGACCGGTGTGCGACGCGGTCGGCGACCGCCTCCCCGGCCCCGACGAGCGCGGTGGCGACCACCTCGAGCACCTCGCGGCTGCGCCCGTCCACCGAGTTCTGCGCCAGCAGGTCGGTGGTCAGGTCCACCAGGACGGAGCGGGTCTTCTCGACCTCGTCGCCGAACGCGGGTTCGGCGACGGCCTGGCGGTACACGACGTTCCACGAGTCGGCGTGGTCGTCCACGTAGTCGAGGAACGCCTCCACGACGCTCTCCAGACTGTGACGCGCACCGGTCCCACTGGTCGCCGCGGAGGTGAGATGGTCGATGAGTCGACCGGATTCACGGGTCACGCACGCGGAGAACAGTTCCTCCTTCGAGCCGTAGTAGAGATACAGCATCGGCTTGGAGATCCTGGCGTCTTTGGCGATGGTGTCCATCGACGCCGATCGGTAGCCGAGGTCGGAGAACACGCGGATGGCCGAGTCGAGCATCTGCTGTTCGCGGATCGCGCGTGGGATCCGTTTGGTCCCCGTCGTCACAGGACTCCTTCCGGCGGGACGTGGTGTCGTGTCCCACACCAACTTACCGGCCAGTAAGTAGTTGTGGGCGACACTACGCACGATCCACGGGGTGCCGGGTGATACTCTTTCGGCGTCGGCGTGCCCCGGGGCACCGCCAGGACACCCCATTCTCGTGACCCGCAGGGAGAACTCGATGAGCTTCGGTACCGGAGCGCTCGCCAGCGCAGTCGGCGGAATCGTCCTCGGCGGCATCGTCGCCTTCGGAGCCAACTCCGCGATGGCCGAGAACTCCATCCCGGAGGTCGCTCAGCCGCCCGCCGACCAGGCCCTCCTCGGCCAGGTCGAGTACGGCGCCCGCTAGTCCCCCCTCCGCGCCGGCCGAGGTGACCCGCGGGATCCGTCTCGGTGCAGGCGCGCGCGACGCGGTCGTCGCGTTTTTCGGTTTCCTCCTCCTCGCCTGCCTGCAGTCCCCGGGTCTGGTCGTCCCGGACACCAAGTACGACCTCGTCGTCGACCCCGGACGGTTTCTCGCCCAGGCCACCCACCTGTGGACCGGACTGTCGTTCGGCGGACAGGTCCAGAACCAGGCGTACGGGTACCTCTTCCCCCAGGGTCCGTTCTTCGCGCTGTTCGACCTGGTGGGGATGCCCGCCTGGCTGACCCAACGTCTGTGGTGGGCCGTCCTGCTGACGGTCGCCTACGTCGGCGTGGTCCTGGTCGCGGCCGCCTTGCGGATCGGCACCCCTCAGACCAGGGCGGTGGCCGGGATCCTCTACGCGCTCGCCCCGCGGATGCTCGGCGACCTCGGGTCGATCTCCTCCGAGATCTGGCCAGTCGCGCTGGCACCGTGGGTGCTGCTCCCGGTGGTGCGGGTGTTACAGGGGAGGATGTCCCCTCGCCGGGGTGGGGCCGGTGCCGCGCTGGCCCTGGCGTTGATGGGTGCGGTCAACGCGGTCGCCACCGCGGTCGCGTGCCTGCCCGCGATCCTGTGGTGGCTCATGTACCGCCCCGGTCGCACGTGGGCGCGGTTGACCGCGTGGTGGCTGCCCCTCTCGGTAGCGGTGTGCCTGTGGTGGGCTGTTCCGCTGGTGCTCCTGGGCCGGGTCTCGCCGCCGTTCCTGGACTACATCGAGTCCGCCGAGGTCACCACACGGTGGTCGTCGGCGACCGAAGTACTGCGCGGGGCAGCGACATGGGTGCCGTTCGTGTCGACGGACCGGCTGGCCGGAGCGGCGCTCACCAGCGAGCCGGTGTTCGTCCTGGCCACCGGCGTGATGGCGGCGGTCGGTGTGCTGGGGCTGCTCCACCGGGCGATGCCCGCCCGGGGCCGGCTCCTGGTGATCGCCGCCGTCGGGCTGGTGGCGATGGCGGCGCCGTGGGTCGGCCCGGCCGGCGGTGGACTGGCTGAGACGCTGCGCGCGTTCCTCGACGGCGCCGGCGCGCCGCTGCGCAACGTCCACAAGTTCGAGCCGCTGGTGCGCCTGCCGTTGGTCCTGGGTACCGCTCATCTGCTGGCGCTGCTGCTCTCCGGTCTGCACGGGGGTCCGCGCCGCGGGGGTTCACCGGCCCGGGGTCAGGATCACGGCGTAGGGGGCGCACCGGTCGCCGTCGGCTGGACCGCCGTCGCCCATCCCGAGCGCAACCGTCCGGTCGCCGTGGCCATGGTCGTGATCCTCGCGGGAACGGTGGCGGTGGCCCCGGCGTTGCTGGGCCGGCTCGCGCCGGTGGGTGCCCACGCCGCGATCCCCGACCACTGGACCGACGCCGCCGACTGGCTCTCGGAGAACGCGCCGGTCGCCCGGCCGGGGGCCGGGGATGTCGGGGGCGGGGATGTCGGGGGCGGGGATGTCGGGGGCGGGGACCTCGACCCCGCCGCGACCACGCGCGCTCTGGTGGTGCCGGGGTCGTCCTTCGGCCGTCAGGTCTGGGGCGTCACCCGCGACGAGCCCCTGCAACCACTGGCCACCACCCCGTGGGCGGTCCGGGACTCGGTGCCGCTGCAACCCGCACCGGCGATCCGTGCACTCGACGCCGTCCAGCGCCGCCTCGCCGACGGCAACCCCGCCCCGGGTACGGCGGCCACGCTCGCCTCGCTGGGCATCGGCTTCCTGGTGGTGCGCAACGACCTCACAGCCGACTCCGGTGCACCCCGGCCGGTCTTGGTCCACCAGGCGATCGACGGCTCCCCGGGCCTGGTCAAGGTCGCGGAGTTCGGGGAACCGGTCGGGGGAACGGAGGTCGACGACGAGTCGGTCGTGGTCCCCGACTCCGGCCTCCGCCCCGCCTATCCGGCGATCGAGATCTACCGGGTCGATTCCCGGCTGGGTTCGGACGCCGTGTCCCCGGGCCCGCCCCGGTCGGCCACGGCCCCGTACACGGTGGAGGTCCGCGACCTGCCGGTGGTGGCCGGCGGGCCGGAGTCGCTGTCCCGGCTCGACGACCTGCTCGCCGTGCGGGACACGGTCGGGTCCCCGGCCAGGGTGACCAGACTGCTCGAGGCCGACGCGGACGCGGCGGGCGTGGACCCGGCCTCCGATCCCTTCCCCCGGCCGCGACCGGTCAATTCCACCGCCCCGGTCCTCACGGACTCCCCGACGGACCGGGAGACCGACTTCGGCCGCCTCGACCACCACTCGTCGGCGGTCCGGGCCGAGGGCGACCCCCGGCGCAGCCGTGGCGCGGTCCCGGACTACGCGGCCACCGTGTCGGATACGGAGCCCCCACTGGCGCAGGCCCGGTGGTGGGACGCGCGGGTGCGGGCCTCGTCCTCGGCATCGGACTCCGCCCAGACCGGCCCGGTCCGGCCCGCCCGATCGGTGGCGGCGGCGGTCGACGGCGACCCGGACACCGCCTGGCGTTCCGGGGGCTACGGTTCGGCCTTCGGCCAGTGGATCGAGGTCGACCTCCCCGAGCCCGTCGACCGCGGTCTGCTCCGGATCACGGTTCCCGTCCCGGACGCGGGGCCGGAGGTCAGCAGCCTGCAGATCCGTACGGACTCCGGCACCACCACCGCGAATCCGACCGGAGGCGGAGAGCTGGTCGTGGCGCTGCCCCCGGGACCCACCGAGACGGTGAGGGTCACGGCGACGGGCTTCGCCGACGGGGGCCGTGGCACCTACTTCGAGGTGTCGGACCTCGCTCTGAGCTCGGCCGGCCAGGACATCCCGCTCCTGCGGGTGGTGGCGCTACCGGACCGGCCACCGGGTTCCGGGGCGCCGTCCGGCTGGCT
Source organism: Dietzia sp. 2505 (assembly GCF_040546785.1). Lineage (NCBI taxonomy): Bacteria > Bacillati > Actinomycetota > Actinomycetes > Mycobacteriales > Dietziaceae > Dietzia > Dietzia sp. 2505. The sequence continues at coordinate 156,883 of NZ_JBEPON010000009.1, read as the reverse complement.
GCTGCGGCAGGAACTGGGCGGCCGCTCGGACTGCGTCCACGGCGGGAGCCCGGTCGAGGGTCTGGCGGGGGCCGAGGAGGAGACCGGCGCGGTGCGGTGCGCCCCGGAGCTCGCCATCGAGGCCGAGGAACCGTCGCGCTTCGCCCGGCTGCTCGACGTGCCGACCGGGACCGAGGTGCTGCCGCAGCTCCTCGTGCGCCCGCGGGCCGGCGAGGCGTTGGACGACGTGCTGCGAGGCGACCCCGCCACGCGCGCGCGCCAGGTCCGGGCCCTGGGGGAGTCCCTGGTGACCGACCCCGCCGGCGGTCCGTCCGCGGCCGTCGACGGGGACCGGTCGACCAGCTGGTACGCCCCCGACGCCCCCTCGCCGACGCTCGAACTTCGACTGCCCGGCCGCCACCTGGTCGGCTCGATCAGGGTGTGGGCACCGCGGTCGGCCGCCCCGGCCGCCCCCGGGGTCATCACCGTGGACACCGGCCTCCAGACCACGCGCGTCGACCTCGACGCGATCGCGCCGGAGGAGGACGGGTCCGTCGTCGTCCCCCTGCCCGCCGACCACACCGACCGGGTGACGATCCGGATCGACGCCGCGCACGACGTGCGGACCCCGGGCGGGACACAGGTGCCGGGCGGGATCGCCGAGGTCTGGGTGCGCGACGGCACCGGCGCCCGGATCGGCGCCCTGCCCGCGGCGGGCGGTGAGCCGGTGACCCTGTCCTGCCAGGACGGCCCCCGCCTGTTCATCGGAGAGCGATCGGTCCGAACCCGCCTGACCACGACACGGCGGGATCTGCTCGACGGCCGCGCGATCCCCGTCGAACCGTGCGACGACGACCCGGTCGCGATGGCCGCCGGACCGGTGGAGGTCTCGGTGGACCCCGGTGAGGCGTTCTCGGTGGACACGGTGGGCCTCGTCGTCGTCGACGGTGGTGGTGAGGGCGGTGGTGCCGACGGTGACGGTGCCGGCCGCTCCGGCACGGGTCGCGCCGAGGCCACCACCCGGACGCCGGTCCTGGGCGGGGCGTCGCAGGCGACCCGCGCGGTCACGACGGTGCGGTGGGACGCCTCGCGCCGTGAGTTGCACGTGCCCGCCGCGCCGCGCGAGCGCGTCCTGGTGGTGCCCGAGTCGGTGACCCCCGCGTGGCAGGCGCGGCTGGTCGCCGATGACGGCAGCGACCTGCCCGACGCCCGACCGGTGACGGTGGACGGCTGGAAGCAGGGCTGGGTCCTGCCCGCGGCCGGCACCGGCGCGACCCTCGTGCTGACCGTCCCGCTCGACGGGCCGTACCGGGCGGCGCTGCTGACCGGACCGTTCGTGCTGGCGCTCGTGCTGGTCCTCTTCCTGCTCAGGGGCCGGGACCGCGCGGGCGCCCGCGCCGAGGTGCGCCGTGCGGGCGGAGTCGTCATCGCGACGGCGACGGCGGCGGTCGCCTACGCCCTGGCGGGCCCGGTCGGGCTGGGTCTGGCGGCGGCGCTGGGCGGTGGTGCGCTGATGGCCAGTCGCCACCTGGGCGCGGGGCGGGCCCGGCAGCTGTTGGTCGCCGGGTCGGGGGTGGGGATCGTCGCGGGCGCCGCGCTGCTCGCCCGCGCGCCCTGGCCGGACCCGCTGGGGTACGCCGGTGACGGGTGGGGCCCTCAGGTCGCGACGGTGGCCGGGCTCGTCTGCGCCGGGCTGGCCGCGGCCTGGCCGTCGGTACTGGGCGTGCCGCGGGGGGCGCGCCGGGGGGCGAACCATCGCCCCGACGGCTCCTCCACGAGCGCGTAGCTGGCCGCCGCGAGCACGACCGAGACCACCACGGTGATCAGCCAGATCTCGAGCATGTGGCCGGAGAACATGGGCACGAACGCGATCTGGAACGCGAAGTGCAGGACCAGCACGTGCCACAGGAACACGCCGTAGGACCACCGTCCCAGCATTCCCATCACGCCGGAGTCCAGCACCGCGAACCGCTGCCCCCGCGGAGCCAGTGTGACCGGGGCCAGGAGGCAGAACGCCACCACGGCGCCCAGCGCGGTCCGGGCCGCGAACTCCGGCCCGGAGGGGTGCACGAACCCCTCGGTGAACCACTGCGGGAGGGTGCTGACGCCGAACGCCAGCGCGACCACGGCCCACCAGCCCCACCGCGCGTGGCGGTGCCGGGCCAACGCGGCCAGGCGCCCGGGTGGGGCGGCGGCGAGTTCGGCGAGGATCATCCCCGCCGCGAACCATGAGGCGAACGCCGGGGGCAGGATCTGGTCGTTGATCCGCTCGGGCAGTCCGAGCTGGTACCAGGGGAGCAGGGCCCATGCCAGGCTCAGCACCCCCACAGCCGTGATCACGGGGATGCGCCACCGCGCGGCGCGGCCACGGAGACCGGCGAGAGCCCACCACAGCAGCGGCAGGACGAGGTAGAAGGACATCTCCACGGACAGTGACCACGCGTGGGTCAGACCCTCGACCAGGGAGTCGGGCACGTACACCTGCATCAGTGTCAGGTTGGCCGTCCAGGTCGAGGCCGAACTGTGCGCGTTCTGGGGGATGAGCAGGAACACCGCGGCCACCACAACGAGGTAGGCCGGCATGATCCGGACGAGGCGGGAACGCAGGTAGGCCCCCGCGGACCGCGCGGTTCCGGGCCCGCCCCGACGGGCGTGGAGGGCGTGGGCCCGCCACAGCAGGAACCCGGACAGGGCGAAGAAGACCGCCACGGACAGGTCGAACCGGCCCCAGACCCGGTTGATCGCCGACCCCGTGGAGGAACCGGTCTGGAAGGCGACGTGAGTGGTGAGGACCGCGAGTGCGGCGACCGCGCGGAAGCCCTCCAGCGCCGGCACGAAGCCGGTGGCGGACGGGAGAGTTCCGACTTGTCGGTCGGGGGTGGCGAATGCGTTCTTCATCACTGTTAATCTTCTCCTGATGATGGTCCGGTCCGGTGACCGACGCGGGAAGCTACCCGGCGGTAACCGGCGGATCCAGGGTGCGACTCCAGGAGGACAACCGATGGCACGACAGAGCAGTTCCGCGGGACGGAGGTCGCCGGTGCCCGCGCTGGTCCTCGTCGGGCTCGGCGCGTTCCTCATCACTATCGCACTGGCGCTCGTCTTCTTCGTCGTGCCGGCACAGAAGAAGACCCCGCTGGACATCAACACCACCACCGTCACCGACACCACGCAGGGCGCGGTCCTGGTGGGCGCGGCCCTGGCCGGTAACTCGCCGACCGAGCTCAACTCCACCCGGCCAGAGTGCAGCGCCGACGACGCGGCCGACGACGAGGACGCCCCCGGGGACGGCGCGGCGGGCGACGACGAGGTCGTCGAGACCCAGGACGGTGCGGAGGCCGACGACTCCGAGGTCCAGTTCCCGGTCACCTGCTTCATCGACAACGACATCCCCCTCTACTCGCAGCGCCGTGTCCAGGCGGTCGAGCCGTCGGACGCCGAGGTGATCACGTTCCAGGCCGCGCAGTCGCTGCTCCGCGAAGACAAGACCGGATCGGACGGGGTCGAGGGCCTGGTCAACGCCTCCATCGACCGCGTCACCGTGGACCGCGTGTCCGCCGAGCCGATCGACGAGGCCGTGAGCACCCTGCAGTTGGTCGCGACCGGCAGCCCCGACGACACCGCGCCCACCGGGTTCGTCCGCAACGGCCTGCAGTACAAGTTCCCGTTCGACACCGAGCAGCGGGACTACGACTACTTCGACGCCAGCACCTTCACCACCAACCCGATCTCCTTCGTCGGAGAGACCACCGTCGGCGGCATCGACGCGTACGAGTTCCGACAGGAACTCGGCCCGATCGACATGTGGGCCTCGATCCGCGACCACTTCGCCTCGATCACCGACGGCTACGACCCCGCCGTGGAGGCCGTACTGGCCAGCTACCGGCGCGAGGGCATGACCGCAAGCCAGTGGGGCCTGGAGGGCGACCCGGAGCGCGAGGTCGACATGCGTCGCTACTACACCAACACCCGCACGGTGTACGTCAACCCGGAGACCGGTCAGGTGATCAACGGCAACGAGAACATCTACCAGTTCTTCGCCGAGGACCAGGACGAGGCCGAGGCCTTCTTCACCGACGCGGCGGGCATGGAGGCCGAGAAGGCCGAGCCCACCCGGACGGCCGTCCGGTTCGAGTCCGGCTGGAACGAGGAGACCAAGGAGATCACCCAGTCCGCCGCCCAGGAGACCGCCGACACGCTCAACACGTTCGGTCGCATCCTGCCGGCCGTGCTCGGCGTGCTGGGCGTGCTGGCAGTGCTCGGCGGCATCCTCCTGGGTGTCCGCAGCGGTGCCGGGGGGCGCACGACCCGGGGCACGCGTGGCACCCGCGGTGCCCGCGGGGACGGGGGCGCCGGGCCGGCGACGCGCGCCTGACGCGCCGCTGATCCCGGGGCCGGCGGGCTCGCACCTCGGGCGGGCGCACCACCCGCATCACCCGCATCACCCGCATCGACAAGAGCGTTCCGCACACATCGCCCGAGAGGCGGGTGTGCGGGACGCTCTTCTCGTTGGCTGGCCTGGTGGCCTGCCCTCAGGCCGGGCGGACCCGGAACGCCCTCCAGCCGGCGACGATCGTGGTGAGGACGACGACGACGAGCGTCGCCCCCAGAACCGACCCCAGCTCGCGGGGCGCCGCCCACACGGCCACCGCGGTGAGCACCAGACCGCACCACGCGATCCCCGCCTCCACGGTCCGGTTGGTGGCGATGGTGGCCAGGAGGAACGCCTGCAGGACACTGAGGGTCACGCCGAGGCCGGCGAAGGCCCACAGCACCCCGGTGACCGGCCGGTAGGCCTCGCCCACCACGGCCGGCACGAGCGGGGCCGCCAGCGCGGCGGCCAGCACCACCACCGCGCCGATCCCCAGCAGCACGCCCACGGCCGAGCGGACGGCGCCGCGGTGCCCGGCGGGGTCGGCCATCCTCGGGTAGAGCACGGTGCCGACGGCCTGGGGCAGCCAGAACGCGGCCTTGGCGGCCACGGCGCCGAGCGCGTAGCGGCCCGCGTCCTCGGGGGACAGCAGTGCGCGAGCCAGCAGCAGGTCGACCGAGGTCAGGGCCATCATCACCAGCTGGACCTGACCGGCTGCCAGCACGGCTGCCACACCGGGCGACGCCAGGGTGTTCCCGCCGGCAGGGTGACGGGGACTCCTCGTCGTCGTCGCCCGGCACACCCACGCGGCCACCACCCAGGCCGCGGCCACGCCGACCGCACCCGCCGCGAGCGCCGTCCCGACCCCGCCGCCGGCGGCCAGCACCGCGACCGCCGGAACGACCTTGCCCGCACCCGCCAGGGCGAGCACCATCCCGAGCGCGCGGAATCGCTCGGCCCCCTGCAGCAGCCCCTGCTCGGTGGCCAACAGGCACAGCACCGGGCCCGGGGACAGGGCGGCGGCGGTGGCGAGCACCGGGGTGTCGAGCAGCAGTGACACCGGGGCCACGGCGAGCGCGGCGATCAGCGCCACGAGCAGCGCGACCCGTGCGCCGAGGGAACGCAGCGACTCGTGCGGGGCCCCGCGGACGTGTTCCCGGGCCACCACGGCCTGGAGCGCCAGCGACGGCACCGCGACCAACAACTGCGCGGACAGCAGGGCGGCGAACGCGCCGTACCCCTCGGGCCCGAGCCACCGGGACGCCGGCAGGTGCAGCAGGTAGGCGGCGATGTTGGCCAGCAGCGACCCGAGCGTCACCGCCCCGGCGCCGGTCAGGAATCGCCTGGTGGCGGAGCCGGGTGCCGCCGCGTGCGCCTGAGGGTCCACACCGGTGATCGTAGGGCGTCGCCCGCGGCCTCGGCGCGTCGGTCGTCGTGGTGGAATGTGCGCATGTCAGCCACCCCGATCGGTCCGCGTCGCGGGTTCGCGGTCCCGGGCCAGGGTGTGGCGGTGGCGGTGGACGCCGCGGTCGGGGCGGTGGTGACGGTTCTGCTGCTGGCCGGACTGGCCCGCCCGGGGTTCCCGTTGCTCCGGGACTGGGTGGCCACGCCCACACCCCCGCTGTCGGACGCCGCGCTGGGGCTCGGCGAGTCGGCCGCCCGCGCGGTGCCGCAGGACGTGGCGGTGGTCTGGGCGACCCGCGCCCTGGAGGCGGTCGGGCTACCGGTGTGGCCGCTGACGGGGCTGCTCACGGCGGTGTTCTGCGTGTGGCTCGCGGTGGCGGCGGGCGCCCTGGTCCGGCAGGTGGTGCGGCGTGCGACCGGGCCGGGCGCCGACGCGCCCGGGTGGGCGGGCCATCTGCTGAGGGCGCCCGCCGTCGTGGTGGCGGTGTGGAACCCGCTGGTGGTGGAGCGGCTCCTACAGGGTCACTGGTCGCTGCTGGCCGGGGTGGCGGCGGTGGTGACGATGCCGGTGTTGCTGGCCCGTCCCGGCCCCCGCGTCGCGGCGGCGTGCGCGGCGCTGGTCGCGGCGGGGCTCACCCCGACGGGCTGGGTGCTGGCGGTGGTGGCCGCGGCGGTGTCGCTGGGCTGCGCGGGGTCGGGGTCGGACGCCGGACGCCGCCTCAGGGCGGCGTCCGCGCTCGCGGCGGTCGCCGTGGTGACCGCACTGCCCTGGCTTGTGGCCACCCTGCTCGCCGGCGGAGCCACGACCGGCGGGGCCACGTCCGGCGGGGACACCGGGGTGGCCGCGTTCGCCGCCCGCGCCGAGACCGGCATCGGGACCCTCGGCTCGGTGGTGGCGCTGGGCGGGATCTGGAACTCGGCGGCCGTCCCGCCCTCGCGCGCGAGCTGGTGGGCGGCCGCCGCGCTGGCGCTGCTCCTGGCGGTGTGGGTGCTGGCGGCCCGCGGGCTGTGGCGGGCCCGCCGCGACCCGGCGGTCCGCGCCACCGTCCCGCTCGCGCTGGTGACGTGGCTGCTCGTGGCCCTGGCCGCGACGGGGCCCGGCGTGGCGGCGCTGGACGCGCTGGTGAGGGCGGTGCCGGCGGCCGGCCTGCTGCGTGACACCCAGAAATTCGTCGCGCTCGCCCTGCCGGCCACCGTGCTCGCCTGGGGTGTCGCCTCCCGGGCTCTGGTCTCGCGGCTGCGACCCGCCGGTGCGGCGCTGGTGCTGACGGCCGTGGCCGTGTCCGCCGTCCCGGACGCGCCGCGCGTCCTGTGGGACTCGCTGCGCCCGGTCACGTACGGCGACGGGTGGGCGACGGTGGCGGGGATCGTCGACGGCCATCCCGGCGACCTGCTGGTCCTGCCGGCCGGGTCCTTCCGCTCGACCCCGCTGTGGGTCGGTGGCTCCGCCGTCCTCGATCCCGCTCCCCGCATGCTCGACACCCGGGTGCTGGTCCCCGGCGATCTGGTGGTGGGCCGCGCCGGCACGGTGGCAGGGGAGGGCGACCGCGCCCGCGAGGCCACCGAGGCGCTGCTGCGCGGACAGGACCCCCGGGAGCTGACCGACCTGGGCGTGCGGTGGGTGCTCGACGAGCGCACCTCTGCCGGTCCCCGCGGAGCGTCCGACCGGACCCTGGCGGCGACGACGACGAGGTTCGCCGACGCCGAACTGGTCCTCTACGAGTTGGGCGGGCCGGACGGGCCGGAGCTCGCCGCCGGGCCCGTCTCCCCGCCCCCGGCCCCCGGGGTCTCCCGGGCGGCGGTCCTGGCCGCGCACGCGGGGTGGCTGCTCACCGGACTGGTGGCGACGGTGCTCGCCTGGGCGGGTCGCCGATCACGCCGCTGACCCGGCGCCCCTCGGTGACGGCGGTGAGGACCTCGGCCATCGCCGCCCCGGTCGCGGGCCACGAGAGCCCGGCGGCCTTGCGACGGGCGGCCTCGCCCATCCGGTCGCGCAGGCCGGCATCGGCCAGCAGGCGCTCGGCCGCCGACCTCATGGCCGCGACGTCGGTCACGAGAAGGCCGGTCTCGCCGTCGTCGATCGAGTCCCTCAATCCGGCCGCGTGGTGGTAGCCGATGGTGGGGACGCCGTGCTGCGCCGCCTCGGAGACGGCGAGCCCCCAGCCCTCCTTGCGCGAGGGCATGAGGTGGAGCGACGCCGCGGCGAGGATCCGGTGCTTGGTGGCCTCGTCGACGTGCCCGTGGAACACGACCGCACCCGCGGGGTGGCGGGGCCCGGTGCCGTCCGGTCCCCTGTCCAGGCCCAGGTCGACCGCGTACTCGCGGAGGCGGTCGGACCACCACCCACTGCCGATCACGTCCAGGACCAGCCCGGGGTGGGTCCGGCGGAGCGCCGCCAGCACGTCCAGGGCGTCCTCGACGTGCTTGTGCGGCACCAGCCGGGACAGCACCACCAGGTGCGGGCCCTCGGCGCGGGCCCCGGGCGCGCCCGGTCGGACCCCGGCGGGCAGCGGGTCCAGGCCGTTGCGGACCACCGCGATGCGGGCCGGATCCACACCCAGGTCGGCGAGCTCGTCCGCCGACGGCAGCGACACGGTGACGTACTGGCTGCCCGAGTGCACGCGCGGCGAGAGCCACGACTCGATCCACCACCCGATCCTCGCGACCAGCCACCCGGCGACGGGCCACTGTTCGCGGTGGATGTGGTGGACCAGCACCACGACGGGCGCGGTGGTGGCGAGCCGGGCGAAGAAGGGGACGCCGTTCTGGGTGTCGACGACGACGTCGGGCTTCCGCAGCGCGCCGAGTGGTCCCACCCCGAGGCGCCCGAGGAGCATCGCGCCCAGTGCACGCGGGTAGACGGTGAAGCGGCCGCCGCCCCGACTGACCGTGACCCCGGGCCCGGTGGCTCCGGCTGCGCTGACACCGGCTGCGCTGACACCCGCCGGTCTCACCTCCCAGCGGGGCGCGCCGCTGGAACGGGAGGTCCGGTAGACGACGGTGTGTCCCGCGGCCGCCAGTCCGTCCGCGACGTGCTCCAGATACCGCTCGCTGCCGCCGCCCTGCGGATGGGTGCTGTCACGCCAGCACAGCAGCAGGATTCGAGCCACGGCGCACACTGTACGCAGCGCGGGTCGGCCGGAGGCCCGCCGGTATCGTCTGCGCTGTGACCCCACCTGCAGATCACCGGTCGAGCGCACTGCGTTCGGTGGCCCGCCGCGCCACCTTCGGGCGCTCGCTCGGGCTCCTGCGCTCGTTCCCCCTGGAGCAGTCCGATCCGGACGCCTTCTACTCCGGGTTGGCGCGGGACACGGTCGAGCTGGTGGCGGACCTGTGGGCGGAGTCCGGGGACCGGCCGGGGGACCCTCATGGCGCCCGGCTCCCGGGGCTCACGGTGCTCGACGTGGGGGGTGGGCCCGGGTACTTCTCGGAGGCCTACGCCGCCGAGGGCGCGCGGTACGTCTCCGTGGAGCCCGACGTGGGGGAGATGTCCGCTGCCGGTCTGGACCAGTCGGGCTCGGTCCGGGGCAGCGGGATGTCGCTGCCGATCCGGTCGGACTCGGTGGACGTGTGCATCTCCTCGAACGTGGCCGAGCACGTGCCCGAGCCGTGGACGATGGCCGAGGAGATGCTCCGGGTGACGCGACCCGGCGGCCTCGTCGTGGTCTCCTACACCCTCTGGTACGGCCCTTTCGGCGGTCACGAGATGGGGATGACCCACTACCTGGGCGGAGAGCGGGCGCGGCGGATGTACGAACGCCGGCACGGGCACCCGCCGAAGAACGTCTACGGCGACTCGCTGTTCGAGGTGGGGTGCGCGGAGGGCCTCGAGTGGGCGCGGGGGACGGCATCGGGCGAACTGCTGGCCGCCTTCCCGCGGTACCACCCGAGGTGGGCGTGGTGGCTGGTGCGCGTGCCGCTGATCCGCGAGGTCCTCGTCTCGAACCTCGTGCTCGTGCTGCGGGCCCGGTAGGTGCCGCGGGCGGCGAGGTCCGCCCGGGGACTCGGACACTCGTCTACCATGGTGGAACACGTTCTTGTTTTCTACCTCTCGGAGGTCCCCGTGGTCGTCGTCCATGACAAGCTCTTCTCCGGCACGCGCTGGACAGCCCCCCTGTCCACCGGGGTTCTCGAGGTGACCTCCCCGGCCACGAACGCCGTCGTCGGGCGGGTGGCGGAGACCACCACGGAGGACGTCGACGAGATGGTCAGCCAGGCCCGGGACTCCTTCGAGTCGGGCGTGTGGCGGCTCACCCCGCCCGCCGAGCGCGGCGCGCTGATCGGCCGGGTCGCCGACATGCTCGAGGAACGCCAGGGCGAGGTCTGCCAGATCCTCTCGGACGAGATGGGCACCCCTCCCGGGACCGCCGCGATGATCCAGGTGACACCCACGCTCGGCGTGCTGCGGTACTACGCGAGGCTGGCCGCGGACTTCCCGTGGTCCGAGGTCCGGCACGGTGACTACGGCGCCTCGGTGGTCACCCGCCAACCCGTCGGGGTGGTGGCCGCCGTCACCGCGTGGAACGTCCCGCTGTACCTCAACTCCGCCAAGCTCGGCCCGGCCCTGCTGTCGGGCAGCTCGGTGGTCCTCAAGCCGTCGTCCGCGACCCCGCTGTCCGCGCTGTGGCTGGCGGACCTGTTCCGCGAGGCCGGACTACCCGAGGGGGTGCTGTCCGTGGTGACCGGCCCGAGCTCTGTGGGCGACCACCTGGTCTCGCACCCGGAGGTCGACAAGATCTCGTTCACCGGCTCCACGGGAGTCGGCAAGCACATCGCCGGCATCGCCGCCCAGAACCTCACCCGCTGCTCGCTCGAGCTCGGCGGCAAGAGCGCCGCGATCATCCTCGAGGACGCCGACATCGCCGCCAACGCCGGGACCATGGTGTTCTCCGCACTGATGAACTCCGGCCAGGCGTGCGTGTCCCAGAACCGCATCCTCGCCCCGCGGTCGCGCTACGACGAGGTGGTCAACGCCCTGGTCGAGAACGTCAAGGCCATGCCGGTCGGCGACCCGTCCGCCGAGGGCACCGCCTTCGGCCCGCTGGCCAACCACAAGCAGAAGGACAGCGTCGAGGGGTACATCCGCAAGGGCGTCGAGGAGGGCGCGACCATCGCCTACGGCGGTGGGAAGGTCGAGGGCCTGCCCGCCGGCGTCGCCGAGGGTGCCTTCGTCCAGCCGACCGTGTTCAGCGACGTCGACAACTCCATGACCATCGCCCAGGAGGAGATCTTCGGGCCGGTGCTGCAGGTCATCGCGTACGACACGGTCGACGAGGCCGTGCAGATCGCCAACGACTCCGAGTTCGGTCTGGCCGGCGCCGTGTACTCGGCCGACCCGGACGCCGCGCTCGCCGTGGCGCAGCGGGTGCGCACCGGCACCATGGGCATCAACTGGTACGCCTTCGACCCGAGCGCGCCGTTCGGCGGCTTCAAGAACTCCGGCCTGGGCCGCGAGAACGGACCCGAGGGGCTGGACGCCTATTGCGAGCTGCAGAGCGTGCTCATGCCGTTCGGGTGGGAAGCGCCCGCGGAGTGAGCCCCGTCTGAGCGTGGTGTGGGTCGCCCGGCCAGACGGCCCACACCACCCGGCACCACAGCAGCGCCGGACCCGATCACGGGTCCGGCGCTGCTGTGGTCCGGGTGGGGGTGGAGCCGTCACTCCACGCGGTAGCCGACGCCCCGGACGGTGTGGACCTTGTTCTCGCCGATCTTGCGGCGCAGCGACCGGATGTAGACGTTGACGATGTTCGAACCGGGGTCGAAGTCCATCCCCCACACGCTCTCGAGCAGCTGCTCACGGCTGATGGTCTCGCCCTTGTTGCGCAGCAACATCTCCAGCAGCGAGTACTCGCGGTTCGTGAGTTCCTGGATCCGGCCGTCGACCTCGACCCGGCGGGTGCGGATGTCCAGGCGCATGCCGGCGTGCTCGAGGATGCCGGGGTCCTCCGAGGCCTCGTGCTCGCGCAGACGGAGCCGGATGCGGGCCAGCAGCTCCGGGACACGGAAGGGCTTGACCATGTAGTCGTTGGCCCCGGAGTCCAGTCCCTCGACCGTGTTCGCGACGCTGTCGCGGGCCGTGAGGATGATGACGGGAGCCGCGAAGCCACGGTCCCGCGCCTCGCGGAGCAGCGTCAGGCCGTCGATGTCCGGCAGGCCGATGTCCAGCAACATCAGATCGATGTCGGAGATGGTCGACAGGATGGACCGCGCGCTGTCCCCGTCCACCGCCTCGAGTGCGGTGTACTCGGCGCCACCGAGTGCCTTGACCAGTACCGAGCGGATGAGGTCGTCATCCTCCACGACGAGCACATTCGTCATGCAACCCTCCTTCTAAGACAATGGAGTATCCCACGCGGAGCACGTGATCCGAGCGTGTCATCAGGTCGTGTCCCCGGGTGCGCCGGATCGCCGGCTCCGCTCGGACCGTCCCCGGCCGGATCGGCGGCGACGTTCGTACCCCCGGCCGACAGTGGGGGTGGCCTCGTCGACGTCGGTGTCCGCGTCGTCCCCGGCGTCGGACTCGAAGCTCGCGGGGACGTAGGGCACGACGATGCAGAACGCGGCCCCCCCGCCTGCAGCGTTGAACGCGAACGCGCGGCCCCCGTGGGCTCGGGCGATCGTCGCGACGATCGCCAGGCCGAGGCCGGTCCCCCCGCGACCGTCCCGGAGCTGACCGCGGGCGGTGTGGAACCGCTCGAAGATGGTCTCCTCCTCGCCGGGCGGGATCCCCGGGCCGCTGTCGCGCACCCACCACAACAACCGGCGTCGGTAGTTCTCGCGATGCGGTGGGTCGGGCAGCGGGCCGGCCGCCATATCGTCGGTGACCGTCGGGTCCCCCGGGGCGATGACCCGGCAGCCGATCTCGATCAGGTCCCCCGGGCCGGTGAACCGCACGGCATTCGAGCAGAACTGGATGAGCGCCTGCGTGATCCGGTGCTGGTCCAGAAGGGCGACGTCCTCGGCGTACGGGAGCACCGTCCATTCGCGGTCGGCGATCACGTCGATCTTCGCCTCGACGTCCAGAACCAGCTCCGCGACGTCGGTGGGGGCCGTCTGGAGGAAGTCGGGGCGGTCGGAGCGCGCCAGGGTGAGCAGGTCCTCGACGATGCGGGTCATCCGGGACAGCTCGTCCTGCATGATCCGGGTGGTCTCGGCCCTCTCCTCCGGATCCTCGGGCATGAGGTCCAGGTTCCCCTGGACCACGGTCAGGGGCGTGCGGAGCTCGTGGCCGGCGTCGTCGAGGAACTCTCTCTGCGTCCGATAGGCCTCCTCCACGCGCTCGAGCATCGCGTTGACCGTGTCGGCCAGGGAGACGATCTCGTCCGGACCGTCGACGGGAACCCGTCGTGACAGGTCCGCGGCGGAGATCGTCTCCGCGGCCTCACGGATCCTCCGGACGGGGACGATCATCCGGCCGGCCAGGAGCCAGGCGACGAGCGCGCTGAGGACGATGCCGCCGGCGCCGGTGCTCAGCAGGAGGTCGGCGACGCGACCGGTGTCCTCGCGGGTCGGGGCGTCACTGATCGCGACCACGATGTTGGCGGGCCCGGCCGGGCTGTCGACCTCGGCCTTCCGCCACCGCACGGTGCCGTCGATGACACCGGACCCCTCATCCGACACCAATCCGATCCGTTGGATCTGGGACCGCATCGCCGGAGGGAACAGGGCGTCGTCCTCCGAGCTGAACCTCGAGAGCGTGAACTGCGTCCCCGAGGTGGTGGCGGTCCCCACGAGGATGATCTCGGGAGACGGGTACTGCTGGGCCAGGTACGCCCGGATCAACTGCTCGGTGGTGGGGTTCTCCGACTCGAACGACGGCAGGATGCCCGCGTCCATGAACGTCGAGAAGTCCGCGGCCTCGCGGTTGAGACGGGCGTCTGTCGTCCGTTCAGCGGTGAGGTGGAGAACCTGCAGCGTGAACAGCACCATCGCGGCGAACACGGCGGCAGAGGTGAGGGTGATGCCCAGCGTGATGCGTAGGCGCGCCGAATACCACCACCGGACCGAGTGCGCCCCTCCCAGTCGCGGGGTCACTCCGGAGAGGAACGGGTGTAGGACCGCGAGGAGTCCCGCAGCGCCCCGTCACCGCGCGGGTCTGCCGAGGCGTGCGGGGGCGGCCCCGTGGTCCCCGCGTGATCGGGGCGTCCCGTCTCCGAGGCGTGTCGCGGAGGTGTGCGGTCGGTCGGGGGCCTGCCGACGGCGGGTGGGTCTGTCTCGGGCCCCGCCGTGGGGTCGACCGTGAGCAGCGCCGGACCGCCGAGAACGGTCGGCCGGGGAGCCGACGCCCCGGAGTCCGTCGTCGGGGCGGATCCGACGCGGGGGTCGGGTACGGGGGAGGGGTTCCTGACGGTCGGGACCGGGCGGCCGACAGTCGACGGCACGGTGGCCGGACCCGCCGGCCGGCCGGAGACCGGACCGCCGGGATCTGCGGTGGCGTCCGAGAAAGGGGACAGGGTGGGCAGGGGGCTCGCCGAGGCCGGGAGGAGGGCGAGGAATCCCGGGATCGTCCCGGCGAGCATGAGCGAGGGCATCCCGGAGCGCACCGTCAGGTGCGGCCTCGACCCCTCGATGACGGTGCCGTCTCGGGTGACCGGTCCCCCCGACCCCGGAGCGGCGACCTCCTCGGCCACCTCGTCGGCGCTGGGTGCGGTGGCCTCCGGGGAGCCGAGGACGACGACCGCCGCCGCGAGCCCGAGCCCTCCCACGAGAACAGGGAGGGCGATGAGTCCGGCAGCGGCGACCCTCATGCCACTCCTCCACACATGCGCTCAGTGTATTGATGACGCAGCTACTGTCCCACCGAATGAGGATCTTGGAAAGAGGGTTCGGTCACACGGACCGCGAACGGGCCGCACCCGGTGTGGGTGCGGCCCGCTCGCGGATCTGTCTCCGGGACATTAGTTCTCGTCCCGCCGGTCTCAGCCCAGACGCTCCTTGAGGGCGGCGAACTGCTCGTGCACCTCGGCCGGGACCTTGGGTCCGCAGAACTCCAGCCATTCGGTGATGAGCGGGAGCTCGCGGCGCCACTCCTCGGGGTCGATGGCCAGTGCCTCCTCGACGTCCTTGAGGGGGGTGTCGAGGCCGGTGAGGTCGATGTCCGAGGCGCGGGCGGTGAAGCCCGCGACGGTCTCGTCCGCCTCGACCCGGCCCTCGATGCGGTCCACGACCCACTTGAGGACCCGGCTGTTCTCGCCGAACCCGGGCCAGAGGAAGCGACCGTCCGCGCCCTTGCGGAACCAGTTGACCAGGAAGACCTTGGGCATCTTGTCTCCGCCCCGGGCGCCCATGTCCACCCAGTGCTGGAAGTAGTCGCCGACGTTGTAACCGATGAACGGCAGCATGGCCATGGGGTCGCGGCGGACCGCGCCGACCTGGCCCTCGGCGGCCGCGGTCTGGCCGGAGGAGAGGGTGGCGCCGATGTAGACGCCGTGGTTCCACGAGTGGGCCTCGCTCACCAGCGGCACGGTGTCCGCGCGGCGTCCGCCGAACAGGATGGCCGAGATCGGCACGCCCTCGGGTGAATTGAACTCCGGGGCCGTGACCGGGCACTGGTCGATCGGCACGCAGTAGCGGGAGTTGGGGTGGGCGGCGTTGCCCGCCCCGCCGTCGCCGACGGGCGTCCAGTCGTTGCCCAGCCAGTCGATCAGGTGGTCCGGGGTCCCCTCCAGGTCCTCCCACCACACGTCGCCGTCGTCCGTGAGGGCGACGTTGGTGTAGATGGAGTTGCCGGCCTCCAGCGTCTTCATGGCGTTGGGGTTGGACGAGTAGTTGGTGCCGGGCGCGACTCCGAAGAAGCCGTACTCCGGATTGACGGCGTAGAGCCGGCCGTCCTCGCCGAAACGCATCCAGGCGATGTCGTCTCCCACTACCTCCGCGCGCCAGCCCTCGATGGTGGGCTGCAGCATCGCGAGGTTGGTCTTCCCGCACGCGGACGGGAAGGCCGCGGCGATGAAGTAGACCTTGTCCTCCGGGGAGATGAGCTTGAGGATGAGCATGTGCTCGGCCATCCAGCCCTCGTCACGGGCCATGGCGGAGGCGATCCGCAGGGCGAAGCACTTCTTGCCCAGCAGCGCGTTGCCGCCGTACCCGGATCCGAAGGACCAGATCTCCCGGGTCTCGGGGAAGTGGGTGATGTACTTCTCCTCGTTGCACGGCCACGGGACGTCCGCCTGGCCGGGCTCGAGCGGGGCGCCGACGGTGTGCAGTCCCTTGACGTAGGCGCCGTCGGTGCCGATCTTCTCGAGCGCCGCCGTGCCCATCCGGGTCATGATCTTCATGGACACCACGACGTAGGCCGAGTCGGTGAGTTCGATCCCGAGCTTGGGGTCCTCGGCGTCGAGGGGGCCCATGCAGTGGGGCACGACGTACATAGTGCGACCGCGCATGCTGCCGCGGAACAGTCCCGTCATGTGCTCGCGCATCTCGACCGGGTCCCGCCAGTTGTTGGTGGGACCGGCGCCCTCCTGGGTCTCAGAGCAGATGAACGTCCGCGACTCGACGCGCGCGACGTCCTTGGGGTCGGACTGGGCGAGGAAGGAATTGGGCTTTTTGGACTCGTCGAGTCTGACGAAGGTGCCGTGCTCCACCAGCTCCGTCGTGAGGCGGTTCCACTCCTCGTCGGAGCCGTCGGCGAAGACGACCCGGTCCGGCTGGGTCAGTTCGGCGACCTCGGCGATCCACGCGAGCATCTCCGCGTGATCGGTTGGCGCCTGACCCTCGAGGCCGGGAATGGTGGTGGTGGTCATCACAGCTCCTCGTACACGGTGCATGGTATCGATCACACACTATCGTCAACCCGATGGTCCCGCCGCTTTCCGGGCCCCGATCGTGGCCCCGACGTGAGCAATGCCTCAACTTTTCAGATGTGGCCGTGGTCGATGCGCTCCCACCGGGCCGGGGTCGGTGACGAGTCGGGAGACCCGGCACGGGCCTCGTTGGTGAAGCCCCCGAACGGGACCCCCTCCGCGGGATTGGCCAGTCGCCAGGAGTCATAGCTGCCGTCGAACCGGACCGTCGAGACGTGGTCGACCGTCCCGTCGCCGTCGACGTCCGTGTAGACGGTGAGCCCCCGGCCGTCCCCCCGGGTGACGGCCTCCATGAAACCGTCGCCGTCGAGATCCGCCTCCGGAGAACCGAGATCGAGGACGCCGTCACCGACCGGGACGTGCAGGCCCAGGGACGAGGCCTCGGCGAGCGGGGCGCCGTCGAGACCGCACACGTCGGGTCTGGCGCTGAAGTCGGTCGGATCGGAACCGGGGAAGGGATCGGTCATGTCGAGGGGCTCCCTGGGGTGGCGAGGGCGGGCGGGGGAGTGCCTGCGGGCCCCGCAACAGTAGCCGCGGAAGCGGTGGTCGGGGTGGGTGCGGGTGCCCTCTTCGTGAGCCGTGACCGGCGGATACGGCGTTCGAGGTCGCCGACCCGTGGGCCCGGGTCATGGGCGAAGCCGTCCGTGATGGTGGCCTCCGCGGCCAGGATCCTGGCGCCGAGGGACTGTTCGACCTCCGCGCGCAGGGCGGCCAGTCGTTCGGTCACGACGGCGGCCGTGTGCGTCCGCACCGTCTGAGTCCGCCTGACCGTGACCGTGGTCCACCCGAGCGCCACACCGCAGAGCAACGCAAGGGGGATCACCACCGCCGCCAGTCCGGGGATCTCGGCGAGCGGGGACAGGAGCATGCGCCCCACTCCGGTCCCGCCGGCCGCACCCATGATCATCACGAGCGCCTCCTCGCCGTGATTGCGGGGCGGACGACCCGGGGCGATCCCGCCGGACGGTGCGGGGATCCGCGGTGTCGTGGGTGCGGCGGCCCCGAGGTGGCGGGCCACGAGCGCATCCGCGCGACGGTCCGCGCGCGCGATGGTCCCCGCGACCGCGGTGTCCGCCTCGGAGGCCAGGGCCCGGACGATCCCGTCGACCCGGGATCGCGGTGCGGCCGCGAGCTCCTCCCGCGCGCGGGAGCCGAGGTCACGCATCGAACGGTGGAGGTCCTGCACCACCTCCATGCGCAGTGCCTGCACGTCCTGTCGGAGCGACTGGGAGCGCGAGGTGATCGCCTCGGTGCGGCGCGCGAGGAGCCAGTCGACGGTGTCCGTGGCGGGGTCCGGTGCGGTGGTCCGGGTGGTCCCGCCTCCGTGCGCGGCCCCGCCCGGGCGGCGGTCCGTCGCTCGACCGGCCGGGGTGTCGAGCACTGCCGCGAGCAGGGCGGCCGCGCCGGCGGGATCGGAGTCCACCACCCGCAGCGGCGCCGTCACCCCCGCCTCGGCGAGTCGTCGGGTGGTGACGTCGAGGGTCTCCGACAACGCCTCGGGGTCGCACGTGTCGACGCCCCCGGCGAGGGCCACCGCCAGCGGGACGCGGGAGGCCACGCCGCGGGCGACCTCGAGGTCGTCGGGCCGGATGGGGCAGACGGCGTCGACGACGAGCACCGCGGCATCCGGCCGGTCGTCGGGTCCGGCGTCAACGACGACCCGGATGTCGCGGCCGCTGTCGGGGTCGGTCGGACCGGCGGCCGCGGTGAGCGCCTCGGCCACGACCGGCACGGCGGAGTCCCGCGCACCGAGGACGGCCACGGTCCGCACGGCCCGCCCGCCCGCGGCCGGCGGGATCGCGCTCATGCGCGGCCCTGTGGGTCGAGCGCGCACAACGCGGCCTCGGCGAGGTCGCCGACCCGGTCGTGGACCGAGAGCTTCTCCAGCTCCGCCTCGAGTCGGGCGACACGGACCGCGGTGAGTCCCTCGAGGGCCCGGTCGAGGAAGGACACCACGACGTCGAGAGACCCGTCGGACGCCCGTCGCGCGTCCACCGCGGGGAGCCCACGGGCCCACCGGGGCGGATCGGCCTCGTCGACGCCGGTGGCCACCACGAGGAGCGGGTGTGCCCGAGCACGCCGCACCCAGGCCTCCTCGTGCCGACACGGCGCCGTGCGCAGGCAGACGATCTCGACGTCGGGTGGCGTGCCCACCGCGCCACCGTGTGTGGCCAGCACGTCCAGGTCGTCGATCGCTGGACGCCACCCTCTGCGCGTGCGCAGTGCCGTGGCGAGGGTGCGTCGGCCCGACCCGAGACCGCCGCGCACACGGATGTCCGCCGGCGCGTCGACGCGGGCGAGCGCGAGTTCCAGCTCGCCGAGGCCGTCGCCCACGACGAGGTCGGCCCCGTGCTCCCGCGCGGAGCCGACGATCCGCCGGACCCGGGAGACGGGGTCGGCGATCGGCGGCCGCGCCGTGGGACGGGGAGCGGTGTCGTGGGTCACGATCGGCACGGGGTCATGGTGTCCCGGCCGGGCTGCGGCGGCAAGACCTTCCCCTGGCTCCGGCGGGTATCCCGGGCAGTGCCCGTCGTCCCGGGGCGCGCCCCGCCCGGCCACCGGATTCGGACCCGGGCCGCCGACTACGGGATGATGACCGGGTGAACCAGAGCGAGAGCCCCCGACCGGCGGACGGCGACACCCCGGACGGCGACGCCCAGGACGGCGGTGCCCAGGACGGCGCCACCCGGGGCGGTGCGACCCCTGACCACGACCCGCGTCTGTTCCCCAGGGTCACGGCCTACCGGTTCCGGCGCGGCACCCTGCGTCCGGGGCAACAGCGGAACTGGGAGGAGCACTGGCCGACCTACGGCCGCAACGTGGCGGACGACCTCGTCGACCCGCAGGCCCTGTTCGGTCGCGTCGCGCCCCTGATCGTCGAGATCGGCTCCGGGACCGGGACGTCTACTGCGGCGATGGCGGCCGACGAACCCGACGTGGACGTGATCGCGGTGGAGGTCTACCAGCCGGGTCTGGCCCAGCTCCTGGGGATGATCCTGCGCGAGGGTCTCGAGAACGTCCGGATGATCCGCGGCGACGGGGTGGACGTGCTGACCAACATGATCGCGCCGGCGAGCCTGACCGGGGTGCGCGTGTTCTTCCCGGATCCGTGGCCCAAGGCCCGCCACCACAAGCGGCGGCTCCTGCAGTCGGGCACGTTCGAACTGATCTCCTCGCGCCTCCGTCCCGGCGGTGTGCTCCACGTGGCCACCGACCACGCGGACTACGCCGACTGGATCGCCGAGACCGGCGACGCGGAGCCCTCACTCGAGCGGCTCGACGCCACGACCGGGGCCGTACACGTACCGTTCAGTCTGAAAAGACCCGTGACGAAGTTCGAGGGCAAGGGTCTGCAGGAGGAGCGAGTGATCAACGAGTTCCTCTGGCGTCGTAGAGACTGACAACCCCGTATCTACAAGAAGACCGAGGCAGCAGACGATGACCCCACCTGACGGACCGGACGACCACGACATCTCCGACGTGGTGCCGCCCGACGCGCCGGGCCTGGTGCTGCTCGTCTGGGACGCCCCCAACGTGGACATGGGCCTGGGCTCGATCCTCGGCGGCCGTCCCACGGCCGTGTACCGCCCCCGCTTCGACGCGCTCGGGCGGTGGCTGCTCGGGTACGCGGCCGAGTTGTCGGTGACCACCAACGACACCCTCGAGGCCGAGGCGACCGTCTTCACCAATATCGTCCCGGGCACCTCGGACAACGTCCGCCCGTGGGTCGAGGCCTTGCGCAACGTCGGCTTCGCCGTCTTCGCCAAACCCAAGACCAGCGAAGACTCCGATGTCGACGACGACATGCTCGAGCACATCGACCGTCGTGCCGAGTCCGGCAGGCTCGCCGGCGTCGTGGTGGCCTCCGCCGACGGCCAGGCGTTCCGCGAGCCGCTGGAGGAGCTCGCCGACGAGGTCCCCGTCACCGTCATCGGGTTCCGGGAGCATGCCACCTGGGCCGTCCAGCACGACACGATCAGATTCCTCGACCTCGAGGACATCCCCGGCGTGTTCCGGGAGCCCCTGCCCAGGGTCAGCCTGGAGAACCTGCCCGACGAGGGTGCCTGGCTGCAGCCGCTCCGGCCGCTCACCGCCCTGCTCAACTCGCGTTAGGAGCGCGTAGCCGTGTTCAACTCACTCGGCGGGTTCGTCGCCCGCCGCCGCGTCCTCGTCCTGGTCTTCATGGTCCTGGTCATGGCCGTCCTCAGCGTCGCGGGCAGCATGTTCGGCAACGCCTTCGGTCAGGGGGGCTTCGAGGACCCGAAGAGCGGGTGGGCGACCGCTGAGCGGCTCGAGCAGGAGGCGTACGGGCGCGATGCGCTCGGCGACGTCGTCGTCACCTATCACGCCCCCGAGGGCACCACGGTCGACGATCCCGCGTTCCAGGACCCCGTCCGGGCCTCCCTCGACACGATCCGCGACGAGTTCCCCGACGAGGTCACCGGTGTGACCAGCTTCGTCTACAACCAGTCGCCCGCCCTGGTCAACCGTGACGAGGGCATCGCGGTGGCCTCGATCCAGCTGGCGGGCGAGGAGGAGGAGATCCTCCAGAACTTCCGGGTGATCGAGAACCGGATCGACGTCGACGGTATCCAGACCGACGTCGCCGGTGTCCAGGCGGTCGCAGGAGCGCTGCAGGACGGCATGGACGCCGACCTCGTGCGTGCGGAGCTCATCGCGCTGCCCCTGGTGTTCGTCCTGCTCATCGTGGTGTTCGGCGGCGTGGTGGCCGCGTTCCTGCCGGTGGCCGTGGGCATCCTGACGATCCTCGGGTCGATCGGTGCGCTGCACCTGCTGTCGTTGGTGGTTCCGGTCAACTCGTTCGCCCAGAACGTGGTCACGCTGATCGGCCTGGGGCTGGCGATCGACTACGGGCTGTTCGTGGTGAGCCGGTTCCGGGAGGAGATGGCCGAGGGGTACCCACCGGTCGTCGCCGTACGCAGAGCCGTGGCCACGGCCGGCCGCACCGTGGTGTTTTCGGCCGTCATGGTGGGCGTGACCCTGTCCGGGCTGCTGATCTTCCCGCAGGACTTCCTCAAGTCGGTGGCCTACGGGGCGATCGCCGCCGTCATCCTGGCCGCGCTGCTGTCGGTGACGCTGCTCCCGGCGGTGCTGGTGATGTTGGGGCACCGCGTGGACATGCTCGGCATCAAGCGCCTGCAGCGGCACCGCACCCGCGAGCAGGTCGAGAACGGGCTGTTCGGCCGGGTCGCCGACTTCTCGATGAAGCACCCGGTGGCGGTGGCGGTGCCCGTCGTGGTGGTCCTCGTGGCGCTCATCATCCCGTTCTCCGGGGTCAAGTTCGGCGGCATCAACGAGACCTACCTCCCGCCGGACAACACCACCCGCGTGGCGCAGGAGCAGTACGACCAGAACTTCCCCGGCACCCGCACCGACCCGGTCAAGCTCGTCGTGATCGGTTCGGACGGCACCACGCTCTCGCAGATCCGCGCCGAGGCCAACAACGCACCCGGGCTGACCGGCCCGTTCCAGTTCGCCCGGTCCGGACAACAGGACGACCAGGGCCGCGACGTGGTGGTCCTGCAGTCCGGTCTGGTCGATCGCAACTCGCCCACCGAGACCGTCGAGTACCTGCAGCAGTTCCCGATCCCCGCCGGCACCGAGGTCCACGTGGGCGGCAATCCCGCCATGGAGTCCGACTCTGTCGACGCGCTGGTCGACGGGCTCCCGTGGTTCGTGCTGTACGTGCTGGTCGCCACCACGATCCTGATGTTCCTGGCGTTCGGCTCGCTGGTGTTGCCGATCAAGGCGGCGATCATGAACCTGCTGGGCCTGGGTGCCACGCTCGGGATCCTCACGTGGATCTTCGTCGACGGGCACCTCGCCGACCTGCTCGGCTTCACACCGGGGCCGCTCACCTCGCCCGTGGTGGTGCTGCTCATGGCGATCATCTACGGGTTGTCCACCGACTACGAGGTGTTCCTGGTCTCCCGGATGGTCGAGGCGCGTTCCCGGGGCGCCAGGACCGCCGAGGCCATCCGCAGCGGCGTGGCCAACACCGGTCGGATCATCACCTCGGCCGCGCTGATCCTCATCGTGGTGACCGGGGCGTTCGCGTTCTCGGACATCGTGATGATGAAGTACATCGCGTTCGGCATGATCGCCGCCCTGATCATCGACGCCACGGTGATCCGCATGCTGCTTGTGCCCGCTGTCATGCAGATGCTGGGCACCGACAACTGGTGGGCCCCGCGGTGGATGAAGCGGGTCCAGGAGCGGATCGGCCTGGGCGAGGCCGAGATCGGCGATGAGCCCGAGCACCTGCAGGGCGGCCCGGCCGAGGTCGGGTCGGCGGGAGCGGGCCGGAGCACGGAGACGGGCGTTCCTGTCACCGCACCCGCCGGGCCTGTCGCGGGGAGCAGCGCTGTCGGACCCTCCGTGGCGGAGGGGACGCAGGCGCCGGGATCGGCGGTGGGGGTCCTCGAGCGCGAGCCGGACCATGTTCCCGAGCCCGAGCCCGAGCCCGAGCCCGAGCCCGAGCCCGAGCCCGAGCCCGAACTCCGGCCCGCGCCCCGGCCCGAACACCGTCGTCGGGACGGGGGCGGCGGGGAGAAGATCCCCGCGGCGGAGCTGATCGCCCGGCTCCGGCAGGAGAGGGAGAGGGAGAGGGAACGGGATCGCGACGCGTGAGGCCCGGCCCGACCTCCGGAGTGTGAACCTGGGCCGCGGCCGTTCTGCGGGTTATGGTGGCGGGATGAAGGGGACCCGGGGCGCCGTTCTGCGCCGTCGTGTCCGGGTGGTCCTGGTCAACCCCTGGTTCAAGGCGTTGGCGACCCTGGCCGTCCTGGGGTTCGTCCTCTACTGGCTCCGCGGTCAGATGCCGTTCTTCGCGGAGGGGTTCTCGGCGGTCACCAGCCCGCACTGGGGTTGGGTCGCGGTGGCGCTGGTGTTCTCCTACCTCTCCATGTCCAGCTACGGCTCGGTGCAGAAGGTACTGCTGCGGTCGGCGGGCGTGAAGGTGGGGTACTGGGAGAGCGTGGGCCTGGTCTTCTCCGCCAACGCGTTCTCGACCTGCATCCCCGGCGGTCAGGTCTTCGGAACCACCCTGACCTACCGGAAGACCCGTCAGTGGGGCGCGACCCGGGTGGTGGCGTCGTGGCAACTGGTGATCTCCGGAGTGCTGTCCACGGTGGGGATCGTGCTCCTCGCGTTGATGGGCTTCTTCCTGGTGGGCCGCGTGTCCAACCCGTTCCTGCTGATGCTGTCCGCGGTCGGCCTCGTGGCGATCGTGGTGGTGGTGCAGTGGGCCGCCCGGAATCCCGACAGGATCGAGGAGGCCCTGCTGACGTTGTTGGCGTGGGTCAACGCCCGGCGGCGCAGGCCCGCCGACCACGGTGCCGCCGCGGTGCGCAAAGTCGTGTCGCAGGCCGACGCAGTGGAGTTGTCCAAGTCGCAGCTCTCCAAAGCCTTCGCGTTCTCCTTGCTCAACTGGGTCGCGGATATCGGCTGCCTGTGGGCGGCGGCCCACGCGGTCGGCGCCCAGCCCAGCATCGGCGGCCTGTGCATCGCCTACGTCACCGGCAAGATCGTGGCGTCCGCGCCGATCACCCCCGGCGGACTCGGGACCGTCGAGCTCGCGCTCATCACCGCCCTCACCGCGGGCGGGCTCGGTGCGCACCAGGCGTTCGCGACGGTGTTCCTCTACCGCATCGTGAGCTTCGTCCTGATCGCTCTGGCCGGGTGGGTTGTGTTCTTCCTCTTCTACCGCGGTGCGGTGGACGTCGATCCTGATGCCACACCCGGGGAGGACGACTCCTCACGCGAGGACGCCTCGTCGTCGCCCCGTCTCGACCCCGACCGTCCGGCCGTCGCCGCCCCGCCCGCCGGACTCGCCGCGATGTGGCCGATGAGGGGCACGCCGTGGCGTGCCACCGTGCCCCACGACTCCGGGCCGATCCCACTCCTGCGCGTCCGGGAGGACGGGACCCGGGACGCCGCGGATGGTGAGGCCTCCTGCTCGCTGGGCGGCGGCGAGCACCGTGACGAGAGGGACCTGTGATCCGAGTGGCCCTGCCGCTGATGTTCCTGCTGGACGCCGTGCTCGTGGGGGTGTTCGCGACCTTCGGGCGCGGCGCCCATTCCGAGGGCCTCGGGATCGGGCAGGTGTGGGGAACGGCGTGGCCGTTCCTGGTGGGCCTGGTGGTGGGGTGGATCGTGGTGCTCGCCACGCGCCGCGATCCCGCGACCGTCCGGTCGGGCGTCCTGGTGTGGATCTCCACCCTCGTCGGCGGGATGCTGATCCGGGGGATCGGTGACGGGCGGGTGCCGCACTGGAGCTTCATGGTGGTGGCCGCGATCGCCACCGGTGTGTTCCTCCTGGGCTGGCGGGCGCTGCGCGCGGCGGTGTCCCGCCGCCGGGCGGCCTAGCTCCTCAGAACCCCTAGCGGAACTCGGGCGGGATCTGGTCGAGCATGAGGGCCGGGACGGTGACGGTCTCGGGCAGCCGGACGCCGTCCGGGGCGGGCAGTCCCTCGGGGACCACGATGGTGACCGGTTCCGCGCGTCC
Organism: Dietzia sp. 2505; assembly: GCF_040546785.1. Taxonomy (NCBI): domain Bacteria; kingdom Bacillati; phylum Actinomycetota; class Actinomycetes; order Mycobacteriales; family Dietziaceae; genus Dietzia; species Dietzia sp. 2505. The sequence continues at coordinate 131,796 of NZ_JBEPON010000009.1, read as the reverse complement.
TCCGGGGACGGGGGCGGGGGCGGGATCGAGGACGGGTGCGGGATCCGGCGCGGGGGCGGCCTCGGGAGCCGGCGCGGGAGCGGCCTCCGGGGCGGGGGCCGGCTCGGGTGCCGGCGGCTCACCCGGCGTGACCGGGCCCATCCACGCCCCGAGCTCCTCGCGCGTCCCGGCGAAGACGTTGAGGTCCACGGGGCCGACGAAGCCCGGCACCTCGCCGGTCTCCGAGTTCTGCCAGAACAGCCATTCGCTCCACCCGCCGATCACGGGGAGCGTGGGCTCCGGCACCCCGTACTCGGCCAGCCACAACGGGTACTCGGAGAACCGGGTGGTGTTGGCCATCCGGTCGATCCAGAAGAAGCGGTACGTGTAGATGATCGGGGTCCGGCCGGTGAGGTGCTGGAGTTCGGTGAGGAAGACCTGCGTCCACTCGATCAGCTCCTCCGGGTTCTTGCCCTCGTCGGTCTCGATGTCGAGCACCGGCGGCAGCTGGGCGCCACCCACGGACTGCAGGCGGGTGGCGAAGGCGCGGGCCTGGACGGAGGGATCCATCGCGGGGCGGGCCTTGTGGTAGCTGCCCACGGCCATGCCGGATGCCCGGGCCTGCTCGACGTCGGCCTCGTAGTAGCGGTTCGCGGGGCCGGTGCCCTCGGTGGCCTTGATAAAGGCGAAGGACTGGCCGGACGCGGCGGCCGCGTGCCAGTCGACCGGCGCGCCGTGCGGGTGCTGCCAGCTCGAGGAGTCGACGCCGCGGGCCAGCCCGTCGAAGACGGGGGAGAGGGGGATGACGGCGTCGGCCCGGGGGGATATGACGACGACGAGGAGTCCGAGAGCCAGAGCCGCCGCGGAGGCGAGGGCCACGAGAAGGCGGGGGAGAAGGGCACGGCGGGCTGGCTGACCGGCTGGTGTCATGGGGTGAGTATCGAGTAGTAACACCTGTCACACAAGCAACTCGCGCAACTTTGCGACGATTTCTTCTTCCGGTGCCGCCGCGCCCGGGGGTGGTGTGGGTCACGGATCCGTCACAACCGGTAACACGCTGCCCCACTGGTGCGATCGGTTCTTTTCCCGCCTCTATTGTTGGAGTCGCCCCACCGTTCCAGTCGGGAGTCCCCTCGTGTCCGATGCAGTAGATTGTTCGACCCCTCGATACCGTCATGACCTCGTCGCCGAAGTCGACGGGCCGGCCGACGACGCGGTTCTCGAGGTGACCGTGGTCGAGAAGGCGGTGCTCGACGAGAACGGTGCCGGGCGCGGAGTGCCCGAGCTCGTCCTGCGGACGGGGGTCGACGGCATCGCGCTCACGGATCGAGACCAGGTCCTCCGTCTCCAGGCAGTGATCAACCGGGCCGTCAACCAGTGGCGCGACGCCGCTTCCCACCTGCCCTGACCGGTCGCCCGATCGCGCCTACTCGACCCTGATCCCCGCTTCGCCGATCAGTGCCAGTCCGACCCCCAGGACCTGCTCCGGCGAGATGATCGCCCCCCGGAGCGCGGACGCTCCCCGCACGTCCTCCAGCTCGGCACCCCTGAGGTCCGCCGCGGTGAACGTGGCCCGATCGAGGCTCGCGCCCCGCAGATCGGCGCCGTCGGTCGACAGATCAGCCACCCGCGCCTCCAGCAGGTCCGCCTGCCTGCAGCGGGTGGCGGACAGGCGCACCCTCTGGAGCCGGGCCATCCGCAGGTTGATCATGTCGGCGTGGCAGTCCTCGAAGGACACGTCGGTCAGTCTGGCGTCGGACAGGACCAGGCCGGTGAGCCGGCACCCCGTGAACCTGACCCGGGTGAACGTGGCCCCGTCGGCGACCATCCCGGACAGGTCGCAGCCGCTGACCACGACGTCGGTGAGACGGAGCGAGTCGGCCCTGGCGCTGCTGAGTCTGATGCCCTCCAGTGTCGACTCTCGGATCTCCGCGCCGCCGATCAGCGCCGCCCCCTCGTCGGGCGGAGGGGCGTCCTCGGCGGTGGCCCACACGCCGTCCCATAACCCGTCCGGTTCGAGTTCGGACCGCGGCGACCGGAGTTGCTCCCGCCGCGGCAGTGACGGGGCGGCGGGCGGTCGGGGTGAGCCGGATCGGCGTCTGAGCGGTGGGGGCACGGCCGCCAGCCTAGGTGCGGGGTACGTCAGTCGAGATCGCAGAGGCGGGCGAACTGCTCCCACTGGGCGTCGACGGTCGAGGGGTCGACGGCGGGCTGCTGGACGACCAGGCCCGAGATCCGGCTCGCCACGGTGGACAGTGCGTTGTCCTCGACGCCGTCGGCCAGCCGCCGCACCTCCTCGGAGCCGACTCCGGAGTCGACCTGACCGGTGACCAGCCTGTGGACCGGTCCGACCAGGACCTCGCACCCGGGTGTGGCGTCCGGCCCGGGCGAGGGGGCGGGCGTCCCGGCGGCGACGCTCGGTGTGGTGGTGGGCGTGCCCGGTCCGGCGGTGGTCGCGGGTGACCCGCCCGGGTCCGCCTGCCCGCAGGCGCCGACGGCCAGGGCGAGTCCGACACCCGCGACGACCGCGCGCCCGAGCTGCTGGGCCGCTGCTCTCCGGTGCGCCATGCCCCGCAGGATATCCGGGCTGGGACTTTCGCGGTGTCAGGCGTACCCTCGAGGCATGGGTAGACAGATCTGTCTATGCAGAGTGGCGGTACGCACGGTACCGAGAGGTCGAGGAGGTCGGTTGTGAGCCTGCGAGAGGTGTTCGCGTTCCCGGAGGTCGTCAACGACTATGCCGCCCGGTGCACAGCCGGGCTCGTCGTGACGCTCGCGGTGGTGACGATGCTCGCACCGCCGCCGGCGCAGACCTGGCTCGCTGCGGCACTGGTCGTCGGCTTCGCCCTCCGGGTGGCCGGAGGGCCGCGATACTCACCGTTCGGCAGGCTCTCGGTGCACGTGCTGGCGCCCAGGGTCAGCTCCGAGCCCAAGCTGGTCGCGGGCGCGCCCAAGCGGTTCGCCCAGACGATCGGCCTGGTCATGTCCTCGGTCGCGCTCGGCTTGTTCCTGGGCGGGTTGACGTCGGCAGGGGTCGTGGTCCTGGGCGTGCTGGTGGCCGCCGCTCTCGCCGAGGCCGCCCTGGGGTTCTGCCTGGGGTGCTGGATGTACGGCCAACTGCAGCGGGTCGGTGTCGTGTCGGAGGACGCCTGTGTCGACTGCGCCGACATCTGGGCCCGGCCCGGGATGACCGCGCGCAACTGAGACCTGCTCGCAACCGGGGCACCGTTCGACCGCGTTACTGTGGAGGACATGACTTCCCCGTCCGAGAACCACGAGTCCTACGGCGACGACCCCCGGGGCTACGGCTCGGAGTACGGCACCCCGTCGAACTCCGGCGACCAGTTCTCGCCCTACGGGACACAGCCTTACGGGACACAGCCTTACGGGACGCAGCCCTACGGGTCCGCGCCCTTCGGTGAGCAGAACTACGAGACCACCTCGTTCGGGCACCAGCCGTTCGACCAGCAGCCTTATGGCGCCCATTTCTACGGGGCCCAGCAGTTCGGGAACCAGCCTTACGGCATGGAGCCCTACGGCGTGCAGCCCTACGGCTCACCGGGCTACGGCGCGATGCACCCCTACGCGCCGAATCACGGGGCGTCGCGCAAGGAACCGGCGCTCTCGCTGGTGTTGTCCTTCTTCCTGCCCGGGCTGGGCACGCTGATCAACGGCCAGGCAGGCAAGGGGATCGGCATCATGGCCGGTTACTTCCTCGGCATCCTGCTGTCAGTGGTCCTGATAGGGATCCCGATCATGCTCGGGTTCTGGGTCTGGGGGATGGTCGACGCCTATTCGGGCGCCAAGGAGCACAACGCCCGGAACGGCTTCTACTGAGGGACCGGTCGACGGACCTTTCCGTAACCTGGTCGCATGACAGCGACCGAGATCACCACGACCGACGACTCGCGCCCCTCGGGCCTCGACCTCCAGTACGTCGACCGGGATGTCCGTCCCCAGGACGACCTCTACCAACACGTCAACGGCACCTGGATCCGCGATCACGTGATCCCCGCGGACCGGCCTATCGACGGGGCGTTCCTCGCCCTGCGCGACCTGTCCGAGGAGCGGGTGCGGGACATCATCACCGACGCCCCGGTGGACTCGCGGATCGGTGCGTTCTACGCCTCCTTCATGGACACCGACGCGGTCGAGGCCGCGGGCGTCGCCGCGCTCGCACCCGACCTGGCCGAGATCGACGGCGCGACCGACGCCGACTCGCTCGCCCTGGCCATGGCGCGACTGGAGAAGGTGGGGGTCGGCGGACTGGTCGGCGCCTACGTCAACAACGACGCCAAGAACTCCACCGAGTACATCCTCTACCTGGTGCAGTACGGCATCGGACTGCCCGACGAGTCCTTCTACCGCGAGGAGCAGTACGCGGAGCTGCGCGACCAGTACACGGACCACATCGCGCGGATGCTCGTGCTCGCGGAACTGTCGGGGAACGACGACGCCCGCACCCGCGCCGAGCGGATCGTCGCGTTGGAGACCCGCATCGCCTCCGCGCACTGGGATGTGGTGGCCCGCCGCGACGCCGACAAGACCTACAACCCCGTCACCTGGGACGAGCTCCCCGGCCTGGCGCCCGGATTCCCCTGGCATGACTGGGCCCGTGAGGTGGGCGGCTCGGAGGAGACCTTCGGCCGCCTCGTGGCCATGCAGCCCGACTTCCTCACCGCGGTCGCCGAACTCTGGTCGACCGAACCACTGGAGACGTGGAAGGAATGGCTGCGGTGGCGGGTCCTCGGCTCGCGCGCGCCCTACCTGACCAGCGACCTGGTGGAGGAGGACTTCCGCTTCTACGGCACCGCGATGTCCGGCACGGAGGAGATCAAGGCGCGGTGGAAGCGTGGCGTCGCCGCGGTCGAGGGGGCCCTCGGCGAGGAGGTGGGAAAGGAGTACGTGGCCCGGCACTTCCCGCCCGGCCACAAGGCCCGGATGGTGGAACTGGTTGAGAACCTCACCGCCGCCTACCGCTACTCCATCGCGCGGTTGCCGTGGATGACTCCCCAGACCCGCGAGCGGGCGCAGGAGAAGCTCGAGGCGTTCGTGCCCAAGATCGGTTATCCGGACGAGTGGCGCGACTACTCGGCGCTCGAGGTGCGACCGGACGACCTGCTCGGGAACGTGAGGCGGTCCGCCGAGTTCGAGCACCGCTACGAACTGGGCAAGCTCGGCGGCCCGGTCGACCGCGGTGAATGGCACATGACCCCGCAGACGGTCAACGCCTACTACAACCCGGTGATGAACGAGATCGTGTTCCCGGCCGCCATCCTCCAGCCCCCGTTCTTCGACGCCGACGCCGACGACGCCGCCAACTACGGGGCGATCGGCGCGGTGATCGGCCACGAGATCGGCCATGGTTTCGACGACCAGGGGTCGAAGTACGACGGCGACGGCAACCTGGTGGACTGGTGGACCGACGACGACCGCTCAGCGTTCTCCACCCGCGTGGACGCGCTGATCGAGCAGTACCAGGGCCTGACCCCGGACGGTCTGGACCCCGCGAAGGACCACGTCAACGGGGCCTTCACGGTGGGGGAGAACATCGGCGACCTCGGCGGACTGACCATCGCGCTGCTGGCCTACCGGCTGGCGCAGGGGTCGACCGGGGAGGGCTCCGACGCGCAGCCGGCCCAGGGGACAAAGGTGGGTCCGGAGATCGACGGTATGACCGGCATCCAGCGCCTGATCACCTCCTGGGCGATCGTGTGGCGCACCAAGACCCGCGCCGAGGAGGCCGCCCGTCGACTCGCCGTGGACCCGCACTCCCCGCCGGAGTTCCGCTGCAACCAGGTGGTGCGGAACCTCGACGACTTCCACGCCGCGTTCGGGGTGACCGAGGGTGACGGACTGTGGCTCGCCCCCGAGGAGCGCGTCAGCATCTGGTGAGTCGACCGTGCTCGAGGACGAACTCGCGGCGGGCGACCCGCTCGACCGCTCCGGAGTCGATGAGTTCGTGGAGGCGGCGGCTCAGTGTCTCCGGCGTGGTCCCCAGATGCGAAGCGAGATCGGACTGGGAGACAGGTAGTCGCACCCGGGGGCGCCCGTCCTGGCCGGGCGTGGCAGGCAGTGAGAGCAGGTAGGACACCAGCCGCGTCGACACGTCCTCCGAGGTGAGCGAATCGAGGTGTTGTTCGCATTCGACCACCTTCTCGGCCAGGGCTCGTCTGATCGAGTCGTGGAGGACCGGGCACGCCGCGGCCGCCGCGCGCAGGGCGTCATGCGAGACGGTGGCCAGTGTCGTCGACTCGGCGGCGACGACGCTGTGACGAGCGGGGCAGCCCAGTGCGAACTCCACGAGGCCGAGATGACGGCCGGGCCCGAGAATCCTCACATGCCGCTGGCGGCCGGACCGGTCCTCCCGGATGACGTGGAGGGCGCCGGCGACGATCACCACCAGTCGGCTCACCGGCTCCCCGGCCAGCTGCACCGTGGAACGGGGACGCGCCTCCATCGTCCGGGAGGAGTCGGCCAGGTAGGCCCAGCAGCGCGGTGGCAGCGACGCGAACAGTGCGGAACCGGCGAGTCCGGAGCCGTCCCCGTGAGCGGTCATGTCTCCCAGTGTGGCCCGGAACCGCCCCGTGTGTCCTACCTCACCCGATGTTGACGTAGATCAATGCGCTCGCCGGTGCGGCTCCCTAGATTCGGATCCACCGACGATCGGGGAGAACATGTCAGAGGTACTCGTCCCGCCCATGAGTCCGGCCGATGATCTCGACCATCCACCGGGCGCCCCGACCGGCACAGGCCGACCGGGGTCGTTCGTGTGGAAGATGATGACGACGACCGATCACAAGCTGCTCGGCCTGATGTACATCGTCACCTGTTTCGTCTTCTTCTTCATCGGCGGGCTCATGGCCCTGCTCATCCGGGCCGAACTGTTCATCCCGGGCATGCAGTTCCTGTCCAACGAGCAGTTCAACCAGCTGTTCACCATGCACGGCACGATCATGCTGCTGTTCTACGGAACGCCGATAGTGGTCGGGTTCGCGAACTACATCATGCCGCTGCAGATCGGCGCCCCCGACGTCGCCTTCCCGCGACTGAACGCTCTGGGCTACTGGCTGTTCACCGCCGGCGGCATCGTCGTGATGTCCGGTTTCCTCACCCCGGGCGGTGCGGCCTCCTTCGGCTGGACGATGTACATGCCGCTGGCCAGCCAGGAGTACTCGCCGCAGGTCAGCGCGGACCTGTGGATCCTCGGCGTCGGCATCGGCGGTATCGGAACCATCCTCGGCGCCGTCAACTTCGTCACCACGATCATCTGCCTCCGCGCACCGGGTATGACCATGTTCCGGATGCCGATCTTCACGTGGAACATCCTCGTGACGTCAGTCCTGATCCTGCTGATCTTCCCGCTGCTCACCGCCGCGGCCCTCGGCGTCTTCTACGACCGGCAGTTCGGTGGCCGCATCTTCTCCGCCGGCAACGGTGGTTCGATCCTGTGGCAGCACCTGTTCTGGTTCTTCGGTCACCCCGAGGTGTACGTCCTGGCGCTGCCGTTCTTCGGGATCATCACAGAGATCCTGCCGGTGTTCTCGCGCAAGCCGCTCTTCGGCTACGCCGGTCTGGTCTTCGCGACCCTCGCGATCGCCGCGCTGTCCATGGCGGTCTGGGCGCACCACATGTTCGTCACCGGCGCCGTGCTCCTGCCGTTCTTCTCCTTCATGACGTTCCTCATCGCCGTTCCCACGGGCGTGAAGTTCTTCAACTGGATCGGCACGATGTGGCGCGGGAAGATGACGTTCGAGACGCCGATGGTCTTCGCGCTCGGGTTCCTGGTGTCCTTCCTCTTCGGTGGCCTGACGGGCATCATGCTGGCCGCGGCGCCGATCGACTTCCATGTGCACGACTCGTACTTCGTCGTGGCCCATTTCCACTACGTGCTGTTCGGCACGATCGTGTTCGCCACCTTCGCCGGCGTGTACTTCTGGTTCCCCAAGATGACGGGCCGGATGCTCGACGACAGGCTGGGCAAGTGGCACTTCTGGCTGCTGTTCATCGGCTTCCACACCACGTTCCTCGTGCAGCACTGGCTCGGTAACCAGGGCATGGCCCGCCGGTACGCCGACTACCTGGCGACGGACAACTTCACGGTCCTCAACCAGATCTCCACCATCGGTTCGTTCATCCTCGGCATCGCGATGCTGCCGTTCATCTGGAACGTCATCAAGAGCTGGCGTTACGGTGAGATCGTCACGGTCGACGACCCGTGGGGTGCGGGCAACTCGCTCGAGTGGGCGACTTCCTGCCCGCCGCCGCGTCACAACTTCGTGACCCTGCCCCGGATTCGCTCCGAGCGCCCGGCGTTCGAACTGCACTACCCGCACATGAGCGAGCGCATGCGTGCGGAGGCCCACGTCGGCGGTCGGCCGGGCTCCCAGGATCCCGACGCGGCCAAGGACGTCGCCGAGCGCGGAACGTCCCCGCAGAGGGGTTGATGTCGTAGAAGGGCTGCTGCGGAGCGCTGATCTGACTGATGGGTGAAACCCGGTCTTGGCAGGTCATGCGAGCGGCTACTGTCCGGACATGACGATCCGGGATGTGTCGGGCGGAGAAGTGTCGATCAAGGTCGTGGAGTGGTCGACGGGATATCTGGGCAGGATGGCGGTCGAGGCCGTCGACTCCCGGCCCGAGTTGGAGCTGGTGGGCGTTTTCGTCTCCGATCCCGCGAAGGTCGGCATCGACGCGGGCCGGCTCGCCGGTCTGGACCGGGATCTGGGGGTGATCGCGACCGACGACCGGGCGGCGCTGCTCGCGCTCGAACCGGACGCGATCGTGTACACCGCCGAGACCGAGGCCCGCTTCATGCCGGCGATCGAGGACTTCCGCGGCTTCCTGCGCGCAGGTATCGACGTCGTGGCCTCCGGCCCGGTACTGCTGCAGTACCCGCACGGGACCCTCCCGGAGGAGATGATCGACCCGCTCGTGGACGCCGCGCGCGAGGGTGGCGCCACGTTGCACGTCAACGGAATCGACCCGGGTTTCGCCAACGACGTCCTGCCGCTGGTCATGACCAGCCTGTCCCGGCGCATCGACCTGATCCGGGTGGGGGAGATCGCCGACTACTCGGTGTACCACCAGGGGGAGACCATGCGGCGGCTGTTCGGCTTCGGTCGGTCGATGGACACGCTCCCGCCGCTGCTGCGGCCGGGGATGCTCGCCGCCGGCTGGGGCTCGGTGGTCCGTCAGCTCGCCGCCGCGCTGGAGGTGACGCTCGACGAGCCGCTGATCGAGCGCCACGAGCGGCTGCCCGCGGATCGGGACCTGTCGCTGTTGGCGTGCGAGGTCCCGGCCGGGACCCAGGCGGCGATGCGGTTCGAGGTGGTGGGACAGGTCGACGGCGAGGACCGCATCGTGCTGGAGCACGTCACCCGCACGGCCACCGACCAGGCCCCGGACTGGCCGCGGCCCGACCACGGTGACGGCTGCTACCGCGTTGAGATCCTCGGCGAGCCGGCCATGCGCGTGGAGTTCACCCACCACGCCGAGCACGGTGACCACAACCAGTCGGGGATGCTCGTCACCGCGATGAGGTTGGTCAACTCGGTGGAGGCCGTGGTCGCGGCGGAGCCCGGGCTGGTCTACGCAAAGGACCTGCCGATGATCACCGGACGTGGCTTAATAAGCCAATGAACATAATCGGTGCCGCCCGCGCCGCAGCGGCCTCGCTGGCTGCGGCAGCCCTCGTACTGACGGGCGCGGGCGCCGCCCACGCCACGGACCCGACCGCCCGGGCCCCGCTCCCCGTGCCCTACAGCTTTCTCACCGGCGCCGCAATGGCGATCACGCAGCCGGGGGCCACGTTGCCGGGCGCGAACGACTGGAACTGTCGTCCCTCGCCCGCCAAGCCCCGTCCGGTGGTCCTGGTGCACGGCACCTCAGGCGGCGCCGTGACCAACTGGGCGACCTTCGGCCCGCTGCTGCACAACGAGGGGTATTGCGTGTTCACGCTGACCTACGGCGCGTTGCCGGACGTCCCGTGGCCGGTCAACGAGCTGGGCGGGTTGTCCGACATCGCCGAGGTCTCGGTGCCGCAGGTCGGGGAGTTCGTCGACCGCGTGCTCGCGGCCACCGGGGCCCAGCAGGTCGACCTGGTCGGCCACTCGCAGGGCACCATCGTCTCGGGTCTGGTGGCGAAAGTCGGACGCCCGGGCAAGGTGAACACCGTCGCCTCGATCGCCCCGCTGTGGGAGGGTTCCGGTGGTGGCATGCGCCGGTCTCTGGACGACCTTCCAGGAGTCTCGGACCAACTGGGTCAGATCCCCGCCCTGTCCCAGATGTCCCCGGGCTCCGAGGTGCTCCAGCTGTTGTGGAGCGGAGGGTCGCCCTACGCCCCCGGGGTGCGGTACCTCAACGCGGTGACCCGCTACGACCAGTTGGTCACGCCGTACACCTCGGGTCTCGTGCCGGGGCCGCTCACCACGAATGTCGTGATCCAGGACGGCTGTGAGCAGAACCAGGCCGAGCACCTCGCGATCGCCTCCGACCCGCGCACCGCAGACTTCGTGCTGAACGCGCTCGATCCGGCCAATCCTCGTGCTCCGCGCTGCGAGGCGGTGGCCCCGTACCTGGGTCCGATCCCGGCCCTACCGGGCTCATGACCGCACGACGAGCGGCTCCGGGGATCGCGGGACTCGTCGCGGCCGCGCTCCTCGTAGTCGCGCCCGGATCTGTCTCGGCGTCTCCCACCACGGCCCAGGTCCCGTGGCGCTGGTGGGACGGAGCGGCCCACCAGCTCACCCACGGGCTCGCGGACCCGCCCGGGGTCAATCGTGACGACTGCCGTCCGAGCGCCCGACATCCCGTTCCGGTGATCCTCGTCCACGGCACCGGGCTCAACGGCGGCAACTCGTGGGCCACCTTCGGGGCCGCCCTGGCCGCCGAGGGTTACTGCGTGTGGGCGCCGACGGTCGGGGCCCCGCCCGGGCTCGGCTCCACCGGGGGGTTCGACTCGCTCACGGGCGCGTCGGCTCCCCAGCTCGCCGCCGAGATCGACCGGGTCCGCGCACTCACCGGAGCCCCGGAGGTCGACCTCGTGGGGCACTCGCAGGGCGCGATCATCGCGTCCTATGTCACCGCCACCACGCGGAGGGACGCGGTACGCACCGTCGTCACGCTGGGCGTGGACCCGGCGAGATCGGGAGAGGGACCGCCGGAGTTCGTCACCGAGGCGTTCGGGGTGCTGTCTGCCGAGACCGCGCAGCGTGACGCCGAGGCCACCCTCGCGTGGCTCGGCGACGAGGGCGTGCCGTTCGCGCGTGGGGTCTGGTACGTCGCCGTGGTCTCGGACTACGACGAGCTCACCGGCCCCGTCACCGCGCCCGTGGTGCCGGACTTCGTCGACCTGCGGGTCGTCCTGCTCCAGGACGGCTGCGAGGTCGACCGCTCGGGGCACCTGACCGTCCTGGCCTCGCCGCGGGCCGTGGACCTCGTCACCGACGCTCTGGGCGGCACGCACGCCGCCGCGGGCGGTGTCGCGTCCGCTCCACCGCGTTGCGTTCCCGCCGACGGCGTCGTCGGGGTGCTCGCGCCCGTGCCACTGCGCTAGCGAGCGTTGCGGGCCGGGCGTCCCGCGTCAGTAGTTCCAGTCGCCCTGGCCGTCGAAGGCGCCGAACTGCCGACCGGGTCCGTTCTTGACGATGATCGGGTCGCCGTTGCGTGAGTTCTCGTAGTACCAGCGGGCGTCCTCGGGGCTGATGTTGATGCAGCCGTGCGAGACGTTGCGGACACCCTGGTCGGCGATCGACCACGGCGCGGAGTGGATGTAGATGCCGTCGTAGCTCATCCGGACCGCGTCGTTGACGATCGAGTCGTACCCGCCGTTCTCGATGCGCAGCCCGAACGCCTCCGAGTTCATCCGGACGCTCCGGCCACGCTGGCCCGTGTAGTACACGCCGTTGTAGGTCTCCCAGCCGCGCATGCCCGCCGACGCCCGCATGGTGCGCACGTGCTGGCCGTTTCGCGTCACGGTGATGTGCTTGGTGCGGTCGTCGTATTCCGCGATCAGCGCGTCACCCGTGCGGAAGGCCTGCTGCCGCTTGCCGCCGGCCCAGACGGTGACCGAGGTGTTGACCGGCCAGAAGGAGTGCGGACGCCACCGCACCTCGGAGTTGTTGACCCAGTAGAACTTCCCGGCCACCGGGGGCTCGGTGCGGATGCCGAGCGTGGCCTCTGCGCGGGCCCGGTCCGCGATGGGTCGGTCGAAGAAGAACATGACCGGCTGGGCCACGCCGACGATCTCGTTCTGCGTGGGGAAGACGTTGACGTCGCCGTACTCGGGCGCGGGCCGGTCGGGACCGATCACCGGGTAGGTGAGGACCGGCATCGCCCCGACACCCGGGATGAGCGGGGTGGGCAGGGGCGCGTTCTCCAACTGGGGGATACCGGGCGGGCTCGGGGGCATCACGGACTGCGCGTTCGCCGCCGGGGCGAGCCCCAGGACGAGGGCAGCCGCGGCGAGGATCGAGGCGAGGACCGGGATCCGGGGCGAACGGGTCATTGCTACTCCTGGGGACGACGGAGACGAGGGGTACCTCTCAGCCTAGGCGGAGGACTCTCTTAGGGTGTCGTGCGCCATATCGATTGTGTTTCACCCCGACCCGCGGGGGAAGGCCCGGTGGCCGGCCCGGTGGTCGGCTCGGTGGTCGGCCCGGTAGCCGGATCAGTAGTTCCAGTCGCCCTGACCGTCGAACTCGCCGAACTGCCGTCCCGGGCCGCCCACCACGATGAACGGGTCGCCGTTGCGGGTGTTGTCGTAGTACCAGGCCGCGTCCTCCGGGCTGAGGTTGATGCAGCCGTGGGAGACGTTGCGGACACCCTGGTCGGCGATCGACCACGGGGCGGAGTGGATGAAGATGCCGTCATAGCTCAACCGCACCCCGTTCTCGACGGTCGTGTCGTAGCCGCCCGCCGTCCTGGACAGCCCCCAGGTGGAGGAATCCATCCGGACCTCCCGGGCGCGCCAGCCGTTGTAGTAGACACCGTTGTGGGTGGGGTAGGAGTCCCGTCCCGCGGAGGCCCTCATCGTCCGGACGACCTGACCGTTGCGCGTGACGGTGACCAGGTGGGTGGCGTCGTCGTAGGTCGAGACGACGGCGTCGCCGGTGCGGAAGGTGTTCTCCCGCCCGCCGGCCCACACGGTGACCGAGGTGCCCGCGGGCCAGAACTCGTGTGGCCGCCAGCGGAGCTCCGTGTCGCCGACCCAGTAGAACCTGCCCTGGACGGCCGGTGCCGTGCGGATCCCCACGGAGGCCTCCGCCCGGGCGCGGTCGGCGACGGGGCGGTCGAAGCGGATCATGACGGGTTGCGCCACGCCCACTGTCTCGTCGCGGGTGGGGTACACCGACGACACCGGCTCCACGGCGGGGCGCGGCGGAGCCGGCACGGGGATCGTGAGGACGGGCTGCGAGGCCAGCCCGGGCAGCTGGGGGAGTGGTGCCGACTCCAGGCCGGGAAAGGCGACGGACTGCGCTGACGCGGCGGGGGCCAGGCCGACGACGAGGCCGGTCGTGACCAGGAGGGTCGCGAGGAAGCGGGATCGGCGGGACATCGTTCTCCTTCGGCCGCGGGCAGGCGGGCGGCGGTGATGGTGCGGGCGGGTTGATTCGGGACGCGACTCACAAGAATCACATGCGTCACACAGGCAACAGCGGCAACAATACCTCGGACCCCGGCGGCCGGGTACCCGTTGCGCCGACCGGGCTTCGTGGGTCCGATACGCACCGTCCCCGGGCCGACGGGCCACCGTTCCAATGTTCATTGGTATCGGCGCTCGCAGAACCGCTGGTAGATCCCCCGGCTCCACTTATTGACCTAAAGTCAACAGAAGAACCGCAGATCATGGCCTTGCCTGCGTCGCGGGTGCAACATAGAGTCTTTCCAGTCACCGGCCGGGGGGTGCGGTGGCGAGGTGAAGTGCGGACGAGGGGCTGTCACTTCACGAGGAGGGGCCGGTATGTATACCGGGGCACCTGGGGGGGTGCCGGCCCGCCGCCTTCCGAGGCGAGCGTGGATTCCGGAAGGCGCGATGCGCAGTCCGCAAGAGGGAACGGCGTCGGATGCTGAGGGGCTCCGGCGCCGTTTCCCATTTCTGTGCCGGGCGGGCCCGGGTTCAGTCGAGGATGTGCTCGGCGACCCTGCGCAGACCCTCCAGCGCCCGTGCCTCGGCATCGGGGGAACGCGGCGTCTCCGGGCTGATCAGCGTGATGTGCCACAGGTCGTTGTCCGCGATGAGGATCGTGTGGACCTCGACGCCCCCGCCGGTCGGGGCGGCCACGCAGTCGATGTACGCGGTGTCGAGTTCGGGCTCGACCGGAGCGGGGGCCTCGGGCGCGGCCGGGGGTGCATCCTCGATTGTCGCCGCGTCACCTCCGCGGATCTCCGAACACGCGTACCGCACCCCCAACATCGCGGGCTGGCCGCGGAGTGCGGCCTGGGGGCCCCCACGCGGCTTGACCACCCCGGCCGCGAAGGTGTCGGGTATCTCGTCGCGCTCACCGGTGGTGGTCCGGGTGGTCGTCGGCGAGGTCGTGGGCATGGGCTTGACCTCCGTGGTGGTGTCGGCCCCCGCCACGGTCTCCGGCTCCTCGCCCGTCCCGTCCCCGGGGTCCGCCGTCCCGGTCGCCGTGCCCGTCTCCGACTCGTCGTCGGCCCCGTTCTCGGCCTCGGTTTCGGCTTCTGCCTCTGCGTCCGCCTCCGCCTGCTGCATCTCGTACAACTCCGGTGACCCCGGGCCGCCGTAGGTGCACATCAGCCCCAGGTCGCCGGAGCCTATGGGCTCGATCTCGGGCATATCGGCATCGGTGAGCTCGATCAGTTCGGCGGGCGTCAGGTCGAGGAGCTCACACGCGTTCAACCGCACGTCGGGATCGGGGCGACCCTCCACCATCGCCGCGGCGATGTCGGGCCGGGGTTCCGGTGAGATCCGAGGCGGACCCGTCTCGCCGGCGTCGGAGAAGCCGAGCGCGGAGCACCCCGACACGGCCACCACCGCCGCCGACGCCACGAACCCCCGGGCGATTCGTCCCCCCGTTCCGGGACGGGGTCGCTGCGATCGCATGGGCCGATCCTACGACGTCGGCGTTCGATCCCTGATCCCGACCGCTCCGCGGACAGCGGCCCGGACGGTTCAGGCGTCGCCGGGGAGGATCTCGGTCGCTCGGATGACCGCGTCGAACGACTCGCGGATCCGGTCCTCCAGGAGGGTCGGCGACTCGTCGGTGCGCCACTGCTCGACCGCCACCCGCACGATCGCGATGGACGCCGCCGCCACCGTCGCGGCCTCCACGGACCCGGGATCCCTGCCCTCCCGGCGGGCCACCAGGGCGGCCAGTTCCTCCTCGGTCCGGGACAGGATCGCGTACACCTCGGTGCGGATCCCCGGCTCCCGCCGCCACATGTCGTGGAACCGGTTGAACAGAGGGGTCTCCTGCCGGGCCATCGCGACCTGCAGCCACAGCAGGCGGGTGAGCGCGGTCAGCGTCGACACGGACCGGTCGGTGAGGAACAGGTGCACCGCGTCGCGGTCCGGGGGAAAGGCGTCCGGGATGCACGCGGCGGCCTTGGACGGGAAGTAGTTGAAGAACGTCCGACGGGACACGTTGGCGGCCTTGGCGATCTGGTCCACCGTCACCGCGTCGAGCCCCCGCTCGAGGGCCAGGTCCAACGCGACGGAGGAGATGGTCTCGCGCAGCTCGCGACGGCGCCCCTCGGTGCGGTCGGCGCCCTGCGCCTGCGTGGGTGGGCCGGTCATGTGGGCGCCTCCCCGTCGGTCGTCGATGAGTATCGGTCTCTCAGTTCAGTGGTGATGACCTTACCCAGCGGGTCGGGTCCTATCCTGGGCATCATGCGTATCGCCGCCACGACCCTTCTCGCACCCCTGTCCGTCGTACTGCTCGGTGTGATGGCCGGGTGCGGTGGGGAGACCGAACCGGCGCCTGAGATGGGGACGATCCGGACCGCGCCGCCGGAGACCAGCGAGCCGGAGATCCCGCAGGTCGAACCGGTGACCCGTGCGGAGTGCCCGTACCTCTCGGTCGACGAGGCGTCGAGGCTGAACGGCGAGTTGGCCACCGATGTGCGGATCGATGACCGCGTCGACCCCGCCGCCTGCTTCTTCTACAGCGCCGACGGGGCCGTCCAGCTCACGACCACCGTGTACTCGGTCTCGTCCGAGGAGCGGGCTGCCGAGTTGGTGGACGACTCGGCGCCCGTCGGCGAGTCCGAGCGGTCGGATGTCGAGGGCGGGTGGACCGGTGGCCGCACCGGCGGCCCGGGGGGCGCCCTGGTGGTCCTGGCCCGCGGGACACAGGTCCTGGCGGTGCAGTCCACGCAGGAACAGTCGGTCAAGGTCCAGCGGGTGGCCGAGCTCGTCGCTCCCCGGGTGGCCGACTGAGTCAGGGCGCAGGTGGTCGAGCCGCGGCCGGGTCGACCGCCACGTGGGAGTACGGCATGAGCGCCTCGACCGCGGGGAACACCACCTCCATGAGCAGCAGGAACACAGCCGCGACCAGGACGACGACCAGCATGATCCGCACAGGGGTGGTTCCGGGGAGCCTCCGGTAGAGCCAGGCGTACATCACCGACCCCCCAGCTCCGCGGGGAGCTCGCCGGGTACCCGCGGTTCGCTGCGTTCGAGTACCGCGTGCACCACGAGCCGTTCCGCCGCCGAATACTGCGGGTGGCACGTGGTGAGCGTGGCCAGGGGCAGCAGGTCGGGGGAGGCGGGCTCGGTACCTCCGGGTACCGGGTCGATCACCCACACGTCCTCCGGGCGGACCACCGAGACCCCGGACAATCCCTCGTACATGCCGGACGTCGCGCGGTCGGCGAGGTCCTCCGGAAGGCATTCGGAGGCCTGTGCGCGGGCCGAGGCGGGGTCGGGGGCGTCCACGGGCAACACGCGGTAGACCAGCCACCGATCCGCGGTGGCGTACACCAGGGCGTCGCAGGAGCGCAGGGTGTCCAGGTCGTTGAACGGCGAGCCCCGGCCCACACGGTGTCCGGCGACGGCGAAGTTGCCGGGTTCACCCGGCCCCTGGGTCTCCGTGTAGTGCCCGGGCCCGGTCTCCAGGGCCGCGTCGCTGGTCCCGGACACCACGGCGAACCGGTAGTCCGAGCCGAACGCGGGGATGTACAGGCGGGCGAACGCGGTGCCGTCGCCGGGTCCGGACGTCCACGGTCCCCCGTCATCGGTGCCCGTACCGCGACCCCGCGGGTTGTCCGATCCACCCCACCGCCGGTCCAGTTCGGCGTCGGCGTCGGACTGGGCGCGCGCCGCGCCCAGGTCGGTCCACCACACCTGGTAGACGACGAAGAGTGCCAGCACCACGCCGAGCGTCACCAGCACCTCGCCCACCACACCCGTCGCGCGTTTCACGAGGGTTCCGTGACCATCCCCAGGATGAGCTCGGCCATGCTCCGCGCCGTCATCGCCGAGGTCTCGACCTCACCGAGCATGGCGGCGGTGACGGAACCGTCGTGGAGGATCGCCAACCGGTCCGCCAGGTCCGCGATGTTGTCGGGGTCCTCGAGCCCCATACCGGCGAGCTCGGAGCGGAGGGTCGAGGCGACCCAGGCCCGCTGGTCGGACACCGCCGCCCGGATGGCGCGCTCGCCGTCGGTGCAGGGGCGGGGGAACTCGATGGCGGCGGCGAGGTGGCACGAGCCGGGGGTCGCCGGCTCCACGCGCTCTCGGACGATGTCGAACAGCGCGAGGATGCGTCCGCGCGAGTCCGGCGCGGCGTCGGCTCGTCGCTGCCACAGGGCCCGGTCCCGTTCTGCCATCGCCCTCAGGTACGCCACGACGAGCTCGTCCTTGGAACCGTACGTGTTGTAGAGACTGGCCTTGGCGACCTTGGACTCCTTGAGGATCCGGTCGATACCCACCGCGCGGATCCCGTCCGTGGAGAACAGGCGGGTCGACGTGGCCAGGAGCCGCTCCCGCGGTCCGGGTTTGGTCGACCGTGCGCTCGTCACAGGGGACAGACTATCGGCTGGCACCACGGACTCGGCGGGACCGGTGCCGTGTCAGGCCACACCGGGACCGATCACCCGGTTCAGGCCGGGGGTCGTCCGCCGGCGGGAGGACCCTCGCCGGTCACGGTGTCGTCGGCCTGCACGTCGGCCGGGTCGTGGGCCGGGCTGCTGTCCGGCCCGGCCGCCCCGCGGTTCTGCTGCCCCGCGTTCCTGCCGCCGGCCTTGTCATTGAGGAAGTCCCCGGTCTTCGCGACGGCCGAGTTGAGCGTGGCGGGGTTCCTGCCGATGTTCTTGATCTTGTCGATGAGGCCCATGTCTGGTCCTTTCTTCCCTCCGGTGGTGAGACGAACGGCCCGGCCCTGTGGTGCGGGGCCGGGCCGTTCGGACTCGTGTGGAGACCGTTCGTCTCCGGAGTCAGCGTCTCTCTGGAATCAGTGCGTCGTCAGACGCGGGTGCCGCGGTTGCTGCGACCGCCCACGAGGCTGACGAGCCAGATCACGAGGCAGGCGCCGACGATAGCGGCGAGGACGCCGGGAATGGAGAATGCCTGCGGCATCGCGCCACCCTCGCTGTTGGTGAAGAACGAGACGAGCCAACCGACGATGAACGCGCCGACGATGCCGGCGGCGATGTTGGCGATGATGCCCATCTGGGCGTCACGCTTCATGATCTTGGAGGCGATCCAACCGGCGAGTCCGCCGATGATGATCCAGGCGATGATTGTCCCCATGATGTAATCCTTTCCCGAGAGGTACTCGGCCCGAGTGCGAGCCGCTCTCACAGGAGAACACGCTTGCGCCCCGAACGCCTCCGGTCGGACCGTGTGTGGGGTTAATCGTCGCTTATTCGTTACTCACCTGCACCTCAGGTGTCATGTGAGCAGTGCCCTTCAGGCGAGGTCCGCCGAGTCCGGGTTCTTCTGCACGTAGCGCTCGACGAACTCACAGGCGGGCCGAACACGCAGTCCCTCTTGGCGGGTGACCTCCAGGGCTTCGCCGATCATCCGCCCGGCCAGGCCGCGGCCGCCGAATTCCTGGTCCACCACGGTGTGCGGGAAGGTCCTGACGCCGTCGGCGTCGCTGTAGTCGGCGAAACCCGCCACGACGTCGTCGACCACGATCTCGAACCGGCCGGCCGCGGCATCGCGCCGCACCCGGACGTCCTCCCCGGCGCTCACGAGTGCGACTCCGGGCGCACGACCATCACCGGGCAGGGTGACGCCTGCAGGAGCGCCCGGCTGGTCGAGCCGAGGACCATGCCCGTGAATCCGCCCCGCCCATGGGACCCGACGACGACGAGCTGGGCCTTCTCGGCCTGCTCGACAAGGGCCCGGACCGCGCGATCACGGGTGACGAACCGCTCGATCCGCACGTCGGGGTAGCGGTCGGAGAAGCCGGCGAGCCGCTCGGACAGGATCTCGAGCTGCTGTTCCTCAAGCTGCCGCCAGTCCTCGTCGGTCAACGCGATCCCCGCGGCGGCGGCCTGGACCTGCGGGTCCATCCAGGTGTGCACCGCGATCAGGGTGGCGTCGCGGGCCGAGGCCTCTGCGAAGGCCCACGCGGTGGCCTTGGCGCTGACCTCGGAACCGTCGACTCCCACCACGACCGGGCCCGAGCGGTCGAGGTCGTCGGTGTCCTCGCGGGTCACCACGACCGGGCAGAACGCGTGGCTGGCCACCGAGGCCGAGACCGAACCGAGGACCATCCCCTTGATCCCGCCGAGGCCGCGCGAGCCCAGGACGATCATCTTGGCCTTGCGGGAGTAGTCGATCAGGACCTGCGACGGGTTGCCCTCGACGATCGCGTGCGAGACCTCGATGTCCGGGGCGACCTTGAGGGCCGTGGCCCTGGCCTGCTCCACGATCGGCTGACACTCCTTCTCCAACTCGTCGTAGACGGGTTGGGGAGGGACCATGCCCTCGGCGAACATGGCGGCCGGCATCGTGTAGCTGGTCACCAGGACGAGCGGGACCCGCCGGGTGGCGGCGGTGTTGGCGGCGTACGCGACGGCGCCGGTCGAGGCTGCTGAACCGTCGATGCCGACGACCACGGAATTCTCGAGTGAAGCCATGCCCCGAGGATACCGCCGCGGGTGATTCGTGGAGGCGTTCTCAGAACTCGTCGGGGAAGGGGGCGTTGGGCGGGTAGGCCATGTTGAAGCTGCCCTGGAACGCCGGGAGGAAGGCGCGGCCGGGGCCGAAGAGGAAGAAGTCGACAACGGCGTCGATCATGGGTGCTCCTGGGGTGAATGGGGGCAGCTGGCGCTCGAGTGACGCATGAGGTGCCTGGGGCGAAAAGTGAGTGTAGCCCAAGGACTAGACTCTGCATATGCCGAAGTCCGGACGGCCGCGGAGGCCCCTGCCGTTGCGTGACGGTGTGGACCCGGTCCGAATCCGGCTCGCCGACCCCGGTCGGGGGCCCCGCAGCATCCCCGAGGAGCTGCGCCGGCGGTTCCCGGACCGGCTCGCCGAGCTCGAGGCGGCCCTCGCCTCCGGCCAGGTGGTCACCGCAGACGGGGTGGCCGTCACCGACTCCACCCGGCGGCGCCGGGGGATGGACGTGTGGACGTACCGGACCCCCGAGCCGGAGGTGGAGGTGCCCTTCGGGATCGAGGTCCTGCACGCCGACGACCGCCTCGTCGTCGTCGACAAGCCGCACTTCCTGGCCACCACCCCGCGCGCCGGACACGTCACCCAGACCGCGCTGGTGCGGCTCCGCCGCGACCTCGGGCTGGCGGACCTCGCTCCGGCCCATCGCCTCGATCGACTCACCGCGGGCGTCCTGGTGTTCACCGTCGACCCCGCGCACCGCGCCGCCTACCAGGACCTCTTCGCCGCCCGGCGGGTCGCCAAGTCCTATCTGGCCGTGGCCCCCGCGCCGGAGGGGACGCCGCACGTCCGCGAGCGGTCCAGCCGGATCGTCAAGACCCGCGGGGTGCTGCAGGCCGCCGAGGTGGACGGCCCACCCGACGCCCACACCCGGATCACCCTGCTCGAGGTGCGTGAGCCCGGACCGGGTGGGTCGGCCACTCCGCTCGGCCTCTACCGCCTCGAGCCCACCACCGGGCGCACCCACCAGCTCCGCGTCCACATGAACGCCCTCGGCACGCCGATCCTCGGCGACGACCTGTACCCGCGGGTGCGGACGATCAGGCCCGGCGACTTCTCCCATCCGCTGCAGTTGCTCGCGGAGACCATCGGGTTCACCGACCCCGTCTCCGGAGCCGAGCGCCGATTCAGGACCCGCAGGTCGCTCGAGGCGTGGCCGTCCGGGAAGGCCCGGGCGCAAGATCCGGGCCATCCCCCATCGGCATCGGCTCCGAACTCCTGCATGCTTTAGGTCGACCACCACGATCCAGGGGAGCAGATGACCACGCAGGCCGAGACCCAGCACCGGGCGGAGGGCGCGGAGCTCGCAGCCGTCGCCACCGATCTCGTCATGACCTACGGCGAGGGCGAGACCGAGGTCCGCGCGCTGGACCACGTCAGCGCCTCGTTCGAGCGCGGACGTTTCACCGCGATCATGGGCCCGTCCGGCTCCGGCAAGTCCACGCTCATGCACTGCATGGCCGGCCTGGACCGGCCGACCTCGGGTTCGGTGCGCGTGGGTGACACGGAGATAGTCGGACTGGCGGACAAGGAACTCACGGCGCTGCGCCGCGACCGGATCGGGTTCGTGTTCCAGTCCTTCAACCTCGTCCCCACCCTGACCGCCGAGGAGAACATCACGCTCCCGCAGGACATCGCGGGCCATGCCATCGACCGCGAGTGGTTCGACGAGGTGATCGGGCGGCTGGGGATCGCGGACCGTCTGTCTCATCGTCCGTCGGAGCTCTCCGGCGGTCAGCAGCAGCGCGTCGCCTGCGCGCGTGCGCTGGTGGGGCGCCCGGACATCCTGTTCGGTGACGAGCCCACGGGCAACCTCGACTCCACCTCGTCGGCGGAGGTGTTGTCGATCCTGCGCAGCGCGGCGGATGATTTCCAGCAGACCGTCGTCATCGTCACCCACGACCCGCGCGCCGCCACCTACGCCGACCGCGTGCTGCTGCTCGCCGACGGCAGGGTCGTGCGTGAGCTCTCCCATCCCACGTCCGACGAGATCCTGGCGGCCATGGGCGCGCTCGAGGAGCGGTGATGGCCGCCCGCCACGCCGCCGGCCACACACCGGGCGCCACGTCCGGCCACGCCCCCAGCCATTCCCGGCCCATGCTCCGGGTCTCGCTCCGCAACATCGCGGCGCACAAGCTGCGTCTGGTCTTGTCCGTCCTCGCCGTGGTGCTGGGTACCGCGTTCGTCACCGGTTCGCTGGTGTTCACCTCGACCCTCAAGAGCACGTTCGACGGACTGCTCGACCAGGGCACGGCGGACCTGTCCGCGATGATCGAACCCGAGGACCCCCGGGGCGCCGGGGTGCCGTTCGAGGTGGCCGACCGCGCGCTCGAACTGCCGGGCGTCGAGGCCGTCACCCCCGGGGTGACCGGCACCGTGGTGATGTTCAACTCCGACGGCACCCCCTATCAGTCGGGTGGCGCCCCGTCGGAGGGGCTGGAGTGGGTCGAGCCCGACCAGGCCGTGGGGAGCAGCAGCTGGATCTCGGACGGTCGCGCTCCGGCCGCGGACGGCGAGGTCGTCCTCCCCGAGTCGGTGCTGGAGAACGCGGGACTCTCGATCGGCGATTCCGCGCGGGTGTACACCACCTCCCAGGGGATGATCGACGTCACCGTCGTGGGTTCCTACTCCTCGGAGACGGACGTCGGCGGCTACGTCGGCGTCGGCTTCACCTCCGCGCAGGCCCGCGCGCTATTCACCGACGGGGAGAACGCCACCAACGTGGCCGTCCGCGCCGTGCCAGGGGTGAGCCAGGAGGAGATGCGCGACACGCTCGCCGCCGAGTTCCCCGAGTACGAGGTGAGCACGGGCGAGGAGGTCAAGGAGAGGCTCTCCGAGCAGCTCTCGACCATCCTGGACTTCGTCAACTACTTCTTCGTGGCCTTCGGCCTGATCGCGCTGCTCGTGGGCACGTTCATCATCTACAACACCTTCTCCATGCTGGTGGCGCAGCGGTTGCGCGAGCTGGCCCTGCTGCGGGCGATCGGCGCGACCCGCGGCCAGCTCACCCGGTCCGTGCTGGCCGAGGCCGCGCTGACCGGTCTGGTCGGGTCCGCGATCGGCGTGCTGGCCGGGTTCGGACTGGCGAGGGTCATCTTCGCGGTACTCGACGCCTTCGACCTGGGGATCCCCTCCGGGACCCTGGCGCTCACCCCGATGTCCGTCATCACCCCACTGGTGCTGGGCTTCGTGGTCACCGTGTTCTCCGCCTGGGCGCCCGCCCGCCGCGCCGGTCGCGTCGCCCCGGTCCAGGGCATGCGGGTCGGGGCCGCCTCGTCGGAGGCCGGCGGCGGCTGGCGCACGTCGATCGGGCTGTTGGCGGTGGTCAGCGGCATCATGCTGGCCCTCATCGGAACCTGGCAGGACACCACGAGGAGCGGCGCGATCACCGTGGGCGTCGGCGCCGCGGCCCTGATCGTCGGAAGCTTCCTCGTGATGCCCGCGCTCGCCAGGCCCATCGCCGGCGGGATCGGGCGGGTCATCGGCGCGCCCTTCGGTGCCGTCGGAAAGCTGGCGGCCACCAACGCCGGCCGCAACACCCGGCGCACCGCGGCCACCGCGTTCGCCCTGACCCTGGGTCTCACCCTGGTGGCGGCGTTCGGCACGCTCGGCGCCACCACCAAGGAGAGCGTCAGCGGCCTCATCGACCAGGGGATCACCGCCGACGTCATCGTCCAGGGGGTGGCCTCCCAGGGGCCGCCGACCCCGCTGGCCGGCGGCATCGAGAACCAGATCGCGGGTGTCGACGGCGTCGGAGACGTGGCGTGGCTCGCGTTCGGCTTCGGCCAGCTCGGCGGCGAGCCCCAGGCGCTCGCGGCTGCCGGCGGGCCGGTCGGGGAACTGCTCGAGGCCACCGTCCTCGACGGTTCTCTCGAGCCGGAGGCCGACTCCCTCGTGGTCTCCCGGGAGGTCGCGCGTGACAACGGCTGGACGATGGGCACCCGGGTTCCGCTCGTCGGCCCGGACGGCAGCGAGTCCACCCTCCGGGTGACCGGCGTGTACGACGACGCCCAGATCCTCGGACCCTTCTACACCGGTATCGACGTCTACGAACGGCTGGTGCCGGAGAACCTCCGCTCGACCGCGATCGTGCTGGCCAGGGCCGCCGAGGGCACCTCGCCCGACCAGGCGCTGGCCGCCGTCACCGAGGAGCTCTCCGACGTCCCGATCGCCACCGTGCAGAGCAAGCAGCAGTACATCGACGTCCAGTCGGGTGGGATCGACCAGCTGTTGACCATCATCTACGCCCTGCTGGGCCTGGCCCTGGTCATCGCGGTGCTGGGGATCGTCAACACCCTCGCGTTGTCGGTGATCGAGCGTCGAACCGAGATCGGCATGCTGCGGGCCGTGGGCATGCAGCGGTCCCAGATCCGGCGGACGATCAACCTCGAGTCCACACAGATCGCGATGTTCGGGGCGCTGGTCGGCGCGGCGGTCGGCGTCTATCTGGGGTGGGCGTTCGTCTCCGTGCTGGCGGACAGCGGTCTCAGCGAGACCACCATCCCGTGGGAGACCATCGGGATCGTGCTGGTGGCCTCGGCGTTCGTGGGGGTGCTGGCCTCGCTGTGGCCCGCCCACCGGGCCGCCAAGACCGACCCGCTGGAGGCGATCGCGGACTAACCGGGGTGGGCTTGACGGGGATCTGCGAGTCTTCGGGCGTAAGAACGCCGAAGTGCTGCCTGAGTAGGAGGAACGGGAATGCCTCCGTGGATGGATTTCAGTCGATTTCCGGAGACCTCACGTCGCCCTTCGTTCAATCCTGCCGAACGATCCGCAGGGGTGCCTGAACTATGGTGACATCCACATATGAAGAATTATCTAGCAGTATTTGTGGCAGCGTCTCTTTTCGTCACCGTGCCCGCCATCGCCTCTGCGCAGTCGTCGGGCTCGCTCGGTTCCGTAGGCGGTCACACGGCCCCCGCCGTGCCGACGGACCACGCGCCCAACCCCCAAGAGGTCGAAACGATCGCGATGCTTAATCAGGTGGTACGCGAAATAATTGCCGAGGCGCAATCCCACCTTGACGAGGAAGATCGTCTATCGGTGACTCTGAGCCGCGACGCTGATATCTCGCGCCTCGCGCAGTACGGTGCCGAGAGGGCGATTACTGAGTTTGCGGAACTCGATCCGCTGGCCTCTGGGTTCTACCTCAACATCCTCGACAGCTCCCCCGGATACCGAGATACCGCAGTCTGTGGCCCCGCGCCTCTAACGGTAGACTCTATCGGTGAAGTGTTGAGAGACACCTCCTCTGACAATCGAGTTGGCGACGTCTACTTCGCGAACCGGTACAACTTGTTCACATATCGCGAAGCGCTCACTGGAGTCGGCTACGTCGAACAAGACGGACTTGCGTGTTCATACACGCTTCTTCGCAGCGCGAACCATCCGTTCTACTGACCGTAGCGTCAGGCTGGCCATCCGAGAGTGATTACTTTGGCCCCGGCGTTCCACGGGAGTCTGCGAATATAGGCGGCCGAGGACGAAGCGCCGTTTCCGTCGAAGCAATTGCCGAACCCTCGGGTCCACCCGTTGGTAGGTGGGTTGTCCTGCCCCTTCTTGCAGTGCGCGGCGGTGGGTTCGCGACCCTTGATCACTTACAGGGTGTCCAGGTCCCCCACGCATCCTCCTTTGGAAAACGGTATGCGTTACCGAAGTTTGCGCGGTCAGGCCGCGCTGCTAGTAGCGCGGTGGCATATGAGTGACAGGGCAGCGGTGTGTCAGCCTGCCACCGAGAGCCACGCGGCCACCGCCGCACCGGCGATCATCGCGGGCCCGAACGCGATGCCGGTGTGGCGGTCGGCTCTACGGCTGAGGAGCAGCACCAGCGCCACCACGGCGTTGAGCGCGAACGCGGCCAGAGTGCCGACCAGGACGTAGTACCAGCCCAGCCAGCCCAGGAAGAGGCCGAGCACGCCGGCGAGTTTGACATCACCCAGCCCGAGTCCCGACGGGTTGATGAACGCGAGGGTGAAGTAGAAGGCCAGCAGGGCGAGCGCCGCGGCGGCGGCGCGCCCCAGGGCGCCCCAGTCGCCGGTCACCGCGGACGCCACGCCCAGCGCCGCCAGAAGGACCGGGTACATGGGGACGACGACGAGGTCGGGCAGCCGGTGCACGGCCAGGTCGATCGGCACGAGCAGCCCGCAGGCCACCGCGAGCGCCGCGAACGCGAGCAGCTCGGGCAGGGCATCGACGGACCCGGATTCGGCCAGCCCGGCGGCCCCCGCTCCACCGGCGGCGGCCAGGCCCACGTGCAGCCCGGAGCGCAGCCAGCGCGAGTCGGAGTCGGCGATGGACCGGATCGACCCGGTCAGCGCCGCGGCGAGCGCCCCGCACACCACGGCGGTGAGGATCACTGTTGCTGTGATGCTCGAGAGCACTAGGAGAAGGCCTCCATCATGTTCATCGCTGTCGGGCCCAGGAGCACGATGAACAGCACCGGCAGGATGCAGAGGATCAGCGGAAAGATCACCTTGACGGGGATCTGCATGGCCTTCTCCTCCGCGCGCTGGCGGCGCTTCATCCGCATCTCCGCGGCCTGGGTGCGCAGGACGTCGGCGATCGAGATGCCGTAGGCGTCGGCCTGGATGATGGCGCGGACGAACCGGCGCAGGTCAGCCACGTCGGTGCGGGTGGCCAGGGACTCGTAGGCCTGCCTGCGGGTCTGGCCCACCTGGATCTCCTGCAGTGTCCGGACCAGTTCCTCGGCGAGCGGGCCCGTCCCGTTCTTTCCCGCCCGGGACATGGCGGAGTCGAAGCCCAGCCCGGCCTCCACGGCGATGGTCATCTGGTCGAGGGTATCGGCCAGCTCGAGCTGGATGGCCTGGCTTCGTTCCTGGCCCCGGCTGTGCAGCAGGAGTTCGGGCAGGAAATAGCAGACCACGGTGGTCGCGAGGCCGAGCAGCACCGGGAGCGGCCCTTCGGCGCTGCGGATGAACAGCACACTCAGGGTGCCGACCCCCAGGCCCAGGGCGAGCTTCAGCACCAGCAGTCGGTCCAGTGACCAGCCGGGTGGGCGGCCGGCGCGGGAGAGCAACTTCTCCAGCATCCGGATGGACCCGCCGGGGGTCAGCCGCCGGGCGAGCACGACCAGC
The DNA here is from genome assembly GCF_040546785.1 of Dietzia sp. 2505. Classification (NCBI taxonomy): domain Bacteria; kingdom Bacillati; phylum Actinomycetota; class Actinomycetes; order Mycobacteriales; family Dietziaceae; genus Dietzia; species Dietzia sp. 2505. Next base: position 104,631 of record NZ_JBEPON010000009.1, on the reverse strand, counting down.
GCCCCGGGAGTCGACTCCTCCTCCTGGGTGGGTGATACGCCACCCGGCCCGGTGTCCAGGCCGAGGGTGAGGTTGGCGACCGTCCGCGCGCGATCCCCTCCGAGTCCCACGAGGACGGTCCAGACCAGCAGAGCCATGGCCAGGCTGATGGCGAGGACGGCGAACAGGGCCGAGGGGGACACGGTGCTCTCCTAGTCTCTTGCCGGGGACGGGGTCAGAACTTGATGTTGACGGTCTTGCGCAGCCACAACCCGCCGGCGACCAGCAGGATCAGGGCCACGACGATCAGGGTGTATCCGAGCAGGCTCTGGGTGAACGGGATCATGTACGCGGGATTGGTCATGAAGAGGAACCCCGCGATACCGATGGGCAGGGCCATGAGGATGTAGGCCGAGAGCTTGCCCTCGGCGGCCAGCGCCTGGACCTGGCGGCGGATCTGGTTGCGTTCGCGGATGGTGTGGCCCACGCCATCGAGGACCTCGGCGAGGTTGCCGCCGACCTCGCGGTTGATGGCGATGGCCTGGGTCACCCAGACGAAGTCCTGGCTGCCCATGCGCTCGGCGGTCTCCTCGAGGGCCGGCGCCAGCTCGCGGCCCACCCGGGTCTCGTTGATGATCCGGGCGAACTCCTCGGAGGTGGGCGCCTCGGCTTCGCGGGACACTGAGGCCAGGGCCTGGAGGAGGCTGTGCCCGGCCCGGAGGCTGCTGGCCATCAGCTGGAGGGAATCGTCCAACTGGTCGGCGAAGGCGGCCCGGCGGCGACCGGCCTTGACGGAGAGTCCCACCCTGGCCGCCAGCGGCGTCAGGATGCCGAGCACGATGCCGAGCAGTGGCCCGGAGGCAACGAACCCGACCGCGGTGGCGGCGAGAGCGGCCACGATCACGAGAAAGACGAAGTCCTGCAGGCGCATCTTCACCCCGGCCTCCGCCAGCGCCCCGGCGCCGGGGGTTCCCCGACGACGCAGGATCGTGTCGATCGCCGTCGTGAGCGCGGTCGACGCGCGGGTCACGGGACCCGGCACGTCGGCGTCTGTGGGGCGCCGCCGTTCGCGGGGCAGGCGCGTGCGGGTGAGCGTCCGGACCAGGAGGTATCCCGCGACCAGCAGCGCGATCGAGACCGCCACGACTCCGATGACCGCCGGGGAGAGGCTGCTCTGGGTCACCGCGGCTTGCCCGCCGGACCGGTCGAGTTCGTGGCGCCGAACACCCGCGGCGAGAGTGTGATGCCCAGCTCGTTGAAGCGGTCGGTGAACCGCGGCCGGACACCCGTGGGGACCGGCTTGCCGAGGAATTTCCCGTTCGCGTCGAGGCCCGCGGAGTAGTCGAACAGGAAGGCGTCCTGCAGGGTGACGGTCTGGCCCTCCATCCCCTGGACCTCGGTGACCGCGGTGACGCGTCGGGTGCCGTCGCGCAGCCGGGTGAGCTGGATGATCACGTCCACGGCCGAGGCGATCTGCTCACGGATCGCGCGCAGCGGGAGGTCCATCCCGGCCATGAGCACGAGGGTCTCCAACCGGGCGATCGCGTCGCGGGGGGAGTTGGCGTGCACCGTCGACAGCGACCCGTCGTGGCCGGTGTTCATCGCCTGCAGCATGTCCAGGGTCTCGCCGCCACGGACCTCGCCCACCACGATGCGGTCGGGCCGCATACGCAGGGAGTTGCGCACGAGGTCGCGGATACTGATCTCGCCCTTGCCCTCGATGTTCGCCGGCCGGGCCTCCAACCGCACCACGTGGTCCTGCTGCATCTGCAGCTCCACCGCGTCCTCGATGGTGACGATGCGCTCGCCCTCGGGGATGAACGAGGACAGGACGTTGAGCAGGGTGGTCTTGCCACTGCCCGTGCCGCCGGAGACGATGATGTTCAGCCGCGCCTGCACGCACGCCTGCAGGAGTTCCGCCATCTCCGGGGTGAGCGTCCCGAAGCCGATCAGGTCGGGGACCTTGAAGGGGTCCCGGGAGAATTTGCGGATGGTCAGGGACGAACCGTTGACCGCCAGGGGCGGGACGACGGCGTTGACGCGGGAGCCGTCGGCCAGCCGGGCGTCGACCAGCGGGGAGGACTCGTCGATTCGTCGACCGATCCGGGAGACGATGCGCTCGATCACTCGACGCAGGTCCTCCTCCGAGGTGAACCTCGCGGGGCTCCGGGAGAGCTTGCCGCTCTGCTCGATGTAGATCATGTCCGGCCCGTTGACCATGATCTCGGTGACGGTGGGGTCGGCGAGCAGTCGTTCGAGTGGGCCGTGGCCCAGGACGTCGTCCTGGATGTCGGCGATGAGCCGCTTGCGCTGCTCACTGGTCAGCGGGACGGTCTCCTCCTCGACGACCTGGTTCAGCTCACTGCGCACCAGAGCGTGGAGTTGCTCCTCGGTGAGCGAGGGGTTGTTCAACCGCGCCCCCATCCGCTCGAACAGAGCCGACGAGGCGCGTTCCTTGAGCTTGGACAGCGCGTCGCCGCCCGCGGAGGGCGTCGAGGGCTCGTCGGTCGGCGGGGTGACGACGGGAACGGGGACAGCCGGAGTCGCGGCGGCGTCGGCTCCGGTCGCGTGTGGGGCGGCCTTGCGGGCGGTGAGTGTGCGTCGCTCGGGGCTCGGCCCGGGCTCAGCAGTCGTGGCCTGGGGAGCCGCGGCCGGGGGCGCCGGAGCGACAGCAGACATCGCGGTGGTGCCGACGTCGGGGGACTTGGCGGCCCTGAGCCGTTCGGACAGGCTCATCGTTGCTCTCCTCGGTTCTCTCCCCGGGTGTCGCCCTTGTTCTCGCCTCTGTGTAGCCGGTGCCGGCCCTCGGACCGGGTGCCCGGCGAACTCGCTGATCCCGTCGAGATCGACGAACCCGACGCGCTCGGTGTCCCTGCGGGCGCGGGCGTTGGCCTGAGGCGGCCCAGGAACTTCCCGACCGCCGACGCGGACTTCGGTGTGCGGGCGGCGGACGGGGTGAACCGGCCCACGAGCTGCCTCAGCTGGGCGGTCACCGGGTCGCGTCTGTCGTTCTGCAGCAGGGGGAGGCCCTGGTTAACCGAGGCGACAGCACCCTTCGAGCGGGGGATCATCATGTCCACCGCGGCGCCGATGGTCGCCTCGACATCCGTCTTGGTGAGGCCGTTCTGGGTGTCGGCGAAGTTCAGGACCACGTGGCGGCCGGTGAAGACCATCCCGAGTTCGCGCAGGATGTCGATCTCCTTGCGCAGTCCGCGCACCCCCGGAACGTCCATGCTCGTCACCAGGACCAGGTCGTGGGTGTTGTCCAGGACCGTGAGGGTGAGTTCCGTCAGGCCCGGGGCGGTGTCGACCACCACGTAGCGGAACTCCGAGGCCAGGGTCTGGAGCAACCGGCTGACGTCTTCCACCCCGATGGCATCGGCCTCTGCGGGTGATCCCGGCCCGCACACCACGTACAGGCCGGTCTCGTGCTGCGTGAGGAAGGTCTTGAGCACCATCGTGTCCTGCGCGGCGGGTCCGTGGACGACGTCCACCAGCGTGTACTCCGGCGAGAGGTTGAGGGCGCTGCCCACGTCGCCGAACTGGACGTCGAGGTCGACCAGGACCGTGGAGTGCGGGTCGGCCCGGGCCAGTCCGACGGCGAGGTTGGTGGCGACGGTGGTCTTGCCGACGCCGCCCTTCGGGGAGGCCACGCTGATCACCCGGCCGGGTGGGGTCTCCGAGCCGTTGGCGGCACCTCCGGGTCCGCCATTGGACTCGGACTGGCCGGTTCGAGAGGTTCGGCGGGCCCGTTCCAGGACCCACCCGAGTTCACCCGGATCGGCACCGGGATGCACGATGTCGCTCACGCCGGCCCGCATGGCCGCGAAGCCGATCTCCTCGGGCCGGTCACTGACCAGCACCACCGAGATCCCCGTGTGGTCGGGCCGGAGTCCGGCCGCCAGGTCGAGAGCGGCCGCCTGGTCGTGGGGACCAGTGTCGATGACCACCACGGCCAGCGGTTGGGTTCCTCCGGACATGGCCAGCAGTCGGGCGGGATCGGAGGGAAGCGGACCCAGGGGCAGGTCCACGAGATTATCTCCCACCACGGCCCGGACCCGATCGCGGAGATCGGCGGACTCGGTCAGCACTACGATGCGGCTCATTCGTACACGTTCCCTGGAGTCACGATGCGGGTACCGTCCTGGGGCACTTCGGGTCCTTCCACAGAAAGCCAGATGGTTCCGTGTTCGGCGCCGAACACAATTGTCTCGGCGTCGCGGGCGTTGACCGCGAGGGTGACGATCATGCCGCCGTCGGGCATTGCCGCGGTGGCTGGATCGGCTTCCGACTCGGCGTCGGAAGGTGGGGTGATGCCGCCCTGCACCCTGAGCACCAGGATCTTGTGGAGGACGAGATGAGTCTCGCTCTCCGGATTCCCCTTCGAGATGAACACCCCGACGGTTGCCCCCGGGGTCAGGGTCCCGCCGAGAACCCTCGGCGCGGCGAGGGGGATCGAGACCTGGTGGAGGTTCGGCGGTGCCGGGATCTCCCCGGGCTTCAGAATCGATGCCGGGTCGGCGAACCTGCCAGCGAGAATCTGCTCGCCCGGCTGCAGAGTGGTCACGGCCACGAGTCCGTCGAGCTCCGCGAGGTCGGAGACGGCGCCGGGCCCCACCGCTGCTGCGGGGATGGACTCGGTGGCGATCAGCTCTGCCAACGCCTCGGCGGGGGCGCCCTCGGAGATGGGACCGGTGGCCACCAACACGCTGACCGGTTCCATGTCGGCCATCGCTCGTTGATCGGCGTTGTTGACATAGCTGATCAGCATCACGGCGCCGAGCACCGCGAGGAGGACGGCGGCCACGATGGCCACGACGCGACGATTCACTGGGGACTCACTTACCTATCGGGGGAGCAGGGCCACCACTGAGGCGCCCATGGCGGGGGCGGAGGGCCCGTAGTCGAAGTCGTCGGACATGTCGACGAAGCGGGTGAAGTACCCCTCGATGCAGCGCTCGTTGCCTTTGCAGCTGCTGTTCCATTCGCGACCGGAGAAGCGATAGCCGGTGATCCGGAAGGCGGCGTATCCGTACACGCGGTACCAGGCGTTGCTGCCGGAATCCCCGGACTCGTCAAAGATCGGGATGAGTACGGTCGCGTTTCTCAGAGCGACGAGGTCGGCGTCGGTGCAGGCGTTGGGGACCGAGTTGCCGGGGTCGCTCCAGAGCACCTCGTTGATCCGGTTGGCGACGCTGCACCTGCCGGAGTTCGCCGCCAACCAACCGAACCCGCCGGGCACGTGGTTTCCAGAGGGGCCTGTGCACCCGTTGGCTCCGGCGGTCTTGGACGCGAAGATAGTGCGCTTGACGGTTCCCGAGGGCATCCCCCCACCGGTCTGTGCCCGGAAGTCACAGAGCGAGAAGGTCAGGGGAAGAACCGCTCTGCCGCCGGTGGGGGCGCCCCACCCTGTCGTGGCGGATGCTGCTATCGCGGTTTCGTTGATGCCGAGGACGGGAGCGAACCAGTGCTCGCGCACTCCGGAGCCCGTCACAGACACCCGCCCGGACGACGGCGTGGGTACCGGTACCACCCCGGCGGTGGCTTCGGTGTCGATGGTGTTGGCGGTGATGAACTGCTGGGCCGTGTCCCGGGGGGTGCGGCAGTTGCCGCGTGCGCAGTCCTGGGCGATAGCCAGGGCTGCGGCGTCCGCACCGGTCTGGAGTTGCTGCCGCTCGGAGTAGACGGAGGCAATGTCGACCGAGATGGCGGCGAAGCCGATGAGGGGGATCATTAGGAGCGCGACCATGACGCTGACCGCCCCGCGGTCGTCCTTCAGCCGTTGCATCGCATGGTCCCTCTGCCGGTCAGGGTGAAGTCGTCGATCGGGAGGAACCCGGAGAGCAGCTCGAGCGGGTAGGTGATGGTGACCGTCGCTGTGCCGGCAGGGGTCGTAGCCGTCGCCGCGCAGCTGGTGGGGGTGACGCTGATCGTCGCCCGGCTGAGATCCAGGGGACTGGCGGAGTTCCGCGTGGCCGTCCGAGCTGCGGTGACGCTGTTCTCCAAAGCCATCACCCGCACCCCGTCACGCGCGGCGTTGGAGAGCGTGGTCTGGATGTTGTACGCGCGACCGAACTCGATAATTCCGAGGACGAGGGCGAGGAGGACCGGCACGACCAGGGCGAACTCCAGGGCCGCGGCTCCGCGGTCGCTGAGGGGTCTGGTCATGGCGGTCCTCGAGGGGAGAGGGGCGTGAAGGGTCAAACTGACTCCGGCGCAGCACCCAGACTGGGCACTGCGCCGGAGTAAGCCGCTGGACTACTCTCCGCCGCCACCGGCGCCGCCGCCGGGCAGCGCGGTCAGGACCTGCTGGAAAAGGCCATCAAGGCGACCACCGAGAAAGCCAACTGTCACGATGATCGCCACCGCGATCAGCCCGACCATCAGCCCGTACTCCACGGCCGTAGCGCCGCGGTCCTTGCGGTCCTGGAAGCGATCGTTGACGAGGGCGTAGAGCGTGAAAAAGTAGGTAGCGGCTGCCTGGCTCATGATGAACCGTCCTTCTGGTGCGGGGGTCGGTCGACCCGAGGGGAGGGGTGCGTCCGATTCGTTGCGAATCAGTGACGAGAATCACTATGGCATATCGGTCTCGATTGTCAAAACAAACTGATTAATTCGTTGCCTGAGTTCACCCCAGTGCCTCGGCCGGGCGGCGGCCGAACCGGTCCAGCACGGTCCGTCCAGGCGAACCCGGAGCCGCAAGGGCGACCCGGATTCGCAACTGAACACCGCATACATGCACCCGCACAACGGTTATGGCCAGCTGTGAGAATGCTCGGACGGAGGGGTGGCAGAGGCTCGAAACAGACAGACTTGACACTTGACTGACATGTCACGGTGCTTCTGCGGCGGAACTCTAGACTGTGAGAACCTTAAAAATCAAGCCAAGTGAGCCTAAGTGGCGCCGAGACCGAGTTTGGACGAGCGTCAGGAAGCGCGGTGCAGCCACGCGCAGGAAGATGTTCGGGTTGTCGCCCCTCAGGGGCGGGAAATCAGCGCAGGAGGCCGAAGAGGCGTCCGCCGCGATGCTCGTGGCGCGACAGCGCGGACCCCAGGAGGTCGGCGTCGTGTTCGTGGTCGACCTCAGCGCCGGCCAGCCGGCCCACGGTGCGCTCCCAGAGCAGCCCCTCGTACACGGCCAGGAGGTCAAGGGCGGCGGCGGCGGGGTCGCGCAGCCCGGCGGCGTCAAGAGCGCCGAGGAGGTCGCTCGGGTCGAGCAGGGCGGCCACGAGATCTGTGGTGTCGTCCTTGCCGGTGAGCTCCATGATGAGCGCGGAGCGGGCTGCCAGTTCGCCGCGGTAGTCGGCGAGGAGGCCCTCGATCATCCGAGTGAGCATCGCCAGGACGTCGTCGGCATCGGAGGAGGCGAGTTCCTGGATCCCGGACACCTCGACGAACCCGCGTAGGAGCGAGGTGAGCCTGTCGACGGTGAGGGAGAGGAGCTGCGCACGGGTCCGGCAATAGTAGGAGGTCGAGCCGGAGGGCAGTCCGGCCTCGGAGTCCACGGCGCGGTGGGTCAGCGCGCGGACACCGTCCCTGGCCACCACCTCGATCGCCGAGTCGGCGATGAGCATGCGCCGGTCCTCCATGGTGGCTCCCGTCGTCGTGATTCACAGGCCTTCGGCTCGACCGCTGTAGCGCGGGCCGCTGCCGACTAGAGGGTCAGCCTATCGCCGGGATCCCGTTCCTGGATCGAAACAACTCCACGCCCCGACACCGGTTTCGGTGTCGGGGCGTCGGGAGGGAGGCCGGGCGGGTCAGACCGCCGAGGCGACCTTGCGGGCGCGCCGCTTCGCCGAGTAGGCGAGTGCCGTCTGCAGGCCGGCCCGCTGTCCCTCCTCCTGTGCGGGGAGGGGCTTGGGCAGGTCCGCGAACATGCGCTCGGAGTGCGTCTCCGGGGCGTCGTCCGCCGTGCGTCGCAGCATGTGGTCGGGCAGCGACATCTTGGCGATGGTCCTCCACGCCTTGAAGTACTGCACGGGCAGCGGGCCGGCCACGTACGGCAGGTCGTACTTGCGGCACACTTCGCGCACCCGGACCGACGCCTCGGCCAGGCGATTGGACGACATGTCGGGGTAGATGTGGTGCTCGATCTGGTACGACAGGTTGCCCGAGAGGAAGTCGATGACGGGCCCGCCGGTGAGGTTGGCGGAACCGAGCATTTGCCGGAGGTACCACTCGGCACGCGTCTCGTTCTCGACGTCCTTCTTGGTGAACTTCTCGGCGCCGTCGGGGAAGTGCCCGCAGAAGATCACTGCGTTGGTCCACACGTTGCGGATGCCGTTGGCGGCGAGGTTGGCCGTCAGCGTGGACTTCCAGCCCTTGCGCGAGAGCGCCGGGTAGAAGACGTAGTCCTTCGCGAGCTGGCGTCCGGCCTTCTTGGCGAACAGGCCGAGCTTGTTCATGGTCTCGCGGCGGTCGTCCCGCCCCTTCGCGACCTTGCCCAGCTCGAGATGCTGGATACCGACGCCCCACTGGAACAGCAGTGCCAGGGCCGCGTTGTAGACCAGGTTGCCGTAGAAGAACGGATGCCAGCGCTGGTCACGCGTCACGCGCAGCACCCCGTACCCCACGTCGTCGTCCAGGCCGACGATGTTGGTGTACTTGTGATGGATGTAGTTGTGGGTCTGCTTCCAGTGCTCGGCGGTCCCCACGATGTCCCACTCCCACGTGGTGGAGTGGACCTCCGGGTCGTTCATCCAGTCCCACTGCCCGTGCATGATGTTGTGCCCGAGCTCCATGTTCTCGACGATCTTGGAAAGCCCGAGCGCACCGGCGCCGATGGCCCACGCGGTGCGGTTGCGCGAACCGACCATCAGCAGGGCGCGAGAGCCCACCTCGAGGGCGCGCTGGAAGCGGATCGTGTTGCGGATGTAGGTCGCGTCCCGCTCGCCGAGGGAGCCGATGATGTCCTGGCGGATCTGCTCGAGTTCGTCACCGAGTGCTTCGATGTCGGCCTCGGAGAGGTGCGCGAATTCCGGGATGTCCGTGATAGCCATAAACCTACGGTACCGTAACTTACGGTCGCGTAGGTAGGGTTTAGTCGGTTGGGTCACACTGAATTCTCGGCATCGACCACATGGCGGAGAGCCTCGATCCGGGGCCCGGCGACCCCGCTCGCATCGAGACTAGGGTGCTCTGGCCAGCGGCGGAGCGCGACGATGCCACATCGTTTGTCACGGTTGTGTAACGTCGACCGGGTTCGCGGCGACATAGGGGTTGTCACGCGCCGCGGGGGGCTCGAGGAGATTACTGGAGCCCGTCCGGCGGCAACGGGGACCACCAGACCGCCAGATACGCAAGTACGCTTTCAGTACGGATCACAAGGGGACACATCATGAGCAGCGCCAACGACATCTTCCTGCAGGCCATCCAGCCCATCGTCGACATCTTCTGGACTCTGGTGTGGACCGCCACCGGTTCGACGGTCAGCGTTCCCCGCCCGGTGGCGCCCACCCCGTCCACCTGATCAGGCGCGGCCGGGTAACATCCCCGGCCCCTTGAGCCAGCGCATCACACCGGCCCGCCTCTCACCCGAGAGGCGGGCCGTCGTGCGTTCTCGGGGCCGACCTGTCACAACCCGAACTTCTCGCTTCCGCCCAGGTCGATCGGGATGGAGGCCCCGGTGATCCCCGCGCCGGCGGAGCTGCACAGGTAGACGGCCATCGACGAGATCGCCGACGCCTCCACCCACGGCTCCGGCAGCTGGTTCATGCCGCTGAAGGTCTCGGCCGCGTCCTCGAGCGTCGTGCCCTCGCCCCCGGTCATCATGGCGATCATCGACGGGTTCTCGATCATGGGGGTGCGGACGTTGCCGGGGTGGATGGAATTGCACCGCACGCCCGAGAAGCCGAGCTCGCCGGCCAGCGACTTGGCCAGCCCGCGGACCGCCCACTTGGAGGTCGTGTAGCTGGCGGTGAACGGCGCGCCCCGGAGTCCGACCATCGAGCTGATGATCACCACGCACCCGCCCCGGCCGGTGGCCAGGATGTGGGGGATCGCGGCCGTCGTGGTGACCCAGGTGCCCTTGAGGTTGATGTCCAGGGTGGTGTCCCATTCCTCCTCGGAGCGCTCCCAGGAGGCGTTGGGCTGGGGAGACACCCCGGCGTTGGCCACCACGAAGTCGAGTCCGCCCAGTTCGGCGACCCCGGCATCGACGGCTTCCCGCATCCCGGACAGGTCGCGGACGTCGACCTCCGCGGTCACGCACCTCCGCCCCAGCGCTTGAACGGCCTCCGCGGTGGCCCGGAGGTCCTCCGGCCGGGCCATCGGATAGGGGACCGTCTCGATGTCGCGGCACAGGTCCAGGGCGATCACGTCGCACCCGGCGGCCGCGAAGGCCTCGCAGTGGGCCCGGCCCTGCCCGCGGGCGGCCCCGGTGACCAGCACGACCATTCCGGTCAGCTCGGGAGGGGTGGCGGTGGGGCTCGACATGGTGGGTGCCCTTCGGTGATCGGTGGCGGGCCCTGCGGGGTCGTCCGCCCTGCGGCATGCTGGAAGTCCAACGTAGACAAAGTGATAGGTAGTGATCATCATGCTCGAACGGACACTGGTTCTAGTGGATACCTCGTATCTACTAGCTAGCTTCTACAACTCTTGGGAGGAGGGTGCGCGCGGTCAGTTGGAGATATCCCTGGCCACGGTCGTGCACCGTTTAGATCAGGTCGCCCACGGTCTCGTGGACCAGCCGGTCCAGCGACAGAACTGGTACGACGGGATCCCGGATTCGGGTCCGCACCGCTATCAGCGCACGCTCCGGGTGATCGAGGGCGTGCAGCTGCGTGCGGGTCAGTTGATCGAATGGGGCGAGCGTCGAACCCAGAAGGCCGTCGACACACTTCTGGTCGCGGACATGATCCAGGCCGCCTACAAGGGGCAGTGTTCCGACATGGTGCTGGTCACCGGGGACGCCGACATGATCCCGGGGGTCCGGGTGGCGGTGGACGCCGGCGTGCGGATGCACTTGGTGGGGTTCGGTTGGGACTCCATCTCTTCTGCGTTGCGCCACGCCTGCGACACGACGTTGGTGCTGGATCCGCGCACCGATTTCCACGACGCCATGCAGATCAGGGTTCTGGAGGGGCCGATCCCGCCCAAGGTGCGATCCTCCGCCGAGCGGCCCACCGCGCCCGGCGACGACGCCAGCGAGCCGGTCGGCGAGGAGTCGGTGGGAATGGTCGAGGTGGATCTCCGGTCCGATCGCGCCTCCGCCACCTCGGTGGCCGACGAGACAAACCTGACGATCGCCGACGAGGAGCGGGCCGCCGACGCGGAGGAGCGGGCGGCCGACGAACAGGACTGTGCGGCGATCTCCGGGTCTCATGCTGATGAGCCCCATCCACACGAGATCGATGGCGCCGAGACCGCAGCGGGATCGACGCCCGTGAACGGGCGGGGCGCGCAGCCGGGCGCCGGAACAGGGCCGGAGGGGAAGGTCCGTGAGTCAGAGCCGCAGCCCCAGCCCCAGTCACCGCAACAGCTCCAGCGCTCGGAGGTCGACCCCCGGCACAGCGAGCCCCAAGAACCCGTGCCTCAAGTTTCCGAGCCCCAGTCGCAGCCGCCGTCCCCGGCTCGGGCCCAGGCCAGGACCTCGACACCGGGGCCCCCGCCCAACGGGTCGTCGCGCCCGAGCCCGTCGATGATGGCGCCTCACCGCCGCCCGCTGCGTTCCAAGTTCGTGCCCCTCTCGGAGGAGGTGTGGACCTCGTCCGGCGAGCAGACGCCGTTCGACGTGGGCCAGCAGTACGCGACCTGGTGGTACGAGCAGGCCGCCACCGAGGAGCAGCGCGACCAGGCCCATCTGCTCTCCGGGGGCGTGCTCCCGCCGGCGGTGGACCGCCCTCTACTGCAGTTCGCCTGTCAGATGCTCAACGAGTTCACCCTGACCGAGGCGCAGCGGGTCCGGCTGCGCGACGGATTCCATGAGGGGATCCGCGCGGTTCTGCTCAAGCACCGCTGACCGGGGAGGTCAGAAGGGCGGGGGGTCGTGGTCGTCACCGACCAGCCCGTCGTCCCGAGCCGCGGCCGCGTTCTCGCGTCGCTGCGCGGCGATCCGGCACGCCCGCCTGTACCAGTGGGTGCTGAGGGGCCGGGAGCGGAGCCAGGGTCGCTCGGGGGAGCCGGGTCCGGGAGGTGCCTCGGACCCGTTGCGCGTCCGGTCCCGCCACTTGGCCAGGGGGCCGTCGGGGAGGGTGGTGATGGTGTGACCACTCTCCGTGACGACGGTCAGCGCTCCGTCCCGCAGAAGCTGGTAATACCAGGTGTGGAAGGTCTTGAACCTGTGGTGCCGCCGGCAGAGGCACATGAGATTGGCCTCGACGGTCTGGCCTCCCCGGTCCGGGTCCGAATGGTCGAAGGGCACGACATGATCCACGTCGCAGTCCTGGGCGGGGACCGAACACCCGGGGTGACGGCAGGTGCCGTCGCGTAGCCGGATCCGGCGGGCGAGCTCGGCGCTGATCCGGTAGCGGCGCGCACCGCCGACCGAGTCCGTGGACCCGGCCTCGGGGTCGGGGAGGGAGATGTGGGCGCCGACGCTGCGGGCGAGCAGGGCGATGAGTGCGTCGATCGACGCGGGGCCGCCTCGCGGGAGGTAGACCTCGGGCTCCTCGCCCGGTCCGCGCGGGGCCAGGATGGTGATGGTCGGTCTGATCTGCGGCGTGGGCACCGATCCGGTCGGTCGGCTGCCGTCCCGCTGGTCACCGGCGCCCTCGCCCTGATCGCCGGTACCGAGGATCGCATCGACGAGGGCATCCGCCCGGTGCTGCTGACGGGTACGGGCATGCGGGTCGTACGCCGGGCCGGTGCCGTTGCGGACGGCCTCGATCCGGGCCTGCTTCTCGCGATCGAACCGCTCCCCGGCGGTGTGGTCGAGCGCGTCGTGGATCGCGGACGCCTCGGTCGAGGTGAGGTGTGCACGGAGCTCGGCCATGCCGTCCACCCCGCGCCGGACGCTGACCCGACGCTCACGCGCGGCTGCGGCACACCTGGCCAGGACCCCCTCCGGATCGAAGGCGGCGATGATGCTGTCGGTCTTGGCCAGGATCGCGTTGCGGCCGGGCCGCTCGCCGGAGCCGATGGAGTCCAGCAACCAGTCCACGACCAGTCGGTGCACAGCGTCCAGGACCGAGTGGTCGACCGTCCGCATCTGCCGGACGAGCATCCCCGCCGTGCGCTCGTCCAGGAGACCGGACCCCATCGCCTCGACAATCCCCGGGAAGCGGATGACGAGCTCTCTGGCCAGCGTGAGCATCGCCGACGCGCGGTGGTGATGGACGCCGTACGTGGCGACCAGTTCCGCACAGGCGACGTCGAAGGGGTCGAGCACCGCGTGGTCGCGCGGGCGCTCCGGCCCGTCGGGGTCGTAGTAGCCGGCCTCGACGTCGCGGGCGAACTGCTCCTCCTCGCACAATTCCAGGAGATCGTGGCAGGCCTGCAGACGGGCGGCAGCGGCGCGGTTCTCTGTGCGGAGGGCGTCGAGGGCGGCCACACCGGCCGCCGCGATCCCCGAACCGTGTTCTGCCGGCATCCGCCTCCCCCTTCGCCGATAGCGAGCCGATCGCTCGTGTGTTCGATAGGGGAACACTAGCAACGGGGTACGACACGGCGTTCTGACCACGACCGACGTGATCGCCGCGGACCGCTCAGCCGCCGAGCAGGGACCGGTAGTACTCGGCGAGCCCGGGGTAGTAGTCGGGTTCGAAGCTCAGCGCGTCCGGGTCCCGCCCCGCCTCGGCCTCGACCAACCGGTCCAGGTAGTAGTCCCACCCGGGACCGATCGAGGAGGCCGACTCGGCGTCCGCGATGTCCTGTTCCAGGGAGATGACGGCCTCGCCGTCGTCGCCCTCGATCCTCACGGTGAGCAGCCACCCGCCCGGACCGGTCCGCACCACCAGGAGGCCCGGGGCGTCACAGGTCACCACCTCGACGCCGTCGACGGGATCGCCGTCCTCGGCGGTCATGGTGAGCTGGACGGTGCCGGACGCGGGGTCACCCGACCACGGGCCGATCCACCGGGCGGTGCGGGCCGGGTCGGTGACGGCGACCCACGCCTGCTCGCGGGACATGGGCAGGCGGCGGGGGAACACGACCGATCCCGAGTCGTCGAGGTATCCGGAGGCCGTGGGCGTGGTGGACATGGCGTCTCCTCGCGATCAGAGAGGCGCCGGGGCAGGTGTCAGCGCAGCGCCGGCATCAGCGTATCGCGCATCGGCCCTATGCCATGGCCTCAATTCCGGAACGCGACCCTCTACTCCCTGGTGTCGCGGGGGAGGGTCGGCCCACCGGAGAGGTCGGAGGGCCCCGGCTCCGCGGTCCCCGCGCCCTGCGGGGTGGGGCCCGAGGATCCCGTCTGCTCGGTGGGCGTCGCGGCGTCCGCGGGAGCGTCGGCCCCGGCGCCCTCGGTCAACTGCCGGTCGGTGGCGCCACCCGCCCCGGCGCCCTCGACGGCGGTGCCGCCACCGCTCAGCCCCATGGACGCCCGGATCTGCTCGAGCTTGCTCTTGCCCTCGGACTCGCGGGTGAACGCGGCGGCGTCGAGCTGCGCGCTGGACGGGGATCCCGTGGCCTCCGCGAGCTCCTGCTTGCCGAGCGCCGTGGTGTAGCGACCCTCGATCTTGGCGCGGATCTCGTCGAACGTGGGCGAGTTGCCTCCGCCGACGCCCTCCAGTGAGGACATGGAATCGACGGTCCGGTGCTGCATCTCCGCCTGGGTGGCCTGGAGCAGGAGCTGGTCCTCCTGCGCGAGCGTCTCGCGCAGACGCTGATCGGACTCCCTGACCGCCTGCTTGGCCTGATCGGCGGCCTGTACCGCCTGCCCGTGCAGCTGCTTGGTGTTCTCGAGGTCCTGTTCCAGGGTGACCATCCGACCGGCCAGCTGCTCGGCCTGCGCGTCGAACTGGGCGGCGCGGGCGGTGTCCCCCTCGGCGCGCGCAGACTCGGCCACCTGGAGGGTCTGCCGGATCTGGCCCTGCACCTCGTCGAGCTGCCGGGACTTGGTGCCCATGGCGATCTCGAGCTGCTTGGCGTTGCCGATCACGGCGGCCGCCTGGTCCGTCACCGACTTGTGCTGCTGGCGGGCGTTGTCCATGGCCTGGCGGACGAGGATCTTGGGGTCCGCGTTGTCGTCGACCTTCTTGTCGAGCGAGGCCTTGAGGTAGTTCCAGCTCTTGGAGAACGGGTTCGGCATGGCGGGGTCCTTACTGTCGGCACCGGCGGGCCCCGGACCGGCAGATCGGTCCGGGGCGTGTTCCTACCTCTTGACGGTACCGAGCAGTGCGGCCACGGGCAGCGCGGTCCGCGGCAGGTAGGGCTGGCGCCACAACCCTCCCGAGGCCGCCCCGTGGGACTCGTGCTCCCACTGCACCCCGACGTCCGGCCGTCCCACGTTGAGGTCGTGGACCAACAGCGCGGCGAGCAGTGCCGACGAGGTGGCGGGATCGAAGATCTCGATGCCGAACGCGTGCGCCCCCTTGTAGGTGGCGGCGAGGATCTTGTTCTTGGTGACCGAGCGGGTGTCGGTGGCGGGGGCGACGTTGACGGAGACGGTGTGGCCTTCCGCGAACGCGGTGGTGGCCCGCCAGCGCTGGACCCGCTTGGCGAGCGTGTAGTTGGGCCCCTGCTGGGGCACCAGCGCGTCGTGCACGGCCGGACCGTGCCCCTTCTCGTAGTTGCGGTGGAAGACCTTCTGTCCGGTCAGGGCGCCGACGATCCTCTTGACGTCGGTGGCCTTGCGCGCCGCGAGTGCCGCGTCCGAGGCGCGGCGGACGTCGGCCGGGACCACGAAGGTGTCCATCGGGGTGGCGAGGTAGGCCAGGGCGTCGGCGGTCCCGTCCTTCAACAGGTCGACGACGAGGGCGTCGGCCGCAGACGAGAGCTGGACGTGGGTTCCGCCGTCCGCGTAGAAGTAGCTGCCCACCGTGAGCGGGGCCGGGGCGGCCGCACGGGCCCAGGCGGCGAGCTCGGGGAGCTGGGTGAGCAGGTCGATGCCCGGCCGGCCGTCCGCGTCCGTGGGGAAGTGGAGCCTGCCCGCGAAACCGGCGGCCTGTTGGCGGAACCGGTCCCACACCGGGCTCGAGGGGAGGTCGACTCCCAGGACGTCGGCGCCCCACCGCAACAACCGGGCGGCGGGCCCCATCTCGGAACCCAGGCCGAGCACGAGCATCGCGCGGCCCGGCAGCGAGAGCCACTCAGGGTTGTCCTGCACCAACCTGAGAGCGTCCGCGCAGCTCGGCTCGATCACCCCGGCGTCGACCCACATGTCCAGCCGGGCTCGCAGCATCGCGCCGGTCAGTTCCTCGCCGCGGTAGGGGATGGACAGTTCGGTGGCGGGGGCCGCCGTGCCCTGGACGGTCTCGGTCCCCGGGGTGGATCGGGAGGGGACGACGGCGAGGTAGTCCGTCATCGGGGTCTCGACCGTCTGGCCGTCGACCTCGTGGACGCCGACCATCCTGGACTGCAGTGAATCGAGCGCGGCGCGGGCCACCCCGTCCCATGCGGCGGCATCGGCGACGCCCGCACTGACCAGTTCGGTGAAGGGCTGGATGTATCCCTTGCGCCAGTCCTTGATCTTGTGGACCCGCTCGCCCGCTGCCGGGTCCACGGTGGCGAGTGCGTCGGCGACGACCTGCTTGGCCAGCCGCCCCGAGGAGCGGTTCCCGGCGGAATCGGTGGGGAACTGAACCCCGCTGCTGTTCGGTGTCATGGCGCTCCTGGATCGGGGACAGATTTATCCGAGGTTAACCTCACATTCGTCCACGCGGGAGCCTGTCGCGCGCCTTGCCGACGGCGAGTCCGCCGAATTCAGGTGAGAAGTGATGAATATCACTAAATGACCCGTCGTCAGGTTATTTATCAATAGGCATTTATTTCTTAAGGTCTACATAAGGCGAGGTAGTGGCGCAGGAAGGCTAATTCGGGCGCAATAGGGCACCGGACCTCGGGTTCTGAGGGCGACCTTCCGGCTGGGCATTTGCTGTGGCTTAAGCGGACTTCTTGTAACAGGTCCAGAAAGTTGCTCGATAGGGTGATGACACGATCCGACGGTGGGTGGCCCCCGGGCTTCACACCGGACCGGGCGACGAGGGGGAGAACCCGGGTCGCTGGGTCGTCACCAACAACAGGAAGGCAATTCCTATGAAGAACACCAAGCGGATGATCGCCGTTATCGCCGCCTCCGGACTCGCGCTCGGCGCCATGCCGGGCGTCGCCAACGCGCAGACCGGCAGTGCCGGGCTCGACCTCGGACTCGGCCTCGGCGCCGAGGGCTCGCTCGGCGGCCTCGGCCTCGGGCTCGACCTCGCGCTCGGTTCCGCCGACCCGGCCACCGGTTCGCTGGCTGACGGCTCGCTGGGCGAGACCGGTTCCGACGCCGGTTCGCTGGCTGACGGCTCGCTGGGCGAGACCGGTTCTGACACCGGCTCGCTCGCTGACGGTTCGCTGGGTGAGACGGGTTCTGACGCCGGCTCCGCCGAGGGCTCGCTGGGCGAGACCGGTTCCGATGCCGGTTCGCTGGACGAGGGTTCACTCGGTGAGACCGGCTCCGACGCCGGCTCCGCTGAGGGGTCGGGCGACGCCGAGACCGGCTCGCTCGCCTCGATCTTCGCCGGGCTCGGTTCCTCCGACTTCGGTTCGGGCGACCTGGACGGCTCGCTTGACGGCATCGCCACCGGGTCCGACGCCGGTTCCGACTTCGGCGACACGGGCTCGGACTTCGGTTCGGAAGAGGGCTCGCTGGGCACCGAGACCGGTTCTGACGCCGGTTCGCTGGCTGACGGTTCGCTGGGCGAGACCGGTTCCGACTTCGGTGACACGGGCTCGGACTTCGGTTCGGAAGAGGGCTCGCTGGGCACCGAGACCGGCTCCGATGCCGGTTCGCTGGCCGACGGCTCCCTCGGTGAGACCGGTTCCGACACCGATTCGCTCGACGGTGGCTCGCTCGAGGGCATCCTCGACGCGATCACGGCCGGTTCCTCGGACCTCGGTTCCTCGGACCTCGGCTCCACCTTCGAGGGTTCAGAGACGATCGTCGAGGGCTCGCTCGACTCCGGCTCCCTCGAGGGCGGCTCCGTCGACGCCGGCACCCTGCTCGCGGTCGGCTCGCTCGCTGCTGCCGGCATCGGCATCGGCCTCGCCGTCTCCGGTGGCGTCAACCTCCCGCCGCTCCCGCAGATCAACGTTGGCCTCGTCTGCAACCTCCCGCCGGAGGCCATCGAGTTCCTCAAGGACAACGGCTCCATGGAGCGCCAGGAGTGCGAGCCCGTCGAGGAGCAGAACTGAGTCTCTGACTCTTCCGTGCTGACCCAGTCAGCGATCGGATAGTTCGCCGGCGATCCCCGTCGACCACACGGTCGGCGGGGATCGCCGCACTTCTCGGGGTCTGGATACGCTCTGGGCTATGTCCGTCCCCGACTTCGTCCTCGAGCTCCGCCGTCACGTGGGGACGGCGCCGCTCTGGCTGGCGGGTGCCACCGCCGTCATACGCGACCCTCACAGCGCACGCGTCCTGCTTGTGCGGCGGGCTGACAACGGCTGGTGGACACCCGTGACCGGCATCGTCGACCCGGGCGAGCATCCCGCCGAGGCCGCGGTCCGCGAGGCACGGGAGGAAGCCGCTGTGACCATCCGCGTGGACCGCGTCGCGTCCATCGGCGTCTCCCGGATGGTCACCTACGGCAACGGCGACCGCGCGCAGTACCTCGACCACACCTTCGCCTGTACCTACCTCGACGGTGACCCGCACCCCGCCGACGGTGAGAACACCGACGTCCGCTGGTTCGCGGTCGATGACCTGCCCGAGATGCGCCCCCACATGCTCGCCCGGCTCGAGGCCGGACTGGCGGACGAGGAGCGCACCCGAATCGAGCTGATCACCGAGTCCAACTAGAATCGGGGCATGTCCGCCGACCGGTTCCGAGCCGAGGTGCCCCCCGTGGTGACCGCGGTCGTCGGCATCATCGTCGCGGTGGTCAGCGCGGTGTTCGGCATCGCCGCCCACGGGCTGGCCGCCGGGACGGGTGCGGTGGCCCCGACCCCCGGGCAGATGCTGCTGATCGCGGCGGCGAGCGCGGGCGTGGGGGCGGCCTCCGCAGCCATCGCCCGGCAGCGGTCCCCGATACCGGTGGCGGGGGCCGGTCTGATCGCGGGACAGGGAGTCGTCCACCTCCTCCTGGCGCCCGGGCACACGCACTCGGCCACCCCGGGCTCCTCCCACGCCGTGCTCGGCCACCACGTGACCGACCCCGCCCTCGTCCGCGCCGCGATGGACGGCGCCGGTTCCGAGGTGGCCGCCTCCCCGGCGACGCTGCTGACCCCCGGGATGCTCGGCGCGCACCTCGCCGCGATCGCCGTGACCCTCGCCCTGGTGGCGGTCCTGTCCGTGACCCTGGCCTGGGTGGCGGCGCGGGTGATGCCGCTTCCGGGCACGGCCCACCTCGTCGTCGTCGCCCCGCTCGTCTCCTCCTACGACGCCGGCGCCCTCCGCGACCGGTTCCTCCTGGCCCGCGGAGGCACCCGCGCGCCGCCCGTGGCTGTGTGATCCCACCCCACGCACCGCCCGAGCCACGCGCCGGCGGGCGACCTCACACACCACATCAAGGACTGACACACCCATGCGTTCCCACACCCGTGCCGCCTTCGCCGCGGCCACCGCACTGACCCTCGCCCTGTCCATGGCGGCCTGCGCCTCCGACGATTCCCCCGAGAACACGGGCGCCTCCGACGACTCGACCGAGACCACCAGCGCCTCCGACCAGACGACCAGCGCCGAGTCCGCCGGCGTCGTCGTCCTCGAGGACGGCTGGGCCAAGGCCACGGATTCCGACATGAGCGGCGTCTTCGGCATCATCCGCAACCAGGGTGACGACGACCTCCACCTGACCGGCGTCTCCGGGGAGCTGGGTGGCCGCACCGAGCTGCACGAGACCGTCCCCGGCGGCAGCGGCATGATGATGCAGGAGAAGGAGGACGGCTTCGTCATCCCCGCCGGCGGAGAGCTGATCCTGGAGCCCGGCGGCAACCACATCATGCTGATGGACCTGGACCAGCCCATCACCACCGGCCAGCAGATCACGCTGACCCTGCAGTTCTCCGGCGGCGTCCAGGGCGGTGGCACCGAGCAGGACGTCACCGTCTCCGCCCGCGACTTCCGCGGCGGCGAGGAGGAGTACGTCGGGGGCGACCACGGCGGCATGGACCACGGCGGCATGGACCACGGGGGCATGAACCACGATGGCTGACCAGTCCTCCCGCGGTCTGTCCCGGCGGTCGGTGCTCACCCGCGGCGCCGGAGCCGTGGTGGGTGGCGCCGTCGTCGGGAGTGGACTGGTCGGCGGCGTGGTGGGTGGCGCCGCCGGGTACGCGGGGCGGGGAGTCCTCGACGACGACGAGGCCGTCCCCGACTGGGAGACCGTCGCCGACTCGGGAGTCGTGGGGGCCGCCACCGAGCCGTTCCACGGCCCACACCAGGCCGGCATCACCACGGCGCCGCAGGCTCACGCCGCCTTCGTCGGGTTCGACCTCGCGGCGGGGGCCACCCGCGCCGAGATACAGGGCGTCCTGCGCGCGTGGTCCCAGGACGCCGCCCGGCTCACCTCCGGTCGCGGCGGTCTGGCCGACCTCGAACCCGAACTGGCCCGGGACCCGGCGCGGCTGACGGTCACCATCGGGTTCGGTCCGGGACTGTTCGACGCGGTGCGCATGCCGGAGAAGCGGCCGTCGTGGCTGCGGCAGTTGCCGGCGTTCCCGCAGATCGACCAGCTCGAGGACCGGTGGTCGGAAGGGGATCTGCTGCTCCAGATCTGCGCCGACGACCCGCTCATCGTCTCGCACGCCGCCCGGATCCTCGCGTCCGGCGTGCGAGGCGTGGCCGAGCAGAAGTGGGCGCAGCGGGGATTCCGCAAAGCCGTCGGCACCGACCCGACCGGCCGCACGCAACGGAACCTGTTCGGCCAGATCGACGGGACCGAGAACCCCGGGCCCGACGACGTGGACTTCGACCAGGTCGTGTTCTCCGACGGGAGGTCCTCGGACGGGCAGATCCAGCGGTGGATGCGGGGCGGGTCCTCACTGGTGCTGCGCCGCATCCGCATGACCATGGACACCTGGGAGGAGATCGACCGCACGTCACGCGAGCTGAGTATGGGCCGGCGGATCGACACCGGTGCCCCGCTGACCGGGGTCCACGAGCACGACCCGGCCGACTTCGAGGCCCTCGACGAGGTCGGTCTGCCGGTGATCCCGCCCGGGTCCCACATGGCCCGGGCCCGGCAGCGCGATCGTGGTGAGGCCATGCTCCGGCGGCCGTACAACTACGACGACCCGCCGGAGCCGGGCCGGATCAGCAACAGCGGCCTGATCTTCACCGCCTACCAGGCCGATCCGGTGCGCACCTACATCCCCGTCCAGCGGCGGCTCGCCGAGCAGGACGCGCTCAACACGTGGACCGTCCCGATCGGGTCGGCCGTGTTCGCGCTCCCGCCCGGCGCGCCGGAGGGTGGGTACGTCGGACAGGGGCTGTTCGACGGGTGAGCCGAGGCCCGCGCCGGAGCGGCAGAGTGGGGCGGCGCGGGGTCAGATCGCCGCGGCGATGGCGTCGGCCATGGCCTGCTGACCGAGGGCTGTGGGGTGGAACGCGGCCGCGTTGGTCGGTGCGCCCCCGAGGAAATCGGTCCAGCGCTGGTCGGCCGGTGCGCAGGCGCTGCGGTCGACATCGGAGGTGGGCAGCACCGAGATGTGGCCGTTGCGCTGGGCGGCGGCGTCGACCGCGTCGTTGATGGTCTCGGCCACCCCGCGGGCCCACTGCACGTCGGCGGGGTTGAGCTGGTTGGTGAACGTGCAGCTCCCGCCCTCGGCCGGCATGAGCGGCAGGTACTGGGTGGCCACCACAGTGGCGCCCGGCGCACGGTCGGCGATCGCCGCGTAGACGTCGTCGATCTCGCCGCCCTCGCCGAAGGTCTCCGCGATGCCGGCCGCGATGGTGGTGCCGATGGCGGTCTGGCAGTTCGGCACGCTGGCGAACGGCCCCTGCTTGGTGATGCAGCCGACGATCGTGCCGAAGCCGACGTCGTTGCCGCCGATCGACAGCGTGACCAGGTCGGTGGTCGAGTCCACCGCGTCGAACTGCGGCGGGACGCCCGTGCGCTGCGACACCGTGAGGTCGGGGATCTGGGCACCGCCGCAGGTGGCGTCGGTGAGCTCGCCCACGGCGGGGTTGGGGTCGAGGGCGTTGGCGTAGTTGGTGGCGCTGCGGCCGCACGCCTGTGCGGTGGCGCCGTCGGCCAGCACGGACTGGTCGCCGAAGGCCGCGTACGAGTCGCCCAGGGCCACGTAGGCCGGATAGGCGGACTGGGCGAGGTCGCCGAGCGACCCGGACGCGGTGAGGGGCGTCCCGGCCGTGGACCCGAGGGAGCCGACGGCGATCGTGCCGTCCGTCTGCGTGGTCGACTGCGCGGCCGCGACAGGCGCGGCGGCCAACGCGAGGGACGCGGCCAGCGCGAGGGTCGTGGTGAGGGTGCGTGCGCCGGCGGAGCGGCGGGGTAGGGGAGTGAACATGACCGCAGTCTGCTATCCCGGTTGCCCCACCGTTGGTAGTTGTGGCAACTAAGCAACTTCTACTCTCGTCGGCCGGCGTCGGACCTACCCCGAGAGGGCGGACAGCACCCGACCGGCCACGTGGGCGTGCCCGGCGGACGTGGGATGCACGGGCACCGAGGAGGTCTGCAGGCCGGTGAAGTCGACCCACCGGGTCTCCGGGGGCGTGCACATCGAGTGTCCGGGCTCGTCGGGGATCACGACGGTCGCCCCGTTGCGCTGGGCCGCGTCGCGGACCACCCGGTTGATGCTCTCCTGGAACCCGCGGACCTTGTCCCGTTCGGCCTCGGGGATCGCGATGAACGGGGCACAGTCGGGAGAGGCGAGCAGGGTCCGGTCGTCCGGGATGGCGGAGAGGTATCCCACGGTCACCACGCGCGCGGCGGGGGAGCGCCGGGCGATCTCGGCGTACACCGCGTCCATCCGCCCGTCGAGTTCCTCGAGCGCTTGCGCGGCCTGGCGGTCGATCACATCGGAGCACCCGGTGGTGGCGTCGAAACCCTCGGCGAGTCGCGCGGTCACCGAGTCCACCGTCGGCAGGAACTCGGGCGCGGTGTTGGGCCGGAGGGCGCAGGCCACGATCACCGCGGCGAACCCCACGTCGTTGCCGCCGATGGTCAGTGTGACGAGGTCGGTCCGCGCATCGAGGGCATCGAGTTGGGGTGGCGCCCCGTTGCGCGCGGGCTCCCAGAAATCGTCGGCGGTGGCTCCGCCGCAACTGGCGTTGATGAACGTCCCCACACCGAGCTGGCGGGCCACGACAGTGGGATAGGCGTCGTCGGTCCGCACACACGCGACGGGCCCGGCGCCCCAGGAGCCCGGTGCCACCCGGCCGACGGCGGCGTACGAATCGCCCAGCGCCACATAGCGCGACGGACCGGTTCCGGTGCCGGCGTAGACGGACGGGCCGAGGCCGTCACCGCTCATCTGACCTGCGATGTTCTGCCCCAGCGTCTGCGTGGAGCCGCCGGCCTGCTCGATCGTGGACCCGGTGGACGGGGGAGCGGCGGGGATCGCCGGGGTCGACCCGGCCACGGCGGGGGAGACGAGTGAGGTCAGCAGGACTGATGCGGCGGCCGCCACGGCGCCGGTGATCGCCGGGCCCGCGCCACGACGGGGACGTGAGGTGTGCATGAGATCACTCTCTCATGAACACCTGTCCATCAGACAGGGTCGCGGCCCCGGTTCTCGAGAACCGGGGCCGCGGGAGGCAGCGCCGTCTGGAGGCGGCGGGCGTCAGTCGACGGGCGGCGCGGCGGGCAGGCGGACGACCTGGCCGGCGTAGGACAGTCCCGCACCGAAGCCGATGCACAGCGCGACCTGACCGGGCTCGGCCTCGCCGTCACGCAGCATGGCCTCCATGGCCAGCGGGATCGAGGCCGCCGAGGTGTTCCCGGTCTGCTCGATGTCGTTGGCGATGGCCACCGAGTCGGGGAGACCGAGGTGCTTGGCCATGGCCGAGTTGATACGGCCGTTGGCCTGGTGGGGGATGAACGCCTGGATCTGCTCGGCGGTCACGCCCGCGGTCTCGAGCGTCTCCGCGCACACCTTGGACACCTGCACGGCGGCCCAGCGGAACACCTTGGAGCCGTCCATGAGCAGGTAGGGCTGGAGCACGGCCTCGTCGCGCGCGGCGGCCGCGGAGGCGTCGACCTCGTCCACGTACTGCTTGAAGTCCTTGGTCTGGCGGATGGCGTCGCCCTTCTCACCGTCGGACCCCCACACCACCGGACTGACATCGTTGGTCTCCGACGGGCCCACGACGACCGCTCCGGCGCCGTCGCCGAAGATGAAGGCCGTGTTGCGGTCGGAGAAGTCGATACCGTCGGTCATCTTCTCCACGCCCACCACCACGACGTACCGGGCGCCGCCACCGCGGATCATGTTGGTGGCCACGGCGAGGCCGTAGCCGAATCCCGCGCACCCGGCGGTCAGGTCGAACGCGGCGATGCCGTTCCGGCCGAGGTCGGTGGCCACCTGCGGAGCCGCGTGCGGCACCTGGGTCCAGTTGGTGGAGGTACACACGATCACCGCGTCGACGAGCTCGGGATCGATTCCGGCCGAGGTGACGGCCTTCTTGGCCGCCGCGCTCGACATGGAGACGATGCCCTCGTCCGGCTCCGCCACGCGGCGGTTGAGGATCCCCGAGCGCTCATAGATCCACTCGGAGGTCGAATCGATCGTCTCGCAGATCTCCTCGTTGCTCACCACGCGACGTGGACGGTAGGCGCCGATGCCCAGGAGGGTCGTGCCGGGCGCGCCCTCGCTGGTCGCGATGGTCACGGTGTCGTTGGAATCCGCCATTGCAGATGGTGCTCCTCGTCGGTGTGCGGTTCGTGCGCTGTGCAGGTCTTGCGATGTGCGGTTCGTGGTCGGCGCACGGCTGGTGCTCCCCGACACAGTACTGCTGTCTCGGTGGACATCGTCGCACCAGACGTCGATGTTTCGTCGCCGATCGACCGCCACCCCCGGGTCAGTCCGTGACCAGGCCCTTGAGCCACCCACGCCAGCGCTCGGAGTCCCAGGTGGGCTCGACGCCGTCGACCGCGGCGGCCCCGAGCGGCGCGCCCGACCCGCCCGGGACGTCCACGTACTCGTACGCGCGGACGGCGACGGCGGCGCTGCTCGTCGCGTCCTCGGGCGTGTCCCCGGCCGGGAAGACGTAGAGCTCGATCACACCGTCGACTGGCGCGGAGAGGACGATCAACGCGGAGGCCTCCGACTCGGCCGCCACGATGCCGCCGACCTCGCCGGACCTGGCGACCTCGCCGGCCCGGGCGACCGCACCGGCCCCGGCCGCGGGGGCCACGAGCCGGCTCAGCACCCGCGACCACAACCCCGGCACCGACGACGCGACGGGATCGGTGGCCGCGTGGACTGTCACCACGCCGTCCGCGGGCCGGTGGGTGAGCCGGTGCGCCAGCACGGTCAGGGACTGGGCCCAGCCGCTGACACTGCCGTCGACCGACTCCTCCGCGAGTTGCCCGCCGGAGGCGAACCCGGACCGCAGGGTCAGCACCGTGCCCCCCTCGCCGTCATCGGCGACCTCACAGGAGGTCGTCCACGGGGGCACCGGGATCCCCTCGCCCATCCAGTGATGTTCCTCGAAGGTGAACTCCCCCGGCGCGGTGCCGGAGGGGGGCGAGAAGACCGTGATCTCGCCGACGGTGGCGGTGAGCATCGCCTCGGCGGCCGCCTCCGGCCCGGTCGTGGGATCGGGGGCGCCGGGATCGGCGAACTGTACGATCCGACCGCCCACCTGGGGCTCCAGGGCGCACGGCACGAACCACGACGAGATGCCCTCGCCGGTCGAGACCGCGTCCCACACCACCCCCGGCGCCACCGGGAGCGGCACGCTGCACACCACGTGGCGACCGTCGTCCGTGGCCTCGATCCCTGCCGTCACCCCGTACATGTCGTGCTCCCGCCCGCCCGTCCGACCGTTACCGTCGTCAACGCTACCGGCGTGGGTGCACGACGTAGTCTGTCGGTCGTGATCGCGACGGGAGAGGTGGTCGACCCGGACGGACGCGGGACCGCTCTGCGGGGTCCGGTGGCCGCCACCGCCCTGCTCTTCGCCGCGAACGGGGCGATCTTCGGCGCCATCGTCCCCCGTCTCCCGGACCTCAAGGACGCCCTGGACCTGGGCCCGGCCGCGTTCGGGCTCGCGATGGCGTGTTATCCCGCGGGCGCACTCGTGGGTGGGCTCTTCGCCCCGGTCCTCATGCGCAGACGCTCGGACGGGGCAGTTGCGGTGGCCACGATGGTCGTGGCCTCGCTCGTCGCCGCGGTCCTCGGGCTGTCCCCGACGGTGGGGGTGTTCGCCGGGCTGCTCCTGCTGTTCGGTGTGTGCGATGCCGTCACCGACGTGGCCATGAACGCCCACGGCATCCGCGTGCAGCTCCTCCACGGTCGGTCCCTGATCAACCGGTTCCACGCCGTCTGGTCGCTCGGGGCGGTGCTCGGCGCCGCGGGGGGTTCGGTCGCGGCCGGGGCCGGGGTGCCGGTGGTGGGCCAGATGAGCGCGGCCGGCGTCGTCTGCGCGGGCGCAGTGCTGGCCGCGTACCCCCTGCGGCTGGGCGCCGCGGTGGCGGAGGACCGGTCCGGGCGGGACCTGGATCGCGCACCGGGACCGGTCGCAGCCCCCGGTTCGCCGGCCGCGGACCGCCAGGTCCCGCACCGCCGGATCCCGGGGGGCCGGGCGATGCTGCTGCTGGTGGCGTTCGGGCTGCTCGCCTCGTGCGCGGCGGTCGTGGAGGACTTCGCGCAGACGTGGTCGGCGCTCTACCTACGCGAGGTCGCGGTGGCCGGTGCCGGGCTGGCGGGGCTCGGCTTCATCGCGGTGCAGGGTGCACAACTGCTCGGCCGCCTCACCGGCGACCGGTTGGTCGACGGATTCGGCGCCGCGCATGTGGGCCGCATGGGCGGGGCGTGTGTGGTGGCGGGGTCGGGCGGTGCGCTGGCCGCGTCGTTCGTCCTGGACGGTCCCGTGCTCCTGGCGGTGCTGCTCGCCGGCTTCGCGCTCGCCGGATGGGGCATCGCCACCGTCATCCCGGGTGCGATGGTGGGTGCCGACTCCGTCCCGGGCCTGACCCCGGGCACGGGCCTGGCGGTCCTCAACTGGGTCATGCGACTGGGGTTCCTGGCCTCCCCACCGCTGGTCGGCCTCATCGCCGAACACGCCGGGATGCGGTGGACCGTCGCGCCGGTGGTCGTCGGCGGCGTGCTGATCGCCCTGATGGCCGGTCGGCTTCTCGGACGGACCGACACGAGGCAGGAGACGCGCACATGAGCGGGGCACGAGGGGAACGGCCGTTCGTCAAGAGCCGATCGGACCACGGGCCCGACTTCTACCGCCACGAGGCCGCCGGACTGGCCTGGCTCGCCGCGGCCCCCGGCGGGCCCCGGGTGGTGGAGGTCCTGGGGGTCGACGACGACGAGATCTCCCTCGAGCCCGTTCCCGCCGGTCGCGCCACGGCGCAGGCGGCCCGGCGGTTCGGACGGTCGCTGGCGGTGATGCACGATGCCGGGGCCGCCGCCTGGGGCGCACCCGCCGACGGCTGGGCGGGCCGGTGCTTCATCGGCGACCGTCCCCAGGAGTGCAGGCCCACACGGTCCTGGGGCGAGTTCTACGCCGAGCAGCGCGTGCGGCCGTTCGTCGCGATCGCGGTGGAGCTGGGGGTGCTCGGCGGAGCCGACCTCGCCGTCGTCGAGCGCGCCTGCGACCGGATCGCGGCCGGGGAGGTGGACCACCCCGACGACCGACCCGCCCGCCTCCACGGCGACCTGTGGACGGGGAACGTGCTGTGGGCGCCGGCGCGCGCCGCGGCCGGGGCCGACGACGTCGAGGCCGTGCTCATCGACCCCGCCGCCCACGGCGGACACCGCGAGACCGACCTGGCCATGCTCGCGCTGTTCGGGGCGCCGCACCTGGACGAGATCCTGCGCGGCTATCAGGAGCGCCACCCGCTGCGCGAGGGGTGGCGGCAGCGGGTGCCGCTCCATCAGCTGCACCCGCTGGCCACCCACTCGGCCGGTCACGGCGCCGGCTACGCGGTCGCGCTGGCCGACGCCGCCCGGAAGGTCCTGTTGCTCTGACCCCGGGTCACCGTGCCGGGCTGACGCGGATGACCTGGTCCCGACCGTCGGCGTCGGAGGTGGTCATCAGCAGCGAGCCGTCCGGCTCGGGCGCCAGGGAGCGCAGTCGACCGAACTCGCCCTCGAGGAGCACGGCGGCGTCCCGCACCGACCGCCCGTCCGCGGAGAGACGGAGCAGGACGAGTTTCTGGGTCTTGAGGTTGGCCATGGCCAGGGCGCCCTCCCACTCGCCCCATGCCGATCCCCTGAGGAACTCGATGTCGGCGCTGGCGAGCGTCGGGCGGCCCGAGGACCAGACGGCCTCGACGGCGTCCGGGTAGCGCGTGGTGTCGGTCATCGGCACGTTCTGGTTGTAGCTGCCGCCGATGTTCGGGTTCCAGCCGTAGTTGCCGCCGGGCTGGATGAGGTTCACCTCGTCGTCGACGTCCGGGCCGTGCTCGGCGGAGTAGACGTTCCCGGTCCCGGGCTGGATGGCCAGGCCCTGGATGTTGCGGTGGCCGATCGAGGTGATCACCGAATCGCCGGTCGCGGGCGAACCGTCGGGACGGATGTGCAGCGTCTTGCCGGCCAGCGAGGTGGGGGACTGCGGACCGGTCGGGCTCTGCGAGTCACCGGTGCCCACGTAGATCGACCCGTCGGGGGCCACGAGCAGGCGGCACCCGCTGTGGATGCCCTGGGCGCTGAGCGGGATCCCCGTCAGCGTGTCGCGGACCTTGGTCATCGCGGACCAGTCGTCGGCGGCCCGGAACGTGGTGATCCGGTTGTCCCGGGTCCCGCCGTCGGAACTGGACCAACACACGTGGATGTGGCGGTTGGTGGCGAACCCGGCGTCGACCGCCATTCCCATGAGGCCGCTCTCGGACTGGCGGACCAACCCCGGCAGGTCGATCGCGACATTCCGCTGGGCGCCGCCGGGGAGTTTGGCCACCATGCGGCCGCCGCGTTCGCCGGTGAGGATCGTGCCGTCCGGGGTCCGGACCACGTCCCACGGGACGTTGAGACGGTCGAGGACGGTCGTGGCGGTGACCGCCGGGCTCGCCACCACCTGGATGCCCTCCCCCGCGCCGACACCCACGACCGGCGGGAACAGGATGTTCGGCGGGATGATGCTGATGTCGTTCGACCCCAGGGACCCGGTCTGGGCGATGGCCGTCACGGGGAGCGCGACCGCGACGGCCGCCGCGGCGGCGAGGCCGGCCATGGACCGGCTGCGGAGGCGAGATCTGGTCGGGCGGGGGGTGGGGGTCGGTGACACAGGTGCTCCCTCGATCGTGTGCGGTCGACTTGTGGTGTGACACAAACCATATGCACATATTTCCGAGGGCGGTACCGCACCGACGACAGACCCCGGCCCCCGTCCGTCTATGGGCGGGTGACCGGGGTCGGGGACGTCGTGCGCCCGGGAGGGGCTAGAGCTCCTCGATGGTGGCCGTGGCGTGCACGGTGCCGAGCTTGCGCGGGTTGCGCACCCGCAGCGACCAGGCCGGGTCGCCGGCACCCGAGCCCACACCGGTCCCGACGCCCGGGCCCGACCCGCGCCGGGCGTAGATCGCGAGCTTCGCCGGGAGCACGACGGGCTTGCCGAACTCCACCGAGTAGCGTGCCCGCTCGGGGATGGCGCCCTCGACCACGCCGAGCATGGTGGCGGCCGTCCACATCCCGTGCGCGATGACGTTCGGGAATCCGAACGCCTTGGCGCCCACCTTGGAGACGTGGATGGGGTTGCGGTCCCCGGACACCGACGCGTACTCGGAGATCAGCGACTCGGACACCGACCTGACCACGGTGGGGTCGCCGAGCTCCGCGGCCGTGGGCGGCTCGGGCCTCGGCGGGCGCGGCGCGTCCTTGGGTGGTGTCAGGGACGTCCTGCGCTTGGAGAGCAGGCCCGACCTCTGGACCCAGGCCGGCTCGTCGTCGTCGCCGGTACGGATCTCCGTGACGATGTCGAGCAGCAACCCGGCGGGGTGCTCGCGCAGGTTCTCGGCCCGCGCGCGGATCGAGAGCTCGTCTCCCACCCGCAGCGGGCGGTGGGACTCGATCTCGTTGGTCAGGTGCACCGAGCCCATGGCCGGGACCGGGTAGGCCGGGTCCAGCATGAGCTGCATGCTCAGGGGGAAGGCCAGCGTGAACGGGTAGGTCAGCGGCAGGGCGTCACCGAACCGCAGGTTGCAGACGCGGGCGTAGGCGGCCAGATTGGCCACGTCCACGCGCACGCCCTCGACCTCGACCCCCTTCTCGGGCATCGATGTGCCGTCGCGCTTGCCGCCCACCACGGGAACCGAGCCGACGGCGGCCTTGCCGTACTGGGCCAGGAGGTTGGGGATGGCGGGCAGGCGGGTGTACTCCACGGTGTTCTCCGACACGGTGTCCTCCGAAGACGTGCGGTCCACCCCGATCACGCGCCCAGGAGGGACTGGCCACACACGCGGATCACGTTGTCGGTGACCGCGGAGGAGGCGGGGCTGGCGAAGTAGGCGATCGTCTCGGCCACGTCGACGGGCAGACCGCCCTGCTGCATGGAGTTCATGCGGCGTCCGGCCTCGCGGGTGGCGAACGGGATGGCGGCCGTCATCTGGGTCTCGATGAAGCCGGGGGCCACGGCGTTGACGGTGATATTCTTGGACGCCAGCTCGGCGGAGGCGCCGTCGACGAACCCGATCACACCGGCCTTGGAGGCGGCGTAGTTGGTCTGGCCCCGGTTGCCGGCGATGCCGGCCATCGAGGAGACGCCCACGACGCGGCCACCCTCGGTGAGGACGCCCTTCTCGGCGAGCTCGGCGGTGATCCGCTCCGGCGCGACGAGGTTGACGGCCATGACCGAGTCCCAGCGCGCCGAGTCCATGCCGGCCAGGGTCTTGTCGCGGGTGATGCCCGCGTTGTGGACCAGGATGTCGATGACGCCCTCGTGGCGCTCCTGCACGTGCTTGGCCAGCACCTCGGCGGCGTCGGCGGCGGTGACGTCGAGCGGCAGCGAGGTGCCGCCCACCTTGTTGGCGGTCGCGGAGAGGGACTCGCCGGCGGCGGGGACGTCACAACAGATCACGTGCGCCCCGTCGCGGGAGAGCACGGCGGCGATCTCCGCACCGATGCCCCGGGCCGCGCCCGTGACCACGGCGACCTTGCCCTCGAGGGGGCGGTCCCAGGATCCGGGGGCGGTCGCGGCGCCGGCACCCACGCGGAACACCTGGGCGTCGACGTAGGCGGACTTGCCGGAGAGGATGAAGCGCAGGGTGGACTCGAGGCCCGACGCGCCGGTGTCGGCGTCGGCGGAGACGTAGACCAGCTGGACGGTGGTGCCCCGCTTCATCTCCTTGCCGAGCGAGCGGGTGAAGCCCTCGAGCGCGCGCTGGGCGATGCGCTCCTCCACCGAACCGGTCTCCTCCGGGGTGGTGCCCAGGACGACGACGCGGCCACTGGCGGCGACGCGGCGGACGACGGGGTTGAAGAAGTCGAACAGGGCCTTGAGGTCCTCGGTGCGGCGGATGCCGGTGGCGTCGAAGACCAGGCCGGCGAACTTGCCCTCGGCGTCCGCGCCGGCCAGCTCGTAGTCCGACTCGAGGATCGCGCGGACGGGCTCGACGAGGCGACCCTCGCCGCCGACCAGGACCGGGCCGTGGAGGGCGGGCTGCCCGGCCTCGTACCGGCGGAGCTGCTCGGGCTGCGGGAGGCCGACCTTGCCGGCGATGAACGACCCGGGGGCCGAGGTCACGAACTGCGAATAGAGGTCGAGGTTGCCCTGTGCCATGGCGATCATCTCCTGGAGAGGTGCGGTCTTACGGGTCGACAAGTAACTTACCGCTGAGTAACAATACTCGTCGGGCCGCGCTACGGGCCACCGGATACCGAGATCAAACGGGAGTGACACACGTGACCACCAGCCCCCGCAAGGTCGCCATCGTAGGCGGCAACCGAATCCCCTTCGCCCGATCGAACGGCAAGTACGCGGACGCCTCCAACCAGGACATGCTCACCGCGGCGATCGACGGTCTCGCCAGCCGCTACAACCTGCAGGGCAAGCGCGTCGGGATGGTCGCCGCGGGTGCCGTCCTCAAGCACGCCCGGGACTTCAACCTCACCCGCGAGTCGGTCATCGGCTCCGTTCTCGACTCGTCCAGCCCCGCCTACGACGTCCAGCAGGCCTGCGGCACCGGCCTGGCCACGGCCATCCAGGTCGCCGACGCCATCGCGGTCGGCCGTATCGACGCCGGGATCGCGGGCGGCACCGACACCACCTCGGATGCCCCGCTGGCCGTCAACGACGATCTGCGCAAGATCCTCATCAAGGTCACCTCGGCCAAGAGCACGGTCGACCGGCTCAAGCTCCTCGGTGACATCCGCCCGCAGTCGCTGGTCCCCGAGCAGCCGCAGAACGCGGAGCCCCGCACCGGACTGTCCATGGGCGAGCACGCCGCCATCACCGCCCGCGAGCTCGGCGTGACCCGCGAGGACCAGGACGCACTCGCGGCGGCCAGCCACCACAACCTCGCCGCCTCCTACGAGTCCGGCTTCCAGGACGATCTGGTCACCCCGTTCCTCGGTGTGCCGCGTGACGACAACATGCGTCCCGACTCGTCCGAGGAGAAGCTCGGGAAGCTCAAGCCGGTCTTCGGCAAGCGGGACGCCGAGGCCCACGGCACCGAGGCCACCATGACGGCCGGGAACTCCACCCCGCTCACCGACGGCGCCTCCGCGGTCCTGCTGGCGAGCGAGGCCTGGGCGGAGGAGAACAAGCTCCCGGTCCGCGCCTACCTGGTGGACTCCGAGACCGCGGCGGTGGACTTCATCCACGGCCACGACGGCCGCACCCCGGACGGGCTCCTCATGGCGCCCACCTACGCCGTCCCGCGGCTTCTCGAGCGCAACGGCCTGACCCTGCAGGACTTCGACTACTACGAGATCCACGAGGCGTTCGCCTCGCAGGTCCTGGCCACGCTCGCGGCGTGGGAGTCCGAGGAGTACTGCACCGAGCGCCTGGGTCTGGACTCCGCGCTCGGATCGATCGACCGCAGCAAGCTCAACGTCCACGGTTCCTCGCTGGCGGCCGGGCACCCGTTCGCCGCCACCGGGGCCCGCATCCTGGCCGCGACCGCCAAGCTGCTGGAGGAGAAGGGTTCGGGCCGCGCGCTCATCTCCATCTGCGCCGCCGGTGGCCAGGGCGTCACGGCCATCGTCGAACGGTGAGCCCGACGCGCTGACCGGGCCGGCGTCCCCGGCCGGATGGTCGTTTCCTGAGTGCAGCCCCCGCGTACGGCGCGGGGGCTGCACTCATCGGTAGTGGTCGGTCATAGTGGACCCCACAGTGGTCCGGGTGAGGTGTGGCCCCGGACGGCGACCGGCCGGGGCCAGAGCCCCCGCTCGTGAGGAGGCGTGAGGACGCGTGGACGAGTCCACCACCATCGACGACGACGGCGGTCGCGCGCGGCCCGTCGCGATCGACGGTGTCGACCCGCAGCCCGCTGCCGCCGATCGTCGCCGGTACCGGGTGCGCTCGAGATGGATCCACACGGGTGTCGGCGTGTTCATGGGGCTCGCGGTGCTCTACGGCTTCGATCTGGTCCACAGCATCGGACGGGTGCCGCGCGGGGCCGAGGTGGCCGGGATCCAGGTCGGCGGGATGCGCACGGCCGACGCCGAGCAGCTCCTGATCCGCGAGCTGGGACCACGGGTCGACGAGGAGGTCGACCTGCGGGCCGGCGTCGTGTCCACCACCCTCGATCCCCGATCGGTCGGGCTGTCCGTGGACTGGCAGGGCACCCTCGACCGGGCGGGTGAGCAGCCGCTCAACCCGTTCACCCGGCTGATCAGCCTGGTCTGGTCCACCGAGGTGGGCATCGCCAGCGTGATCCCGGACGCGCGGCTGACCGAGTTCCTGGAGAGACTGGCCCTACAGGCGGACTTCGAACCGCGTGAGGGCGCCATCTGGTTCGACCGGGACGAGGTCCGCTCCGCCATCCCGCTGGACGGCCAGCGACTGCGGATCGAGAGCTCGCGCGATGCGGTGCTCGCCCACTGGCTCGACGACGACGGGGTCGACCTCGTGGTCGACTACACCCCCACCGAGACGCAGGCCGACCGGGTCCGCGCGCTCATCCGCGACGTGGCCGAACCCGCCGCCGGGCGCGACGTGACGTTGCTTGCGTCCCGGATGCGTGAGGACGGCACGGAGCCGCCCGTCACCACCGTCACCACCAGGTTGCCGGCCCCGCCGCCGCCCCCGGGAAGGGAGCGGGCGGTCCCCGCCGAGCGGGAGCTGGAGATGGTCGACCCCGACAGCCCCGATGCCGTGCCCGTGGTGTTCCCCCGGGACCGGATCGGCGAGTATCTGACCTTCGTGCGCGAGGGGGCCGAGCTGGAGCCCCGGTTCGACGCGGACGCGGCCAAGGGGATCCTGGAGCCGCTGATGGAGGAGACCGAGCAGGAGGGCAGGGACGCCTCGTTCTCCTTCAGCGGGTCGTCCGCCTCCGTGGTGCCCGCGGTCCAGGGGCGCACGGTCTCATGGGGTCCGCTGCTCGGTGCACTTCCGGGCCAGCTCACCGACGTCCAGGGGCCGCGGGTGCTCCCCGTCGGTTACGTGGGCCGGGATCCGGAGCTCACCACCGAGGAGGCCGAGCGGGCCGGGATCCGCGAGCCGGTCGGGGAGTTCACCGTCGCGGTGGGCGCCAGCGGCCGGGCGCAGTCGATGATCGCCTCGCTCGCCGGTCAGTTCGTCCCCGCCGGCGAGTCCTTCTCGATGGCCGACGTCGCCGGCACCGTTTCCGGGGACGTCTCCGCCGACGCGGTGGCCACCGCCCTGTTCAACGCGGCCTTCGAGGCCGGAGCTCAGGGGCTGGTCCGGACGGGGCGGGGTGTCGACGGGGCGCAGTTCCCCGCGGGCCGCGACGCCACCGCGTCCGCGGACGTGGGCTTCCGCAACGACCAGGGGACCGGTCTCGTGATCGACGCCTCCGGTGGCGGTGGATCGGTCACCGTCCGGCTGTGGGGGACCCGCGAGTACACCGTCCGGGTCTCGAGCGCGCCCCGGGCCGACCTCCGACGCGCCGAGACCCGCGTCGTCACCAACGGCGGGTGCACCCCGGACCCGGGGGCCGACGGGTACACGGCCCGGGTCACCCGCGTGGTACAGCGGGGCGAGGAGACGGTCAGCACCGACACCGTGTCGTCCACCTATGCGCCCCGGGTCCGGATCGAGTGTCGGGTGGAGAGCCCGGCGCCCGCGGCCGAGCCGCCCGGCCCGGTCGCGCCGCCGCCGGTGCCGGACGACGCCATCCGGATCCCGGGTCTGCCGGAGTTCCGGATCCCGGTCCTGCCCGGCCCCTGACCACTCCCGCCGCCCCGCCCCGCCCCACCCCGCCCCGTCCCCGCCCGGCCCCGGAGCCACTGATGCGCCCGAAATGCACGGATCCCCGGGGCTTGTGCGTCGTGTCGGGACCGGACACGGCGCACAACCCCCGGGGAACGCGGGGCGCGGGTCAGCGGTGGATCAGAACGCGGCCTCGTCCAGCTCCATGAGCTCGCTGCCGAGGCCGGCGACGATCCCGCGGGTGGCGGTGATCAGCGGGAGCTCGTTGTTCGCGAACCACTTGGCGGCGGCGATCTTGCCGTTGTAGAAGCCCTTGTCGGCGTCCGACGCGCCGTCCAGCGCCCCGAGGGCCACCTCTGCGCCGACGAGCAGTCGCCAGCCCATCATGAGGTCGCCGAAAGCCATGAGCAGACGGACGGAGGCCAGACCGATGGTGTAGAGGTGCTTGGGATCCTCCTGTGAGGCGAGGAGGTGGTCGAAGCAGGTGCCGACCATCGCCTCGACGTCGGCGAGCGCGGTGGCCAGGACCTCGCGCTCGGCGGTCAGCTCCGCGGGTCCGTCGGCCTCGAGGAACTTCTTGATCTGCGCCGAGACGTGACCGATGGCGGTACCGCGGTCGCGGGCGATCTTGCGGAAGAAGAAGTCCTGCGCCTGGATCGCGGTGGTGCCCTCGTACAGCGAGTCGATCTTGGCGTCGCGGATGTACTGTTCGATCGGGTAGTCCTGCAGGAAGCCCGACCCGCCGAAGGTCTGCAGCGACTCGGTGAGCAGCTCGTACGCCCGCTCGGACCCGACGCCCTTGACGATCGGCAGGAGCAGGTCGTTGACGCGGTGGGCGAGCTCGCCGTCGGCACCGGAGACGCGCTGGGCGATCTCGACGTCCTGATGGGCTGCGGTGTACATGTACACCGCGCGCAGGCCCTCGGCGAACGCCTTCTGGCGGATGAGCGCCCGGCGCACGTCCGGGTGGTGGGTGATGGTCACGCGGGGGGCGTTCTTGTCGGCCATCTCGATCATGTCGCCACCCTGGACGCGCTCCTTGGCGAACTCCAGGGCGTTGAGGTACCCGGTCGAGAGGGTGGAGATGGCCTTGGTGCCGACCATCATCCGGGCGTGCTCGATCACGTCGAACATCTGCCGGATGCCCAGGTTGAGCTCGCCGTCGCCGACGATCCAGCCCTTGGCCGGGACGCCGTGGCCGCCGAAGGTCAGCTCACACGTGGTGGAGACCTTGATGCCCATCTTGTGCTCGACACCGGTGACGAACACGCCGTTGCGCTCGCCCAGCTCGCCGGTCTCGAAGTCGAAGTGGATCTTGGGGACGAA
This sequence comes from Dietzia sp. 2505, assembly GCF_040546785.1. Taxonomy (NCBI): domain Bacteria; kingdom Bacillati; phylum Actinomycetota; class Actinomycetes; order Mycobacteriales; family Dietziaceae; genus Dietzia; species Dietzia sp. 2505. Next base: position 67,841 of record NZ_JBEPON010000009.1, on the reverse strand, counting down.
GAACAGCGACAGTCCCTTGGTGCCCGGGCCCGCGCCCTCGGGGCGGGCCAGGACCAGGTGGAAGATGTTCTCGAACATGTCGTCAGAGTCGGCGGAGGTGATGAACCGCTTGACGCCCTCGATGTGCCAGCTGCCGTCGTCCTGCTTGACGGCCTTGGTGCGGCCGGCACCGACGTCGGATCCGGCGTCGGGCTCGGTGAGCACCATGGTCGCGCCCCAACCGCGCTCGACGCAGGTGGCCGCCCACTTCTTCTGCTCCTCGGTGCCGTTCTCGTACAGCACGGCCGCGAAGGACGGGCCGGCTCCGTACATGAACGCGGGGGGGTTGGCGCCGAGCATCATCTCGCCGGTGGCCCACACCATCGCGCGGGGGGCGGGCATGCCGCCGAGGTCCTCCGGCAGACCCATCGACCAGTAGCCGGCGTCGTACCAGGCGCGGAACGACTTCTTGAAGTCCTCGGGGAGGGAGACCGAGTGGGTCTCGGGGTCGAAGACCGGCGGGTTGCGGTCCGCCGACGAGAAGGACTCGGCGACCGGGCCCTCGGTGAGGGTCGCGACCTCGGAGAGGATGCCCCGGGCGGTGTCGGTGTCCATGTCGCCGAACTCGCCGGCGTCGAGTGCCTCGTTCATGCGCAGGACCTCGAACATGTTGAACTCGAGATCGCGGACGTTGCTCTTGTAGTGACCCATTACGGTCTTCTCCGATCGGAGTGCGGTGTCGTGGCAATGGAGGTGGCCGCGCGGGTCGGCACTGGTGTCCATGGGCGCACCGGAACCTACCCGTCGGTAACAAGACAGATGTTAGTGCGTCGTCAGCGATCCGTCCAAGGTGAGGGAAGACTCTTATTTCGCTGGTGGGCGGCGTCCGGCCGATCGCGCCGCGTCGAGCAGGATCGATTTCTCGGCCCGCGCCACGGTCCGTCGGGTGATCTCGGCGTAATCCGGTGTCACCGACACCGACGTCACGCCCCTGCGGACGAGATGCTCGGCCATCGCCGGGTCGGTCGAGGCGGCCTGACCGCACAGCGAGACCGTGAGCCCCGAGTCGTGGCAGCGGTCGATGATCTGGTCGATGAACGCGAGTACCGCCGGGTCCATCGAGTCGAAGAGTTCCGCGCACACCTCGGAGTCGCGGTCCACCCCGAGCGTCAACTGGGTGAGGTCGTTGGACCCGATCGAGACGCCGTCGATGCCCATCGCGGCGTACTCGGGGATCCAGTGGACGACCGACGGGACCTCGGCCATGATCCACCGCTTGAGGCCCGGGTCTCGCCCGAGCGGGTGGGCGTCGATGATGTCCAGACAGGCGCGGAGCTCCCACCCGGTGCGGACGAACGGGATCATCAGGTGCAGGTTGCCGTGCTTCTGACGCACCCGGGCCAGCGCGTCCAGTTCCAACCGGAACAGGTCCGGCTCCCGGGTGTACCGGAAGCACCCGCGGTAGCCGATCATCGGGTTGCGTTCCTCGGCCTCGACCTCCCCGCCGAGCAGGCCGCGGAACTCGTTGGAACGCAGGTCGGTGGCGCGGTAGACGACCGGCCGGGGCTCGAAGGCCGCGGCGATCGTGCTGATCCCCGAGGCCATCCGGCCGACGTACTCCTCCGCCCTCCCCTCGGCGATGAGAGTGCGCGGGTGGACGCCGTCCAGCGCGCTGGTGATGAGGAACTCCGCGCGCAGCAGGCCCACGCCGTCGACGTCCATCGCGGCGACCCTGGCCGCGGCGTCGGGGGTCGCGAGGTTGACGTATACCGCGGTCGCGGTGACCTCGCGGGTCCTCACCTCGGGCGCCCGACCCGCGTCGGCGGGGGCGTGCTCGACGGCGGCCCGGCGGACGGTGCCCGGGTAGACCACACCGGCGGTGCCGTCGACGGTGATCGTCTGGCCGTCGCGGATGTCCGTGGTCGCCGACCGGGTGCCGACGATGACGGGGCGGCCCAGCTCACGGCCGACGATCGCCGCGTGACAGGTGACCCCGCCCTCGTCGGTGACGATCGCCGCGGCCCGCTTGAGGATCGGGAGCCAGTCCGGGTCGGTCATCGTGGCGACGAGGATCTCGCCGGGCGCCAGGTCGGCCCCGTCCGCGAGCTCGCGCAGGACCCGCGCTCGTCCAGTGGCCGTGCCCGGGCCCGCGCCCAGTCCCTCGACGATCGGGTCGACGTCGGTGTCGGACACGGTCCCGTTCTCGCCGGCCCCGCCCGCCGGTTCCCCGGTTGTCGCCCGCCCCACGAGGGTGGTGATCGGCCGGGTCTGGACGAGGTAGAGCTCGCCGTCCTCGATCGCGAACTCGGTGTCCTGCGGTGTGCCGTAGTGCGCCTCGGACGCCATCGCCAGTCGGGCGACGGCCAGCACCTGCTCGTCGTCGAGGACGCGGGTGTTCTGCATCTCCTCGGGGACGGGGACCAGCCCGTCCCCGGTGCGGCCGGCGACGATCCGTGTGACCTTCCGGCCCACGTGGGCGGTGAGGATGCGCAGGTCGGACTTGGAGACGACGTAGGTGTCGGGTTCGACCTTCCCGCCCACGACGACCTCCCCGAGTCCGAAGGCCGCCTCGATCACCACCCGGTCGGTCTGGGAGGTACGGGGGTCGGCGGTGAAGGCCACCCCGGAGGTGTCGGAGCGGACCATCCGTTGGACGACCACGGCGATGGAGGGCTCCTCGTCGTACCCCGACACCGCCCGGTAGGTCATCGCCCGCGGGGACCACAGCGAGCACCAGCACTTGCGGACCGCGTCGAGCAGGGCGTCCCCGCCGACGACGTCGGTGTACGACTCGTGGATCCCGGCGAACGACGTGTCGCCGGCGTCCTCGGCGGGGGCGGAGCTGCGGACCGCGACGGGGACGTCGGTGCCCAGCGTGCGGTGGTGCTCGAGGATCGACTCGCGCAGCCGGACCGGAAGCTCCACCCCCGCGACGGTCCGCGTGAGGTCCTGCGACCTGGCGATGAGCTCGGCCTCGGTGAGGCCCTCTTCCGGTACCCGCTCGGAGTGGAGGCGCGCGCGGATGCCGCCGGCGTCCATCGCCTCCAGATACGCCGACTGGCCGATCGCGAACCCGGGTGGCACTGCGAGCCCGGCGCCCGTCATCTCCCCGAGGTTGGCCGATTTCCCGCCGTACTCGGGTGCGTCGTCGAGCCGTAGATCATCGAAGGTCGTGACCCGCTGTGCGTTCATGTCGTGCCCCTTCCGGGAACGCTGTCCGGTCTGTCCGCCCGCCGCTTCCTCCATGGTGCGCTGATCGGGAGGTCCCGGGTGGGATGTTCGGGCAGAATCGATCCATGGCTGACATGCAGGTCCGGGTCCCGTCCCCGTCGTCCCTCGTCCAGAGCGCGTTCCGGGTGGTCGAGTGGGAACTCTCGATGGCGCGGGAGTTCCTCCTCCTGCCCGCGCGGGTGATGGCGCTCCTGGAGGACGTGGAGTCCATCGTGCGGCGGGTCCAACGACTGCTGGACGAGGTCGAGCGGACCGTCTCGTCGATCGACCGGATCGTGGTGACGGCCGCGGAGACCGTCGACGGGGTACGGACCACGGTCTCGCGGGCCGACCGGGTGGTCGTCGACGTCGAGCGCACGGTCTCCTCCGCCGACTCGATCGTCGCCCGAGTGGGCTCGACGGTGGACTCGGCGGACGGGATCGTCGGCAGGGTCGGCTCGACGGTGGACTCGGCGGACGGGATCGTCGGCAGGGTCGGGTCGACCGTGGACTCGGCCGACGGGATCGTGGCTCGTATCGGTGCGACCGTGGACGTCGCGGACAGCGTGGTGCTCAGGGTCGATTCGACGGTGGATTCGGCGGACGGAGTCGTGGCGCGCGTCGGCTCGACGGTCGACACCGCGGACGGGCTCGTGACCTCGGCGGGCGGGCTCATGGACCGGATCGTGCCGATGGTCGACTTCGCGGAGTCCGCGCTGGCCCCCGTCAAGCCCGTCGTCGAGGCCCTGCTGGTCGACGCCGAACTGTCGCCGGAGACCGCGAGGAGGGTGGCGACCCGCCTCACAGAGGTGCTGGTGTGGGCGGACAAGACCATCGCGCTCCTGGAACCGATCGCCGACGAGATACTCGAATCGGTCGAACCCGAGGAGATCAGGGCCGTCGTCCAGTTCATCGACCACCTGCCCGCGCTGGGCGACAGCCTCGAGAACGACGTGATGCCGGTGCTCGCCTCGCTGGACACCGTGGCACCCGAGGTCCACCAGATCCTCGAGGTGGCGCAGCAATGTCTCGAAGCGGTCCAGGGCATCCCCGGCTTCCAGCTCCTGCGGCGCCGCGGGGGCGACAACGGTAACGGGAAGGGCGACGGGAACCCGGTGAAGTGACTCGAGGCCCTCCCATGACGGGAGGGCCTCGATCTCTGAGCCGATGACGGGAATCGAACCCGCGCTGTCTGCTTGGGAAGCAGAAGTTCTACCATTGAACTACATCGGCGATGCTGCCCGAAGGCCGGTTCAGATTAGCACGAAGGCTCCGGCCGTCAGCTGTTCCGGGGTCCCTTTCGGGCGGCCTTCCGCTTGGCCCCGGTGGTCATCGGCCGCCTGGTCTGACCGAGTGAGGCCCGGGGCACGAACCCGAACCCGACGCCGCCGACGACCGCGACGGCGAGCGCGCCGATGATCCACGGGGTGAGCGAACCGCCGCCGGTCAGGCCCATCATCACGATGAGGGCGGCGATTCCCACGCACACCCAGGACCAGACGGTCCATCGCCAGATGTATTTCGAGGGCTCTTCCCTGAACTCGTCCATGCCCCCATTTCACCACGTGAGCGGGGTGCGGCGCATATCCGCGGTCGCCTAAGGGGTGCCCCTCGCCCGCGATGGTGTGGCCGGTCTCACGAGGATCCGGCGCGGACACGGGTATGGAACCGGCGGCGATCGACGCTGAAATGGATGAGAGTCCGTTTCAGGTGCCGGATGCCCGGCCGGCGGACGACCCTGCCAGGAGGACGAACATGGACGACGTGACGGAGCGGCCGATAGCCGAGCGTGTGCGGACCGTCCTGGCGCGCGGTGCCGCCGGCACCGTCGGTTCGGGCCTCCTGACGAGGCCGCTGAGGTCCGCCAGGGTCCGCGACGACGGCGTGATCGTGCTGGTGGTGGACGTAGGCGGCATGTCCCGGGAAGTGGGGGAGTCCGCCGGCATCGCGTCGGTGGGCGGTTCGGCCGCGGTCGAGATCGTCGACACGGTGTGCACCGGCCGCTGTCGGCGGCCCACGGCGGGACCGTCCTTCGCGGTCGACGGTCGCCCCTCGGCTCGGGACAGGCGTGGCGGGGAGCCGGCCGCCGGGGCCCGGGCCACGCCGTGTGACGACGAGTGCGCCGTGGCGCGCGGCGTGGTCACCATCTCCGGGATCGTCACGGCGTCCTCGGCGCCGCGGCGACGCAGGCTGGTCGCCGCCGACGGCGGGCCCGGCCCCAACGGTGAGGCCGGATCGTTGCGACTGAGCGAACTGCAACCGCTCGGGGTCACCTACCTGTGTGCGGACGGCGCGTACGTGATCCCCCGGGGTGACCTCGCGGCGGCGACGGTCGACCCGATCGGCATCGACGAGCAGGCGTGGCTGCGCCGCCTCGGAGCGGACAGTGGACTCGCGGCGCGGCTGGCTCTCCGCGCCGGCCGCCAGATCGCCGGTACCCGCCCGTGGATCGTGGGCATCGACAGGTTCGGCCTGGATCTCTCGGTCGGGTCCCCGGCCGGACCCAGGGAGGTCGTGAGAATGCCGTTCACGCAGGTCTGTGACCATTCCGCGGACGTGCAGAGCGAGCTGGACCGCCTCGGCTGGTGAGGCCGGCTCGGATCATTTCCCACCACTGTGCCCAAAACCCTTGCGCTAGAGGTAAGCCTTACCTAAGTTAGTCGCTGCGGGTAGTCACGTCCCCGCCCCCGGACCGTTCCGGCGCCTTTCCCTGGAGGCGTCGGAACGGTGCGGGAACTTTCGACGAGGAGTTGGCATGCGATCACTGGTGGGGCCTGTCCCGGAGCCCGCGGAACGAGTGAGCTCGGCGCTGCGCCGGTGCCCCCGGGCCGCGCTGAGTCTTCCCTCCGGCCCGGGCGCCGTGCCCGCTCCCGAGGTGGGCCTGGTGCACCAGGTGCCCGGGACCGCCGACCTCTGGGTCTCGCTACCGATGGCCGACGCGGCCACGATCGGCGTCGGGGGGGTGCGGGCGAGGCTCGAGGTTCTGGACGAGATCATCGGGGGAGCGGCCGAGGGGCGCTGTCGCCGCATCGTCGTCGTCGAGGGTCGTGTGGAGTTGCCGGGCGTGCGCGCCCAGCGCCGCACGGCGGGCGAGATCGCGCGCGACCTCCCCGACCCCGTCCTGTTGGACGTGGGGACCGGCGTCGCGCTGGTCCGGCTCCGCGCCGAGCGGATCGTGCTGACCGACGACGACGGGGTGACCGACATCGACCCCGAGGACCTGGCGACCTCCGGGCCCGACCCCTTCGCCGACCTCGAGGGGCACTGGCTGCACCATCTCAACGACCCGCGCTGTCAGGTGGTGCCGCGGATGGCGCTGCGCGTGTGCCGTTGCCTCCCGGCCGAGCGTCCCCTGCTGGTCGGCATCGACCGCGCCGGGGTGGACATCGAGATCGTCGGGCGGGACGGGCGCATCCACCGGGAGCGGCTGCCCTTCGCAGAGGCGTGCGTGGGCGTCACCGAGTTGGGCACCCAGCTCCGCCTGCTCGCCGGGGGGTCGCGATACCCTCTAGACCGTGCTGCTCTCCGACCGTGACCTCCGCTCCGAGCTCGCCGACGGGCGGCTCACGATCGACCCCCTCGACGCCTCGCTGATCCAACCCTCGAGCATCGACGTCCGCCTGGACAGCCTGTTCCGGGTGTTCAACAATTCGCGTTACACCCACATCGACCCGGCGCAGCAGCAGGACGACCTCACCGAGCTCGTCGAACCCGCGTCAGGGGACCCGTTCGTGCTGCACCCGGGCGAGTTCGTCCTGGGGGCGACCCTCGAGCGACTGGCCCTTCCCGACGACCTCGCGGGCCGGCTCGAGGGCAAGTCCTCACTCGGTCGACTCGGTCTGCTCACGCACTCGACCGCCGGGTTCATCGACCCGGGTTTCGAGGGGCACATCACCCTCGAGCTGTCCAACGTGGCCAACCTGCCCATCACGCTGTGGCCGGGGATGAAGATCGGCCAGCTGTGCCTGTTCCGGTTGTCCAGCCCCGCAGAGGTCCCGTACGGCACCGCCGCGACGGGCTCGAAGTACCAGGGTCAGCGCGGCCCGACGGCGTCCAAGGCGTACCTCAACTTCCGCTGAGCGGGCTCGTCACCGAACCGGGCCCGTCGGTGCACAGGGCTCGGCCACAGTACGCTCGTCCCGCGTTCACCCCGGTGTTCCCGGGAGGTCGTCCGTGGACGGTAGAACTGCGCTATGCGTATGACCGTGTTCGGGACCGGGTATCTGGGGACCACCCATGCCGCCTGTATGGCCGAGTTGGGTCACGAGGTGTTGGGCGTGGATGTCGACGAGGCGAAGATCGAACGCCTGCGGGCGGGCGAGGTGCCGTTCTACGAGCCGGGGTTGCCGGAGATCTTGATGCGGCAGGTCGAGGCCGGTCGGGTGCGGTTCACCACGGACTACGCCGAGGCCGCGGAGTTCGCGGACCTGCACTTCATCGGGGTGGGTACCCCGCAGCGCAAGGGGGAGTTCGCGGCCGATACGTCGTATGTGGAGGACGTGGTGGCGCGGTTGGCGCCGCTCCTGACGGCGGATGCGGTGCTGGTGGGCAAGTCGACGGTGCCGGTGGGCACGGCGGCGCGGTTGCAGGAGATCGCCGACGAGCACTCGCGTCCGGGTGTGCGGGCGGAGGTGGTGTGGAACCCGGAGTTCCTGCGCGAGGGTTTCGCGGTGGCCGACACGCTCACGCCGGATCGGATCGTGATCGGGGTGCGCGAGCCGGGTGGCGCGGTCGAGGAGGTGGTGCGCGGGGCGTATGCGCCGATCCTCCAGTCGGATCCGTGTCCGGTGATCGTGACGGATCTGGCGACCGCCGAGTTGGTCAAGGTCAGCGCGAACGCGTTCCTGGCCACCAAGATCAGTTTCATCAACGCCGTGTCGGAGGTGTGTGAGGCCGCGGGCGCGGATGTGACGGTCCTGGCGGACGCGATCGGGATGGATCCGCGGATCGGGCGGCGGTTCCTGGGAGCCGGGCTCGGATTCGGTGGGGGGTGCCTGCCCAAGGACATCCGGGCGTTCATGGCCCGGGCCGGGGAGTTGGGCGCTGATCAGGCGATGTCGTTCCTGCGGGAGGTCGACTCGATCAACATGCGGCGCCGGGAGCGGATGGTCGACCTGGCGACCGAGGCGTGTGGGGGGATGTTGATCGGCAAGACGATCGCGGTCCTCGGGGCGGCGTTCAAGCCGGATTCTGACGACGTGCGTGACTCTCCTGCGTTGAACGTGGCGGGGATGCTCTCGCTGAAGGGCGCGCAGGCGGTGGTGTACGACCCGCAGGCGCTGGACAACGCGCGGGCGTTGTTCCCGACGCTGGCGTACGCGGGGTCGGCGATCGAGGCGTGTGAGGGCGCGGACGTGGTGCTGGTGGCCACCGAGTGGGCCGAGTTCCTCGAGTTGGACCCGGCGGCCGTGACTCGGGTGGCCCGCGGGCGGATCATGCTGGACGGCCGCAACTGCATGCCCGCCGACGACTGGCGCGCCGCCGGCTGGACCTACCGCGCCCTCGGCCGCGGGGTGAGCGCCTCCTGACCGGTCGACCGCGCCCGGGTGGCCGTCCTCCGGCTCCGACCGGGCACGGCGCGGGTTAGGGTTACCGGTGTGAGCGACCGGCCAGCGACCCCTCCCCGGCACCGGCACCGGGTCGAGCGCCCCCCACGCAGCTCCCGCCTCGTGCCGTCCGGCAGTGCCGGGCGGATCACGGTGGTCGGTCTGATCCTGGGTGCGGTGGCGACGATGATCGGGGTGGCGTTGCTCTGGCCGACCTTTCAGGACCCTGAGCTGGACCCGTACTTCGCCCAGTCCTCCGGTTCGTCGGTCGTGACTGAACGCGGTGAGGTCGTGTCCACCGAGGTGGCGCCCTGTGGCTCCCCGGACAACGGGCGGGTGCTGCCCGGTCCACCGCTCGAACCCCGGTTCCCCGGACCGGAGTGCCCGCGCTCGATCGTGCGACTCGACTCCGGCCCGGACGCCGGCCGAGAGGTACTGCTGGAGATACCGCCCGGTCCCGGGTCGCCGGATCTCGGCGAGGGCGACCAGATCCAGCTGGGCCGCTCACCCCTGGGGGAGACCGACATCTACGCCTTCGAGGACTTCACCCGGACCGTGCCCATGGCGCTGTGGCTCCTCGTGGGCGCCGTGGTGATGGTCGCCGTCGGGCGGTGGAAGGGGCTGCGGGCCCTGATCGGGATCGCGGTGGCGCTCCTCGTCGTCGTGGGGTTCGTCCTCCCCTCGATCCTGGACGGCAACCCGGCCATCCTGGTGGCCGTGGTCGGCGGCTCCGCCGTGCTCTACCTGGTGATCTACGTGGTGCACGGGGTCAACCTCAAGACGCACGCCGCGCTGCTCGGCACACTGTCGGCGATGCTGGCGTCGGCGTTACTGAGCTGGGTGGTCATCGAGACCACCAGGATCACCGGGCTCAGCGGCGACTCCACGACGCAGGTCCAGGTGTTCGTGCAGCACGTGTCGCTGACGGGGCTCCTGCTCGCCGGCTTCATCATCGGCGCCCTGGGCGTGCTCAACGACGTCACCGTGAGCCAGTCCGCGACAGTGTTCGAGATGCGCCACCTCGACCCGCACGCCGGACCCGTCCAGGTGTTCCGGTCGGCGATGGGGGTCGGACGCGACCACGTCGCCTCCATGGTCTACACCCTGGTGTTGGCGTACACCGGGTCGGCGCTGCCGCTGCTGCTGTTGTTCTCGCTGGGGACCCGCTCGCCGTTGTCGATCCTCACCTCCGACGTCGTGGCCGTCGAATTGATGCGGTCACTCGTCGGCGCGATCGCCCTCGCTCTGTGCGTCCCGCTCACCACCGCGGCAGCGGTGTGGCTCTCCCGCGACGTGACCCCGGCGGAACTCGACCGGGCGACCGTGGGCGGGGGCGTGAGCCGCTGAGCGGACGCGGGCGGCCCTACTGCCGGTACGAGGCCAGGAAGTTGCCTATCCGCTCGATCGCCACGGCCAGGTCGCGGCCGGCGGGCAGCGTGACCACCCGGAAGTGATCCGGGTCCGGCCAGTTAAACCCCGTGCCCTGGGTGACCAGGATGCGTTCGCGCTCGAGCAGGTCCAGTGCGAACAGGCGGTCGTCGTGGATCTCGTGGACCTCCGGGTCGAGCCTGGGGAACACGTAGAGCGCACCCATCGGTTTGACGCAGCTCACCCCGGGGATCGAGTTGAGCTTCTCCCACGCGATGCCGCGCTGCTCGTGGAGCCTGCCACCGGGCTCGATCAACTCGTTGATCGACTGATACCCGCCGAGTGCCACCTGGATGGCGTGCTGCGCGGGCACGTTGGGGCACAATCTCGTCGAGGCCAGCAGCTCCAGACCCTCGAGGAACCCGGCCGCGTGCGCCTTGGGGCCGGTGATCGCCATCCAGCCCGCCCGGTAGCCCGCCACGCGGTAGGTCTTGGACAGGCCGTTGAAGGTCAGGACCAGCAGATCATGCGCCAGCGAGGCGATGGAGGTGTGCTGCGCCTCGTCGTAGACGATCCGGTCGTAGATCTCGTCCGCCAGGATGAGCAGGCTGTGCTCGCGCGCCAGGTCCACGATCCCCTGCAGGACCTCCCGGGAGTAGACCGCCCCGGTGGGGTTGTTGGGGTTGATCACGACGATGGCCTTGGTCTTGGGCGTGATCTTCGAGGCGATGTCCTCTAGCGACGGGTTCCAGTCATCGTGCTCGTCCGCGAGGTAGTGGACGGGCCTGCCCCCGGCGAGTGAGGTCATGGCGGTCCACAACGGGTAGTCCGGTGCCGGGATGAGGACCTCGTCGCCGTCGTCCAGCAGGGCCTGCATGGTCATGGTGATGAGCTCGGACACGCCGTTGCCCAGGTAGATGTCCTCCACGTCCAGCTGCGGGAAGTCGGGGACCAGCTCGTAGCGGGTGAAGATGGCGCGGCGGGCCGACAGGATGCCCTTGGACTCCGAGTAACCCTGCGCGTGCGGCAGTGCCGCGATCATGTCGCGCATGATCACGTCCGGCGCCTCGAACCCGAAGGGGGCGGGGTTGCCGATGTTCAGCTTGAGGATCCGGTGCCCCTCCGCCTCGAGCTGGTTCGCCCGTGCCAGCACCGGGCCGCGGATCTCGTAGAGGACGTCCTTGAGCTTGGACGACTGGTCGAGCGTGCGCGGCTGGTGGAGCGTGCGTCCCATGTTGTCCGGCGTCATGACTGCTGATTGTGCCACCTCGGTCGGATGTGGTTCCGGCCGCGCCGACCCGCCGTGTCAGATCCCGTAACGCAGGTCGATGATGGCGGGGATCTCCGAGTGTGGCAGGAGATCGTCGGGGTGCTCCACCGAAAGGAAGTCCACGCAGCCCCGCTCGTGGGAGGCCAGAGCGTACGGCTGGGAGTCGATCGACAGGCCGGTGAGCTGACGCAGCCTGCGGACCTCGCCCCTGACGGTGGCCGTCGCGTCCCTGTCCCCGTAGAGCGCCTCGGACAGGGAGCGCGCGGTCCACGCCTCCCGGGACGCCAGGAGCGCGAGCAGTTCCGCCCTCCTCGGGGTGAGGTCGACCGTCGACCCGTCGGCCCGGATCACCGACGGCCTCCACCCGAGCAGACGGATCTCCGTCACCGGGTTGTCGCCCCGGTCCGCGCGCCCGTCCGGGCCGGGGCGCGATCCCGGCTCCGGCGGGGGGAGGTCGTCCGGGGACGGCCCGCCCACCTCGTTCGCGAGCAAGGTCTCGGCCAACCGGGTCCCACACCGGACCAGCGCCGCCGTCTCGGAACTCGAGAATCGGACCGGATGAGAGACGTCGAGGACTCCGAGGATCCTGCCGCGGGCGTCGCGGACGGGACTGGCCGTGCAGGTCCAGCCGTGATGGGCCCGGACGTAGTGTTCGCCCGCGGTGGCGTGGGTCAGCGTCCCGGTCTCCAACGCGAGGGAGATGCCGTTCGTGCCGATCCCCCGCTCGGACCAGTCCGCGCCCTCGGCGAACGCGATCGAGTCGGCACGGCGAAGGACGTGGGGACTTCCCGACCGCCAGAGCAGGCACCCCCGCGAATCGGTGAGGACCACCAGGTGCCGGCCCGCGGCGGACGTGTCGGACACCGAGGCCACCACGTCAGCGGCGATGTGTCGCAGGGGAGTGCGCTGCCGGGCGTCGGCGACCTCGTCGCGGGTGAGCACGCGGGCAGGCAGTTCCTGGTCCGGCGAGATCCCGGCGGCTCCACTGCGCCTCCACGCCTGTAGAACCCGCGAGTCGAGGTCGGAGGTCGCGCCACCGGAGAGCGCGATCCCGTGGGCCCTGATGGAGCGCTCCGCGAAGGCCCGGGGGTCAGAGAACCGCAGGGCCGGGTGCAACGACATTGCCACCCCCTGGGGAAGAAAGTGTGATCTACGTCATTGCCGAAGCTACACGACACGAAGGAGCGGACATGACCCAGACGACAGACGCACCGGCCGACCGGGGTGGGCCGGGCGCCGACTATTCAGGCGCGGGAGCAGATGTGAAGAACGAGGACGTGGTGGCTGACGACGTGGTGGACGCGAACGCCACGGTCGAGAGGTGGCTCGGGGAGTTCGACGAGGCCCTCCGGGCGGGGGACGCGGAGCGGGCCGCGCAGCTCTTCGACCCCGAGGGCTACTGGCGAGACTTCGTGGCCTTCACGTGGAACCTCAAGACGCTCGAAGGGCGGGAGGAGATCCGCCGGATGCTCGAGTCCCAGCTGCCCGCGGTCTCGCCCTCCGCATGGAGTCTCGACGACCCTGCGACCGCGTCCGGCGACGTGACCGAGGCGTGGGTGACCTTCGAGACCGCGGTCGGCCGCGGATGGGCCCACCTCCGGCTGCGCGACGGCAAGGCTTGGACCCTCCTGACCACGATGCAGGAACTCAAGGGCCACGAGGAGAAGAGGCGCCGGACCCGGGACCAGGGCGTCGAGCACGTCATCCGCAGGGGGCGCAAGACGTGGCTCGAGAAGAAGCAGGAACGCCAGGAGACCCTCGGGTACACCGAGCAGCCGTACACCGTGATCATCGGCGGAGGCCAGGGCGGGATCGGGCTCGCCGCCCGGCTCAAGCGGCTGGGCGTGCCGACCATCGTGATCGAGAAGAACGAGCGGGCCGGCGACTCGTGGCGCAAGCGCTACAAGTCACTCCACCTCCACGACCCTGTCTGGTACGACCATCTCCCGTACATCGCCTTCCCCGATGACTGGCCGGTGTTCCCGTCCAAGGACAAGGTCGGTGACTGGCTCGAGCACTACACCGCGATCATGGAGCTCGACTACTGGTCCGGCACGCAGTGTCTGACGGCCGACTTCGACGAGGAGTCCGGGACGTGGCGGGTCGAGGTGGACCGGCGGGGCGAGAAGGTGGAACTCCGCCCCACCCAGTTGGTGTTCGCCCTCGGGGTCTCGGGCTACCCCAACATCCCGCACGTCGAGGGCGCGGACTCGTTCACCGGGGAACAGTGGCACTCCTCGGAGTTCACCGGGGAGGGGGACGTGGAGGGCAAGCGGGCCGTGGTGATCGGCTCGAACAACTCGGCCCACGACATCTGCGCCGCGCTCTGGGACCACGGAGCAGACGTCACCATGGTCCAGCGCTCCTCCACCCACATCGCGCGGAGCGAGTCGCTCATGTCGCTGGCGCTCGGGCCCCTGTACTCCGAGGACGCGCTGGAGGCGGGGGTGACGACCGAGAAGGCCGACATGCTCTTCGCCTCCTGGCCCTACCGCCTGCTCCCCGGGGTGCAGATCCCCGTCTACGAGCAGATGGCCGAGAAAGACTCGGAGTTCTACCGGCGTCTCAGTGAGGCCGGATTCGAGCTGGGCTTCGGGGAGGACGGATCCGGCCTCTTCCTCAAGTACCTCCGGCGCGGCTCCGGGTACTACATCGACGTCGGTGCCAGCCAACTGGTGATCGACGGCGAGGTCGCGCTGGCGCGCGGGCAGGTGACGCGGATCCGGGCCGACGGGGTGGAGCTGGACGACGGGACGTTCCTACCCGCCGACCTCATCGTCTACGCCACCGGGTTCGGCTCGATGAACCAGTGGTTGACCGATCTGATCTCGCAGGACGTCGCCGACCGGGTGGGCAAGGTCTGGGGATACGGTTCCGACACCACCCGGGACCCCGGGCCCTGGGAGGGGGAACTCCGCAACATGTGGAAGCCGACGAACGTCGAGCAGCTCTGGATCCACGGTGGCAACCTCCACCAGTCCCGCCACTACTCCAAGTACCTCGCCCTGCAGCTCAAGGCGAGAATGGAAGGGGTGCCGACCCCCGTCTACCAGGTCCAGCAGGCGCACCACACCTGCTGACGGCGGGACCAGTCAATGCGCCTGCGGCCCGTGATCGGGGTTCCGATCACGGGCCGCAGAGGCCTGGGGGGTGCTCAGCCCAGGGACAGGCCGTACCCGCCGGGCTTCGTCGAGCGGGGGATCGAGTTCCCCTTCCCGGGTGCGGCCGGGGCGGACGCCTCGGCGCTCGGAGCGTCGGTCCCCGACTCCTCGGCCGCGGTGTCCGACGGCGACGCGGAGTCCGCGTCCGCGGCGGGCTCTGACCCGGACGCGGGCTGTGCCGGCGCCTCCTCGGCCGGCGCGGCGGTCGCCTTCGGGGCGCCGGGAGCCTTGGGCGCGCCGGGCGCCTTCGGGGCGCCGGGTGCCTTGCCCCCACCCTTCAGTGCGAGGCCGACGGCGGGCTCAGCCGTAGCGGTCTCGGCCGCTTCGGGCTGGGATGCGGTCGGCGCCGCCGCCTTCGGGGCGCCGGGGGCCTTGGCTCCGCCCGGAGCCTTGGGTGCACCGGGCGCCTTGGGTGCTCCCGGGGCCTTGGCGCCGCCGCCGAGGGTCAGACCGCCGGACTTCGGAGCGCCGGTGGTGGCCGGCGCGGAACCCACGGCGGCCTCCCGGGTCTCCTCCGTGCGCTCGGCATCCTTGACCGCGGACTGGGCCTCGGTCGTGGACTCACCGGACGCCTTGGCTCCACCCGGCGCCTTGGGCCCGCCGGGGGCCTTTCCGCCACCGCCGAGCGACAGGCCGCCCGACTTGGGCGCGCCCTTCGAGTCGGCGGCCGACGGGCCGGACTCGGCGGCGCTGACAGTGCCCGCGGTACCGGCGGCGGCCACCTCGGCGCCCTCGCCCTCGTCGATCACCGGGTTGTCCGGAGTCCCGGAGGGTTCGGCGACCGCGGTCTTGGCCTCGGCAGGCTTCGCGGCCTCGGCGGCCTCCTTCTCCGCGGACGTCATCTCGCGCTTCGGCTGCTCCAGCCATGCGGCCTCGCGGGGCTCGGGCAGACCGCCGTCGCGGGTGACGGACTCCAGCAGGAGCTGGGCCACGTCCACGACCTCGACCTGGCCCTCCAGTTCGGTGCCGTCGGTCTGCGCGGTGGCGCCGTCGGAGAGCATCACCCGACAGAACGGGCAGCCGGTGGCGATCTTGGTCGCCTTGGTCGACAGCGCCTCGTCGACGCGGTCGACGTTGATCCGCTTGCCGACCGTCTCCTCCATCCACATGCGCGCGCCGCCGGCACCACAGCACATGGAGCGCTGGCCGTGGCGGGGCATCTCCGTGAGGGTCACGCCGGAACCGTCCATGAGCTCGCGCGGGGCCTCGTAGACCTTGTTGTGACGGCCGAGGTAGCACGGGTCGTGATAGGTCACGCCGCCGTCGATCGGGGCGACCGGCACGAGCCGCTTCTCCCGCACGAGACGGTTGAGCAGCTGCGTGTGATGGACCACCTGGTAGTCGCCGCCGAAGTCGCCGTACTCGTTCTTCAGGGCGTTAAGGCAGTGGGCACAGGTCACGACGACCTTGCGCTGACCGGTGGGCACGCCGTCGAAGGCGTTGTTCATCGTCTCGATGTTCTGCTCGGCGAGCATCTGGAACAGGAACTCGTTGCCCGCGCGGCGGGCGGAGTCACCGGTACAGGTCTCACCCTGGCCCAGGACGGCGAACTTCACGCCGGCCGTGTGCAACAGGGTGGCGACGGCCTGGGTGGTCTTCTTGGCGCGGTCCTCGAAGGCGCCGGCACAGCCGACCCAGAAGAGGTACTCGGTGTCCGAGAAGTCCTCGATGTCCGAGCCGATGACCGGGATGTCGAAGTCGAGGGTCTTCATCCAGTCGTCGCGGCCCGAGTTGTTCTGGCCCCAGGGGTTGCCCTTGTTCTCCAGGTTCTTGAACAGGCCGGCGAGCTCCGTGGGGAACTCCGACTCGATGAGCACCTGGTAGCGGCGCATGTCGATGAAGTGATCGACGTGCTCGATGTCCACCGGGCACTGCTCGACGCAGGCGCCACAGGTGGTGCAGGACCACAGGGCCTCCGGGTCGATGATGCCGGCGGCCATCGGGTCGTCGGACACGTCGGCGGTGGTGTGGCCGACCAGCGGGCGCTGGGCCTCGAGGCGGGCGGCCTCGGGGATCCTGGCCAGCTTCTTCTCGTCCGGGTTGCCCTCGGCGTCGACGAGCCCCGTCTCCTCGCCCATCGTGGTCTTACCGCCGGCGAGCAGGTACGGGGCCTTGGCGTGGGCGTGGTCACGTAGGGCCATGATCATGAGCTTGGGGCTCAGCGGCTTGCCGGTGTTCCAGGCGGGACACTGCTCCTGGCAGCGACCGCACTCGGTACAGGTGGAGAAGTCCAGCCAGCCCTTCCACGAGAAGTCCTCGATCGCGCCCGCACCCAGGACCGGCTCGAAGTCCTCGTCCGCCTCGGTACGCTCCTCGATCTTCTCCATGGTCAGCGCCTCGCCGTCCATGGTCATCGGCTTGAGGGCGCCCAGCGCGGTGCGGCCGTCGGCATCACGCTTGAAGTAGATGTTGAAGAACGCCGAGAAGCGGTGCCAGGCGACGCCCCAGGTGATGTTGCGGCCGACCACGTACAGCCAGATCATGCCGGTGAGCAGCTTGATCAGCGCGAAGATGGAGACCATGAGCTCGTTGGCCGGCAGAACAGTGGAGATGGGGCCGGAGACCCAATCGTGTGCCCAGTTGAAGTCCTGACCGTCCTCGCGGTACAGCGCGAGCTTCCCGGCCTTGACGAAGAGCATGCCCAGGCCCTCGAGGAGGACCACAGCTTCCACGAAGTACGCGGCCCTGCGGTCCGAACCGTTGAAGCGGTTGAGGCCCCGACGCTGGTTGACCTGGCGGATGATGATCAGCACGGTGATGCCGATGACGGTGCCCAGGCCGAGGAACTCGTCCAGTACGTGGTACCAGGACTGCTGCGACAACCACGGCCAGCCGCCGCGCGGGTTGAACGTCTGGATGTAGGCCTCGAACCAGACGATCGAGCCGAGCATGAAGCCGATCATGACGAACCAGTGGAAGAAGCCGACCGACCGCTTCCTGGCCATCCTGGTGTGGGCGCCGACCTCGATGATCGTGTTCTTCATCCGTGCGAACACCGGGCCGAATCGGTTGAAGCCGTCCTTCTGGCCCAGCATGATGCTCCGCACCATGCGCGATACGCCGCCGATGAAAGAGGCCCAAGCAAATAAACTGAGCAGGACACCGATCGTCCCGAGAGTGATGGTCACGCCTGACATGGTTCGCGGCCTTTCGTCGCACTTCTCGACGCACGGGCACCTGACGACCCCAGGGGTGCCCGTCGACGGTCTTGTCGTTAAAGGTAAGCCACGCGGGCCCCGTCCCACGAGTTGAGGTTCCCCTTAGCGGAGTGCACTCGATTCGTGGGACGGGGCCCGCGGGTCGTTCTGGATCAGTTGGTGCGCAGTGTCAGACCGGGATGCGCGGCCAGGACGTCGGAGATCGGGACCGCCGACAGGCGCGGGACGTACCCGTTCTCCCTGGCCACGGCGTCGGCGTTGGCGCAGGTCCCGGTCTCGGCGACGTTGGACGCGCTGGAGATGCCCAGGGCCTTGTCACCCGAGAACACGACGCCGCCGCTGTCCCCGGGGAGGGCGCAGAGATCCACCGTGAACGCGTTGGCGATGGTGCGGGAGCCGGCGACGTCGATCATCGCGCCGACCTCGGAGACGGTGCCACAGGAGAATCCGGTCCGGAACCCGGTCTTGCAGGCCTTCTGTCCGACGACCGGGTCGGCCGTCCCCGTGATCGCCTGGGTGGTGTCGGGACCGGCGCCGACGAGGTTGGTGCGGAAGCGGTCGGTGAGCTCCGGGTCAACGGCTACGAGCGCCGTGTCGATCCCGTCGCGCTGGGTCCGTGTCATGGTGCCGAACTCCTCGCCGTCGGCGAATGCTGCGCGGGTGCCGTCGGCGCCCGCGCAGTGCGCGGCGGTGATGACAACGGGCGCGCCGTCGAGCTCGCCGTTGAACCCGGTGGAGCACTCGAGGATCCCGCCCGGGACCGCGACGGAGTAGGCGGTGCCCCCGGCGATGGGTCCGGTCGGCGCGGGCCCGTCGGCGCGGGTCTGGTTCTCGGGGACCGGGGTGACGGGGTCGGCCATCGTCTGGCTCATCCCGTCGATGATCGAGCCGGTGCCGGGGGTGAGGCCGGACAAGAGCTCGACGATCGTCTGCATCGGGCCCTCGGGGATGACGCCGGTCTGGTTGAGCAGGGCCAGGCTGCCGAGAGATCCGGAGTCGCCACCGGTGGCGGTCGGGCCCGATGCGCCGGCGCGGGTCGTGGCGGGTTCGAGGCCCTGGGTGGTCGGTTCGCCGTCGGACTGGGTCCCGCCCGCCTCACTGCCGAAGGGTGCGGTGTCCCACGCGGGGTCGGGGGCCTCGGTCATGTCGATCTCGGCGAGGTCCTTCAGCCGGGCTGTGAGGTTGCCCAGCTGGGCGGCTTCGCCGCCGCGGGTGGCCACGACCACGGTGTTGCGGGTGGGATCGACCCGCACCCCGGTGACAAGTGCCCGCAGGTCCTCCGGGAGGTCGTCGACGATCTTGCCCACCTGTCGCTCGCGGGCGGTGAGCTCCTCGGTGGTCAGGGCCACGTCCTGCACGGTGAACCCGGCGTCGGTGGCCTCGGCGCGCAGCAGGTCGCCGGCCTCCCCGGCGACCACGCCCACCAGGCCCGTGCCCTCCTCGTCCAGCCACACCCCACCGAAGGAGTCACGGAACGCCTTCTCCCACCGCGGGCGGGACTCGGCCAGGCGCTCACCGATCCCGGCCTGGTCCAGGAACTGCTCGGGGGTCAGGCCGAGATCCCGGCGCAGGGCCTCGACCAGAGAGGTCAACTGCGATCCGAGGGCGGCGTCGAGAGCGGGGAGCGCCTGCGTCGTCGCGGGCGCCGAGGGGGCGGGAGCTGGGGAGGGGGCCGCGCCGGCGGGAGTCGCGGTGACGACCAGGGCCGCGGCGGCGGTGAGGACGGCGAGCTTCGAGGTGGTGCGCATGGTGGCCTTCCGTGATGCACGGTGGACGACTTCAGGTCGACCAGTTGCGGCCAAGATTACGGAGATGTGATTACTGAGTCCAGTGTGACACGTGTGATTAGTGGGATTGGTGTGTCAGGAAGCTCCGACCTCGAGTCCAGGGAAGCGGGCTGAGATCGCACCGACGGTCACCCCGAGCATCAACGGGACCGCCCCGCGACGGGCGAGCTCCGTCCGGGCGACGGTGCAGTCCGCGTAGGGCTGGTCGTTGGTGTCGAAGGCGTTGGACAGGCTCGTCACGGCCACCGCCCGAGTATCGGAGAACACCACGCCGCCGCTGTCGCCCGCGATCGCGCACAGCTCGATCGTGACGTTCCTGACCCCACCCGTGGACGCCGAGTCGATCGCGGACACCCTCCCGCACGTGTAGCCGGTCCGCTGACCGTACTTGCACAGGACCTGCCCCCTGACCGGGGACTGCGTGCCCGACAACGGGAGGGGGCGCGCACCGTCAGCGAGGACGTGCGAGTTCTGGAATCGCGGGTAGTCCTCGGGATCGATGGTGATCAGCGCCGCGTCGAGAGCCTCGTCGGCCTCCGCGGACGTGAACGCCCCGAGCCTGGGAGAGCCGGCGTTCTCGGAGACCGTGCCGGGCCGGAAAACGGACTGCCCCGTCGCCTGGTCCGTGAAGGAGCTGCAGTGGGCCGCGGTGATGTTGACGACCCGTCCGTCACGGATTCCGTTGAACCCCAGGGAGCACCAGTTGGCGACGGTGCGGGAGGGGGACAGGACGTACATGCGGGTCCCGCCCACCATGGAGTTCGGCAGCAGGGTGTCGGGCAGCGTCGCCGTGCCCGAACCGAGGGAGCCCTGGGCGGGGCGGAGGCCTGCGGTACGCACGCCCGCCCCGAGGTCGGCGGGGGGCCTGGGAGCGGTGCCCGAGTCCTCCACCACCACGGTGACGTCGCCGGTGGAGGGATCCACGTCGATCGCGGTCACCCCGTCCCGCTGGCCGGGGGGAAGGGAGTCCGCCCAGTCCTGTGCCCGCTCCGCCGTCTGGTCCAGCTGCCGGGCCGGGGTGGGTGCGGAGAACGCCGTGAACCCGCGGGACCGGGCGTCCGCGATCAGCATCTCCGCCTGGTCGGCGCCCCGGACCACGGCCACCTGGCCGGCGGCTCCCACGATCCTGACGCCGGCGAAGGCCTCGGGGAACCGGACGGTGTAGTCGTCCGAGGCATCGGCCAGGCGGTCGGCCAGGACGGATTGGGTCCGGAAGTCGGCCGGGGTGGTGCCGACCTCTGCGAGGGCGTCCTCGAGGGACTCGTGCTCGATCGCGGCCATCGCGCGGGAGTCGTCCACTGCCGGGGCGCCGTCGCGAGGCTGGGCCTGGGCGGCGATCGGAGCCGCGACCACGATCACGGCGATGACGGCGCCGATACTCCACTTGCGGCGGCGGGGGAGGTGGCGCATCGGGGTCACTGTTCCTATCGAGACGGGAAGGGATGAGGCCGGGTCCGTGACCGTTGATCGTATGGCCGGATTCACATCCGCGGGGAATTTCGCCCGGGCCGGTTGGCCGCGGGGCCCGGCGCGGCCTGGCGCGGTGGTGGAAGAGGGCAGGCGCTAGGCTGCGGCACGGCGGCGACGCGGTTCCGGCCGCCACTCCGACATGCGGAACCTCGGTCCGAGGTGTCGCCCGAGGCGGGTGGTCCGCGTACTCGTAGTCCCCAGCCCTCGCACCGTAGCCCTCAGACCGTAGCCCTCAGACCGCAGCCCCTGACCGGAGGTCCCATGTCCGACGCCGACGCCGCACTGCACGATGCGCTCGAGTCCGTGGTGGCCCGCAACCCCGGGCAGAAGCTCTTCCGGCAGGCCGTGCACGAGGTGCTCGAGTCGCTCGCCCCCGTGGTCGGGCAACATCCCGAGTACGTCGAGGGCGGGATCCTCAAGCGGATCGTCGAACCCGAACGAGTGGTGTCCTTCCGCGTGCCGTGGGTCGACGACTCGGGAGTGATCCAGGTCCAGCGAGGCTTCCGGGTCCAGTTCAGTTCCGACCTGGGTCCGTACAAGGGTGGCCTGCGGTTCCACCGGTCCGTCGACGAGGACACCCTGAAATTCCTCGGCTTCGAGCAGGTCTTCAAGAACGCGCTCACGGGTCTGGGACTGGGAGGCGGCAAGGGCGGCTCCGACTTCGACCCCCACGGTAGGAGCGACGGCGAGGTGATGCGCTTCTGCCAGTCGTTCATGGCCGAACTCGCCCATCACATCGGGGCGGACCTGGACGTGCCCGCCGGGGACATCGGCGTGGGCGCCCGCGAGATCGGTTACCTGTACGGCCAGTATCGGAAGATCACGGGCCGGAACGAGGCGGGAGTGATCACCGGCAAGGGGATCGGTTACGGGGGGTCCTGGGCGAGGACCGAGGCCACGGGCTACGGGCTCGTCTACTACGTCCGCGAGATGCTCCGCGAGACCGACTTCAGCCTCGACGGCTCCCGCGTGGTGGTCTCCGGTTCCGGGAACGTGGCCCTCTACGCGGCGAGGAAGGCCACCCAACTGGGAGCCACCGTCGTTGCCTGCTCGGACAGCTCCGGGTACGTGGTCGACGAGAGGGGTCTCGACCTGGACCTGCTCGCAGACGTCAAGGACGTCCGACGCGAGCGGCTCTCGGTCTACGCCGAGGAGCGGGGCGACTGCGAGTTCGTCGAGGCGCGTCCGGTGTGGGAGGTGAAGTGCGACATCGCACTGCCCTGCGCGACGCAGAACGAGCTCGACGGCGACGCCGCGCGGACCCTGGCGGGCAACGGGTGCCGCCTGGTGGCCGAGGGGGCCAACATGCCGTGCACCGAGGAGGCCGTCGAGGTGATCCGCGAGAAGGGCATCCTGTTCGGCCCCGCCAAGGCCGCGAACGCCGGCGGTGTGGCCACCAGCGGGTTGGAGATGCGCCAGAACGCCGGTCGGCTCCAGTGGGACTTCGAGCGCGTCGACTCCGAGCTCGACCGCATCATGACCAGCATCTATGCCACCACGGCCGCGACCGCCGAGGAGTACGGGATGCCGGGCGACCTGGCGGCCGGGGCCAACATCGCCGGCTTCCGCCGGGTCGCGGACGCGATGCTCGCGCAGGGAGTCATCTAGCTCAGGTCGTCTATTCCCCCGTCGGGAAGAGCGTTCCGCACGCATCGCCCGAGAGGCAGGTGTGCGGGACGCTCTTATCGTTGAGGATGCGGGCGTGCGGGCGTGCGGGCGTGCGGGCGCGAGGATGGGCGCTACGGGGGATTGAGTCGGGTGGGCGCAGGTTTGCACGTGATCTGGATCACTCCGGGAATGGATCTGGCCGGTCCCCAGTTATACGGGGCGTCAAACCTCAGCGATCCGGACTCAACTTGGGTTGACGGCGCCACCGCCGAGAGGCAGGGTGGAGTCACTGATCCGAGCCTTGAGCCGGGTCTGCTGAACAACGGAGTTTCGGACCACCCCCGTCCGCGCGGAAACGGCGCGGAGAGAAGGAGAACATCATGGGACGTGCAGTCGGTATCGACCTCGGCACCACCAATTCCTGCGTCGCCGTCCTCGAGGGCGGCGAGGCCAATGTGATCGCCAACGCCGAGGGGTCGCGCACGACCCCGTCGGTGGTCGCGTTCGCCAAGAACGGCGAGGTCCTCGTGGGCCAGCCGGCCAAGAACCAGGCGGTCACCAACGTCGACCGCACCATCCGCTCGGTCAAGCGCCACATCGGCACGGACTGGAAGTCGGATTCGATCGACGACAAGAACTACACCCCGCAGGAGATCAGCGCGCGCACGCTGCAGAAGCTCAAGCGCGACGCCGAGTCCTACCTCGGTGAGGACGTGACGGACGCCGTCATCACCGTCCCCGCCTACTTCAACGACGCCCAGCGTCAGGCCACCAAGGACGCCGGCCAGATCGCCGGTATGAACGTCCTGCGCATCGTCAACGAGCCCACCGCGGCCGCCCTGGCCTACGGGCTGGACAAGGGCGACAAGGAGCAGACCATCCTGGTCTTCGACCTCGGCGGCGGTACCTTCGACGTCTCCCTGCTCGACATCGGCGACGGCGTCGTCGAGGTGCGCGCGACCTCCGGTGACAACCACCTCGGTGGTGACGACTGGGACCAGCGGATCGTCGACTGGCTGGTCGACAAGTTCAAGGCGCAGAACGGCATCGACCTCACCAAGGACAAGATGGCGCTCCAGCGTCTGCGTGAGGCCGCCGAGAAGGCGAAGATCGAACTGTCCAGCGGACAGTCCACCTCGATCAACCTGCCGTACATCACGGTCGACGCGGACAAGAACCCGCTCTTCCTCGACGAGACGCTGTCGCGGTCGGAGTTCCAGAAGATCACGCAGGACCTGCTCGACCGGTGCCGCAAGCCGTTCCAGGCCGTCATCAAGGACGCCGGGATCGCCGTGTCCACCATCGACCACGTGGTGCTCGTCGGTGGCTCGACCCGGATGCCGGCCGTGTCCGACCTGGTCAAGGAGTTGACCGGCGGCAAGGAGCCCAACAAGGGCGTCAACCCGGACGAGGTCGTCGCCGTGGGCGCCGCGCTGCAGGCCGGCGTCCTGCGCGGCGAGGTCAAGGACGTGCTCCTGCTCGACGTGACCCCGCTGTCGCTGGGCATCGAGACCAAGGGTGGCGTGATGACCAAGCTCATCGAGCGCAACACCACCATCCCCACCAAGCGGTCGGAGACCTTCACCACGGCCGACGACAACCAGCCGTCGGTGCAGATCCAGGTGTTCCAGGGTGAGCGCGAGATGGCGGCGCAGAACAAGCTGCTCGGCTCGTTCGAGCTCGCGGGCATCGCCCCCGCGCCGCGCGGAGTGCCGCAGATCGAGGTCACCTTCGACATCGACGCGAACGGCATCGTCCACGTGACGGCCAAGGACAAGGGCACCGGCAAGGAGAACACGATCATCATCCAGGACGGCTCGGGCCTGTCCAAGGAGGAGATCGACCAGATGATCAAGGACGCCGAGGCCCACGCGGAGGAGGATCACAAGCGCCGCGAGGAGGCCGACGCCCGCAACCAGGCCGAGTCCACGATCTACCAGACGGAGAAGTTCGTCTCGGAGAACGAGGACAAGGTCCCCGCGGACAAGAAGGAGTCCCTCCAGGCCGCGATCGCCGAGGCCAAGAGCGCGCTCGAGGGCTCGGACGTCGACGCGATCAAGGCCGCCGTGGAGAAGGTCAACACCGAGGCCCAGGCCGTGGGCCAGGCCATCTACGAGGCCGCCGCGGCAGAGGGCGCCGAGGCCGGCGACCCCACCTCCACGGGCTCGGCTGACGACGACGTCGTCGACGCCGAGGTCGTGGACGAGGACGAGCCGAAGGGGGACGACAAGTGACGGACGCGACCGGAATCCCTGATCCCGGCAACCCGGAGGCCACCGACGAGGAGGCCGTGGACGAGAAGTTCGTCCAGGACGCCCCCGTCGCCCCCGAGGCCGAGATCGTTGCCGAGGGTGCGGCCGGTGTCGACCCCGGCGAGGTCGAGGCCGCCGCCGAGGACGACGAGACAGCCAGAGGTGAGTTCCAGTGACCACACCACACGCGGACGGTCCGGAGACGGACAAGGCCGCCTGGGCGGGCGGTGACGCAGAGGACGTGGCCGCCGCGCAGGCGGTCGACGACAAGACCGGCGCCGCTCCGTCGGAGGCGGTGGAGGGCGAGATCGTCGAGGACGATTCCGCTCCCACCACCGACGGCGCCGCCGGCGACCGGTCGTCCGACGACGCCACGTCGGCGCTGCAGGCGCAGCTCGACGAGCGGACGGCGGACCTGCAGCGCGTGTCGGCGGAGTTCGCCAACTACCGCCGCCGCGTCGAGCGGGACCGACAGGCCCAGGCCGACAGCGCCAAGGCCGGGATCCTGGGCGAGTTGCTGCACATCGTCGATGACCTCGAGCGGGCTCGCGCCCACGGGGACCTCGAGGAGGGACCGCTGAAGGTCTTCGCGGACAAGGTGCACGCGCTCCTCGCGTCCCACAACGTCGAGCCGTTCGGCGAGGAGGGCGACGCGTTCGACCCGGCGATCCACGAGGCCGTGCAGGACGAGTCCGAGGGCTCCGAGCCGGTGTTGGGCGCCGTTCTGCGCAAGGGGTACCGCCACGGTGAGCGGACCCTGCGGGCGGCGATGGTCACCGTCCGCTGATCCGCCCCGCCGGTGTGCGGGTGCCACCGCCCTGGCGGTGCGCACCTGCACACCGGCGGTCGAGGTGGAAAAGTGAGACTTGAGTAGGAACCGATAGAGGAAGGAGGCGTCTGGTGAGTCAGCGCGAATGGGTCGAGAAGGACTACTACGCCGAACTGGGCGTCTCCAAGTCCGCCTCGGCGGACGAGATCCGCAAGGCGTACCGCAAGCTCGCGAGCGACAACCACCCGGACAAGAACCCGGGGAACAAGGCCGCCGAGGAGAAGTTCAAGCGGGTCGGCGAGGCCAACAGTGTCATCGGCGACCCCGCCAAGCGCAAGGAGTATGACGAGTTCCGGGCGCAGGTCTCCTCCGGTGGGTTCGGCGGCTTCGCACCTCCCGGTGGGGGGCGATACACCACCACCGGCGGTGACTTCGACATCGGCGACCTCTTCGGAGGGGCCGCGGGTGCAGGCGGAGCCGGAGGGGCCGGGGGCTTCTCCGATCTCTTCGGCGGCCTGTTCAACCAGGGCCGTGGCGGCGGGGCCGGTGCGGGTCGTGGCCGGGCACAGCGTCCGCAGGGCGGGCAGGATGTCGAGACCGCTCTCACCCTGTCGTTCCGCGAGGCCGCCCTGGGCGAGACGGTGCAGATCAGGCTCTCGTCCGCATCGCCGTGCCTGACCTGCCACGGGAGCGGCGCCCGCCCGGGCACCAGCCCCAAGGTGTGCGGCACCTGTCACGGTGCCGGGGTCACCCAGCGCACCCAGGGGGCGTTCGGCTTCGCCGAACCCTGCACCGACTGCGGCGGCACAGGGTCCAAGATCGACGACCCGTGCCCGGACTGCGCAGGCAGCGGAGTCACCGACCGCGCCCGCACCATTAACGTCAAGGTGCCCGCCGGGGTCCAGGACGGCCAACGTATCCGGCTCTCCGGCCAGGGTGAGGCGGGCTTCCGCGGAGCACCGTCCGGCGACCTGTACGTGACCGTCACCGTGCAGAAGGACGCCGTGTTCGACCGCGACGGCGCCGACCTGCTCGTCGACCTGCCGGTCTCCTACCCGGAGCTCGTCCGTGGCTCCCAGGTGTCGGTGCCCACGCTCACCGGACGGGTGACCGTCAAGGTGCCGGCCGGGTCGCGTGACGGACAGATCCTGCGGGTGCGGGGTCGCGGCATCGCACGTAAGTCCGGGACCGGCGACCTCAAGGTCACGCTCCGGGTGGCCACGCCCCCCGCCGGGATGGCCGAGGCCGAGCTCGCTGCATACGACGAGGCGCTGCGGGCGGCCGGCTTCGATCCACGGTCGGGCTGGGCCGGGTCGGCATGAGCCCCCGGGGGGACGTGGGGGAACTGGGCCCCGACGACAGCGTCCTGGTGATCTCCGTGGCCGCGGAGCTGTCCGGACTGCACGCCCAGACCCTGCGCACCTACGACCGTCTGGGGATCGTCACCCCCGAACGCACGAGCGGTGGCGGTCGCAGGTACTCGCTCCGCGACGTGGCCCTGCTCCGCGAGGTGCAGCGGCTCAGCCAGGACGAGGGCGTCAACCTCGCCGGGATCAAGCGCATCATCGAGCTGACCAACCAGGTGGACGCGCTGCAGTCCAGGGTCCGCGAGCTGGTCGACGAACTGGCGGAACTCCGCGCGGGGTCGGCGCGGGGCCGGGCCGGTGGTGAGCTGGTCCACGTGCCGCGCTCCACCTCGGTCGTGGTCTGGCGGCCCCGTCACCAGCGCGAGGACCGATGAACCACGAGTAGCCCGCTTTGTGAAGGAATTGTCTCAGGATAGCCTTGCCTTTTACAGTGGTCCGGTGACGATCGAGCAGGTGGGCCATACCGGGCGGGTGGGGGGACTCGCGGGGCCTCTCGCCGCCCGTGGGCGGGCCGTCGCCGTGATCAGCGACGACACCACCCTCACCTACATCGATCTCGCGCTCCGGGTCTCCGCCCGGGCGGCCGAGTACCCGGCGGTGGCGTCCGGGCGCCGGATGATCGGCCTGGTCGCGGGCAACACCTGTGACTTCCTGGTCGACTACCTCGCCGCGCACGAGGCGGGTCACGCGATCCTCCTCCTGCCGCCGGAGAGCGCGGCCACCCGCAGCCTCGTCGACTCGTGGGTCCCGGACGTCGTGGCGGGTGCGGGAGAGCCGATCGCGGACTCCGCGCACCACACCCCGCCGCGCCACCAGCTCCACCCCGACCTGGCCCTGCTGCTCAGCACCTCGGGGTCCACCGGGTCGCCCAAGCTCGTCCGCCAGTCGCGCCGGGCCGTGCTGTCCAATGCCGCGGCGATCGCCGAGTACCTGCGCATCGAGCCCGGTGACCGCGCCATCACCACCCTCCCGCCGCACTACTGCTACGGCCTGTCCGTCATCCACAGCCACCTGCTCGTGGGTGCCTCGGTCGTGCTCAACGAGGACTCCGTGTCGAGCCCCGCCTTCTGGGAGCGGGCCGGCGCCCACGGCGTGACGACCTTCGCCGCCGTCCCCCACACCGTGGAGCTGCTCGAGCGGGTTGGTCTGGACCGGCTCGACCACCTCACCCGCCTGCGCTACCTCACGCAGGCCGGCGGCCGGCTGGCCCCGGAGAAGGTGCGCACGCTCGCGGAGCGACTCGAGGCCAGGGGCGCCGAGCTCGTGGTGATGTACGGCCAGACCGAGGCCACCGCCCGCATGGGCTACCTCCCGCCGCATCTCGCGCGGAGCCGGGCCGGGGCGATCGGTGTCGCGATCCCCGGCGGCACCTTCCGAGTGGACCGGCCGCACGACACCGATCCCGATGCCCCGGGTGAGCTGGTCTACACCGGCCCCAACGTGATGATGGGATACGCCCGCGAGTCGGAGGACCTGGCCCGCGGCCCCGAGTTGTCGGAGCTGCGCACCGGCGACCTGGCGCGGATCGCCCCGGACGGCCTGGTGGAGATCGTGGGCCGCATGGGTCGCGAGGCCAAGATCTTCGGTCACCGGATCGACCTCGGACGCGTCGAGGCCGCGCTGGCCGATCGTGGCCTGGACGCGTGGTGTGTGGGTGAGCCGGACCGACTGGTGGTGGTGACCAGACAGGCCGATCGGGCGCAGGACGCGGTATCGGGCGCGGTCGCCTCGTCGGGGCTGCCCGCCTCGGCGGTCGAGGTCCTCCTCGTGGACGAGCCGCCGCGGACCCCCGCGGGGAAGATCGATCAGATGGCGCTGCGCGAGCTCGTCGCCGCGCGGGACCGCGACGTCCCCGCGGATGCGGCGGGGACCCCCGGTGAGCTCATCGCGCACGCCCTCGGACTGGACCCCCGCGATCTCGACCCCGAGGCCACGTTCGTGGACCTCGGCGGTGACTCGCTGACCTATGTCGTGTTGTCGACGAGGCTCGAGGACCGGGTGCCGGGCCTGCCCCGTGACTGGCACCTGTGGCCGATCGGGGAACTCGACGACCTGGCCCGCGTCTCCGTGCCGACGGTGGCCCGGTGGTGGGCGCCGTGGCGGACGTGGTCCCGCGTGGACACCTCGATCGTGTTGCGCGGACTGTTCATCCTCGCGATCGTCGGCTCCCACACGCGGGCCATCGCGATCATCGGCGGCGCCCACGTCCTGGTCGCGCTCGCGGGGTACTCGATGGCGAGGTTCCGACTCCACTCCGCTGGCGCGCGAGATCGCGCCCGCGGGGTCCTGCGCACGGCCGGCCGGATCGCGGTACCGGCGGCGCTGTGGCTGCTGATCGTCACCCCGTTGACCAGCCGTTACCACTGGTATTCGCCATTGTTGGCCACCAACCTGTTCGGGCCGCGCTCGTGGTGGGAGGACCGCTGGTGGAACCCGTGGCAGAT
Source organism: Dietzia sp. 2505 (assembly GCF_040546785.1). Classification (NCBI taxonomy): domain Bacteria; kingdom Bacillati; phylum Actinomycetota; class Actinomycetes; order Mycobacteriales; family Dietziaceae; genus Dietzia; species Dietzia sp. 2505. Next base: position 38,452 of record NZ_JBEPON010000009.1, on the reverse strand, counting down.
GTGGTTCATCGAGGCGGTGGTCTACGGTCTCCTGCTCGTGGCGGCGCTCATGGCCGTCCCGGCGGTGAGTCGCCTCGACCTCCGGTGGCCGCTCGCGCTCCCGGCCGCGTTCGTCGCCGCCGGGCTCGCCGTGCGGTTCGGCCTGATCGACCTCGGAGGCGGCCCGCAGGTCTGGTATTCGGCGCCGGCCGTGCTGTGGCTCTTCGGCCTGGGCTGGGCGATCGCACGCTGCGCCGCCCCCGGACGCACAGTCTCGACAGGTCGGGCGGTGTGGCTCCGCATCGCGTGTTCGGTGGTCGCGCTGCTGTGCGTGCCGGGGTGGTTCGGTGACCCGGGGCGCGAGACCGTCATCGTGGCCGGACTGCTCGCCCTGATCTGGGTCCCGTCGATCCGGTTGCCGCGCCCGGTGGTCCGGGTGATCACCCCGCTCGCCGCGGCCTCGCTGTTCATCTACCTCACCCACTTCCTCGTCTACCCGCCGATCCGCGACGCCGGCCACGTGTGGCTCTCCTTCGCCGCGTCGGTGGTCGTGGGACTGCTCGTGTGGGCGACGTGGGAGCGGGGTGCCCGGGCGGTCCGGCGGTCCGCGCCGCGAGCGGCCCGGGCGCTGCGGCGCGGGTAGCGTCGGGGACGGCCGCCCGGCCGGAGACCGCCCGAACCCGAAAGCCCCAGGAGGACCGCCGTGCGCATCGCCGCAGCCCAGATCCTGTCCGGACGCGACCCCGCCGACAATCTCCGGCTGGTCCGCGAGTCCGTGGCCGAGGCCGCCGCCCGGGGGGCCCGGATCGTGGCGCTGCCCGAGGCCACCATGCGTGCTTTCGGGGCGGGCCGGCTCGACGAGGTCGCGGAGCCCCTCGACGGACCCTGGGCGGGCGCGGTGGCCGAGATCGCCCGTGAGCACGGGGTCGTCGTCGTCGTCGGAATGTTCACGCCCGGTCAGGGCGGTCGCGTCCGCAACACCCTCCTGGTGACCGGACCGGCCGGGGGCGACGCGGCGGGCGGACCCGACCGCGACCTGCACGTGGGTTACGACAAGATCCACCTGTTCGACGCGTTCGGGTTCGCCGAGTCCGACACCGTCGAGCCCGGCGACGCGACCCGCGTGGTGACCGTCGACGGCGTGGGCATCGGGCTGAGCGTCTGTTACGACATCCGCTTCCCCGGCCAGTACCGGCAGCTCGCGGCGGCCGGGGCGCGGATCACGATCTGCGCCGCGTCGTGGGGATCGGGACCCGGCAAGGTCGACCAGTGGCTGCTGCTGGCCCGTGCCCGCGCGCTGGACGCCACCACGTTTCTGGTCGCCGTGGGTCAGGCCGACCCCGGGGTCGAGGGGGTGGAGGTCACGCGCGGCGCACCGACCGGCGTCGGGCACTCCGTGCTCGTGGGACCGGACGGGACCGTGCGCGACGAGGCGGGCCCCGAGGCGGGGTTGGTGGTGTTCGAGATCGACGACGACGAGGTGACCGACATCCGGAAGACGATCCCCGTGCTCGCGAACGGCAGGATCACTGAGGAGTCGGCCACAGGGGAGTCGGCCACCGGGGAGTCGACCGCGGAGGTCGTGCGGTGACCGGGCCACGGGACGGCGACGAGGGTGAGGTCGACCCGCCCACCGAGCCGAACCCGGCCGCGGACCCGCCCACCGAGCCGAACCCGGCCGCGGACCCGCCCACCGAGCCGAACCCGGCGGCGGACCCGCCCACGCAGCAGATGCCGCCGGCCGATCCGCCGACCGAGCACCTCCCGCCGGTGGAGGGCGACGGGACCGGTACCGCGTGGTCGCAGTACCCCGCCGGCCCCGCAGCGGCGCCCCTCGGCGCCCACCCGGCAGGCGCCCACCCGACCGGTGACATGCCCCCGCAGCCCCACGTCCCTCCGCCCGGGGACGTCCCGCCCCCGGGCGACGGCGGCGACGGCTGGGACGACGGCGGGCAGGGTGGGGAGCCCGGCGGGGGGCAGACCCCGTGGATCATCGTGGCGCTGCTGCTGGCCGTGGTGCTGGTGGCCGGGTTGATCGTGTGGCTGGTCAGTGCGGGCCGGGGTGACCGCGAGCCCGAGGCCGCGCCCACGACCACCACGGAGACGACCACCTCGACGCCGCGCACCACCCCGAGGCCGACCACGCCCACCACGACCGGCCCGCCCGGGGTCGCCGAGCGCTGTTCGCCGGAGTTCGTGGCCGAGGAGCTGGGAGACGACACGACCGTGCGCGAGTGCGACGGGCGCTTCCTGCTGGTCAGCGGCGAGGACGGCGATCTCGAGCTGCTGTCGTGGCGAGAGGACACCTGGGAGTTCCTGGCGGAGCCGGCGTCCGAGGTGTGCCGTGAGCAACTCGAGCAGCTGGGCGTACCGGATCGGTTCCGCCGCGTCTTCCAGCCCTGCGAGGCGCCGACCCCCAGCCCGACCACCCCGAGCCCGACCGCCCCGAGCCCGACCAGCCCGACCCCGCCCACCGCTCCGACGACCGTGACCACGCCCCCCACACCACCCGGGCCCCCGGGCGCCGGTGGGGTCGAGGAGGGCGCGGCCGCGGGTGAGGACGCCCCGGAGGACGGCGGCGACCGCGCCGAGGGGGACCTCGAGGAGTCCTGACCCCCGGGCCGGCCCGTCAGCGGGTCAGGGCCGGTCGAACCTGATGTTCTCGCGGGGGGTCCCGACCGCGACCATCCCGCGGACGGTGGCGCGCAGCATCTCCGGCGACCCGGCCAGCAGCACCTGGCGATCGGCCCACGAACCCCAGCCGGTCACCACGTCCACCAGCGTTCCGGTCTGCCGCCGGTGCAGCGTGCGGGGCAGGTCCTGCCGCGCGCCGGCCCACCACGGGTCGGTGTCCTCCTCGGAGACCGGCTGGATGGTGAGCCACGGAGCGGTCGCCGCGAGGTCGACGAGTGTCGGCAGATCGTAGAGGTCGCCGGGGTGCCGCGCGCCGTAGAACAGGTGCACGCGCGGGTTGAATCCGTGGCGCATCATGTCCAGCAGCAGGCAGCGCAGCGGGGCGATCCCGGTGCCGCCGGCCACCATCAGCACGTCGCGGACGGGCTCGGTGCGATCCACCTCGAGCAGCCCGAGCGGCCTGGCCAGGACCCACCGGTCGCCCACCCCGACTCCGCGGACCAGCGATCCGCTGAGCGCACCACCGGGGACGTCGCGGACGTGGAACTCGATCTGGCCGGCCGGGTTGGCCGGGATCGACGGGCTGAGCCGGCGCCACACGCCCGGCGTGTACGGCGTCAGGACGCTCAGGTACTGGCCCGGGTGGTAGTCCACCATCACGTCGGAGATCAACCTGACCACCACCACGTCGCGGGTCGGCCGGAGGACCTCGACGACGGTCGCGCCGACCCTCGCCGGCCCCTGGCCGGCGGCCGCGCCCTCCTGGAGCGCGGTCGACAGTGCCCGGTACGCGGTCGCCAGCGTGGTGGACAGTCGGTCGTCCCAGCCGCGGCCGGCCAGGTGGCGCAGAGTGCTGGCGAGGGCGTCGCCGAAGCGCTGGTGGTGGCGGGGGGAGAGCTCGAGTTTGCGGTGGTCGGCGCCCAGGTGGCGGGCGAACTCCACCACCGGGGCGACCTCGGCCTCGTCCCCCCGGGCGTCCTCGACCGTCTCGAGCGCCCACGTCATGGCGCGGACGAATTCGCCGAGCACACCGGAGGCGTCGCGGGGGAACAGTTCGCGGAAATCCGGGTCGGCGTCCCGCAGGGCACGGGCGAACAGCCCGATGAAGCGCGGGTCGGCGAGGAGGTCGCGGAGGGCCAACAGCGGGGGAGTGGCCGTGGAGACCGGGACGGGGTCGGTCAGCGGCGTGGCCGTGGGGTCGGCGGTCCTGCCGAGATACGGCGAGAGGTCGATGTCCGACACGAGGCGCTCGACGTCCGTGGCGCGGGTGAAGGCGTCGTCGTCCTCCCCTGGGATCCTCACCACCTCCGCGCCTCCTACCTACCTGCCGTCGGTGTCCGCCGGTGCCCCAGGATAGCCGCCGGCGCCGGTACCGGCGGTCAGGAGAACGCGGGCAGGGGGTTTCCCGGAGCGGGGAGCGGCACCGGGTTGCCGCTCCAGTCCTGCGGGGCCACACCGATCCGCATGCGCTGGGGGTGGTACCCGACGGGGATCCGGGCCACCTCCTCGCCGGTCTCGAAGGACAGGACGCTGACCGTGTCGCTCTTGGCCCAGGAGACGAAGCAGTGCTCCCCGGTGAGGTCGGTGGTCACCCAGTAGGACTTGAGGCCGGTCGAGACCAGCGGCCCGTGCTGCAGGGTCTCCCGGTCGACGATGGTTGCGTAGTTGCTCATGGTGCCCGCGACGCAGATCTTGGTGCCCTGGGGGTTCATGGAGATGCCGTGGTGGCCGGAGTCCAGTAGGTGAGCCTCGCGGGGCACGTCGCCGGCGGGTGTGACGGGCAGGTCCACGATCCGGGTGATCGTGTCGGCGTCGATGTCGTACTCGATGAAGCCGTGGAAGAACGAGACCTGGAAGTACATGAAGCGGTAGTCCGGGGAGAAGGTCATCGGGCGCACCCCGATGCTCAGCTCAGGGCGGCCGGCCTCGGCGAGCCGCGCGCGCAGGTCGACGCGCTTGATGATCTGGAGCGTCTCGGCGTCGACGAACTGGAGCACCCGCTCGCCCTTGGTCACGTCGGCCCACGGTTGATCGAGTGGCGTCCACACGTTGCCGATCGACTCGTTGACGATCTGGGTTCCGCCCTTGATGTAGACGTTCTCGTGCGCGTTGTCCCCGGAGGGGAAGTTCCCGATCTCCCGACCCGTCGCGGTGTCGAGGACGTGGACCGTCTTGGCCGTCGACGCGCTCACGGCGACCCGGGATCCGTCCGGGCTCACCGCCATGTGATCGGACCGGAAACCCTGGACCGGGAAGCGCCAGGCGATCTCACCGGTGACGATGTCGATCGAGACCACGTCGGCGAAGCTCGGCCGGGACACGATGAGGTGCCGTCCGTCCTTGGTCGAGTACAGGTCGTCGACGTACTGGTCGTGGCCCTCGCCGACCATCTGGCGGATGGCGTAGTACATGGCGAGGCGGGCGGGGTCGCGGTGGATCTCCACCAGGCGCTCGTTGCGGTCCGGGATGATGTTGATCCGGGCGATCCGGTGGAAGTCCCCGTCCGGCTGCACGGCGTCCGCGGTGCCCTCCCAGTTGTTGCCCACCCACAGGACGTTGCGCAGACCCGGGGCCGGGTTCACGTACGGGGATTCGGCGGTCGCGGCGGAGACCGTCGGCGTGGCGACCACTCCGGAGAGGGAGGTGACCGCCGCGAGCGCGAGGGCGCCGGCGGCGCGGGCGAGGACGGACGGGCGGTTCACGGCGGCTCCCGGGGGACAACAATTCTGGACAAGCGTCCGGTTGGCCTTTCGGAGTCTACGGAGGCGCGTTCGCCGGGTCAACGAGTCACCGAGGCCAGGTGGAGGGGGCCGTGCCGGCGGCTCCCGACGGGGCGGGTCCGGTCGTCACCGGCCGAGCGTGATGTCCACTCCCGCGCGGAGCTCGTCCTCGGTGTAGGTGAGCTGCCCGCGCCCGGGGATCTCGATCAGGTAGAAGGGTGCCCCGGAGGGGACCGCGCCGAAGTCGAAGGTGAAGGTGCAGGAGGAGAGGTCGCCCCCGTCATAGGCGAGCATGGTGCTGCCGAGGGTGGTCGACACGCCCTCGCTCAACGTGATCCGTGTCCCCTCGCCGATGTCCGAGAGCGTGACGGGCAGCTCGCAGCCGGACCCGTCGCCCGAGACCGGCTCCCCCGGGGAGGACATCACGGTGAACCGTCCCTCGACGTCGAACAACTCGCCCGGCGCGCGCTCGGGGGCCTGCCAGGCCTGGGGCGGCAACGGTCCACGCGGTGTGTCGGTGGGGCCGCCGGGGTCGGATCCGGGGCCGGTCAGCGCGAGGCCCAGGACCACGACGACGACGAGGGCCAGCCCTCCGACGATCACCGCGGCCGCCGTCCTGCCGCTCGCGCGATCACCCTCGGGATCGCCCTCCGGCGGGGTCGACTCGTGCGCGGGGTGCTGCGCGTTCGGATGAGGCCCGGGCACCGGGGTGTCGGACGTGGGGGTCTCGGCCTTGGGGGTCTCGGAAGGGTCCGGTCCCGGGACGGGGGAGGGCAGGGGCTGCGGGGGATCGCCGTAGCGGTAGGTGCCGTCGGGGAGAGGCGGGTAGTGCATCGGCATGACGCGTTCCCTCCCTCGCCGCGGATCCTCGCGCCGACTGGCCGGCCCCGTCAGCTGCCTCGGTCGGTTGCCTCGGTCCGCTCCCTCGGTCCGGCCGATTCTAGACGGTCGCGAGGTGACGGGTTGGTCACAGTCATGGCCCGTCGGCGGGGTGGTGACTGGGCTTCGGCACGGGTCGTCGGGGAAAGTGGAGGGATGTCTGTCGAGTCACCACGGCCTGCGTCCACTCCGGAACCGGGAGGGACGCCCCCCGGCGCCGCGGCGGAGTCGGTTCATCACGACCCCGTCGCGGACACGGATCTGGACCCGCGGTCGCCGCTCCCCGCCCGACCCGGACCGCTCGGGATGGTCGGGAACGCGCTCCGCGGTGCGCTGATCGGCATGGCCGAGCTCGTACCCGGCGTCTCGGGCGGCACGGTCGCGCTGGTGACCGGCGTGTACCCGCGGTTACTGGATTCCGGCGCGCACGTGGTGGACGGGATGCGGTCGGCGATCCTCGGCCCGGACCGGCGGGAGCGCACGGCGGCGGCCTTCCGTCACGTGGACTGGTGGCTGCTGCTCCCGCTCGCCGTGGGCATGCTGGCGATGGTCTTCACCATGGCCGGGGTGCTCAAGGGCTTCGTCGAGGGAAGCCCGGAGATCGCACGCGGGTTGTTCCTCGGCATGGTCGCGGCGAGCATCGCGGTGCCGCTCGGGATGGCGCGGGCCACCCCGGGTGGACGGAACTGGGCTCTGGGGCTGATCTTCGTCGGCGGCGCGGCGCTGGCGTTCGTGCTGTCCGGGTTGCCGAGCGGGACGATCAGCGACCCGTCCTACCTGCTGGTGTTCGTGGCCGCCGCGGTAGCGATCTGCGCGCTGGTCCTGCCCGGTGTGTCGGGTTCGTACCTGCTTCTGGCGATGGGGCTCTACGCGCCGACACTCGGAGCCGTGGACGACCGGAACTTCGCCTACCTCGGGGTGTTCGCGCTCGGTGCGCTCGTCGGGATCTCGCTCTTCGTCAAGATTCTCGATCGCCTGCTGGAGGACTTCCGCAAGCCCACCCTCATCGCCATGGCCGGACTGATGCTCGGTTCCCTGCGCGCCCTGTGGCCCTGGCAGACCGAGGAGGCCGACATCCTGGCACCGGGGTCCGACTGGCCTGTCGTCCTGGCCGCGGTGGCGGTCGGCGTCGTGGTGGTGATGATCGTCCTGGCCGTCGAACGGTTCTTCGCGGCCAAGGCCGCGACCACGGACCCGGATCCGCGGGTCACTGCACTCGAGGATCGCGACTAGGTAGCTCCCTGCGGGGACCGCCCGCGCCACCGCCCTTGCTTTATGAGACACGGTGTCTATGATGGACGCCATGTCTCACAGTGATGTGACGGATGCCACGTTCCTCGAGCGTTATCGGAACGTGCAGCGACTGTCCTACGAATGCGTCGAAAGCGTGGCATCGACCCTCGACGAGGGTGTCACCGAACGAGAGGTGGCCGCCCGCCTGCACGCCTGGCTCACCGACCGCGGTGTGCGGGAGTGGTTCCACACCCCGTTCGCGTGGTTCGGCGACCGGACCGCTTTCCGCGGGTTCGCCACGCCGCTGCACTTCTTCCCGACCCGCCGCCGGTTGGAGCAGGGGATGCCCTACATCCTCGACGTCGCGCCGGTGCTGGACCGCGCCGTGGGGGACATCGGCTACGCCCGCGTCCTCGGCGAGAACCCGATCCACGACGAGCTGATGAGCGACCTGGCCGCCTATCGCGACCTGATCCCACGTCTCATCACCGAGGGCGCGACACTGCGCGACGTCTATCTCGAGGTCGACGAGTTGATCCGCCGCCAGGGCTATGACAACCGCCACCGCGTCTACCCCGGACGCGTCATCGCCCACCAGGTCGGCGACATCGAGTCGCGCATCCCCCGCTTCATCGCGTTCGGCTTCGGCAGCCGTGCCGTGCGCACGCTCGTCGGCGACCTCATGGTCGAGCGCGCCCACAACCGCTCACCACTGTGGGCGTCCGGGACGATCTCCGACCACCGTCCGGAACCCGGGCTGTGGGCGGTCGAACCGCACATCGGTTTCCGCGAGGTCGGGGTCAAGTTCGAGGAGGCGCTGGTGGTGCGCCCGGACGGGTCGGCCGCATGGCTCGACGACGAGACCCCGCACGTGCGCAGATGGAGGCGGCAGGGCCTGGCCTGCGGACTGGGCCAGACGCACGAGACCACGCCGAACTCGGAGACCACTACGACCTCGGAGACCGCGGCGTGAGCGGGAACGAGACGGAGATCAGGAGGGTGACGACCACCGACGGCCTCTCCCTCGCAGTCGCCGTCACCGGCCCGGCCGACGCCCCGACCCTCGTCTGCGTCCACGGCTATCCCGACAACCGCAGCGTCTGGGACGGCATCACCCGCGAACTCTCCGACCGCTACCGGGTCGTCAGCTACGACGTCCGCGGTGCCGGGGACTCCGAGGCGTCCTCCTCCCGGGCCGGCTACTCCAACGACCAGCTCGCCGCCGACCTGGACGCCGTCATCGGGGCGGTGTCCCCGGACCGGCCGGTCCACCTCCTCGGGCACGACTGGGGATCCATCCAGACCTGGCACGCCGTCACGGGGGACGGTGCGGCCTCGCGCGCCGCGAGTTTCACGTCGATCTCGGGTCCGTGCCTCGACCTGGTCGGGCTGTGGATCACAGGGGAGGGTCGCGAACGTACCGCCCCGATGCTCGCCCAGTCGCTGTCCTCCACCTACATCGGGTGGTTCCACCTCCCGCGGTTGCCCGAGGCCCTCTGGCGCAGCAGGGTGGGCAGCGGGCTCGGGCGTCGGATCCTCGCGATCGGTGCCGGTGCCGCGGAGGTCCCCCCGGACGACACCCCGCGCCCGGAGCGCGATCTGATCAACGGGCTCGAGATGTACCGCGCCAACATGCGCCGCCACCTCGGACGCCCCCGGCGGCGCCACACCTCGGTGCCGGTGCAGGTCCTGACCCCGACCCGGGACGTGTTCGTCACGCCGGCGCTACAGGAGTGCGCGCGGCTCGGTGCGGACGACGTCAGTGTCCGGCCCGTCGTCGGCGGCCACTGGGTGGTCCGTGACCGGCCCGCGGTGGTCGCAGGCCTGGTCGACGAGCACATCCGGGCCGTCACCGGATCCGGCGGACCGGGGGACGCACGGGACGCCGGTGGCCGGGCCACCGAGCTCGTGGTCATCACGGGCGCGGGCAGCGGGATCGGCCGCTCCACGGCCGTGGAGTACGGCACCCGCGGGGCCACCGTGGTCATCGCCGACCGCGACCTCGACGGCGCCGAGCGCACGGCCCGCCAGGTCGGTCTCGTCGGCGGCACGGGAGTGCCGTACCGGTTGGACGTGACCGACGCCGACGCGTGGCAGGAGTTCGCGGACGAGCTGAAGGAGCGGTACGGCGTCCCGGACGTCGTGATCAACAACGCCGGTATCGGGATGGGCGGCGGCTTCCTCGAGACCACCCGTGAGGACTGGCAGGCGGTCATCGACGTCAACCTGTGGGGGGTCATCCACGGCTGCCGGGTGTTCGGCGAGATGATGCGCGACCACGGTACCGGTGGCCAGCTCGTCAACCTGTCCTCGGCGGCGGCATTCCTGCCCTCCCGCATCCTGCCCGCCTACGGCACCACCAAGGCGGCCGTGCTGGCCCTCAGCGAGTCACAGCGGGGCGACCTGGCGCGCCACGGGATCGGCGTCACCGTGGTCTGTCCCGGTTTCGTCAACACCGGGATCAGCCGATCCACCCACTACGTCGGGATGGACGAGGAGTCCGAGGAGCGGACGCGGCGCGCGGCCTCCGGGCAGTACGCCCGGCGCAACTACGGCCCCGAGAAGGTCGCTCGGGCGATCGTGCGCGCCGCCGACAGGAACAGCGCCGTCGTCCCGGTGACCGCCGAGTCCCGGATCGGGATGCGCCTGCACGGCCTGGCGCCGGGGTTGCTGCGCGCTCTCGCGCGCGCCGACCTCACGCCGGGCTGAACCGGATCACCCCAACCGCACGCCAACCGGAAGGAATCCCATGACGATCAACACCGGCACGGAGCGCGGGCGTCCTCCTCGGGACGAGGAGCAGCTGGTGCTCGTGGCCCGCGAGGTCGAGTTCGACTGGTCGGACCTGCCGTGGCACTGGATACCGGGCGATCCCGTCATCACTCACACCTTCAACGTCATGCACCTGCTGTTGCCCGCCGGCGAGGACTGGTTCGTGCAGGTGCTCCGAGAGGCCCTGCCGATGATCAGGGACGACCGGGTCCGCGAGGACGTCCTGGGGTTCATCGGACAGGAGGCCATGCACTCGCAGGCCCACGGCGGGGTGCTCGACCACTTCGCCGCCGCCGGCGTCGACGTCACCGACTACACCCGGCAGGTCGACTGGGCGTTCCGGATCCTGCTGGGTAACCGCGACCTCCGCGGTCGCCGCGCCGAGAACTGGTTGGTGGAGCGGATCGCGCTCATCGCCGCCATCGAGCACTACACGGCCGTCCTCGGTGACTGGGTGCTCGACTCCCCGGCGCTGGACCGGGCGGGGGCCGATCCCACGATGCTCGATCTGCTCCGCTGGCACGGCGCGGAGGAGGTGGAACACCGGTCGGTGTGCTTCGACCTGCTCACCCATCTGGACGATTCTTACATCCGTAGAGTGCGCACCTATCTCTTCGTCACCCCCGCGCTGTTCTGGTTGTGGGTCCGGGGCATCCGGTTCCTCATGGCGGTCGACCCGGAGGTCGACCGCAAGGCGCGCTGGCGGGACTGGACCTCGGCGGCGCGACGCGGTCTCCTGCCGAGCCCCGCCGTGCTCGTGCGCGAGATCGTGCCCTATCTGCGTCGGCGCTACCACCCGAGCGCCCAGGGATCGGTCGAACCCGCGATCCGCTACCTGGCCACCTCGCCGGCGGCACGGGCGGGGCACTGACATGGCGACCATCCCGGGGGAGCTCAAGGGGCACCGGCAGGGCATCCTCGGATACCGGCTGCTCGGCGCGATCGCGTCGGTGGCGTTCGTCCCCGGTCTGTCCGAGGGATGGTCGGTCGACCGGGTCCGGCCCGTTGACCGGGTACGCCCGATGCGGGTGGTCGGGAAGCCGGAGCTCGCGGACGACGTGGTCGGGCTGGTTCTGGAGCCCGGGGACGGGGCGCCGGCGCCGTCCTGGACTCCGGGGTCCCACCTCGATGTGACGCTCCCGTCCGGACTGCGCCGCCAGTACTCGCTGTGCGGCACCGATCCGGCCAGGCTGATGGTGGCGGTCCGACGTATCGGGGAGGCCTCCACGGAGATCCATGACCGGGTGCGCGTGGGGGACGTTCTGCGCACGCAGGGACCGCGGACGGCGTTCCCCTTCTGTGGAGAGCGCCGGGTTCTGCTCGTCGCCGGCGGGATCGGCATCACGCCGATAGTGGCCATGGCGCGGGAGAGTGCTGCGCGTGGGGTGGACTGGCACCTCGTCTACGCCGGCCGATCCCGCGCCTCGATGCCCTTCCTCGACGAGGTGACCGAGCTCGCGGGTGACCGTCTCACCCTGCTGGTCGACGACGAGCGCGACCGGCGCCCGACGGCCGAGGAACTCCTCGGCTGGGCGGACGACGATACCGCCGTCTACTGCTGCGGACCCGCCCCGCTTCTCGACCTGGTCCGCACGGCGAGGGGGCCGGTGCGTGCACCGTTGCACTACGAGCGGTTCGCCCCGCCCCCCGTGACCTCCGGGCGGGAGTTCGAGTTGACCCTCGCCCGCACGGGCCGGTCGCTTCGGGTCCCGGCCGACCGAAGCGCGCTCGACGTCGTCCTGGACATCGCCGCCGACACCCCGTACTCCTGTCGGCAGGGATTCTGCGGTACCTGCCGGGTACGGGTGTGCGAGGGCGTCGTGGAGCGCCGAGGGCGAGCGGGCGGACCCGGTCGGCCGGGGGCACAGGAGATGCTGCTGTGCACGGACCGCGCGGAGGGTGTCGGCCTCACCGTGGACCTGTAGTGGCCGGTCGGCCGTGCCCCACTAGGGTGGGGCGCGTGAGTGCGGACAGGGACGACGCGGGGGCGGTGAGGTCCGGCCGGGGAACCGACGGGCCCCACGGTCAGCGTCGACGCCTCCCGCCCCGGGATCGGATGCGCCAGATCACGTCGGCGGCGTCCGCCCTGTTCGCCGCGACCATCTCGGAGAAGGTCACCGTCGCGGACATCGTGAGCCGGGCGGGCGTGTCACGGGCGCTGTTCTACCGCCACTACTCCTCGGTGGACGAGGTCTACCAGTCGGTGGTGGACCTGGTCGCCCAGGACTTCGTCGACCGTCTCCGACTCGAGGCCACCGATGATCAGGACGCCGAACTCGTCAGGGTGCTCCACGACTTCCTCCACACCTGCCAGGAGGTGAGGCTGCCCGCGAGGGCGCTGCTGCGGAACTCGCGCCTGCCGGGTACGGACGACTCGGTGGTGTCCATGGTTTTCCTGCGCGCTGAACAGGAGATCTACCGGCGCGTGGGTCTCGGGGAACCGACGCGTCTGGCGAGGCTGACAGTCCGCTCCTGGTTGACGTGCATCGAGGTGCAGACGCTCGCCTGGCTCGACGGTGGTGAGGAGGACGAGACGATCGAGGAACTCGCGACGCGGTTGACGGCCACCCTCAGAGCGCTCATCCACGTCACCCTGCCGACCGAGGACGAGGGCATGCTCGCGCTCGCCAGGATGCTCGGCTGACTATCCGCCGGACCCCCTTGTCGTCAGCCGCTCTCCGTCCGGGCGACGTCGAAGACCATCTCCTGGACGCCGTTGCCGTAGGCCTCGTGCTCGGTGAGGACCAGCGGGGTGGCGTCGACGTCGGCCTCGCTGAAGAGCCGCTTACCCGCGCCGAGAAGGAGCGGGAAGACCAGGAGGTGATACCGGTCGACCAGTCCCGCCTCGGACAGTGAGTGGCCGAGGATCGCGCTACCGTGCACGATGATCGGGCCGCCGTCGGTCTCCTTGAGCCGTGCCACGTCCCCGACCGAACGCAGGATGGTCGTCGGCCCCCAGTTGTCCACGAGGTCGCCCGAGGTCAGGGTGGTCGACACGACGTACTTCGGCAGTTCGTTGTACCTGGCGAAGTCGTCGGTCATCCCCGGCCACACGGGCGAGAACGCCTCGTAGCTGCGACGTCCGAGCAGGAGGGCGGTGGCCTCGTCCTGCTCGCGTCCCTTGATCTCGTACGCGGCCTCGTCGAAGGGGATGTCCCGGAAGGTCCAGCCGGCGTTGCGGTAACCCTCCTCGCCGCCGGGAGCCTCCATGACCCCGTCGAGCGACATGAAGGCGGTGATGATGAGCGTGCGCATGTGGGTCCTCTCGGTGTGCGCTGGTGACGCGGTGCGCCGGATGGCGCCCGGAGACTTCTCAGGCGTGGGCCAGGACCTCCGACTCGAGCCGCCGGTAGCCGGCCTCCATCCCGTCGACCATGCCGGTGCCGAGGATCATGTCGCGGAGTTCGGCGCTGTCGTAGGTGATGACGAGCGTCATCAGGGTCCCGTCCCCGATGGCCGTGAGGGTCTGCTCGTTGCGCGTCGGTGGCGCATCGGCCCCCTCCATCGTCTCGGTGAAGACCTCGCGGTGCGGAGGGTCGGTCTCGATGAGCTCGCCGACGAGCGCGAACGCCTCGCCCTCGACCCCCTCGCCCGGGGCCCACTCGAAGCGGGTGGTCTCGCCGGGCACAGCGGCGACCCGGCAGCCGACCAGGGACCAACCGTCGGGGCCGTGGAACCACCGGTCCAGCAGTTCCGGATCGTGGTGGGCGTCCCAGACCTGCTGGGGGGTGCCCCGCAGGATCCGGGTGAAGCGCACCGTCCGATCGTCGAGGAACTGGGACTGCGTGCCGGTGTCGGCGGCGAAGGAGCGCACGTCGGCCAGGACGTCGTCGATCTGGGCCATCGCGGAGCGGGTGCCCTCCTCCATGCCCATGCCGATGAGCCGCTCGAGCTCGTCGAGGCTGTTGAAGTACGTGGTGGTGGTCAGGCGGGCGCCGGAGTCGGTCTCCTCGAAGGAGAACACCGCGCGCATCGTCGGCATCTCGGGGTCGGGGCGACCGTCCTCATCGGTGAAGCCGTCCAGGATCTCGAACGAGCTGCCCTCGAGCACGGACAGGTACTCCCAGTAACCGCCGCTGCGGGTTCCGTCCGGCCCGGTCATGTGGTACTCCGACCGACCGCCCGGGTAGATGTCGTGACGGGTGAAGGTCGCCGGCCATTCCGGCGGACCCCAGAACCTCTCGAGTTGGCGCGGGTCCACGTACGCGTCCCAGAGTCGGCGGACCGTCACCGGGAAGTCGGCGACGATGGTCATCGTCAACTCCTCGAGGTCCTTGTCTACGGATGTCACTGGCATGATCGGCCCCTTCTCCTTCGGTGGTCTTCGTGGGTTGCTCGGGTGGTCAGTCGTCGGCGAGCAGGGCGTCGAGCCTGTCGATGCGCCCCCGCCAGAGGCGCTCGAAGCCGTCCAGCAGGGTCTGGGCCCTGCGGATCGCCTCGGGGTTGCCCCGGATCCGGCGTTCGCGTCCGTGGCGGTCGTCGGTCACCAGTCCGGCTTCCTCGAGGACGTTGACGTGCTTGCGGACCGCCGCGAACGACATGTCGTAGTGGTGGGCGAGGTCGGAGACGGAGCACTCGTCGGTGAGCGTGCGACGGACGATGTCCCGGCGCGTGGCGTCCGCCAGCGCCCGGAACAACCGATCTACGTCGTCGTCACTGAGATCCACCTCGGGCGTTTGATATGAAACCATTTGGTTTCATATTAGGTCGCCCCGGGGACGAGGTCAACGGTGTGGCCGAACTCGCCCGCCGCGATGTCGTGGGTCGCCCCTACCCTGGGTGCGTGCGGTCGAGCGTGTGGGTCCCCGAGTCCGAGGTCGAGCGGTTCGTCGGGACCGCGGCGCTCGCTCGTGCGCGGTCGTACGTGAACCCGGACGCCATCGGCGACGTGAGCTACAACCCCGGGTCGCGGACGTTGTCGGCCCGGGTCTCGGGCACCGGGGGGCAGCGGTACCGGACCGAGGTCGCGTTCGGGCATCCCGCCGGGGACGGCTGGTCGCGACCGAAGCTCAGTACGTGCACGTGCCCGGTGGCGATGCGGTGCAAGCACGCCGCGGCGCTCATGCTGTTCGCCGGCGCTGATCCGGACGCCGGGGTGGACGGCGGCACCGAGCCGGTGCCCGAATGGCGGCGGCGGGTCGAGGAGATGTTCCACGGCACGGCGCAGCAGGTCTCGCCGCGGGAGTCCGAGGTCTACGGACTGCAGCTGTCGGTGGTGGCGGACGAGACCGTGGACGACGGCTGGACCGGCGGGTTGCGGCCCGGGTTGGGCAACCGGCTCCGTGCGCGCATCGTGGTCCCGGGCAGGGGCGGGCGGTGGAAGTCGGCGGGCGTGGAATGGGACCGGCTGCGCTACGGGTGGACCGCGGACATGTCCGCCGCGCAGACCAGCTGGTTCCGCGCCGTGGACGCGCTGGCCCGTAGTCGTCGTCAGGCCAGGGTGTGGTTGGACCTGTGCGATGCCGAGGTCCCCGCGCTGTGGCCACTCATCTCGACCGCGGCCGAGGCCGAGGTGGAGATCGTCCCCGACGACGGCCTGCACGACGTCCGGCCCGGGCCGCGCCGACGCGTCGGGCTCACGGCCTGGTCGCCCGACGGCCGGCAGGTCATGGTCACCGCCGCGGCGGAGGTGCTGCCCGACGCCGACGGCGCCCGGACGATGCCCGTCGACGACGAGGAACCCGACCGCCCCCTGCCCGGCGCACTCGTGGGGGAACGCGGGGACCTGGTCGCGGTGGTCCGGGACAGGGTGTTGGAGCTCTGCCCGGTCGGGCGGCTCGACCACGGGGTGGCCCGCGATCTTCGCCGATGGCGCGAGCTGGCGATCCCGGACGAGTCCGTCGCAGAATTCTGCGGGGAGTTCCTCCCCGGCCTCGTCGACGCGTTCCCGGTGGTCGACCGGGCCGGTCGACTGGAGCTCCCCGAGCCGGACCGCGTCGAGTTCGAACTCGTGATCCGCCGCTACGCCGGGCCCGACTCCGCGGACGGGCCGGACCTCGTCGCGGAGTGGTCCCGGCTCGACGTGTTGCGGATGAGCGACGGCACCGAGACGACGCGTCGTCGTCCGCTCACGGCCGGTGACCTGGGTGACGCCGGACCGGTCCTGGCGAACCACGAGTCGATCGAACTCGCGGCGAGAGTCGACGAGGCCGGCTGGGGATGGGTCGTCTCGCCCGGGCCCTGGCGGGTCACAGGGCATGATGCGGCGGTACTGCTGGCGGACGGGGTACCCGCGTTGCGCGCCCTCGACGGCGTCCGGGTGACCGTGCGCGAGGGGGTCCCCGAGATCCGCCGGGCCGCCGAGGGGCCGCGGATCAGGGTGGCGGCCGAGGACGACCGGTCCGGCATCGACTGGCTGGGCCTGTCGGTGGGCGTGACCGTCGAGGGGCGGCCGGTGCCGTTCGCCACGGTGTTCCGGGCGGTGGTGAGCGGGCAGTCGGAGTTCGTCACCGACGACGGCGTGCTGGTCCCGGTGGACCTCGAGCGTTTCGGCGAGCTGCGCACCCTTCTCGAGGAGGCGCTCGCCGCCTCGGCCGCCCGGGCCGGCGAGAACGGCGAGACGGGTGACATCCGGATCGGGCTCGGCCAGGCGGGACTGTGGGCGGACCTGGCCGAGCTGGCCGACGATCTCGCGCCACCGACCGGTCGGGCGCAGGCACTGCTCGAGCTGGCCTCGGACGCCCCCGAACCGGTCCCGGTGCCCGCCGCGTTGGACGCCGAGCTGCGGCCGTACCAGCAGCAGGGGCTGGACTGGCTGGCCATGCTGTGGCGACACCGGATCGGCGGGATCCTGGCCGACGACATGGGCCTCGGCAAGACGGTGCAGGCGCTGGCCCTGATCGCGCACGCGCACGAGGCCCGCGCTGACGAGAGGCCGGGCGGTTCGCCGGGGCCGTTCCTCGTGGTGGCGCCGTCGTCGGTCGTTCCCAACTGGGAGGCCGAGGCCCGGAGGTTCGTGCCCTCGCTGCGTGTGGCCCGACGCTCTGCCACGGAGAGCAAGTCGTCCACCACCGTCGCCGAGGACGCGGCCGCCCACGACATCGTGGTGACCTCCGCGACCGTCCTGCGCCTGAACGCCGAGTCGTACGCGGGGATCGAATGGGCCGGGGTGATCCTGGACGAGGCGCAGCAGGCCAAGAACCCCTCGTCCAAGCTGTTCTCCGCCCTCGCCGGGCTGCGGGCTGACTTCCTGCTCGCGGTGACCGGCACGCCCATGGAGAACAACCTCACCGAACTGTGGGCGATCGCGGCCCTGTCCTGTCGGGGGGTGCTGCCCGACGCCAAGGAGTTCCGCGCGCTGTTCCGGACCCCGATCGAGAAGGACGGCGACGCCGAGGCACTGCGTCGCCTCCGCCGCCGACTGCGGCCGTTCCTGCTGCGGCGACGCAAGGAGCTGGTGGCCGGCGAGCTGCCGCCGCGCACCGATGCGGTGATGGAGGTGGAGCTCTCGGCCGCGCACCGGCGGGTCTACGAGCGCGAACTCGCCCGGCAGCGGGCGTCGCTCCTGGCGTTGCTCGACGACTTCGACTCCAACCGCATCAGCATCCTCGCCGGCCTCACCGTGCTGCGCCGACTGTGCCTGGACCCCTCGCTGGTGGACCCCGACCACGCATCGATCCCTTCCGCCAAGACCGATGAGCTCATCGCGTCGCTGCGTGAGGTCGTGGCCGAGGGGCACCGGGCGCTGGTGTTCAGCCAGTTCACCAGCTACCTCGACACGGTGGTCGACAGGCTGCACGCCGAGGGGATCACGGTCGCCCACCTCGACGGCAGGACCACCGATCGGGCAGGAGCCGTCGGCAGGTTCACCGAGGGCGGTGCACAGGTGTTCTGCTTGAGCCTCAAGGCCGGGGGCGTGGGCCTGAACCTGGTGGGCGCCGACTACGTCTTCCTGCTGGACCCGTGGTGGAACCCTGCCACCGAGGCGCAGGCCGTGGACCGTGCGCACCGGATCGGCCAGACCCGCCCGGTGCTGGTGTACCGGATGGTCGCGCGGGACACCATCGAGGAGCGGGTCGTCGAACTCCAGCGACGCAAGGCCGAGCTGTTCGCCTCCGTGCTGGACAGCGGGGAGCATTTCTCCGCGGCCCTCACGGCTGACGACCTGCGGGGGTTGATCGAGTAGGGGTCACCGCACCGCCGGCATCGCGAGCCCCGCCGCCACCGCGGCCCCGAAGAGCGCCGTGTCCCGGGACGGGGAGAACACGACCCGTGGCGCCGAGATGGTGTGCGGCAACGTGTGCAGCTGCTCGGCCACCGGCCCGTGCAGCGCCTCTCCCAGGCCCACGACGATCCCGCCGGTGAGGAGGACCGTGCGCGGCCGGAACAACTGGACGGCGTCCACCACGAAGGAGCCCACCCGGTGGGCGTAGATCTCGGCTGCGCCGTCGCCGTGTTCCCGCTCAAGGTCGTAGAGCCCGTGCCCGCCCAGGCCCCACCACGCCTCGGTGGTGCCGCCATCCACGACCAGCCGCCAGTGCCCGAGATCCCACCCGGTGGGCCCGCACGGGTGGATGAGCGCGCCGTGGCGGTTGAGCGCCCCGAACGACAGGGTGGTGCCCAGGGAGATGGCGATGCCGCCGAACTCGACGTCCGGCAGTTGGGTCAGGGCCAGGGCGTGGGCGTCGCCGTGACCGATCACGGACACCGGGGCGTCCAGAAGGGCGACCAACTGGGAGCGCATCGGCCCCTCGGCCCAGGCGGCGGCGCGTGAGGCCTCGATGACCCCACGGTCGGCGTCGACGTGCCCGCTGACCGACACGCCGACGCCACTGGGGAGGGGATCGACGGCACGGATCACCGCGGCCAGATCCTCGGCGGTGGCCACCTCGGCCCCGTGGACCCCCACCACGCGGCCGTCGACCACGGCACCGATCCGCGTTCCGCTGCCGCCGATGTCGACGACGACGCCGTTCCTCATCAGATCACCTCCCGTTCCACACCGACCATTGTCACCAATAGTTCGTAGCGGGCGGGCCATTGGGTGTGGTGGGGTGCTACCCGGTGTCGATGTTGCGGATCGGGTCGCTCGACTGGCCCACTGTTCCGCAGTAGAGCGTGGCCGATTCCTGGGTCAACGTCACCTCCATGCCGGCGGGATCGGACTGCCCCTTCTCGTCGAGGAAGGTGGTGATCACCTCGCGCTGGTCCTCGGGCGGCATCTCCATGTAGTCGCCGCAGGTGGTGTCACCGCCCTGGTTGGGGTCCATCGCGTTGCAGCCGGTCAGAGACGCCAGGACGAGGGCGGCGGTGGCGACCGGGGCGGCCAGCATCGCGGGTCGGGTGCGGGTGGGCATGGGAAGACCTCCGGGGGATGACGACGACGAGGTGAGCGGCCGATGAGGAGAGCGTAGGCGCGCGTGGTGACGGACATCACTATTCGGCCGGGACTCGGCGGAGTAGATCCGGGGTTCTAGTAGATATGACAACATCTTTTGAGGCCTCGACCGCCCTGCAGCTGGACTCCGCTGCGCAGAACCTGCTCTTCCGGGAGGCCCGCTCCGCCAACGCGTTCACCGACGAGCCCGTCACCGATGAGCAGCTCCGTGCGATCTACGACCTGGTCAAGTGGGCCCCGACGTCGATGAACAACCAACCGCTGAGGATCGTCGTGGTGCGGTCCGCGGAGGCCAAGGCGCGACTGCTGCCGCACCTGGCCGAGGGAAACCGGGCCAAGACCGCCGCCGCGCCGGCCGTCGCGTTGCTCGCCGCCGACGTGGACTTCCACGACGAACTGCCCCGGCTCTTCCCCCACTTCCCCGGCGCCCGTGACCTGTTCGCGGACGAGGCCGCGCGGGTCGGCGCGGCCGAGCTCAACGCGAGCCTGCAGGTCGGCTACACCATCCTGGGCATCCGCGCCGCGGGTCTCGCCGCCGGCCCGATGACCGGGTTCGACGCCGAGGGGATCGCCGCGGAGTTCTTCCCCGACGGGCGCCACCGCGTGCTCGTGGCGATCAACATCGGCACGCCGGCGGAGAACGCCTGGTTCGACCGGCTGCCGCGACTCGACTACGACGAGGTCGTCACGACCCTCTGAGGGGGTCGTCGCGGGTACTCCGCGCGTCACAGGCAGCCGACGAGCCGGAGCGCGAACTGGTCGCCGTAGCCCAGGATCGTCTGGGGGTGCGGGCCCGGCCGTTCCGCCATGACCTCGGGGCCGTGCGCGACGGCGTGGTCGACGCCCACGGCGTGCATGAGTTCGTGAAGTGTCAGGCTGCGGGTCCAGGTGTCCCCGGGGGAGTGGCTGATCTGATCCGGGCGCAGGGTGACCGAGCCCTGGAGGACCAACCCTCGCGGCCACACCGTGACGCCGCCCACTCCCGCGATCTCCGGGTCGGTGTGGAACATCGGGTGGTCGCCGTACGTCACGGAGATGGCGCCGTCGCCTTCGCGGTCTCCCTCGGCGCCGGGCCCCGCGTACCTGAGGGGGAGGCCGCTGGCGAAGGCGAGAGTCTCGACCGCCCACGCGAGGTCGGTCTCGCTGCCCGGGGGCGCGTCGTAGGAGCGCACGGGGATCTCGTGCTCGCACGGCCAGTGGGCGATGTACCCGTCGTCGGTGGCGTCCACGGCGTAGTCGACCCCCGCGATGAGCCCGGCCGGGGGCTGGATGTCGGCGGCGCGGCGCGGCGACCACTCGCCCCGGAACGGGACGGCCGTCCCCGGGACCGTGGAGTTGACGGCATCGGCGTGGGCCGGCCTGAACAGGCCGCCGTCTCCGCCTGACACGCGGGCTGCGCCCTCGCCGAAGGAGGCGACGGTGCCGCGGTGCTCCTCGGGGACCATCGCCAGGAGGGCCGGTGAGGATCCCACGATCGCCAGAGCCAGGACGAGCGGCACGGCGATCGCCAGCAGGTAGGCGGAGAAGCTGACGGCGGGATGAACGGATCGCTGTCTGTTCACGGCGCGGGGTGGGGTGAGGGGGTCAACGGAGGCCTGTTCTGGGTCAATGCGAGGGGAGGGGCCTCGCGGTACCCGTAAGAACATACTCACGTGGTGGCGGCGTTCACACCGGAATTGGCGACTTGAGCGGAATAGACTCAACTGTTCGGTAGTTGTACGGACTGTCCGGTCCTGATGTGGGCCGGTATTGATCCGAGTACGCTCAAGAACACGTCGAAGAAAGGACCGGTCGATGAGCCAGTTCAACCCCACGACCAAGACCCAGGCGGCTCTGTCGGCCGCCGTCCAAGCCGCCTCGGCGGCAGGGAACCCGGATGTCCGTCCGGGCCACCTACTGGTGGCGCTGCTCGAACAACAGGACGGGATCGCCACGCCCCTGCTCCAGGCCTGCGGGGTGGACCCGCAACTGGCGCTCACCCAGGCCAAGGCGCTCACCGCGAGCTACCCCAGTGCGTCCGGCTCGGGGCTGGCCGCCCCCAACTTCAACCGCGACGCCCTCGCCGTCATCAGCTTCTCCCAGAACCTCGCGTCCGAGATGGGCGACGACTACGTCTCCACCGAGCACGTCCTGGTCGGCATCGCCGCGGGCCACACCGGGGGCGATGCGGCCAAGCTCCTGGGCGAGCTCGGGGCCACCGAGGACGCGCTCAAGAAGGCGTTCGCCGCGGTCCGCGGCAACACCCGCGTGACCACCGAGAACCCCGAGGACCAGTACCAGGCGTTGGAGAAGTACTCCACGGATCTCACGGCCCGCGCACGTGAGGGCAAGATCGACCCGGTCATCGGGCGCGACTCGGAGATCCGGCGCGTGGTGCAGGTGCTGTCCAGGCGCACCAAGAACAACCCGGTGCTCATCGGCGAACCCGGCGTGGGCAAGACCGCCATCGTCGAGGGGCTCGCCCGGCGGATCGTGGACGGCGACGTCCCCGAGTCGCTCAGGGGCAAGACCCTGCTCTCGCTCGACCTGGGCTCGATGGTCGCGGGCGCCAAGTACCGCGGCGAGTTCGAGGAGCGGCTCAAGGCCGTGCTCGACGAGATCACGGCCTCCGAGGGGCAGATCATCACCTTCATCGACGAGGTCCACACCATCGTCGGCGCCGGCGCGACCGGCGAGGGGTCGATGGACGCAGGCAACATGATCAAGCCGATGCTCGCCCGCGGTGAGCTGCGCCTGGTCGGTGCCACCACGCTCGACGAGTACCGCAAGTACATCGAGAAGGACGCCGCCCTCGAGCGCCGCTTCCAGCAGGTCTACGTGGGGGAGCCGAGCGTCGAGGACACGGTCGGCATCCTGCGCGGGCTCAAGGAGCGTTACGAGGTGCACCACGGTGTGCGGATCACCGACTCCGCGCTGGTCTCCGCGGCCGCGCTCTCGGATCGCTACATCACCCAGCGATTCCTCCCCGACAAGGCGATCGACCTGGTCGACGAGGCCGCGAGCCGGCTCAAGATGGAGATCGACTCCCGACCGGAGGAGATCGACGCCGCCGAGCGGATCGTGCGCCGACTCGAGATCGAGGAGGTGGCGCTGCAGAAGGAGACCGATGCGGCGTCCAAGGACCGCCTCGTCGCGCTCCAGTCCGAGCTCGCCGACTCCAAGGAGAAGCTCGCCGAGCTGACCGCCCGGTGGCAGAACGAGAAGACCGCCATCCAGGGCGTGCAGAAGGTCAAGGAGGAGCTCGACGCGCTGCGCACCGAGTCCGAGAAGGCCGAGCGGGACGGCGACTACGCACGGGTCGCCGAGATCCGCTACGGACGGCTGCCCGAGCTGGAGAAGCAGCTCGCCCAGGCGGAGGAGAACGACGCCGCCTCCAACGCGATGCTCAAGGAGGAGGTCGGCCCTGAGGACGTCGCCGAGGTCGTCTCCGCCTGGACCGGGATCCCCGTGGGCAAGATGCTCCAGGGCGAGACCGAGAAATTGCTGCGCATGGAGGACGAGATCGCGCGTCGGGTCGTCGGCCAGGGCGAGGCGGTCCGGGCCGTGTCCGATGCGGTCCGTCGGTCGCGCGCCGGGGTCGCCGACCCCGACCGGCCCACCGGCTCCTTCCTCTTCCTGGGCCCCACGGGTGTGGGCAAGACGGAGCTGGCCAAGGCGCTCGCCGAGTTCCTGTTCGACGACGAGCGGGCCATGGTCCGGATCGACATGAGCGAGTACTCGGAGAAGCACAGCGTCTCGCGGCTGGTGGGTGCCCCTCCGGGGTACGTCGGCTACGAGGCCGGAGGGCAGCTCACCGAGGCCGTACGACGGCGTCCGTACACGATCGTCCTGCTCGACGAGGTCGAGAAGGCGCACCCGGACGTCTTCGACATCCTCCTGCAGGTGCTCGACGACGGCCGTCTCACCGACGGCCAGGGGCGCACGGTCGACTTCCGCAACACGATCCTCGTGCTCACCTCCAACCTGGGGGCGGGTGGATCGCGGGAGCAGACGATGGACGCGGTCAAGCGCGCTTTCAAGCCGGAGTTCATCAACCGGCTCGACGACGTGGTGATGTTCGACTCGCTCAGCGAGGAGCAGCTCGAGTCGATCGTCGACATCCAGATCGACGAGCTCGCGCGGCGACTCAAGGGTCGGCGACTGACCCTGGAGGTCGACGACGCAGCCAAGGGCTGGCTGGCGCGGCGCGGGTACGACCCGGCCTACGGCGCCCGCCCGCTGCGCCGGCTGGTGCAGCAGGCGATCGGCGACAAGCTGGCCCGCGCCCTGCTCGGCGGCGACATCCGCGACGGCGACACCGTGCGGGTCTCGCTGGCGGAGGACGGCGAGTCGCTCACGCTGGGCTGATGCGCCGGACGACTCCGGTGCCCAACGGGCCCGGGTGGCGTCGCCGCGGCGTCCGGCGAATGACGGTCCCGACCACCTAGTGGTGGTCGGGACCGTCTCGTTGTGCGTGGCGGGCGACCGCAGATCCCGGAGTGACGCGTCCCCGCGACGGTGCCCGTCCGGCGGGGAGTGCCTACTTCCTCGCGTCGACGACGAAGGGGAGCCCGGCCGAGAGGATCGCAGCGTCTGCGGTGACGAATCGCAGCCCCTCGACGCGAGCCTGCGCGACGAGCATGTGGTCGAACGGATCTCGGTGCGGCAGTGCTGAAGGGTCGACGGCGGCCACATGGGCTGATGAGACCGGCAGTTCGACCACTCCGGCTGTGAACACGGACTCAGTGAAGTCGGTCGGCAAGCTGACTTTTCCGTTGAGGTGCTTGATGCGTAGTTCCCAGAGGGAGGCCGCCGAGCACAGCACTGCGGGTGCGGAGGTGATCGCCTCACGTGAGGATGGGCCGAGACGCGGATTGTCGTCCATGAGCCAGACCACCACGTGGCTGTCGAGGAGCATCCCGGTCACTCTCCGTCGAACGAAGCGATG
Source organism: Dietzia sp. 2505 (assembly GCF_040546785.1). Taxonomy (NCBI): domain Bacteria; kingdom Bacillati; phylum Actinomycetota; class Actinomycetes; order Mycobacteriales; family Dietziaceae; genus Dietzia; species Dietzia sp. 2505. Next base: position 13,971 of record NZ_JBEPON010000009.1, on the reverse strand, counting down.
ATGTCCTCGTCCGGGCCCATCAGGTCTGCGTCCACGTAGGCGATCTGACCCTTGAGTGCGCCCCATACGATGTCCGCCCGCCTGTGGGGGACCAGATCCGCGACCGGGCGCCCGGCACGCGCGATCGTGATGGTCTCGCCCGCCTCGATGCGTTCCAACAGCTTGGACAGGTGGGTCTTCGCCTCGTGGATATTCACGGTCGTCATAAGCTAGATTCTATGGACTAAGTCGAACTAAGTCCATGAGTCGTCGGTGTGCTCGCCAGGAAGTCGGGTATCCGCCCCCGAGCCCACAGAGTGACGGATCAGTCCCCGATGAGGGGATCCGCCTCGTCGTCATCGCGACTACCATGGACCCGTGATCAGAGCCACCGCACCCGCATCCGACACCCAGGTCAGTCCCCTCCTCGTCACGGCGCGCGAGTTGATCAGGGACGTGGCGAGCCTTCCCACCCCCGTGATCCTCGACGTGCGCTGGCGGCTCGGCGACGCCCGCGGGCGCGAGCACTACTACTCGGGCCACATCCCCGGTGCGCAGTACGTCGATCTCCCCACCGAGCTCTCGGGCCAGCGCAACGTCCGCGAGGGCCGTCACCCGCTCCCCTCGCCCGACGACTTCGAGGACGCCCTGCGCCGTGCCGGGGTGGACAACGACAGCCGCGTGGTGATCTACGACGACTCGGGGAACACGTCCGCGGCGCGCGCGTGGTGGTTGATGCGCTGGGCCGGCAAGGAGGACGTCTATCTCCTCGACGGCGGCCTGAAGGCGTGGATCGCCGAGGGCGAGGACCTGGCGGTGGGGCCGGGTAACCCGGTCGAGCGCGGCGACTTCACCTTCAGGCTCGATCACATGCGCACGGCCGACATCGACGAGACGGGGGCCAGCCCCGACGAGGGCGTCCTGATCGACGTCCGCGCGGCCGAGCGCTACGCAGGCCACACCGAGCCGATGGATTCGCGGGCCGGCCACATCCCGGGCGCCGTCAATCTGCCCACCTCGTCGTTCCTCGACGAGAGCGGTCGGTTCCTCCCCGCCGAGCGTATCCGTCAGATGTTCGCCGACGTGGGCGTGACCAGCGGTAAGGACACCGTGGTCTACTGCGGTTCCGGCATCCACGCGTGCCATGCACTTGCGGCGATGGAGGTGGCCGGGATCGAGGCGGGGCGACTGTTCCCGGGGTCGTGGTCGCAGTGGTCGGCGGATCGTCGGCGGCCGATCGCGCTGGGGGAGAACCCCCGCTAGCCCGCGCCTCCGCCGGTGCCCGGGCGGGTCCAGGTCACGCAGCGCCGCGGTGCCTGGCGGGTAACCCCACCAGCGCTGACTACCCTCTGTGGACATGGTCGTGTTCTGGTTCCTCCTGGCCCTCGTGCTGCTCGCCGCGGCGCTCATCCTCCTGCGTCTGGACGCCAGACAACGCGGGGGCGCCGCGTCGCGCGGGACCCCGTCGGCGGTCGGCGCCGGGTCGGCAGGGGAGGGGGTCCTGTCCGACGACGACGAGAACGACGACGAAGCCCCGCCCGTCACCCCGCCGGCGGGTGACGTCGACGAGTCCGGGGAGGAGCACGCGGGCGAATCCGGGGCTCCGCAGCTGGCGCCGTTCCAGCGCGCGGCAGGCCCGGGTGACGCGGGTCCGGGACCCGTGAAGCCTGGCGCCGAGGATCCGGGCGCTGCGGTACACGCGTCCGTGTTCCCGCCGGCGACCCCGGTCGAACCCGAAACGGGCGGGCCGGAAATCGCGCGCCCCGAAGAGCCCGTCAACGATGGGCCCATCCACGAGGCCGCCGCCGCACCCGCCACTGACCGCGACGCAGAACCCGCGGCGCAGCCGACCGCCGAACCCATCGCCGAGCCCACCGCACAGTCGGCGCCGCGTCTGCTCGATCGGGTCCGGGGCTTCCTCCCGGCCCGCCGACAGAACGGGCGCCGGCCCGAGCAGGAGGTGCTGCCCGCCGTCGACCCGCTCGCCGATTCGCCCGTGGTGCGGTGGCTGGAGGACCGCGAGTTCGAGCCGACCCCCACTCCGGCCCCGGAGTTCCGGCACGGCGATTTCGCGGGAGGTCTCAGCGCACTCGGCACGGTCTCGCACGGGATGTTCCGGGGGCGGCGGGCGATCATGGGCGTCACCGGCGGCCGGACCGTCCTGGCGTTGCGCCGGGACACCGCCTCGGACGTGGTCCTGGATCTGAGCCGCGCCGATGTCGACGCCGAGCCCGGATTCCACGACGCCGGCGAGGTGGCGTCGCTGGAGGCCCGGAGCTCCGACTACGGCCGACTCGATCTGATCGACCGTGATCGTCTGACCAGCGCGGTCTGTGACGTCCCGGCCGACGTACGCCGCATCTGGGCCGAGGGTGAGTGGGTGGCGGCGACGATCGACGGCGTCGACGATCCGTCCACGTGGGACGACGTCGTGGTGGCCCTGCACGGCATGGCCGATGTGCTGGCCCCGTTCCCGCCCATCGGGGGCCGGGCCCGCGCCCTGCCCCTCGAGATCGACCCGGGTTCACCGGGGGCGGCGGACGGCCCGGAGGCGGACCCCACTATGGGCATGGACGGCGAGGTCGGGACCGGAACGCACGGGACGACCGCGCCGGCATACGCATCGGTGGCTACCTCGGTTCTGCCCGCTGCGGACGACGTCGCTCAGCAGACGCCGGCTTCGGTCACCGCGCAGCCCATTGCCGTTGCGGACCCGGATGACCAGGGCGCGGATGAGCAGCCCGAGTCCCTGCAACCCGAGCGCCGGCAACCCGAGCCCCGGCGCGCCGGGCACCTGCGGTTGGTGCCGGAGCGCAAGGGTGCGCGCGATCTCGCCGATGTGCCGGTGGTGGCCGACCGCGGAGACGCCGAGACCGAGACCGAGACCGAGCCGGAGCCTGCTGCCGGTGAGGCGCCGGAGGAGGCTGCCGGTTCCTCCCTCGGGGACAGCACGGTGGACCACACCGTGGAGCACTCGGTGTCGGAGGAGCCCGACCCCTTCGCCGAGATCATGGAGCCCTCGGGGCCGCTGCCGGCGCGCGGTGACGTGGCGGCGGACCATCTGCCCACGCGTCCGCCCCTGTCCCGGCCGACACGCGGTGCCGGTCAGGCATATCCCGAGGACGCCTCGGTCCCGCCGCTGGCGGCGGGCGTGGCCACGGGAGGGTCGGGGATCAAACCTCTCGGGTCGGAGGACGACGAGGACGAGATCCGCACCGAGGTCGAGCGGTTCGACGCGGCCCGCATCGACGGTGGGTCCGATCTGGACACGGGGGTCGGTGGACGCCACGCCCAGCCATCGGACGCGCAGCCGGCGGACGACCAGACCCCCGTGTGGCTTCGGCCCGAGGTGACACCCGCGCCCCCGCGGGCCGGCAGCGGTAAGCACCGGCGTGCGGAACCGGAGGACGAGCAGGCCGCGGACGCGGAGTCGTCGACGGCGGCCTCGACCGGCACGGGTACCGGTCGTGAGCGCCCGGGAGTGGATCCGGACGTCGAGCAGACCACCCGTCTCAGGTTGCCGCCGGATATCCGGGACTGACCTACCGCGACGAGAGGACCCGTCCGCGCCGGATGCGCGGACAGGTCCTCTCGGTTGTGCGGGGTGTGTCAGATGGCGGAGCTCAGCAGACCGAGGACGTTCGGGCTCGACAGCGGAGCGATGTCGTAGCCGGCCGAGTCGGACAGGCTACCGGTGAGTGAACCCGCGATGGCCGAGTCGATCGGGTTGACCACGGAACCGGGATCCAGCGAACCGGTACCGCCGCCACCGCCGGCACCGGGGTTGGTTCCGGTGACGATGACGGGCGACGAGGTCGCGGTCGCGCCGACCCAGGTGTCACCGAGGGCGTCGGTGTTGTTCACCACCGCGGTGTAGCGATACACCTGGGTGTCGGCGGTGCGCGTGATCTCGTCCGGGAACGCGACGGTGGTGCCGCTCGCCGGCATCTCCACCTCACCGACCTCGACACCGTCGCGGAAGATCGTGACCATCGTGCCCTCGGGGAAGTTGTTCGCCGGGCGAATGAACGAGGTGACCACGTTGACGGCGAGCGAATCCTCGTCGAGGGTGCCGGGCTGAGCCTGGACGTTCAGGTTGGTGTTCCACTCAAACGGAACCCACGGGGCGTTCGTGATCGTGGTGGTCGTGAGCGCTGCCGCGTTGGCGCTCACGGCACACTCGACCTGGGCGCCTGTGGTGCCGGTGCCGCCCGCAGTGGTGCCTCGGGTGTACTGGAACTGGCTCGACGCAGCGTCGGTCGGCGCGGCGGCCCCGGCCCCGGCCAGGCCGAAGGTGATCTGCTCGCTCGGCGTGTTCGGCGCACGCATGCTGAAGGTGACCTCGGGCAGCTGGAACGGCTGGTTGTTGTTCTTCTGCAATCCCGTGTTGATGCTGGTTCCGGTCGTCGTCCCGTAGCGGGCCGAGGCGTTGCCCCAGATGCGGACGGTGTTGGAACCGGCCTGGGTCGCCTTCGTCGTCGGGTTGACCTCGACCAACGAGGGGGTGCCGGCGGTGATCCCGCTCGCCCCGCCCGTCAGCGCCTGCGTGCGGTAGTCGGCGTTGCTCGGGGTCTGGATGTCGTAGGTGATCCGGCCGACGCGCACCGTGTTGGGCTGCATCGGTCCGGGCTGGATCGAGACGTCGAAGAACTCACCCGGGGAGACGAACGTCGGGTAGGTGACGTCCACCGTGTTGGTCCAGGTGTTCACGCCCCCGATGTTCAACGCGTTGTCGGGGGTGCAGGTGTAGGTGACCTCCACCTGCTGGGTGGTGGTCGGTGAGTTCTGTGCGGCAGCCGCCGGTGCGATGGCGATGGCAGCGGCCAGCGGCAGGGTGGCTCCGGCCACCAGTGCCGTAGCTCGTTTCAACAACATGGGGCGTCCTTTATCTCGGAGGTCTCCAGCGCCTCGCGACGGGTGGTGCTGGAAGCCGTTCGGCGGCCCGTTACGGGCGTTCGGGTTGTCTGTTCGTCAGCTGAGCGAACGGTGCGACAGGGGAAGTGTGACATAAACCACTAGGGAGTACCAATGGTATACGCAGGCTTATTTGGACGGAGTGGTTTTTCTCGACAGCTTCGCGATGTGCGGCTCAGGCGCGAGAACGCGCTGGCAGAGGACAGATCCGGCGAAAAGTGTCAAAATTGTTACTGACGTGTCAGTTGTGAAGTTTGTGAAGATTGGGGCAAAACGTTATCGGATCTAAATAATAAGTCGGGTGTGACAGTGGTGTGCGTCATGTCACACTTGCCGGGACTACCTATCTGAGACGAAGGCCGGTCGTCGCCCCCGATGGCCCGGGATCCGACTTCATCCAGATCTAAGCCAATGTTAAGGAGAACGATCCATGGCACGTACGTGGCACCCTTCAGCCAGAATCGCGGCGCTCGGACTGGCCGCGGCGTTCGTCGCCGCTGCAGCGCCGGCCGCCAACGCCCAGATCCCGGGAAACAATCCCCGCACCACGGTGTACCCGGTCGACAGCACGCAGATCCAGCTCGCCGTCGACCCCCTCGACCAGGCGACCGGGACCGTCCGGGTGGTGTTGCAGAACAACACCGGGACCAACCTCAACTGCACCGGTATCGACGGCGGACCTGCGGCGACCGTCACCACCGCCGAGGTCGTGGCCCGTTCTATCGACTACTTCACCCAGTACCCGCTGTCCGAGCTCGCCGACCTGACCCTCAACCTCCCCTCCGCCGCGGGTGGTGCACAGAACATCGGTCTCGGGTCCGCACAGGTCCAGGCCGGAAGCGCCGCGGAGTTCTTCAATCCGGAGTGGGACGCCCTCAACCAGAACGAGGCCGCTCTCGAGCAGGCTCGTCTCGCCGGCCACTACGGGGTCTTCGGGACGAACATCAACATCCCCGCCACCTCGGCGTTCGAGCAGAACGTGCGGCTCGATCACCCGGTCCAGGGTCAGCGCGCGGACTTCCAGACCGGCGTGTTCATGACCTGCACCATCTCCGGTCAGCGCTACGCCTTCCACGCCTACGAGGGAGGCGTGAAGCCGGACTACGCGACCAACACCTCGACGGGCAGCCTCGGCAGCGCCGGCCTCGGCAGCTGACAGTCAACCCCGCGGTCACCCGCGATCAGAGCAATCCGATAGGACCCCGGTCTCTCCACGAGGATCGGTACGACAGGAGCAGTGAAGAATGATCTCAACCACCACCACAGCAGTGCGCGGGGCTGTCGCTGCGGCTGCCGCACTGGCCCTCGTGGCCGGCGCGGCCCCCGCGCTCGCCCAGGTGCCCGGCGGGAACCCCGGCGGCTACGTCATCAAGGTCGACGACACCTCACTCATCGTCACGGTCGACGACAAGGGAGAGGCGCCCACGCAGATCACCGGGTCGATCGAGAACACCACGGACGCGAACTTCCGGTGTGAGGTCCCGCAGTTCAACATCGGCGGGCAGAACACCGCGCTCGGGTACGGCCAGGTGACCACCGCGGCGGCGGCCGCGGAGGTCCAGGAGTACTACCGGACCCGGGTCTTCACCGGTCCCACCGACACCAACGCCAACGGTGACCTGGTGTCGTTCGGCTCCGCCCTCGACGTGTTCCCCGCGGGCAGCGCCATCGGCTCGGCGGAAGCCGGTCCCCGGCAGGCGCACAACGAGGCACGGGTCGCCGGACGCACGGGTGACCCCCGGGTGAACAACGCGCTCCAGTTCACCGTCCCGGCCGGTGCCACCGTGGACTACTCGGCCGCACTCGGTGTCCCGGCCACCGGCGACCGTGGCGAATGGAGGGCTGCCGCGGTGTTCATGTGCCGCAACATGGTGACCAACGACTGGTTCCTCTACACCGGTCTCGAGAACATCGTGGATCCGAACCCGGCGCCCGACCCCGACACCACGGGAAGCCTCGGTGCCGGTTCCGTCGGCTCGTAACCCCCTCCAGACCGAATTCTCAAGGAGACTCATGTCCACCTCAAGCGCCCTCAAGGGCTTCACAGCGGCGACCGCGAGCGCCCTTATGGTGCTCGGCCTGGCCGGGACCGCAGCCGCGCAGAACACCGTCACCGTCGTCCCCGGTGACAACGGTGACGGCCGCACCGTCGTCGTCAACAACGCGGGTATGACCGTTGACATCGTCAACGTCGACCGGGCAGCGGGCACCGTCCAGGTCTCGATGACCAACAACCTCGGCTTCACCGTCTTCTGTGAGGCCCCCAACCCGGACACGGCAGCGGGCGCCCGGCCCGGTGGCACGGTCTCGACGGCGCCCGTCGTCGAGATGTCGGCCGAGTACTACTCGCGCTACCAGAACGTCCGGGCGGAGACGGTCAGTATCTCGGCATCCGGGTCGACGATCACCATGCCCCTGTGGCCGCTCACCCAGTTCTTCCCGCAGGGCAGCCTGGGCGACATGGCGACCGAAGCGGTCCGGCTTCGCTCGCAGATCACAGAGGCAAACACGAAGGCCAAGGTCGACGGGCTGTTCGGCACGACCGGGTCGTTCCAGATGACCAACGGGCAGACGGTCAACCGGACCATCGCGCTCGGGCCGCCGGCCACCCAGCCCCGCGGTGAGGATCTGATCGGCTTCTTCACCATGTGCGCCCAGGGGACCAACTCCGCGGCCGCGCAGGGCTCCGGCCAGCTGTACGCGTGGTCCACGTTCGAGGACGGCTGGCCCCCGCCGGTCGTCATTCCCGAGGACAGCGGCAGCCTCGCGACCGGGTCTCTCGGTTCGCTGGGAGGCGGCGGGAACGGGCCCGTCGACCCGGAGCCGCCGGTCGAGCCGGAGCCGGAGCCGCCGGTCGACGAGTAGAAGTCGCGGAGAGGTACGAGCCCCGACTCGGTCTCTCGCTGAACGAGGACGGGCCGGTCGCATCACGCGACCGGCCCGCCCTCCTTCTGTCGCGACCTGTCGTGGCCCGCGTCTAGAGTCGACCCCGGTACCGATACCGTCGCTGCAGCCACCGCCGCCGCTGATCAGAGGAGCCCGATGCCCGCCCCCACCCCCGTCGACGCGACCGCCAGGGCGCGCCTGGCCGAGCTGGTCACCGAGCTCGCCGTCGTCCACGGCCGAGTCACCCTCTCCTCGGGCCGCGAGGCCGACTACTACGTGGACCTGCGCCGCGCGACCCTGCACCACGAGGCGTCGCCGTTGATCGGCCGGTTGCTGCGTGAACTGACCGACGACTGGGAGTTCGACGCGGTCGGCGGGCTGACCCTCGGTGCCGACCCTGTCGCCACGGCGATCATGCACGCGCCGGGTCGGCCGATCGACGCGTTCGTCGTCCGCAAGGAGACCAAGAAGCACGGGATGCAACGCCGGATCGAGGGGCCGGACATCGTGGGGAAGCGGGTGCTCGTCGTCGAGGACACCACGACCACCGGCAACTCCCCGCTCACCGCGGTGGCCGCCCTGCGCGAGGCCGGCGCCGAGGTGGTGGGCGTGGCGACCGTCGTCGACCGTGCCACCGGCGCCGATGACGTGATCCGGGCCGAGGGCGTGGACTACCGCGCCCTGCTCGGCCTGACAGACCTGGGACTGGAGTGACATGACCACCAAGTGGACAACGCCGGGGACCTTCCCCACCGTCCTCACCCAGGCGCTGCGGGAGCGGGTGCTCTCGCTCATGGACCCCTCCCGGCCGGAGGGACCCGCGTTCCTCGCCGCGGCCGCGGGGACGGAGGTCGCCAAGGCGACCGGTTTCGGCCCGCTGGAGAAGCTCTGCAAGCCGCTCATCGTCCCGGCCGCGCTGACCATCGCACTCCGTGAGGGGGCCCGCGGAGGCGCGGGAGCGGGTAATGGCGGTCTCGGGACGGTCGACACCGCACTGCTCTCCATCACCGGCGCGGCATACACCACCGGCGACGTGATCCTCATGCTCGGCGGGGGGCACGCCAGCCGCTCCGGTACCCGGCTCGTCTCGGGCGCGGCCGCCTTCGGGGTGGGGCATCTCGCTCTCGGCGGGCTGATGCTCCGGTCGGGCCTGCGGTTCAAGCCGGTCCAATTGGCGGTGCACGGGGTGGTGGCCGGTGCCGCCGGAGCGATCCTGCTGGCCGAGGACCGGGCCAACGCCCCGCTGGCCGCGTACGGAGGATTGCTGGCGGCCCTCTCGGCGCTGGCCACCTCGGTGGATCGTCGGTCCGGCCCCGGTGCCTCGGTGTTGGCCGTGGCGGGGCCGGTGTTCCTGCTCAGCGATTCGTTGATCCTGCTCAGGCGCAAGACGGAGGGAGGGACGGTGCTCGCGCGGGCCCTGGACGTCGGCGTGATCGACACCTACGCCACCGCCGCGCTGCTGTTGCTCACGGGCACGGCGGCCGCGGCCCGTACGGCCGGGCGGTCGGCATGAGCGCCGCCGACGCGGGCTCGCCGGGTGGGACCGGGATCCGGACGGCTCTGATCACCGGTGCCGGTCGCGGGATCGGTGAGGCCACCGCGCGCAGATTCGCCGACGCCGGTTATCTCGTGGGTGCCTTCGACCTGGCAGCGTGCGAGTGGGCTCGGGGGGATGACCGTGTGGTCACCGGCGCGCTGGACGTCACGGACCCGGACGCCTGGGAGTCCGCCCTGGCGGAGTTGACCGCCCGCTCCGGCGGCGCACTGGACGTCCTGGTCAACAATGCCGGGCTGCTGTACGGGATGCCGTTCACGGATGCGAGCTACGAGCGCGACTCGGCGCTGGTGGACGTCAATGTCAAGGGCGTGATGAACGGCTGCCGGGCGGCGTTCCCGTACCTGGAGAAGGCCCCGGCGCCGACCGTGGTCAACGTCTGTTCGGCCTCGGCGATCTATGGCCAGGCCGAGATGGCCGTGTACTCGGCCACCAAGTTCGCCGTCCGTGGACTCACCGAGGCGCTGGACCTCGAGTGGGATCCGAAGGGCATCCGGGTGTGCTCGGTGTGGCCGCTCTATGTGGGGACCGGCATGCTCGAGGGCGTCGACACCGCCGGGATGCGGAACATGGGCGTCCGCCTGACCGAGGCCGACGTGGCCGGCAAGATCTTCGACCTGGCCGAACAGACGCGGCACACCCCGTCCGGGGTGCTGGGTCGGCTCCGCGGCGCCCTCGGTCGCGAGGTCCACCGGCCGGTGGGCAGGCAGGCCACCGCGATGTACCTGGCGTCCCAGATCGGGCCTGGGCGGGTCATCAGGCTGGTCAATCGACGCCTCACCTCGTGAGCGGCCCTGCGGGCAACCCGGAGGCGGCGACGGCGGATCCCGGGGCCGGGCCGACGGAGTGGGGAGAGGGCCAGGTCGGGGTGGGCCCATGGGAACTCGAGCACCCCGGTGAGCCGCGGCCCACGGGTGAGCGCTGGGATCCGGACCTGCTCGATTCGGGCGACCGCCGCAACGTGGTCGACCGCTACCGGTACTGGCGGCGTGAGGCGATCGTGGCCGACCTCGACACCCGGCGGCACCCGTTCCACGTGGCCATCGAGAACTTCGGCCACGACGCCAACATCGGCACCGTCGTCCGGACGGCCAACGCGTTCCTCGCGGCGGAGGTGCACATCGTGGGGCGACGTCGCTGGAACCGCCGCGGGGCCATGGTCACCGACCGCTACCAGCACCTGCGCCACCACGAGGACGTCGCCGCGCTCATGGACTGGGCTGAGTCCGAGGGGGTGCCCGTCATCGCCGTCGACAATCTCCCCGGCGCCGAGCCGCTCGAGACCGCCCGGCTCCCGCGCGAGTGTGTGCTGCTGTTCGGTCAGGAGGGTCCCGGGGTCAGCGATGACGCCCGGCTGCGGGCGACGAGGACCGTGTCGATCGCCCAGTTCGGCTCGACCCGGTCCATCAACGCGGGCGTGGCCGCGGGGATCGCGATGCACGCCTGGGTCCGCGAGCACGCTGCGAACGGCCGAGGAGATAGCTATTGATTTTCGATAGTTAGTCATTCATAGTCGTGAGATGGAGATCGAAAGACGAGCGGTTCTGCCGCTACGAGTGTCCTTGGTGGTGCTGTTCGCGGTACTGCTCCTGTTGCAGACCATGTCGTTGCCGGGGCAGTTCGCGCACATGGCCGAGATGTCACCGGCCGACGAACACCTGCGGTGGCCACTGACGGCGGTGTCGATCTACTGGGTGCTGTGCATCCAGGTCGTGGTGGTGGCCACCTGGAAGCTGCTCGCGCTGGTCAAGGCCGACCGCATCTTCACCGACGCGTCACTGATCTGGGTCGATGTGATCCTCGGGGCGATCGTCGCCGCCTGGGTGATGCTCGTGCTCGTCCTGTTGCTCGTGGGCGTCAACGCGAACGATCCCGGACTGCCGCTGTTGCTCTTCCTCGTCGTCGTCGTCATCACCGTCGCGGCGCTGCTCATGGTCGTCATGCGCGCGCTCCTCCGGCAGGCCACCTCGTTGCGTTCCGAGATGGACACGGTGGTGTGATGCCGATCGTCGTGCGGATTGACGTGGAGCTCGCCAGACGCAAGATGAGCGTGGGTGAGTTCGCGGAGCGGGTGGGTCTCACGCCGGCGAACGTGGCGGTGCTGAAGAACGGGCGCGCCAAGGCGGTGCGGTTCAGCACACTCGAGTCCATGTGTCGCGTTCTCGAGTGCCAGCCCGGGGACCTGCTGGAATGGGTGGAGGAATGAGGAACGCAGCGGAGTTCGTCCTGATCCTCGTCGGGGTCCTGAGCGTGGTAGGCCTCGGGGGAGTGGCGATCGTCCACGGCGGTGCGGACGACTCCCCGGGACTCCAGGGGATCGGTGTAATCCTGGTGGTCGGTGCGGCCGTTGCCGCCCTCCGTTGGCGGGGCGGACGGCCACGGTAGAGATCCAGCTCAGACCGCCAGCTCAGACCGCCGGGGCGGAGGGCCCGTTGCGGATGCGGTCGACGAGCTTCGGTCCGGCGGTGACGGCCATGGGTACCACCGAGATCAGCACGATCCCGATGAGGATCAGGTCGATGTGTTCCTTGATCAGGGTGAATTGCCCCAACCATGCGCCGAGTGCCGTCACCCCCGCGGCCCACAACACCGCGCCCACCACGTTGAACAGCACGAACACCCGGTAGCGCATGCCGGCCATGCCCGCCACCAGCGGTGCGTAGGTGCGGACGATCGGTACGAAGCGACACAGGATGATCGTGGCCGGACCCCATTTGTCGAAGAACTCGTGGGCCTCGCGGATGTAGACCTGCTTGAAGATCCGCCCGTCCGGCCGCTCCCGCAGGTGGTGGCCCCACCTGTTGCCGATGAAGTAGCCCACCTGGTCGCCGAGGAACGCCGCGATCGGGGCGGCGACCAGCACCACCCATAGGGGCGCGAAGGAGTTGTCCTGCTGGGTGAGCAGCCCCGCGGTGAACAGCAGTGAGTCGCCGGGCAGGAACGGGAACAGCAGGCCGGACTCGATGAAGACCACGGCGAGGAGCGCCGGGAGTATCGCGTTGCCGAACGGTCCGTCGCCGGACAGCCAGAACTCCGGGTCCATGAATCCGGGACCGAGCGCCAGGACGTGCTGGGCCTGCTCGGCCACCAGGTGCGTGTTCACCTCGGGAATCGTAGACCCGCTCTGCTGGGAAACGGCTGAAACCGTGCCCCCGCTGGTCCTCCGGGGCCCGCCACCTCGCGGTACCTCGTAGGATGGGATGAGTCACAGCGCCGAAATCTGGAGGATCGTCAATGCCTATCGCCACCCCGGAGCAGTACAAGGACATGCTCGACCGGGCTCGCAAGGAGGGCTTCGCCTACCCCGCGATCAACTGCACCTCCTCCGAGACCATCAACGCGGCCATCAAGGGATTCGCCGATGCGGGCTCTGACGGGATCATCCAGTTCTCCACGGGTGGAGCGGAATTCGGTTCCGGCCTGAACGTCAAGGACATGGTGACGGGAGCGGTCGCGCTGGCCGAGTTCGCGCACATCGTGGCCGAGAAGTACGACGTGTTGGTCGCGCTGCACACCGACCATTGCCCGGAGGACAAGCTCGACACCTTCGTGCGCCCGCTCATCCAGATCTCGCAGGAGCGCGTCGACGCCGGGCGCAACCCGCTGTTCCAGTCGCACATGTGGGACGGCTCGGCCACCCCGCTCGACCGCAATCTCGAGATCGCCAAGGAACTCCTCAAGAAGACGGCCAGCGCCAACCAGATCCTCGAGATCGAGATCGGCGTCGTGGGCGGCGAGGAGGACGGTGTCGAGAACGAGATCAACGAGAAGCTCTACACCTCCCGCGAGGACTTCGAGGCGACTATCGACGCGCTCGGGGCCGGCAACACCGGCCAGCGCTACCTGCTCGCCGCGACGTTCGGCAACGTCCACGGTGTCTACAAGCCGGGCAATGTCGTGCTGCGTCCCGAGGTGCTCAAGATGGGCCAGGAGGTCGCGGTTGAGAAGCTCGGCCTCAACGAGGGTGACCTGCCGTTCGACTTCGTCTTCCACGGCGGGTCGGGCTCGGCCAAGAGCGAGATCGAGGAGGCGCTGAGCTACGGCGTCATCAAGATGAACGTCGACACCGACACGCAGTACGCGTTCACCCGCCCGATCGCCGGCCAGATGTTCGCCAACTACGACGGTGTCCTGAAGATCGACGGCGAGGTCGGCAACAAGAAGGTCTACGACCCGCGCTCGTACCTCAAGAAGGCCGAGCAGGCGATGTCCGAGCGGGTCGTCGAGGCGTGCAACGACCTCAAGTCGGCCGGTAAGTCCAAGGGTGCCTCTGCCTGAATAGAGGCTTCGGCCTGATCCGACTCGCGGCGACCCGACAGGGTCGGTGCCACCAGCGGCGTCTCTCCTTCAGTGGAGGGGCGCCGCTGGCGTGTGATCGTCGGGTGGTCCGGGCACCCCGCCCGAGGCTTATATTCGAACTCTTGTACTATCTCGGGCGAGGAGATACAATAGATCACACGTTCGAATGACGGCACGGTCTGATTGGCACGGGGGGGTGCGGTGGGTCCGATGATGACGACGACGAGTTCGGCGGCGTTCGGCGCGCTTCGCGCCGTGCCGGAGCCTCTCGAGACGTTGGGCGCGGAGGCGTTGAGTGAGGTGGCGCGGTCGGCGACGTTGGCGCAGAACCTGGCCGC
>NZ_JBEPON010000008.1:0-226037 GCF_040546785.1 Dietzia sp. 2505 | reverse complement strand
AGCAGCAACCTCACGCACCTGGCATGCACCAACACCGACAACGTCACAACACGACCTCCACGATCCGTGTTGCACCGACCACTGGAATTCACCCACGTACGAACCGTCGGAATCTCGGTAGTAGGCCCACACCCCGTCGGTCTTGAGTCTGTGGTGGAAGCGGCAGAGGGTGCCGAGGTCGTCGCACGTCGTCGGTCCGCCCTGGTCGGGGTGGTCGTGGTCGAAGGGGACGATGTGGTCGAGGTCGGACTTCTCGGCGGGTGTCTGGCAACCGGGGAAGACGCACGTACCGTCACGTCCCCGGCAGAAGCGGGCCAGGGCCTCGGACGGGGTGTGGCGCCGGGCGGCGGCGGTGTCCGGGTCCGCGAGGTCGGAGAGCGCGGTGATCCTCCGCCTGGCTTCCCGCTGCAGTTCGTCAGCGGTGTGCCCGGTGACCGGCCCGTAGCCGGCGAGGGTGATGCCGCGATCGTCCGGGGTGCCGTCGTCGTAGGCGTGGATGATGACTCGGCGGGCCGCAGGCCTGGCTTCCGGGTCGGTGGGGTGTTCTCCTCGCGGGTCGGGGAGGCAGGTCCAGCCGCGGCTTAGTGCCAGCAATCCGGCGGCGGGGAGCTGGCCGAGGGGGCGCGGATCGTCGGCCGGGGCTGTGCGGGCGAGGGCCTCGATACGATCCGCGATCTCCAGGGCGTCCTCGGCGGTGAGCGTGGCGGTGATGATCGCCCGGTCGTCACGTAGGGGGACCAGCTCCACGTCCTGGTCACGTCGCGCCTGCCGGGCGCGGGCATCGGCACCGAGTGGATCGCAGGCCGCGACGGTCTTGATGAGCATCTTGCGCAGAGGACCGAGTCTCGGCGGGTGGGTCCGGCGCCTGGTGGGAGCCAACCCGTCGCTGATCCGCCGATCGAGTTCGGGCATGAGGTGATCGTCCACCAGGGCCGTCTCCTCGGCGATGGTGTGCGCGGCGAGGATTCCTATCCATCCGGTCGCCAGGAGCGCCGCCGTCCGTGGGAGCCGTTCGGTCAGTTCGACCGCGGTGGTCACCAGGCGGGAAGCACCGTGGCGTGAGAGCGCCATGGAAGCGCCGATCATCGTGGCGGCGGCTTCCCACGGATCGCGGTGGCGGTCGTTCTCGGTGGCGAAACGGTCAGTGGCGGAACGGACGCAGTCGTAGGCATAGGCGAGCGTCCGACCCTCGGCCGCGTAGATCGTCCTCTGGGCGAGGTAACCGCGTTGCTGACCCGGGTCCCACCGGGCGAACGCCTCGGGGACCAGGACGGGGAGCGCCGGTCCCGTGGAGGTGGTGAATCCGGCAGGCGGGATGAGCGCCTCGGGAGGGTCGACGTCGTCGGAACCAGGGGGCGGTGTGGAGGTCATGATTCGATCGTATGTTCGAGGTCCGACACGATGTGGATGCGCCGACTCCCTCGGCCTGACCTGGTATGCCCTGCACGTGGCGTTCAGGGCATCGCAGGTCAGCGGGGTGCGGAGGGGCGGAGACGGAAGGTGAGGGTGTGCGGGTCCTGACCTGGTGTGCCCTGCCGGGTCCGTTCAGGGCGCCCCAGGTCGGGCGGGTGCGGGGCGACTCAGCCCGGTCGTGCCACGATCAGGCAGGCCCGCCCGCCCTCGGGCACGTACCAACGGTGGGGGAGGGTGCCGTCGTACCGCGCGACATCCCCGGCCTCCAGGCGGCTGAGCGACTCGCCCACCTCGAGTAGGACCGTGCCCCTGGTGACGTACACCCATTCGCGGCCCGGGTGTTCGAAGAACCGACCCGGCACGTGGTTGGTCTCCACGAACTCGAGGAACTGGGTGTCGTTGGGTCCGCCCGGAAGCAGCCGGGTGTGCCCGCCGACGGTGCCCTCCGCACGGGTGAGGATGGCGCCCTCCGAGGCGCGACGGATGTCGACGTGTTCGCCCGCCGCTGTCGGCGAGCCCTGGGTCGAGGTCGGGTCCCCCGCCGGTCCGTCGGGGCCTCCGGGCGTCGGATCGACGGCGTCGACCGCCTCCAGTAGGTGCGCCTGGGTGGTACCCAAGGCGTGGGCGAGCCCCTCGAGCGTCGACATGCTCGGTGCCGCCTTGCCGCGCTCGATCTGACTGAGGAACGGTTGCGAGATTCCGGCGTGGCCGGCCACCTCCACCAGGGTCAGGCCGAGCTGCTGACGGTGGTGCCGGATGCGTGCACCCAGGCGGGCGAGCCCGTCCTCACGTAACCCCGACACCGGTGGCTCCCATCGTTCGTGAGCGGTTACAGATCAGATCCGGCGAGGTAATCCGGGCGAAACACCCACCCGTGACACTGATCTGTATTGACGAGGTCAATATCCCGCGTCCTGGTCGAAAGCGCAAGGGCACCACGCCGACCCGGTCAGGGACGATCCGGCAGAGCAGGAGAACCCAGTCAGTGGACACACTTTCCCGCCAGCGTGGTGACGGGGCCCCGGAGCCGGGCGCCACCGCCCCTGGGCCTGATGCCACCGCCTCGCGGCCAGACGGCACCGCCGGTAGGCCAGACGGCACCGCCGTGAGGCAGGTCGACCGCATCGCCGGGGTGGGGCTGCTCGACGGCCGGGTGGTCGACGTGGACATCGAGGGCGGTGTGGTCGTGGCCGTCACCGAGGCCGTCACCCGGGCCGGTGACGCGGGAGTCGATGTCACCGGGGGGTCGGGATCGGCGGGATCTGCGGTGATCGACGGTCGCGGCTATCTGGCCCTGACGGCGCCGGCCGAACCGCACGCCCACCTGGACAAGGCCCTGAGCTGGAGCGCGACCCGCCCGCCGGGCTGCGATCTCGGCGCCGCGATCGACGCGTGGCGGGCCTTTGCGGTCACGGTGGGCGAGGACGAGATCCACGGGCGGGCACTGGCGGCGGCGCGGCGACTGGTGGCCAGCGGCACCACGGCGGTGCGCACCCATGTGGATCTGCACAGCGAGGGTGACCCTCTGCGCGGGGTCCGGGCCCTGGTCCGGGTACGCGACGAACTCGCGGACGAGCTGGACCTGCAGATCGCGGTGATGGTCCGGGACGAGGACCCCGCCGAGCGGGCCCGCGACGCGATCGCGGCCGGGGCCGACCTCATCGGCGGCGCGCCGCACATCGCCCCCGACACCGCCGCGGAGACGCACAGGTTGATCGACCTGGCCGAGGAGCTCGGGGTGGGTGTCGATCTGCACGTCGACGAGTTCCTCGACGGCGACCACGGCATGCTCACGGCCTTCACCGATCGGGTGGCGTCGTGGGAGCCGGGCCGGATCCGGACGGCCGGCCACTGCTGCCGGATCGGCGCGATGGACGCCACCGGGCAGGCTGCCGCGGCCACCGCGCTGAGCGGCGCGGATGTCGGGGTGGTGACACTGCCCGTCACCAACCTCTACCTCCAGGGGCGGGCGGAGTGCACGTCCACGCCGCGCGGGTTGCCCCCCGTGAGGGCCCTGCTGGACGGCGGCGTCACCGTCGGCGCGGGGGCGGACAACGTGCGCGACCCGTTCAACCCGGTCGGCCGGTCCGACGCGATCGAGACGGCGATGTTGCTGGTGGTCGCCGCCCACCTGGACATGGACACCGCATGGCACCTCGTCACCGACGGCGCGCGCGAGGTGATGGGCCTCCCGGCCGCCGGCCCCGTTCCCGGTCGTCGTGCGGATCTGCTGCTCGTGCGCGCGAGCGGGCTCGACGACGTGATCGCGGACGCGCCGGTGGACCGGATCGTGCTGCGCGCGGGTCGTGTGGTGTCCGCGAGGGCGTCCGTCGTCGTCGACCCCTTCCTCACACAGACCTCGACCCACCCGCCCGACCTCCAGGAGGCACCATGACGATCCCGGCCCGCCCCGTCCTCCGGCCCGGAACCGAGATACTCGGCTTCTCCGACGTCGGGGTCACCTACCCCAACGGCACCCGCGCGCTCGAGGGCGTGGATCTCCGCGTGGGGGCCGGAGAGTTCGTCAGCGTGGTGGGACCCTCCGGCTGCGGCAAGTCCACGCTGCTGGGTCTGGCCTCCGGCCTGGCGACCCATACCGACGGTTATATGCAGACCGGCACGGACCGCGTGGGGTACGTCTTCCAGGACGCCACACTGCTGCCCTGGCGCACCGTCGCCCAGAACGTCGAGATGCTGGCCGAGCTCGACGGGATCGGCAAGGCAGAGCGGCGACAGCGGGTGCAGGAGGCGATCGACCTCGTGGGCCTGTCCGGCTTCGAGCAGTCCCTGCCGCGAGAGCTGTCCGGCGGCATGAAGATGCGGGTGTCGCTGGCCCGGTCGCTGACGCTGGAACCAGAACTGTTCCTGTTCGACGAGCCGTTCGGGGCGCTCGACGAGATCACCCGCCAGCGCCTCGGAGACGAGCTGCTGGGGTTGTTCGCGGCCAAGCGGTTCGCCGGCCTGTTCATCACCCACTCGGTGTCGGAGGCGGTGTACCTGTCGACCCGCGTCGTGGTGATGTCCGGCCGTCCCGGGCGCATCGTCCACTCCGTCGAGGTGCCCTTCGACGTCCCCCGCGACCCCGAGGTCCGCTACTCGGCCGAATACATCAACCTCGTCGGCGAGGTTTCCCAGGCACTCGAGGAGGCACACTGATGGACAACACCACCACCGCCATGCCGGCTCTCCGAGCGGGTCGGGCCGCTCCTGTCCCGGCCGCGCCGGGAGAGGAGCCGGTTCCGGACGACGGCGCGGGGACCGGAGGCGCGGGGTCCCAGGGTGCGACGACGACGAGGAACCCGCGACTGCGGATCTCCGCCGACGGAGCGCTGGTGCGGATCGGCGGCCCGCTCGTCGTGTTGGCCCTGGTCCTGGGGCTCTGGTACGTCGTGAGCTACGTGGTGCTCGAGCCTTCGCGCCGGTTCCTGATGCCCGCTCCGCACGTCGTCATCACCGACGGTTTCCTGGGCCCCAACCTCCCGGCCATGCTCGATGCGCTGGGACGGACGACGGTGGTGGCGCTGACGGGCCTGGCGATCGCCTTCGTGATCGGGGTGGTGTGGGCGATCGTGATGAGCCAGGAGACCTGGGCGGAACGTTCGCTCTTCCCTTACGCCGTGGTGCTGCAGTGCATCCCGATCCTCGCGCTGGTGCCGCTCATCGGTTTCTGGTTCGGGTTCGGTTTCACCGCGCGGGTGTTCGTCTGCGTGCTGATCGCCCTGTTCCCGATCGTGTCCAACACCCTGTTCGGACTCAAGTCGGTGGACCCGGGGCTGCGGCGTCTGTTCAAGCTCCACCACGCCGGTCGGCTCACGGTGCTGCGCAAACTCGAGGCGCCGGCCGCACTGCCCGCTCTGTTCGAGGGCCTGAGGGTGGCCGCCGGTCTGTCGGTGGTGGGAGCGATCGTCGGCGACTTCTTCTTCAAGCAGGGGGACCCCGGGATCGGGATCCTCATCGACACCTATCGGGCCCGGCTGCAGTCGCCGGAGTTGTTCGCCTCCATCCTGCTGGCCTCGCTGCTCGGTGTGGCCGTGTTCCTGGCCTTCGGGCTGCTCTCACGCAAGGTGGTGGGCCGGTGGTACAACGCCGACGACCAGCGGTGATGCCGGGAGTATCACTGCGCCCTTAACCCACATCTGCCCGAGCGGCAACACAACGGAAACGAAGCACCGCTTCACTATAGATATTGATCACGTCAATACGGGAGGCCGGATCCGGTCCCCGGGAGGAGACCCCCATGCGCCGCACCCACACCACCAGGACCGTGCTCTCCGTGGCCGCCCTGTGCACCCTCGGAGCCGCCACGCTGACCGCCTGCGGCTCCGACTCCGAGTCCACCGAGGCCGCCTCCGGTTACAGCGGGGAGATCGGGGCGGTGGATCTCAGTGAGAGCTGTCCCGCCACCGTGGTGGTCCAGACCGACTGGAACCCGGAGGCCGAGCACGGCCATCTCTACGAACTGCTGGGGCCGGATCCGACGATCGACGCCGGAGCCAAGGCTGTCTCGGGTCCACTCTTCGCCTCCGGCGAGTACACGGGTGTGGACGTGGAGATCCGTACCGGCGGGCCGGCGATCGGCTTCCAGCAGGTCACCGCGCAGATGTACCAGGACACCGACATCATGCTCGGGTACGTGGACTCCGACCAGGCCGTGCAGAACTCCCTCAACAACCCGACGGTCGGGGTGTTCGCCCCGCTCGACATCAATCCGCAGATGATCATGTGGGACCCGGAGACCTACCCCGACGTGGCGCGGATCGCCGACCTCAAGGACGAAGGCACGCGCGTCCTGTACTTCGAGGGCAACGCGTACATGGACTACCTCACAGGTGAGGGCATCCTGGATCCCGCGCAGGTCGACGGAAGCTACGACGGCTCGCCCTCCAACTTCGTCGCGGCGGGCGGGGCGGTCGCGCAGCAGGGCTACGCCAGCGCCGAGCCGTTCATCTACGAGAACGAGGTCGCCGAGTGGGGCAAGCCGGTGGCCTACGAGCTGCTCCACGACACCGGATACCCGATCTACAAGTCCATGATGGCGGTGCGCTCGGCCGAGCTCGAGGACAACTCCGCCTGCCTGGAGGAGCTCGTCCCGGTCCTGCAGCAGGCCGAGGTCGACTACTTCGCGGACCCGGACCGCACCAACGCGGTGATCGTCGACGCCGTCGAGCAGTTCAACACCGGGTGGGTCTACAGCGCCGAACTGGCCGACTTCGCCGTCGAGGCCATGCTCGACCGCGAGATCGTCGGCAACGGCCCCGACTCGACGGTCGGCAACTTCGACGAGGAACGCCTCGCCGACATCGTCGGAATGGTCACGGGCATCTACGAGGCCGCCGACGTCGCGATCGCCGAGGACGTGGCACCGGAGACCATCGCGACCAACCGGTTCATCGACCCGGCCATCGGGATGAACTGACCCCCCAGTGACCACCCGATACAGGAAGGCACCCCAGTGAGCGAGACCCAGACGGCGTCGCCGACGGCTCCCACGGCCCCGGACGTGGCCGGACTCGTCGAGGATCTGAGCGACCTGCTCGGACCGGAACTCGTCCTCACCGACGACCGCAGTCTCGACAAGGCGTCCCAGGACGGCTCGTACCTCAGTCCGATCCTGCGAGCGCAGTGGCCGATCGGCCGCCCCGAGGTGGTCGCCCGGCCGACGAGCGTCGAGCAGGTCCCGCCGATCGTCCGCGCGGCGGTCCGCCGCGGTGTCCCCATCACCTCACGGGGGAAGGGCACCGGCAACTACGGGCAGGTGGTCCCGCTGCACGGGGGGCTCGTGCTGGACCTGACCGCCCTGCGGGGGATCGACCGGGTGGATCCGGAGGCCGGGACGGTCACCGCCGAGGCCGGCGTGCGCATGATGAGTCTGGAGAAGCGCCTCGCACGCGACGGGTCGCAGCTGTGGATGTACCCCTCGACCGTGCAGTCCACCCTGGGGGGCTTCCTGGCCGGGGGGTCCGCCGGAACCGGGACGATCGTCCACGGTCGCAACCACGAGGGGTTCGTCGAGGCGCTCGACGTGGTCTACGCCCACCCCGACGCAGAGATCGTGCACCTGAGCGGTGAGGACGCCCAGCCGTTCGTGCACACCTACGGGGTCGCGGGGATCATCGTCCGCGCCAGCGTGCGGATCGAGCCCCTCCAGGACTGGCGCTGCGTCTACGCCAGCTTCGACGACCACCACGACGCGTTCGCGGTTGTCCCGCATATCCACCGGCTCGACCCGGCTCCGCGACTGTGCTCGGCCGATGGCGCCCACGTGGCATCGTGTCTGCCCGCGGACGAGGCGATCCCCGCTGGAAGGGCGAGCCTGCGTGCGATCGTCGACGCGTCCGTGGTGGACGAGGTGCGCGCGATGGTCACCGGGGCCGGCGGAGTCGTCGAGGCGGTGCGTCAGGGGGTCAACGAGTCCATCAAGGTCTCGACCCTGTCCTACAACCACCCCACCCACTGGTTGCAGAAGGCGGAACCGGACACGTGGTTCCACATGGAATGCCAGGGCGACGCCCTGGTGGAGCGACTGGACGAGGTCGAGGCCGTCTACCCGGGCGGGACCCTGCACCTCGAGGCCGGCCACGGCCGCATGTTCGGGATGCTCAACGGGCACTACACCGACCCGGAGGCGGCCTACGCGGGAGTACCGGTCCTGGAGGACCTGGGCGTGATGGTGCACTCCCCGCACCAGTACCGGGTCGACCACGGCACCGAGGAGGTGCGGAAGCTGGCCGCCCGGACAGACCCCTACGGCCTGCTCAACCCCGGGCGGTGGGAGGAATGATCGGGCCCGCTCGCCGCTACGCGGACCTGAGCACCGTCGAGGCCGCTCGGGTGGGCCGGGGCGATCCCGTCGCCGTCATCCCCGCCGGCGCGATCGAACCCCACGGCCCCCACCTGCCCCTGGCCACAGACCTGATCGTGGCCGAGGAGGTGGCCGCCCGGGCGGTGGCCGCCGCAGCAGGGGTCGACGCCTGGCTCATGCCCGCCCTCGGATACACCAAGAGCGACGAGCACTCCTCGTTCCCCGGGGCGATGTGGATCACCGCGGACACCCTGCTGGCGCAGGTCCGTGAACTCGGCTCGGCGTTGCGTGCCAGCGGGTTCGGCCGCGTGCTCTTCGTCAACTGCCACGGCGGCAACTCCGCCCTGCTGGAGGTGGCGCTCCGGGAACTGCGCAGACGCAGCGGCCTGCGGACCTTCCTCTACGCCGGCAGGGCCGTCCCGGGCCCCACAGAACTCGGCATGGGGATCCACGCCGGGTGGGCCGAGACGTCGATGATGCTCCACCTGCGCCCGGACCTCGTCGACATGTCCGTGGCCGAGGCCAGGGTCCCGACCGGGCTCGCGGGGTGTCAGCACATCGGCTTCACCGGCCCCGTGAAGTTCGGTTGGCTGGCCGACGACCTGTCCGACACCGGGGTGATCGGCGACCCCACCGGCGCCGATCCCGACACCGGTGCGCGGTTGGTGGCCGATCACGTGGACACCGTGGTCGGCGCGCTCGCGGAGATCGCGGTCTTCGACCCGGCGCGTGGGGGCCCCGGCGCCGACCTCTCCGCCGTCGCCGCAGGGGGAGGTGCGCGATGACGGCCGCCGAACTGCCCGAGACCCGGGCAGGCGAGGAACCCGAAGCGGTGGAGACCACCATGCCGGAGCCGGGCGATGATCCACTGGTCGCGATGGTGGCCTGGCTGGCCGTCGACCCCCTCGACCCGCCCCTGGGCGTGTTGGCCACCGTCGACCCGGACGGGACGCCGCGGTGCCGGCACCTCCTGATCTCCGGCGTGACCCCCGACGGGCCGACCTTCCACACGGACTCGCGATCCCAGAAGGTGGTGGACCTCGCGGCGAATCCCCGCGCCACCCTCGTGGTCCTCAGTTCCGACCGGACCCGCCAGCTCACCATGACCGGCCCCGCGTCGCCCACGGATCACGACGAGCAACTGCGGACCTATCGCGACCGGACCCCGTATCTCAAGCTCCTGGCCTGGACCAACACTCCCGCCACGGCGGCCCTGCCCCCGTCCGCACGCCGGCAGGTGTGGGCGGAGGCCGTCGCCCGGCACGGCCCCACCCCGCAGGACCCGCCCGACACCTGGACCGGCTACCGCCTGCGGCCCGAGACGGTGACGTTCTGGCGGGGCGAGCCCGACGCGCCCTCACACCGCCGTCGGTTCCACCTGCGTCCCGGCGGCTGGCTGGCCGAGGACCTCCCGGGCTGACACGTCGTCCCGTCCGTCCGCCCCCAGAACGAGAGACCCCTCATGATCACCTTCACCGATGCGCTCGTCATCCCCGTGACGACGACCGCGACGACGACCGCGACGACGACCGCGGCCGACGCCCCGCGGTGGTTCCACGGCTGGGTCCACGTCGACCGGGACGGGCTGATCGCGGGGCTGGGTCCCGGTGACCCGCCGCCCGGTCTGCCCGGGACAGTCCACGACCTGGGTGGGTCGATCCTGGCTCCCGGGTTCGTCTCCGCGCACAGCCACCTGTTCACCGCCGGGATGCGCGGCATCGCCCCCGACGACACGCTCTACGGGTGGGTCTCACGGATGGGCGAGATGATGGTCGGGGCCGAGGCCGAGGACCTGTACTGGTTCACCCTCGCCGGCTGCCTGGACTTCCTGCGCAACGGCGTGACCAGCGCCTACAACTTCACCCAGAGCCGGGTGGTGGCGGTGTTCGACCACGCCACCTCGACCCTGGTCGCGGAGCGGGTCCACGACGTCGACTTCCTCACGCGACAGATCGACGCGCAGGCCGACTCGGGGCTGCGGTGTGTCACCTCGACCCGTCTGGACGACGAGCAGCTCCCCGAGGCCGAGTGCTTCGAGGCGTTCGCCCACGTCACCGAGCACCGCCGGCGCACGGTCCCCCGGGACCTGGACCTGGGCGGGTCGGTGTTCGGCTCGGTGCAGTGGTCGTCGTCGCCGGTCACCGCCGAACGCGAACGGCACACCATGGACACCCACGCCGTGGGTAACCAGGCGCATTTCGTGGAGACCGCCGAGCACCTCGAGGTGCAGCGGTCCAAGTTCGGCTGGTACGACCGCGCCGGGGTGCTGGGCCCGGACTTCTCCTTCGGCCACTTCGTCCACCCCACCGAGCACATGGTCCGCCGCGTGGCCGAGACCGACTCCGCGGTGATCTGGCAGGCCACCTCCAACGGCCGGCTGGGGTCCGGTATCGCCGACGTCACCGGGTACCGGGCCGCGGGCATCCGCGTGGGGATGGGGCTGGACGACCAGTCCTGTACCGACGTCTCCGACCCGTTCCAGAACATGCGCATCGGCCTCTACACCCAGCGTGCCGTGCACTCCGACGCCTCGGTCCTGGCCGCGCACGAGGTGCTGCGGATGCACACACTCGGTGGCGCGGAGGCGCTCGGTCTGTCGGGGAGGATCGGCAGCATCGAGGTGGGCAAGCACGCCGACCTGCTGGTCGTGGACCCCACCGCGCCGGCCACCGGGCCGATCTGGGACCCGGTGGCCACGTACGTCCTGGCCTGTTCGCTGCGCAATCTCACGCACGTGTACGTGGGTGGGAGGCTGGTCGCCGAGGGGGCGCGCAGCCTGCACCCGCTCGCGGACGAGGCCGACGCCCAGCTCACCGAGCGGATGGTCCGCTCGGCGCGGGCGCGCGGGTTCATCCCGGCCTACATGCGCACGGCAGCCGTGGGGGTGCGCTCGTGACGGCGGGGGTCGGCGACGCCGTCCTGATCGAGAACTGCGCGGTCGCGACCATGGACGACCGCGGCGGCGAGTATGCCAGTGGCCACGTGCTGCTCATCGGTGGCCGGATCACCGCGGTCGGGGCGGGGCCCTGCGACCCGGCGCTCGTACCCGCCGGTGCGGACCGGGTCGACGGCACTGGCTGCCTGGCCACGCCGGGCCTGGTCAACACCCACCACCACCTGTACCAGTGGCTCACCCGCGGGCTCGCGGCAGACGCCACGCTCTTCGAGTGGCTCACCGCCTCCTATCCGGTGTGGGCCGGCATCGACGCCGACGACGTGCGCACCGCGGCGCTCGGGGGGCTCGCGCACCTCGCGTTGGGTGGCTGCACCACCACCACCGACCACCACTACGTCGTGCCCGCCGACGCCGGTGACGTGTTCGCCGCCGAGATCTCCGCCGCCGCCACGGTGGGACTGCGCTTCCACCCCTCGCGCGGGTCGATGGACCTGGGACGCAGCGACGGCGGACTGCCGCCGGACTCGGTGGTGGAGGGCATCGACGCGATCCTGGCGGGCACGGCCGAGGTGATCGACCGGCACCACGACGCCTCGCCGGGGTCGATGTGTCGGATCGCCGTGGCCCCCTGCTCGCCGTTCTCGGTGACCGGCGACCTCCTGCGCGAGAGTGCGGAGTTGGCCCGCGAGCGGGGAGTGCGCCTGCACACACACCTGGCCGAGACCGACGACGAAGAGGTGTTCTGCCGTGAGCGGTTCGGCAGCACCCCGATGGAGTACATGGAGTCCGTCGGCTGGACCGGCCCCGACGTGTGGTTCGCCCACACCGTGCACCTGGACGACCCGGCGATCGCCGCGATGGCCGCCGGAGGCATGGCGGCCGCGCACTGCCCGGTGTCCAACGGTCGGCTCGGCGCCGGGATCGCGCGGGTACCCGACATGCTGGCCGCGGGAGTGACGGTGGGGCTGGGCGTCGACGGCGCCGCCAGCAACGAGTCGGGCGTCCTGTGGGAGGAGATGCACCAGGCGCTTCTGCTGGCCCGGGCCACCCGGGGCCCGCGGGCCATGGACGTGCGGACCGCACTGCGGATGGCCACCGTGGAGGGCGCCCGGGCGTTGGGCCGCCAGGACGAGATCGGCCGCCTCGCACCGGGCTACCTGGCCGACGTCGCACTGTGGCGCCTGGACACCCCCGCGCACGCCGGCATCGACGACCCGGTGGCCGCGCTGGTCCTGGGCTCCCGGCCGCCCATGGCCGGGGTGTGGGTGCAGGGCCGACGCGTGGTCGCGGACGGCCGGGTGCTCACCGTGGACACCGATGCCGTGGCCCGCGACGTCGTGGCCGCTCGTCGTCGCCTGCTGGCCAGGGCCGGGTGAGCTGCGATGGATCTCGTGTCCGTCACCGGACTCCACCGTCCGCGCACCCGCGACGAGGCGCACGAGGCGCTCCTGGCCGGGGCGGTGCCCCTCGCCGGAGGGACCGCCCTGTACGGTGAGGCGCACCTCCACCCCGCCGGCGCCGCGGCCCCGCCGGGGGAGACGACCCCGGTCACCGCTCTGGTGGACCTGCTCGACCTGGGCTGGCCCGACGTCGAGGCGCTGCCCGACGGTGGCCTGCGGGTCGCGGCGACCGCGTCGCTGCGGACCGTGCTCGATCACCCGCTCACCGCGGAGCTCCGGCCCTTCCTGCACGACGCGTTCTCCTGCCTGCTCGCGTCGTGGAAGATCTGGGCCCGCGCCACCTGGGGAGGCAACCTCTGCGCCGCCCTGCCCGCCGGAGCCGGCACCGCGGCCGCCTGCACCCTCGGGGCGACCGCCGAGATCTGGACCCCCGACGGTGGCACCCGCACGATCCCCGCCGCGGACGTGGTGACCGGACCGGGCCGGACGTCCCTGGGCCCGGGGGAGATCCTGCGGGCGCTGGGCATCCCCGCCGCGGCGGGGCGTGCGCGCTACGCGGTCCGGCGCCACTCGCTGGTGCCGAGCGGGCGCTCGGGGTCAGTGGTCACCGGCCGTCTGGACCCGGACGGCCGCTGCACACTGGTCGTCACCGCCGCGGTGCCGGCCCCGCAGATCCTCGAGTGGGACGCCGCGCCCCCGCCCGAGGTCGCCGCGGCCGCGGTCCGCGACCTGCCCCACTGGCACGACGACCCCCAGGGCCACCCGAGCTGGCGCCGCCACGTCGCGGGGATCGCGGCCCTCGCCGTCGTCGTCGAACTGGGCGGCGACCCCGGCACCCACCCCGGCACCCACCCCGGCACCCACCCCGGCCAGGAGGAGGAGACATGAAGATCTCGATCGACGGGAGCGACTACGCGCCCACCCCGCGCCCCGGCCAGTGCCTACGGACGCTGCTGCGAGAGCTCGGCCAGTTCGCGGTCAAGAAGGGCTGCGACACCGGCGACTGTGGCGCCTGCACGGTGCTGGTCGACGGCGTGCCCACCCACTCCTGCGTCCTGCCCGCGCACCGGGCCGAGGGCGCCGATGTGCGCACGGCCGCCGGGGTGCCCGACGAGGTCCCGGCGGCGTTCGCCCGCGCCGCCGGGTTCCAGTGCGGGTTCTGCACGTCGGGGATGGTCACCACGGTCACCGGACTGGACCACGCGCCGTGTTCTCGCGACGGGGGTCCGGCCACGCGGACCGCCGCGATGAAGGGCAACCTGTGCCGCTGCACCGGCTACCGCGCGATCGAGGACGCGCTCGACGGTGCCGCGAACACCTGCCCGGCCGGGGGCGTCGGCCGCCCCGTCGCCGCGCCCGCCACCGAGCGCGTGGTGCGCGGAGCCGAACCCTTCACCCTGGACACCGAGCTCACCGGCTGCGCCCACCTGGCGGTGCTGCGCTCCCCGCATGCGCACGCCCGGATCGTGGAGATCGACGCCACCCGCGCCCTGGCCATGGACGGCGTGGTGGCCGTACTGACCCACCACGACGACCCCGATGTACTGTTCTCCACCGCCCGCCACCAGCGGCGCACCGACGACCCCGACGACACCCGCGTGCTGGACCCGGTGGTGCGCTATCACGGTCAACGCGTGGCCGTCGTGGTGGCCGAGACCCCACAGCTCGCCCGCCTGGCCTGCGAGGAGATCGTCGTGCGGTACGAGGTCCTGCCGTCGGTGCTGGACCCCGACGCCGCGCGGAAGCCCGGGGCGCCGGCCATCCACGGGGACAAGGGCCCCGCGTCCCGGATCGCCGACCCCGCGAGCAACGTGGTGGCGAGCTGGCGCGGCGCGGTGGGGGACGTCGAGGCCGGGGTGGCCCGCGCCGCGCACGCGGTCACGGGCACCTGGAGCACCTCGCGGGTGCAGCACACGCACCTGGAGACGCACGCGGTGATCGTCCGCCACGTCGACGGCGGGCCCCGGTGCGGGGGCGCGCTCGACATCCGCTCGTCCACGCAGGTGCCGTTCCTCGTCCGCGACGAGTTGGCGTGGATCTTCGGCCTGGAGCGGGACGACCTGCGCGTCCACGCCGCCCGCGTGGGCGGGGGATTCGGCGCCAAACAGGAGATGATCGTCGAGGACCTCGCGGTGCTGGCCGCCCTGCGGACCGGTCGCGACGTGGTGTGGGAGTACAGCCGCGCCGAGCAGTTCACCTCCGCCACGGTGCGCCACCCCTACCGCGTGACGGCGACGGTCGCGTGCGATGCCCGCGGCCGGCTCACCGCACTGGACCTGGACGTGCTCTCCGACGCGGGCGCCTACGGCGGGCATTCGCCGGGCGTGATGTTCCACTCCATCACCGAGTCGGTGGAGCTCTACCGCTGCCCGGCCAAGCGGGTGTCGGCGGAGGCCGTCTACACCACCACCGTGCCGTCCGGGGCCTTCCGCGGGTACGGGCTGGGGGAGGTGGGCTTCGCGCTCGAGAGCGCGCTGGACGAGCTCGCCGAGGCCGCCGGGATCGACTCCGTGGAACTGCGGCGGCGCAACGTGGTGCGCCCGGGTGACCGGTTGGTGAGTTCGGCGGGCGACGACGACGAGCTGGCCCTGTCCTCCTACGGACTCGACGACTGCCTGGACCTGGTCGCCGGGGCGCTGGAGTCGGGGCGAGGGGAGTCGGCCCCACCCGGATGGTCCGAGGGGACGGGGGTCGCGCTGTGCATGATCGCCACCAACCCGCCCGGGGGGCACCACGGTTCGGCCCGCGTGGAGATCGACGCCGACGGCGTCGTGCACGCCTACGTGGGCACCGCGGAGTTCGGCAACGGCACCGCCACCGTGCACACGCAGATCGTGGCCGAGGTGCTGGCGGTGCCCTCCGACTCGGTGGTGCTGCACGCCTCGGACACCGCCCAGCTGACCCACGACACCGGTGCGTTCGGGTCCGCCGGGACCGTGGTGGGCGGGCGCGCCCTGCACCGGGCCGCGACCCGGGTCGCCGACCTGCTGCGTGCCGGGGCCCACCTTCCCGTGTCCGCCGAGGGGTCGGCCGACGGGTTCGGTCGGCAGGCGGCGTTCACCGTCCAGGGCGTGCGCGTGGCCGTGTGCCCCGAGACGGGGACGGTGAAGATCCTGCACAGCGTCCACGCCGTGGACGCCGGGCGGGTCCTCAACCCGCAGCAGTTGCGGGGCCAGGTGGAGGGCGGCGTCGCGCAGGCGCTGGGGGCGGCGTTGTACGAGCAGGTGCTGCTCGACGACACCGGAGCGGTCGCCAATGCGACCCTGCGCCACTACCACCCGCCCCGCATGGGTGATGTGCCGCGCACCGAGGTCTTCTTCGCCGACACCGTCGAACCGCAGGGCGTGCTGGGCGCCAAATCCATGTCGGAGGCGCCCTACTGCCCGGTCGCCGCGGCGGTGGGGATCGCCGTCCGGCGGGCCACCGGGGTGCGGCAGGACTCGATCCCGTTGACGCCGGACCGGGTGTGGATGCGGTCGTTCGCGGGGTCGGCGACCGGGGTCGTCGCGTGAGCGCGCGGGTCCTGCGGGTCACGGGCGCCGGCGCGATCTGGTCCCCGGGACGCGAGTTCGCCGACGCCGCCACGGTGGAGTGCGTGGACGGGCGGATCGCCGATGGTCCGATTGCCGATGGTCCGACTGCCGCTGGTCCGACTGCCACCGGCTCCGCCGACGCGGTGGTCGAGACCCTCGACGCCCGCGGCGGCGTCGTCACCCCGGGCCTGGTCAACGCGCACCATCATCTGTTGCAGAGTGCGTTCCGGACGCTGCCCGGCACGCGCGGGGTGGAGATGTCGGTCTGGCTCGGGCGGATGCGCGAGGCCTACGCCGCCGCCCGGGTGGACCCCGACCTGGTGTGGCTCGCCGCCCGGGTGGCCCTGGCGGAGTCGCTGCTGTGCGGGGTCACGACCGTCGCAGACCACCACCTGACCTGGCCGCCCGGGGTGGACCCTGTGCAGGTCGCGGGGGCCGCCTTCGACGCCGCCGGCGACGTGGGCGCTCGTCTGGCCTTCGTTCGCGGAACCGCCGGGTGCGACCCGTACGCGGCCGCGGCGTCCGTGGCGGAGGTGCACGCGGCGCACCTGCCCGGTGCGCGGAGTGGGGTCACCGGCGACGGCATGCGCCAGTTGGCGGTGGGGCCGTCGGGAATCCACGCCGACGGGCCCGCCACGTTCGCCGCGCTCGGCGAGGTCGCGCGGGCCCTCGGGCTGCGCCGGCGCACCCAGGCCAACGAGCAGGTCGACGTGACCCGGGCCGTCGAGCAGTACGGGCGGCGGCCCCTGGAGCTGCTGGAGGAGTGGGGGTGGCTCGACCCGGATGTCACCCTGGCCCACCTGTGCGACATCACCGACTCCGAGGTGGCGCTGGTCGCGGGGAGTGGAGCCACCGCCACCCACGCCCCGGCCTGCGATCTGCCGATGGGGTGGGGAGTGGCCCCCGTGGCGCGACTGCTCGACCGCGGGGTGCGCGTCGGACTGGGGACCTCGGGCGGCGGCAGCAACGACGCCGGGCACCTGCTCGCCGACGCACGGCTGGCGATGCAGGTCGCCCCCCTGGCCGGGCGGCCGCTGGACGCAGTGGAGGCTCTGACCATGGCCACCGCCGGCGGAGCGGACGGACTGGGTCGGCCGGAGCTGGGACGGCTGACCCCGGGATCAGCGGCCGACCTGGTGGTGTGGGACGTCTCCGGGGTGGCAGACGCCGGCGTGGCCGATCCGGTCCGAGGGCTGCTGTGGGCCTCACCCGGACGCCGGCCGCGTCACGTGGTGGTGGGCGGCCGCGTGGTGGTGCGGGACTTTGAGCTCGTCACCGCCGAGGAGCAGGGGCTGGCCGCGGACCTGCGCGAGCAGTGCACATGGAGGGGGATCGGCCGCTGACCTGGGGCGCCCTGCGAAGCCGGTGCAGGGCACCCGAGGTTAGAGCGTGGGGGAGGTCCGTGTCTCAGGACCCACGGTAGGTGCTGTGGCCGAACGGCGAGAGGATCAGCGGCACGTGGTGGTGGGCGGCCGGATCGGTGACCTCGAAGCACACCACCGCCTCCGGGTAGAAGCCGCGGAGCCCCTGCGCGCGGTGGTAGGCCCCGGTATCGAAATGCAGCCGGTACACCCCGGCCCCGATCTCGACCCCACCCAGTTCCGGCGCCCGTCCGTCGGTGTCGGTGGTCCCGGCGGCCAGTTCCGCTCCGGCGGAGTCGGTGAGCCGGTAGGTCAACCCGGCGGCGGGAGTCCCGGTGGCCGTGTCCAATGCGTGGGTACTCAGGGACATCAGGCGCTCCTCACAGTGCGCCCGTGTCGAGCAGGCGGTCCAGCCGCAGCGCATTGATCCTCGCCAGGTGCTCGCGTGTGCACGCGAGTTCCTCGGCCGCGCCGAGTGCGATCCTCCTGTCGAGTTCGCTCACGATCTCCCGCGCGGACAACCCGGTGGCGCAGACGAGGAACGCGTGGCCGAAGTGCTCGGCGTGGCGGCGCTGCCCCTCGGACAGGCGCCGGGCCAGCTCGGAATCACCGGTCGCCGCCGCGCTCTGCTCCCGGGCCGAGGCGTCCCCGACCGGTTCGGCGCCCGCACCCACGTTCGCCCCGATCGGCGGGTGCGCGTCGACCGCGACCAACACATCGCCGTCGCTCTGCTCGGCGAGCACCCGCCGGGCAGCGGCGTGCAGGGCCTCGCGCGAGCGGTAGGGACGACCCTCCAGCACCGCCTGTGCCCATCCGGCCGAACCCGAGAGTTCCGTCAGGACCGGCAGCAGGTCGTCCGCGGGTGCGGTGTCGAAGCCGCGCAGGGCGGGGTCGTCGGTCGCCGTCATCGCGGTGGTGTTCGGTGCCATCGGCTCATCATGGCAGCCGGGAGGGCCCGGATCACGGGCGACGCGGGAGTCGTAACGCGCCGTAACACCAGTGCCGCCGGAGCCGCCCCGAGTGGCCCCGCCCGTGCTCTCGCCCGCGTGGCCCGGGGCCCTGACCTGCGGTGCCCTGATCGCCCTCTGCAGGGCGCCGCAGGTCAGCGGGTTGCGGCAGTGGGGGTGGGGCTCCCGACGGCCCGGTGCTCTGACCTGCGGTGCCCTGATCGACGCCCGCAGGGCACCGCAGGTCAGGGGTACGCGCGGCCTTCCGTGTCGGCGTAACACAGCCGACACACGGCGGTATTAGCGTGGTCAACAGCCCCGGCGTGCACCCACCCGGCGCGCTGATGCCCGAGCACGAGAGGACCTCAGAGGATGAAGCTCACCCCCCGCGAGCTGGACAAGCTCACCCTGTTCACCGCGGCGGAGGTCGCGCGGCGCAGGCTCGAGCGTGGGGTGCTGCTCAACGTCCCGGAGGCCACCGCGCTCATCTCGTGGGAGATCGTCGAGCACGCCCGCGACGGTCGCACCGTCGCCGAGTGCATGGACCTCGGACGTCGGGTCCTCGACGCCGGACAGGTCATGGCCGGAGTGGTGGAGCGGCTGCCGATGATCCAGGTGGAGGCCACCTTCCCGGACGGCTCCAAACTGGTCACTGTGCACGATCCCGTCGGCCCGGCGGAGCAGCAGGCGTGACCGCCCACTCGCCGGTGCACGAGCACGCCCACCAGCACACAGACCCGGCCACCGCCAGGGTCGTCGCGGCGCTGGGTCCGGAATCGGAGCAGATGCCCGATCTCGGATTCCCGTCGGCCGCGCCAGGGCGTGGACTGGCGGACCTGGTGGCGGCGGAGGGCCAGTCGGGTGACCTCGTCGTCGTCGTCCCCATGACGTTCGGCCGGGCACCCACGGTGATCGCCGACTGCGCCCGCACCCTCCGTGACGTCCGGGGCCGCACCGGCGGCGCGCGGCTCGCGCTGACCGCGCCGCTGGGCGATGCCACGATGCTGGTCACCCGCCTGCGCGCCGCGATCCGACGGCACGAGCTCGGAGACGCCGCAGCCGACTCGGTGCTCGTGGTGAGTCCGGCGATCGACCCGTTCGCCGACGCCGAGCTGTTCCGCCTGGCCCGTCTCGCTCGGCAGTACGGCCGGCCAGGATTGGTCGAGGTCGCGTTCCACGGCGGCACCGAGCCGGACCCCGACCTGGCCGGAGGGCTCGCGCGGCTGGATGCGCTCGGGTCGGAGCGTCCGATGGTCGTGAGCGCCACGTTGGCCCCGGCTCCGGTCATCGGACGACGCCTGCCCGGTGAGGGCGAGTACCTGATGGGCCCGGCGGTGTTGCGCAGCGTGATCGACACCCGCGTGCGCGAGGCGGTCCACCGGCTCGACCACGGCGCCGATGGTCCGGCTGGCGCTGACGGCATCGACCCGGCGCTCGACGCCGAGGACGGCCACGGCTACGCCCACTCCCACGTGGCGGCCGACGGCAGCGTCTACACCCATTCCCACTAGGCACACCCACCAACCCCGAGGAGCGCGATGTCCGGATCCGGGAAGTACAAGTACGGCGACGGCGACATCACGCTGGGCGCCGGGCGCGCGACCGTCGAGCTCGCGGTGACCAACACCGGCGACCGCGCGGTCCAGGTGGGCTCGCACTACCACTTCTTCGAGGCCAACCGGGAGCTCCGGTTCGACCGGCCGGCCGCCTACGGGCGCCACCTGGCGATTGGCGCGGGCCTGGCGGTGCGGTTCGAACCCGGACAGACCCGCACGGTGCGGCTAGTGGACTACGCGGGCGAACGCGTCTGCCACGGCTTCTCCGGGCTGGTCGACGGTCCCCTCGACGACCCGGTCGTGCGGGAACGCGCGATGGCCCGCATGCGCGACGGGAGGTTCCTGTGCGACGACCCGGACGGTGTGCCCGTCGCCGAGGGCCCCCCGACCGTGCTCCCGCGC
The DNA here is from genome assembly GCF_040546785.1 of Dietzia sp. 2505. Classification (NCBI taxonomy): domain Bacteria; kingdom Bacillati; phylum Actinomycetota; class Actinomycetes; order Mycobacteriales; family Dietziaceae; genus Dietzia; species Dietzia sp. 2505. Next base: position 205,727 of record NZ_JBEPON010000008.1, on the reverse strand, counting down.
GCGACCTATACCGACATCTACGGACCCACGGTCGGCGACCGGCTGACGTTGGCGGACACGGTGTTGACCGTCGAGATCGCCGCCGATCACAACGCCGTCACCGCCGACGGTTCATCCGGCTACGGCGAGGAGGCCGTCTACGGCGGCGGCAAGGCGATCCGGGACGGCATGGCGCAGGACCCGGCCGGCACGCGGGCCTCGGGCGCACTCGACCTGGTGATCACCGGGGCCACGATCCTCGATGCGGTGATCGGGGTGGTCAAGGGAGACATCGGGGTGCGCGACGGCCGGATCGTGGCCGTGGGCAAGGCCGGCAACCCGCACCTGCAGGACGGCGTGCACCCCGACCTGGTGATCGGCCCCGGTACGGAGGTGGTGGCGGGCGAACACAAGATCGTCACCGCCGGGGGAGTGGACACGCACATCCACTTCATCGCCCCACAACAGGTGGACGAGGCCCTGTCCAACGGGGTGACCACCATGTTCGGCGGCGGGACCGGCCCGTCCGAGGGCACCAAGGGGACCACCTGCACGCCGGGCGCCTGGAACATCGGCCGGATGCTGCAGGCCGCCGACGGGCTCCCGGTGAACATCGGGATCCTGGGCAAGGGCAACACCTCCCAGCCCGAGTCGGCGGTCGAGCAGATCGTGGCCGGGGCGGCCGGGCTGAAGATCCACGAGGACTGGGGGACCACCCCGGCGGCCATCCGCTGCGTGCAGGAGGTCGCCGACCGGTACGACGTGCAGGTCGCGATCCACACCGACACCCTCAACGAGTCGGGCTTCTACGAGGACACCCGCGCGGCATTCGGCGACTCGACCATCCACACCTTCCACTCCGAGGGCGCCGGCGGCGGCCACGCGCCCGACATCCTGCGGGTGTGCGGCGAGCCCAACGTGCTGCCCGCCTCCACCAACCCGACGCTGCCGTACACGGTCAACTCGGTCGACGAGCTGCTCGACATGGTGATGGTCTGCCACCACCTGTCGCACGACATCCCCGAGGACGTGAGCTTCGCCGACTCCCGCGTGCGGGCCGAGACCATCGCCGCCGAGACCGTGCTGCACGACGAGGGCATCATCTCGATCTTCTCGTCCGACTCCCAGGCCATGGGACGGATCGGGGAGTCATGGCAGCGGGCGTTCCAGACCGCCCACCACTGCCGGGTCGAGCGCGGGCCGCTGCCCGAGGACAGTGACCGCAACGACAACGAGCGGGTCCTGCGCTACGTCGCCAAGATGACGATCAACCCCGCCATCGCCGCGGGAATCGCCGATCACCTGGGGTCAATCGAACCCGGCAAGCTGGCGGACCTGGTGGTGTGGCCGGTCGACTCGTTCGCCGCCAAGCCCTCGCTGGTGATCAAGGGGGGAATGATCGTGTGGGCGCCGATGGGGGACCCCAACGCCTCCCTGCCCACCCCGCAGCCGGTGATCTACCGCCCGATGTTCGGCGCGTACGGCGGGGCCATGCAGTCCACGCGCGTGACGTTCCTGTCCGCGGCGGCGATCGAGGCGGGCGTGCCCGAGGAGCTGGGCCTGACCTCACAGTGCCTGCCCGTGCGCGGGTGCCGGGGGATCGGCAAGAAGGACATGGTCCGCAACGACCGCTGCCCGCGGATCGAGGTGGACCCCGACACGTACGTGGTGACCGTCGACGGCGAGCCCGCCACCATCGCCCCCGCCACCACGCTGCCGCTGGCCCAGCTGCACTACCTGGCATGAGCGGCACCGATCTGTCGCGGCTGCTGCTCGCGTTGCAGTTCACCGACTCGTCCTTCCCCTCCGGGATGTACACCCTGTCCCACGGGCTCGAGGGGCTCGCCCAGCGCGGTGAGGTCGACGCCCGGCGCCTCCCGGAGGTGCTGCACTCGATGCTGCGCCACGCCATCGGCCCGGCCGACTCGGTCGCGCTCGCGCTCGCGTGGGCGGCCACCCGCGAGCACGGGGGCCAGGACACGGACGCACTGCTGGAGGCGGTGACCCGCATCGACCGACGACTGCACGCCACCCGGCTGACGCGGGAACTGCGCGACGGCGCCACCCGCACGGGAAAGCAGGTACTGGACCTGGCGGCCGAGCTGCTCGACGACCCGGTGGTCAGCGCCTGGAACGCGCACGTCAGGGCCCGCCGGTCGCCGGGGTCCCAGTCCGTGGTGATGGGGGTGGTCTACGCGCGCGGGGGGCTGGACCAGCGGGACGCCGTGGCCGCCGACCTCACCGCCGTGGTGATCAGCCTGGCCGGCGCCGCACTGCGCCTCCGGCTGGCCGACCACCGCAGTGCCCAGGCGTTGGTCCGCGGTGCGGCGCCCGTCATCGAGGAGGTCGCCGACGCGGCCGTCGGCACGGTGCTGGAGGATCTGGGCGGGTTCGCGCCGGTGCTGGACCTGGCCAGTTGCCACCACGAGAGCTCCGACGCCCGGCTCTTCGCCAGCTGACACACACCCACACGCACGCCACCCACACGGAACGCCACGACGGAAGGGACGCACATGACCGAGGGACAGAACGTGTTGCGCATCGGGATCGGCGGGCCCGTGGGCTCGGGCAAGACCGCGCTGATCGAGGCGCTGGTGCCCCTGCTCATCGAGCGCGGCCGGGCCCCCGCGGTGATCACCAACGACATCTACACCCAGGAGGACGCCGAGCACGTCCGCCGCACACTGGCCGGGGTCCTGGACCCCGCCAAGGTGGTGGGCGTGGAGACCGGGTCCTGCCCCCACACCGCCGTCCGCGACGACCCCACCATGAACCTGGCCGTGGGCGCCGAGATGCTGGAGGCCCACCCGGACGTCGACACCCTGATCTTCGAGTCCGGCGGGGACAACCTCACCCTGACGTTCTCGCCCGCGCTGGTGGACCTGTTCCTCTTCGTCCTGGACACCGCCGAGGGTGAGAAGATGCCGCGCAAGCGGGGCCCCGGGATCACCGAGTGCGATCTGCTGGTGATCAACAAGATCGACATCGCCAAGTACGTCCGCTGCGACCTGGGGGTGATGAGCTCCGACGCCGACCGCGTGCGCTCCGGCAAGCCGGTCGTGCTGACCGACTGCCTCAGCGGCACCGGCGTCGACGAGGTGCTGGACTACTTCGAGTCGCGTCGCGCGGACCTGCTGCCGAGCGCGTGACCGCACCCGTGTCCCGGGCCGACCGGCTGGCGCGCGCGGCCGATCCCGGCCACGTCTCGGCCGTCGTGGCGGCCGGTCCGGCGTACGCGGCCGGGTCGCTGCCCGTGGGATCCCCGGGGAAGGTCGGCGTGCTGGACCTGGACTACCGGGTCGACGCCGCCGGGCGCACCGTCCTGGCCGGCCGCTACCAGAAGTCGCCTCTACAGGTGATGCGCTCGCTGTACGTCGACCCGGTGCTGCCCCACGTGCCGGTAACCTATCTCATGTCGACCGGCGGGGGAGTGGTGGGCGGCGACCGGCTGGATATCGACGTCCGGCTGGCCGATGGGGCCCACGCGGTGATCACCACCCAGGCCGCCACGCGCATCCATCGCATGGACGCCGGCTTCGCCACTCAGAACGTCGCGTTGACGCTGGGATCCGGCTCGGTGTGCGAGTGGGTTCCCGACCCCCTCATCCCGTACGCCGGGAGTCGGTTCCAGCAGCGACTGCGGGCGACCGTCCCCGAGGACGCGGTGCTGGTGGTCTCCGACGTGCTCACCGCCGGCCGGGTGGCACGCGGCGAGCGGTGGGCGGTGGACGCGCTGGTCTCCCAGGTGGAGCTCAGTCGACCCGACGGCACCCCGGTGGTGGTGGACACCACGCGGATCGTGGGTGGAGAGGGTGGAGTGGGTCCCGACGACGACATGGTCACCGGCGGGTCCGATGCGGTCGGCACGCTGTTCGTCCTGGCGCCGGGGCCGGCGACGGACCTGGCGGTCTCGATGCGGGCGGCCATCGGTTCCTCCGAGAGCGTGCGCTGGGGTGAGGTGCGCTGTGGCGTGAGCACCCTGCCGGAAGGGTGCGGGGCGTGGGCCCGGGTGGTGGGCGGCACCCCGGAGGCGGTGGAGGCCGCTGTGCGCGCGGTGTGGTCCGCCGCGCGTGGGCACGTGCTGGGGGCCCCGGCGCCGGATCTTCGCAAGGGCTGAGAAACACAGGGTTCACTGCAGGTGGATTGAGGCAACACAGACGAAACACTGTGGAACCGTGCGGCTCACATGAAACTCATAACTTTGCGTTCATCGAGCGTCGATCCCCGAGAAGCGGGGGCCACCGACCGCCCGCCCACGGCAAGGATGAACCCGAGTGAAATCCATCTCCAGACGCACTGCTGCCGCCGCCGCCCTCGTGGTCCTGGGGGCCGGAGCCCTCACCGCCTGCGGCAACCGCACCTCGGACACCGCCGCGGCCTCCGCGGAATCGTGCGTGGACACCTCCGGTGACACCATCAAGATCGGGTCGCTGCACTCCCTCTCGGGGACCATGGCGATCTCCGAGAGGACCGTGCGTGACTCCGTCGAGCTCGCCGTGGAGCAGATCAACGCCGACGGCGGAGTGATGGGCAAGCAGATTGAGACCGTGGTCGAGGACGGGGCCTCCGACCCGGCCGTGTTCGCGGAGAAGGCGCAGAAGCTCATCACCAGCGACTGCGTGGCCGCGATCTTCGGTGGCTGGACCTCCTCCTCCCGCAAGGCCATGTTGCCGGTGGTGGAGGACAACAACGCGCTGCTGTACTACCCCGTGCAGTACGAGGGGCTGGAGGCGTCGGAGAACATCTTCTACACCGGCGCCACCACCAACCAGCAGATCGTCCCGGGGTTGGAGTACCTCAAGGAGCAGGGTGTCGAGTCGATGTACCTCGTCGGCTCGGACTACGTCTTCCCGCAGACCGCCAACCGCGTGATCAAGGCGTGGGCGGATGCCAACGACGTCGAGATCCTCGGTGAGGACTACACGCCGCTCGGGTCCACCGACTTCTCCACCATCGTCAACAAGGTGCGCACCGCCGACCCGGACGCCGTGTTCAACACCCTCAACGGCGACTCCAACGTGGCCTTCTTCCGTGAGTACACCAACGCCGGCCTCACCGCCGAGGACACCCCGGTGGTGAGCGTGTCGATCGCCGAGGAGGAGGTCCAGGGCATCGGCGCGGACAACATCGAGGGTCAGCTCACGTCGTGGAACTACTACCAGACCATCGAGAGCCCGGAGAACACGTCGTTCGTCGAGGCGTTCAAGGCCAAGTACGGCGAGAACCGGGTCACCTCGGACCCGATGGAGGCCGCGTACACCTCTCTGTTCCTGTGGAAGAACACGGTCGAGAAGGCGGGCAGCTTCGACGTCGCCGAGATCCAGGAGAACGCCGGCGGGGTCAGCTTCGACGCCCCGGAGGGCACCGTGACGATCAACGGGGACAACAACCACATCTCCAAGACCGCACTCGTGGGGGAGATCCGCCCCGACGGCCTGATCTACGAGGTGTGGAGCTCGGGCGAGCCCATCGAGCCGGACCCCTTCCTCGAGGGCTACGACTGGGCCGGCGACCTGTCCGGTAACTGACCCAGTCCGAGTCCACCGCCCCCCGCGGCGGTCCCGGTCACCGGGGCCGCCGCGGGCGGGCGCACGCAGGAGAAAGGAGCCGGTGTGGACGTCATCATCGGTCAACTCGCGACGGGACTGAGCATCGGCTCGATCCTGTTGCTCGCAGCGCTCGGCCTGTCCCTGACCTTCGGGCAGATGGGCGTCATCAACATGGCGCACGGCGAGTTCATCATGGCCGGTTGTTACACGGCCTACGTCATCCAACAGTTCGTCGCCGCCTCCGGGGCGGGGCTGGCGATCTCCCTCGTGGCGGGGTTCGTGGTGGGTGGCCTGCTCGGGGTGATCCTCGAGGTGCTGCTCATCAGACGGCTGTACGCCCGACCGCTCGACACACTGCTCGTCACCTTCGGCGTCGGGCTGGTGCTGCAGCAGATCGCGCGCGACATCTGGGGCGCCCCCGCCGTCAACGTCGAGGTGCCCGGGTTCCTGCGCGGGAACCTGGTCCTGTTCGGGGCGTCCGTCCCGTACACGCGCGTCTTCATCTTCCTTCTGGCCATCACCTGCGTCGCCGCCCTCATGTCGGCCATGCGCTTCACCCCGATGGGGCGGCGCATCCGGGCCGTCACCCTCAACCGTGATCTCGCCGAGAGTTCCGGCATCAACTCGCGCCGCAGTGACCTGACCACGTTCTTCATCGGCTCCGGTCTCGCAGGGGTGGCGGGCGTGGCGCTGACGCTCATCGGGTCCACGAGTCCCACGATCGGGCAGTCCTACCTCATTGACGCCTTCCTCGTGGTGGTGGTCGGGGGCCTCGGTCAGCTGCGGGGCGCCGTCATCGCCGCCTTCGCGTTGGGGATCCTGAACTCGTTCTTCGAATACTCCACGACCGCCTCCGTGGCGAAGGTGCTCGTCTTCGTGACGATCATCGTCTTCCTCCAGATCCGCCCGCAGGGTCTGTTCGCCGTCAAGACCAGGAGCCTGGCATGACCGACACCGCCACCATCGGCACCACCACCCCGGACCCGGCCGAGCCGGCCTCGGGTCGTCGGGGCCGGCCACCTCGTCTGCCCCTGCCCGGTGCGCTGACCACGGAGGGCGAACGACCCCGCTGGGTGTTCTGGGTGGCGCTCGCCGTCGCCGCGATCCTCATCTTCGGCGTCGCACCCGCGCTGCTGAGCGAGTTCCGGCTCAACCTGCTGGCCAAGTTCTTCTGCTTCGGCATCGTCGCCAGCGGGATCGGCCTGGCGTGGGGGCGGGGCGGCATGCTCACGCTGGGCCAGGGCGTGTACTTCGGCGTCGGCGCGTACGCCATGGCGATGTACCTCAAGCTGGCCGACGCCCGCGACCGCGGCGGTCCCGACGCCCTGCCGGACTTCATGCAGATCGCCGGGATGCGGTCGCTGCCCGGGTACTGGGAGCCGTTCGCCTCGCCGATCTTCACCCTCGTGGTGATCCTGCTGCTACCACCCCTGCTGGCCTTCGGCTTCGGGTACCTCGTGTTCAACCGCAAGGTCAAGGGCGCCTACTTCGCGATCCTGTCCCAGGCCCTCGCGGCCGCCGCGGCGATCTTCCTGGTCAGCCGACCCGAGCTCGGGGGTTCCAACGGGCTCAACCGGTTCACCGGGTTCTTCGGCTTCGCCCTGTCGGATCCGGCCAACCGCCAGATGCTGTACTTCATCACCGGCGGCGCGCTCATCGGCGTGGTGTTGCTGGTGCGCCAGTTCATGCAGTCGCGCTTCGGTGAGCTGCTCGTGGCCGTCCGCGACCAGGAGGAGCGGGTCCGCTTCCTGGGCTACGACCCGGCGCTGGTCAAGTCCCTGGCGTACGCGGTCGCCGCCTTCGCGGCCGGGATCGCGGGGGCGTTGTTCGTCCCGATCGTCGGGATCATCTCGCCCTCGGCGATCGGCATCGCCCCGTCGATCGCGTTCCTCATCGGCGTCGCGATCGGCGGCCGGGCCACGTTGCTCGGCCCGGTCCTGGGGGCGATCGGAGTGGCCTGGGCGCAGACGACCTTCTCCGAGGCCTATCCGTCGCAGTGGACCTACCTGCAGGGCGTGCTCTTCATCGTCGTCGTGGGCTTCCTGCCCGGCGGGTTGGCCAGCCTGTTCGTCATCCGCCGGCGCCGCAGGTCCGCCGAGTCCGCCACCACCCCAGAGGAGAACTCATGACCCCCACCGCTGTGGCCACCGGCTCGACCGGGGCCGGAGGCGGCCGGACCGGCGCCTCGACGGGACGGACCTACCTGGAGGTCCGCGGTCTGACCGTCTCGTTCGACGGGTTCCGCGCCGTCGACGGGGTGGACCTGACGCTGATCCAGGGCGATCTCAAGTTCCTCATCGGACCCAACGGCGCGGGCAAGACCACCGTCGTCGATGCCATCACGGGGCTGGTCCCGGCGACGGGGACGGTCGACAAGACCGGCCAACCGGTGCTGGGGATGAAGACCCACAAGATCGCGCGGATGGGGATCGGCCGGACCTTCCAGACGGCCAGCATCTTCGAGGACCTCACGGTGGAGCAGAACCTGGACATCGCGGCCGGCTCCGGTCGGGGATGGATGACCCTGCTGCGCCGTCGCAGGGGCCGCGCGACCGTGGTCGCGGAGACGCTGGACACCATCGGCCTCGAGCACCTGGCCGGCACCAAGGCCGGGGTGCTGGCCCACGGTCAGAAGCAGTGGCTGGAGATCGGCATGCTGCTCGTCCAGGACTCCGACGTGATGCTCCTCGACGAGCCCGTCGCCGGCATGGGGGCGGACGAGCGCAAGGCCACCGGCGAGCTGCTCCAGCGCATCGCCGCCGACCGCACGGTGGTGGTGGTGGAGCACGACATGGACTTCATGCGCGACTTCGCCACCTCGGTCACCGTCCTCGCGGCCGGCAAGGTCCTCGCCGAGGGCACGGTCGCCGAGATCCAGGCCGACCCCAATGTCCAGCAGGTGTACCTGGGCACCGCGGCCGCCACCGGCACCGAGCTGGAAACCGGCACCGAACTGGACACCGGCACCGAGCTGGACACCGGCACCGAGCTGGACACCGGCACCGATCCCGAGATGGAGTCAGACGAATGAGCGCACTACTGCAGATGTCGGGCGTCCGCGCCGGGTACGGCGGGTCCGAGGTGCTCCACGGGGTGGACCTCGAGGTCCCCGCCGGCGGCGTGGCCGCGGTTCTCGGGCACAACGGGGCGGGAAAGACGACCCTGCTGCGGGCCGCCGTCGGCCTGCTGCCGTGCAAGGCCGGCACGATCACCTTCGACGGCCAGGACATCACCGGACTCAAACCGCATGGCCGAGTGGCGCTGGGTATCGGTTACGTACCCCAGGGGCAGCAGTCGTTCACCCAGCTCACGACCGCCGAGAACCTGCGGGTCGTGGCCGACGGGCGCAAGCGGGGGAAGGCGCTCATCGACGAGTCGCTCGACCTGTTCCCGGCGCTCAAGGAGCTGCTGGACCGGAAGGCCGGGCTGCTCTCCGGTGGCCAGCGGCAGCAGCTGGCCATCGCCCGGGCGCTCATCACCGAGCCGCGGCTGCTGGTGCTGGACGAGCCGACCGAGGGCATCCAGCCCAACGTCGTGGCCGAGATCGAGCGGATCATCGTGGACCTGGCCTCGCGCGGCGACCTGTCCGTGCTGCTGGTCGAGCAGCACGTGGGGTTCTCGCTGCGGGCCTCGGACGTGTTCTACGTGGTGGAGTCGGGGCGGGTCACCCACTCGGGCGCCTCCGATGACACCGCCGCCCACGAGGTCACGTCCGCGCTGGCGATCTGAGCGGCCGGGCCCCTCTCGTCAAGACCGTTCCGCACACATCGGCCGAGAGGCAGGTGTGCGGAACGCTCTTGACGATGCCGCGGGCCGGGCGGTGGGGCCGGTCAGCGCGGCGCGGGCCGGTCAGCGCGGCGCGGGCCGGTCCAGTCCCCCCGCGAGCCAGTCCACGAGGTCGGCCACGTACTCGTGGTGGGGCGGGCCGGCCTCCGGGGGGTCGCAGGCCCGCACCGCGAGTTCGGCGGTGAGCATCACGATGAGCTGCCGGACCCGGTGCCCGGCGAACTCCCTGCCGCAGCGGTCGGCCGCGGCCGACACCAGCATCTCGAGCTGGTCCTGGAGCGCGGTGTCGGCGACCGGTCCGCCGGTGACCGTCCGTCCGACCTCGGCGAGCGCCCCGACCTGGGCGATCACGCGGAGTGTGCAGCGGCCCTCGTCGTCGTCCAACAGGTCCGCCAACGGTGACACGACCGCCCGGACGATCTCCGTCAGGTCGGGGGTCGACGACGCCCACCGCTGCAGATCGTCCCGACGCTCGTCCTCCATGCGCAGGACCCCGCGGAGCAGCACGTTCTCCAGCAGGCCCAGGCGGCCCCCGAAGTGGTAGTTGATCGCCGAGTCGTTGCCCTGGCCGGCGTCGCCGACGATGTCGCGGATCTTCGCCGTCCGCCAGCCGTCGGAGGCGAAGCGGCGCAGTCCGGCCTGGTAGAGGGCCTCCCGGGTGGCGGTCGATCGGGGCTGGCGTGAGATCGCGGTGGAGCGGGGCACCCGCCCGAGTCTAGATCGCCTCTTCCCACTGTCTAACAGTACGTGTTAAATGTGGCCATGACCCGCCCAGTGCAGTCCATCCGCGAGCCGGCACCGACCGAGCCGGCCTTCGATCCGTTCGACCCCGCGCACCTGGTCGACCCCTATCCCGGCTACCGGAGGTTGCGCGAGACGGACCCGGTCCACCTCCACCGTGGAGACGGCACCGCGGCCCGCCCGGATTTCTGGGCGCTGTCCCGCTACGCCGACGTGGACGCGGCCGTCTGCGACCCGGAGGCGTTCTCCTCGGCCAGCGGACTGACCTTCTACCGCGACGAGATCGAGAAGCTGGGGCTGGCACCGACCATCGTCATGATGGACCCGCCGGAGCACTCCGGGAAGCGCCGGCTGCTGGCCAAGGCGTTCTCGCCGAAGCGGGTCACCGAGACCGAGCCGCAGATCCGCGACTTCGTCCGTGGGCGCCTGGCGGAGATGGCCGAGAGGTACGACGACGACGAGGTGGTCGATCTGCACCGGGACTTCAGCTCGCAGATCCCCACTTTCGTGCTGGCGCAGCTGTTCGACCTGCCCGCCGCGGACCGCCCGCGGTTCGGCCCGTGGGTCAGCGCGCTGACGACCCTGCAGGAGGAGGGGTTCCGCCCGGCCGGCCTCGAGGGCGGTGCGGTGGACGCGGTGGCCGAGATGTTCGCCTACTTCGGCGAGTTGATCGCCGAGCGACGCGAGAACCCGGGAGAGGACCTCGTCTCCGCGCTGACGCAGGCCGAGATCGACGGCGAGCGGCTGGACGACTGGGACATCCTCGGGTTCTGCTTCGTGATCGTGGCGGGCGGCAACGACACCACCGGCAATCTCATCTCGCACACCGTCGCACTCCTCGACGAGCACCCGCCGCAGCGGGAGCTGCTCGTGGCGGACCCGGGGCTGATCCCCGGCGCGCTCTCGGAGTGTCTGCGCTTCGAGTCCAGTGTGCAGGCGCTCGCCCGGACGACCACCCGCGAGGTGACGGTCGGCGGGGTGACGATACCGGCGGGGGAGAAGGTGATGATGCTCTACGGCTCGGCCAACCGCGACGAGCGCGAGTTCGGTCCCACCGCCGGAGAACTCGACATCACCCGCGAGATCACCGGGCACCTGGGATTCGCCCGCGGCCCGCACTTCTGCATCGGCTCGCACTTCGCGCGTCTGCAGGCGCGGATCGCCGTGGAGGAGCTCTACGCCGCGCACCCGGCCGTCGGGGTCGATCAGGGTTCCGCGGTCCGGGCGCTCTCGCCGTTCACCCGCGGGTTCCACTCGCTGCCCGCGACGGGGTTCTCCGCGCGCCGGCCCTGACGCCGCGGCCCTGAGGTCCCGCGGCGGGGCGCCTTCTGTGAACGGGGGTGGCCCGGGGCCGGAATCGGGGCTGGAGGCCCGGGTGAGTGGGCGTCACACTGCTCACATAAGAGTAATGTCACCCGATGTAGGCGGATGCGCCGTCGCTGGCGGATCCGCACCCCACTGCACGAGGATTCATCATGGCAACTCCACAGGCCTCCCCGTCCGGGCCGTCCTCCACCTCTATCCACGAACCCAATCGAACCCGCCCGGTGAACTGGGTCATGCTCGTCGCGGGGGTCCTCCTGGCCGTGTTCGGCCTCGGGATGACCGCGACCGGCGCAGCCCTCGTGGTGGCCGAGGCGTCCCAGCGCGACGGTCGATACGCCTACTCGGACACCGAGCGACTCCAGACCGTCGGCCACGCGATCACGACCTCGCCCCTGGAGGTCCACGTCGACGAGGGCGCCACCGTCGGCACCTTCGGTCTCGACGACCTGATCAGCATCCAGCTTCGCGCGACGCCGGTGGTCCCCGATCAGGACGTGTTCATCGGCATCGCGGATGCGTCCGATGTCTCGGCCTATCTCAGCGACGTCCCCCACGCGGTGTTCGGCGACGACCCGTGGGACACCGGGTACACCGTCGACACCCCGATGGAATGGGGTTCGGGGTACCGCGCCGACGCCGAGCTCGACGAGGTGCCCGGCACCCGCGCCCCCGAGCCACCGGCCGACCAGGACTTCTGGGCCCAGTCCGCGACGGGCGGCGCCCAGCAGACCCTCACCGTCGACCTGCGGTCCGGCGACTGGGTGGTCGTGGTGATGAACGCCGACGGCACCCGACCGGTGTGGGTCGACGTGCAGGTGGGCGCGCACACAGAGTTGTTCGGGCTCGCCGCTCCCGGGGTCCTGGTCACCGGGATCGTGGCGCTGGTGCTGGGCCTGCCGCTGATCCTCCTGGGGGCCGCCGGGCTGGGGCGCGACATCGACCCCGGGCCCGGTGCGGGTATCCACGCCGCCGGCGCGGGTCCCGACCCGCTGCGTCTGACCGGGCTGCCGGACCCGCAGGTCTCGCGCGCGATGTGGCTGATCAAGTGGTTGCTGGCGATCCCGCACTACATCGTCATGGCCCTTCTGTGGTTCGCGCTGGTGATCACCACCATCGCCGCGGGCCTGGCCGTGCTGTTCACCGGTCGCTATCCGAGGTCGTGGTTCATGTACAGCGTCGGTGTGCTGCGGTGGAACTGGCGCGTGGGGTTCTACGCCTACTCCGTGCTCGGCACGGACCGGTACCCGCCCTTCTCGCTGGCACCCGCCGATTACCCGGCCGAGTTGGACGTGGCCTACCCCGAGCGGCTCTCGCGCGGTCTGGTGCTGGTCAAGTGGTGGCTGCTCGTGATCCCGCACCTGTTCATCGTGGGCATCCTCACCGGCGGCGGGGCGGCCCTGAACAGCGCCTCGGCGAACGGGGGCGCCGAGTGGAACATCTCGCTGGTGGGCCTGCTCGTGCTGATCGCCGCGATCGGGTTGCTGTTCACCGGCCGCTACCTGCCCGGGCTCTTCGACCTGATCGTGGGACTGAACCGCTGGGTGTACCGGGTCGGCTCGTACGTCCTGCTCCTGCGTGACGAGTACCCGCCGTTCCGCCTGGACCAGGGGCCGGAGGAGCCGGTCGGCCACGGTCCGGAGGAGCCGGTCGGGCACGTCCCGACGGGGCCCGTCGTCTAGTCCGTCCCGTCCCCGCCGTCGCGGTGGCCCGTCACCATGCGGGCGAGGAGGTCGGCGAGCCGCTCGTCGATCTCCCCGCGCTGGTCGGCGGGGATGTCCAGGGTGTCCAGCAGTGCGCCCCGCAGCACCGGCCAGGCGTAGACGGCGGTGAAGACCAGGAGCAACTCGACGTCCCCGGCCGGCGGGGGAGAGGTCATGCGCCTCAGCGCGGCGGCCGGTCGCTCGGCCGGGTCGACCATCGGCGGGAACGCCGCCTCGCCGTCCAGGGCCAACCAGGCCAGGAGGCGACTGATCTCCGGGTGCGCGGTGGCGCCGAGCAGCATCCCGCGCACGGCTTCGCCCGCGTCGTCCAGGTGCTCGAGCCGCGCGGCGCCGAGCCGCACCGCCTCCTGCATGACGGTGGTCAGCAGGGCGTCCTTCCGGCCGACGTGACGGTGGATCAGTCCGAGGTTGACGTCCGCGGCGTCCGCGATATCGCGCAACGGCACGTGCGGCCCGCGCTCGGAGAGCAGTCTGCGGGCCTCGCGTAGGACGGCGGAGCGGACCTCGTCGCGACCGGTCGGGCGGGGTCGCGGGGCGCCGTGCCCGCGGGTGGGCGCGGAATCGGGCGGGGTCGGTCCGGGGAGGCCGTCCTCGTCGTCGTCGGATCGGTTCTCACTTTCCATTCCCAAACTGTACACAATTGACTACAGTCGGGTTGACGGGTGTGGATTAGCGCGCCCCGCCCCTCGTGTGAAAGGCCGACGATGACCACCACCGACCGCCGCGACGACATCGACGCGATCAAGTCCCTGAAGTACCGCTACCTGCGTTGTGTGGACCTGCGACTGTGGGACGAGCTCGCCGAGACGCTCGCTCCCGAGGTCTCGGCCTCCTACGGCAAGCGCCTGTCCTACACCGGCCGCGACGAGGTGGTGGCCGGGCTGCGGGAGCAGATGACCGACGACGTCATCACCGAACACCAGGCCCACCACCCGGAGATCGAGGTCGACGGCGACACCGCCACCGGCCGCTGGTACCTGCAGGACCGGGTGATCGTGCCCGCCTTCGACACGATGATCATCGGAAGCGCCTTCTACGAGGACACCTACGCGCGCCAGGACGGGCGCTGGGTCATCACGAGCACCGGCTACAAGCGCACCTACGAGGCGATGCTCAACCTCAAGGACATCCCGAGCTTCCAGCTCACCGACAACCACCTCGCTCCCACCGGCGGGCAGTGAGGGCGCGGGCGGACGGTGCGAACTCTGTTCGGCGAGTCGGTGACGGCGGCGGCGACGGTGACGCGTGGAACTGATCGTCATCGCCGCGCTGTGCGTGGCGGCGGCCTCGGTGATCGGCGGTGCCACCGGGTTCGGCACGTCCCTGTTGGCCACCCCGTTGATGCTGATGGCGGGGATCGGACTGGCCGAGACGGTGGTGGTGAACCTCGTCGTGGCCCTGGTCACCAGGGTGGGCGTCACCGTGCAGTTGCGCGACCACATCACCTGGCCGCGCGTGGCGGTGCTGGGTCTGGCGAGCGTGCCGGGCGCCTGGTTGGGCGTTCAGACCATCGCCTTTCTGCCGGAGGAGCACCTCAAGCCGGCGGCGGGTGCGATCACCGTCCTGTGCGGGGTCGCGATGGCACTGCCCGCGGCCAGGACGACCCGACCGCCCTCGAGGACCGCGACCGCGGTCACCGGGGTGATCAGCGGGTATTTCTCCACCACCACCTCGCTCAACGGACCGCCGGTCGTCCTGCTGCTCAGCCGGGCCAGGCTGCCGCCGCTGGGCTTCATCGCCGACCTCGCCGGGTACTTCGTCATCACCAGCCTGGTCTCCCTCGCACTGCTGTGGTCGGGCACCGAGGTCGACCTGCCCGGCCTGCTGCCCATGATCCTGGCCTGCACCGTCGTCGGCGTGCTGGCCAACCAGCTCGGGATCGGCATCGCCATGCGACTTCCCACCCACGTGTTCCGCTCCGCCGTGATCTCCCTCGTGGTGATCGCCGGCCTCGTCACCATCGCCACCGCGTGACCGCCGTGGCGCCCCGTTCCCACTTCCACAGATTCCCGTACCGACCCCGGAGGACCCCATGACCGACAGCACCGCGCAGACCGACACCACCGTGCAAGCCGACACCACCGTGCAGCACACCGAGCACGCCGGCACCGGACGGGAGAACCGACTGGCCGGGAAGGTCGCCATCGTCACCGGCGGCGGGCAGGGGGTCGGGGAGGGCATCGCGCTCGGCCTGGCCGAATCCGGCGCCGCGCTGTTGCTGGTCGGGCGTCGGATGCGCAAGCTCGAGCGGGTCGCCGAGATCATCCGCTCGAACGGTGGCACGGCCGAGTGCCTGGCCGTGGACATCATCACCGACGGCGCCCCCGAGGCGATCATCGCGACCGCCGTGGAGAAGCTCGGCGGGGTCGACATCCTGGTCAACAACGCCAACATGGCCATGCCGCTTCCGCTGTCCGACTACCCGGACGACGAGTTCCGTAAGGCCTTCGAGGGTGGCCCCCGCGTGACCTTCACCCTGATGAAGCTGGCCCGGCCCGAGATGGCCAAGCGCGGAGGGGGCACGATCATCAACCTCGTGACCGCCGCCGCCGTCCGGTGGGACGCCGCGAACTACGGCGTCTACGCCGCGGTCAAGGAGGCCATCCGCGCCCTGACCCGCGCCGCCGCCTACGAGTGGGCGGCCGAGGGCACCCGCGCCCTCAACGTGGCGCCGCACGCCCACAGCCCGGGACTGGACTGGTGGATGGAGAACAACCCCGAGGAGGCGGAGGAGTTCGTGTCGAGCATCCCCGCCGGCCGCGTGGGCGACCCCCTGACCGACATCGGTCGCCCCGTGGCCTGGCTGTGCTCGGCCGAGGCCTCGTACCTCAGCGGCGCGACCATCCCCCTCGACGGCGGCCAGTCCCGCTGGGGCTGACCTCGTCGTCGTCATCACCGGCGCGAGCCCTGCCGCGCGACACCGACCCGCCCCCACCCTCGCCGTGGAAAGGCCCACCATGACCGACACATCCATCCCGGCCGGCCGCGACGCGGTCGCGCTCGCCGCCGACGTCCGCGCCGGCATCACCGACCCCGCCGAGGTGCTCGAGACCGCCGTCGCCCGGATCGAGGCCCTGGACCCCGCGCTCAACGCCATGGTCTCCACCCGCTTCGACGAGGCCCGCGCCGAGGTGGCGGCCGGGCTCCCCGACGGGCCCCTGCGCGGGGTGCCGATCGTGATCAAGAACCTCGGCACCGAGGTCGCCGGCCAACCGGCCTCGGACGGCTCGCGGCTGTTCGCGGACGTCGTCGCGACCGTCGACAGCACGGTCGTCCAGCGGTACAAGGCCGCCGGGATGATCGTGCTGGGCACCACCAACGTGCCCGAACTCGGCAAGACCACCACCACCGAGTCCCTCCTGCACGGCCCCTGCCACAACCCGTGGGACACCGCCTATTCCACCGGCGGTTCCAGCGGCGGCTCCGCGGCGGCGGTCGCCTCGGGCATGGTGCCCGTCGCGCACGCCACCGACGGTGGCGGCTCGATCCGCATCCCCGCCGCCATGTGCGGGTTGGTCGGACTCAAGCCGAGTCGGGGACGGGTCCCGAGCTGGCCGCATCCCGCCGCGCTGGCCGCGCCGATCTCCTACCACCACGCGGTGACCACCACCGTTCGTGACAGCGCCGCGCTGCTGGACGCGGTGGCGGGGCACGTGCCCGGCGACGCCTACGGTGCCCCGACACCCCGGCGGCCGTTCCTCGACGAGGTCGGGCGCGAGCCCGGAGTCCTGCGGATCGGCGTCCTGCGCACCGCCCCGGGCCCGTTCCCCACCGACCCCGAATGCACCGCTGCCGTGGACCGGACCACCGACCACCTGGCCGGACTCGGGCACGAGCTGGACGAGCTGGACCTGGGGATCGACGTGATCGAGGCGATGAGGACCGTCGGCGACATCATGGGCGCGAGCCTGCGCGCGAGCATCGAGGACAGGCTCGCCGCGCTGGGACGCGAACTGCGCGCCGACGACCTGGAGCCCTGGACCGTGGCGATCCTCGACAACGCCGCCTCGCTCACCGCACCCGCCGTGGCCCGCGCACTGCAGACCGCCCAGCGGATCGGGTGGCAGGTGGCCGACGTGTTCACCGCCGGCGGGTTCGACGTGATCCTCCTGCCGACGCTGCCGGCCACCACGCCTGAACTGGGCTTCCTCGACGTCACCGACCCGCAGTCCATGTGGACGAGGTCGTCGATGTTCTCGGCGGCCACAGGCATGTTCAACGTCTCCGGCCAGCCTGCCATCTCCCTGCCCGCCGGCGTCGACGCCCGCGGCATGCCGGTGGGGGTGCAACTGGTCGCCGACTACGCGCGCGAGGACCTGCTGCTGCGGCTGGCCGGTCAGCTCGAGGCGGCCGCACCGTGGCCGGCGGTGGCCCCGGGATTCGCGAGGTGGTGACGCGCGGGCGCGCCGGGCGGTGACCCGCCCGGCGCATCCGCACCCGTGCCCGCTCATCCGCTCCCGCGCCCGCACGTGTCGACTACAGCCGCCTGCACGCATGACGTCTCGCCCGCGCCCCGGTACACGCGCGACGTCATGGTCGCGCGCGGCTGTGGGCGGGAGAGAGTCGGGCGATCATTCCTGGATCCGGCCGGGACACGGGCGGGGCCCCGGGCGGCCTCGCCGTGGGGCGGGAGCCCGGGGCCCGTGTGCGTGGGGGCGGAGTGGAGCCGGCCCGCCAGGGCCGGCGGTGGTCACTCCTGAAGAGCGTCACTCCTGAACGAAGGCCCCGTCGTAGAGCACCGTCGAGGAGAGGGTCGGGGTGAGTCCGCCGACGGTGTCGGAGATCGCGACGTACTGCTCGGCGTTGGCCATCACGGTGAACGGCTGCACCTCGTTGAAGACCTCCTGCAGGCGGTTCAGCGCCTCCTTCTGGGCGTCGAGGTCGGCGGCGGCCTTGAGGTCGATGATGGCCGCGGTGAGCTCCGGGTCGTCGATCCCGGTGATGTTGGTCGCCCCGGTCGGGAGCATGCCGCTGGCGAAGGCGGCCGCCGGATCGGCATCCGAGGTGGCCAGTCCGCCGATCACGATCTCGAAGTCCCCGGTGAACTGACGTGCCGTGACCTGGGAGACCGGTGCGTTGTCGATCACGACCGTGAATCCGGCCGCATCCAACAGCGCCTTGGCCACGACCCCGGCCTCGATGTTCTCGGGACCGTCGCCGATGAGCATGCGCAGGGTGCCGTCCCAGTCCGGGGTGTCGGCCTTGACCTCTTCAACCAGGGCCCGGGCCGCCTCCACGTCGTACGCCGGCCCTTCCTGGCCGTCGTACAGGCGGGAGGAGTCGGCGACCAGTGCGGAGGTGGCCTGACCCTCACCGTTGTAGAGGCGCTGGTTCCACAGGTCGCGGTCCAGCGCGGCGGCGACGGCCTGGCGGGCACGGACGTCGGTCAGGACGCCGTCGTATCCGGCCTTGCCGGAGTTCATGTTGATCACCGAGCCGGAGCTGATGATCTCCTCGAAGCCGCGGACCTCATCGTCCTGGGCCATGTTGACGAACTTGGCGCCGCGCAGGAACCCGACCTGGACCTCGCCCGTCTGGAACGCGTCGTAGGTGCCCTGGGATCCGGGGATGCGGATGAACTTCAGGGTCGGGCAGACGGGACCCCCGTAGTAGTCGGGGTTGGGCTCGAGCACGGTCTCCTGGTCCGGCGTGAAGTCGGCGACGGTGAACGCGCCGGCGCCGATCGGGTTGCTGGCCCACTCCTGCGGGTCGGCGGCCTCGTAGGCTTCCCGCGGGATGACCTCTCCGACGGTTCCGGCGAGCGTGATGGGGAAGCCCGCCCACGGGTCGGCGAGCGTGAACTCGACGGTGAGCGGGTCCACGACCCGGGCGTCCTGGATCTCCATGGCCTCGGTCATCGCGACCGACCGGGTGGCGGGGTCCTTGTGCAGGCCCACCGTGAACGCGACGTCCTCCGCGGTGAGCGGGTCGCCGTTCGAGAAGGTCACGCCGTCGCGCAGGGTCAGGGTCCACACGGTGTTGTCGTCGTTGGACTCCAGCGATTCGGCCAGCTTGGGCTCGAACTCCTCGGCCTCCGGGTTCCACACCATCAGTCGGTCGTAGACGGCCGCCGACTGGGCGCCGCCGCGGACGCCGTACTGGCCCTGGCCGGGCGCGAAGCTGGGGAGCATGGAGAACTCGCCCACGGTGATAGTGCCGCCGGCGCGGTCCTCGGTGCAGCGCTCGGACTGGTCCGGCGCGAGGCCCTCGCCACCGGCCGCGGCGGTCGAGTCGTCTCCGCCCCCGCCACATGCGGTCAGGGTCAGGGTGGCCGCCGCTAGTACGGCCAGTGCGCTGGTGGTGCGCTTCATCGGTTCTCCTCGAGAGGGTGGTGGCACGCGACCTTGTGGCCGGGTGCGATGACGGTCAGCTGTGGGCGTTCGGCGGCGCAGATCTCGGTGGCCCGGGGGCACCGGGTACGGAAGCGACAACCGGACGGGGGGTCGAGCGGGGAGGGCAGCTCCGAACTCGTGGCGGTGATCGGCGACTCGCCGAGCGTGTCGGCGAGTGTCCCGCCGAGCGTCGGCGCGGACGAGATCAGCAGCATCGTGTACGGGTGGGCGGGCGCGCGGTAGAGCGAGGAGGTGTCGGCGACCTCGCACACCGTGCCGAGGTACATCACGGCCACCTGGTCGGCGATGTTGTGCACCACCGACAGGTCGTGGGAGATGAACACCATCGTCAGCCTGTAGCGCTCCTTCATCTCCTCGAGCAGGTTGAGGATCTGCGCCTGAACGGAGACGTCGAGTGCGGAGACCGGCTCGTCGCACACCAGCACCTCGGGCTCGAGCACCAGCGCCCGGGCCAGCGCGATGCGTTGGCACTGACCGCCCGAGAACTCGGACGGGCGCCGGCCACCGGCGTGTTCGGGGTCCAGGCCCACCGCCTCGAGGGCCGCGTCGACCCGGCGCCGGATCTCCTCCCGGCCGCCGTCGACGCCCTGGATCTCCAGTCCCTCCGCCACGATGTCCCGGACCTTGCGGCGGGGGTTGAGCGAGGAGACGGGGTCCTGGAACACCATCTGGATCAGCTTCCGTGCCCGGGTGAGGGAGGCCCCGGACAGCGAGCACAGGTCGGTCTCGTCCACCATCACCCGCCCGGAGGTGGGACGGGGGAGTTGGAGCAACGCGCGGCCGAGGCTGGACTTCCCGCAGCCGGATTCGCCCACCAGTGCCAGCGTCCTGCCGCGGGGGACGTCGAGGGAGACGTCCGAGACGGCGTGGACCGTCCCCTTGCGGGTGCGGTACTCGACGGTCACGTGATCCACGACGAGCTTGGCGTCACCGGGCCGTCCCGCGTCCGGCGGGGTGGGCGCGTCGGCGACGTGCTGACTGGAGCCGGTCATGAGGCCTCGCTGCTGGTGCGGTGGTGGACGGGGACGGTGGGGTGGAGACATCCGACGCGGTGGACGGTGGTCGCCGTGGGGTGGGATGTGGAGCCTGTGGTGAGGTCCTCGAGAGGGGGGTCGACGACGAGGCAGTCGTCCGCCACCCGTGGGCATCTGGGGGCGAACCGGCATCCCGGAGGCATCTCGCGCAGGTTCGGCGGGCGCCCCTCGATCACGGTGAGCCGGGTGTGCGGAGGCAGGTCCGGCCGCGGGATCGAGTCCAGCAGTGCGCCGGTGTAGGGGTGCGCGGGTTCGTCGAGCAGCGCCCGGGTGTCGCCCACCTCGAGGAACCGACCGGCGTACATGACCCCGATCCGGTCGGTGTGCTGCGAGACCACGGCGAGGTCGTGGCTGACCAGGATCATCGCCATGTCACCGTCGGCCTGCAGCCCGTGGAGGAGGTCCAGGATCTCGTGCTGCACCGTCACGTCGAGCGCGGTGGTGGGTTCGTCGGCGATGAGCAGCTTGGGCGAGCAGGACAGGGCGATCGCGATCCCGACGCGTTGGCGCATGCCGCCGGAGAGCTGGTGGGGGTATTCGGTGAGGCGGGCGCGGGGGGAGGGGATCCGGACCCGCTCGAGGAGTTCGACCGCGCGGTCGGCCGCTTCCCGGCGACCCAGGCCCAGATGGTGCCGCAGCGGGTCGATGATCTGCCGGCCGATGGTCCGGATGGGGTTGAGCGAGGTGAGCGGGTCCTGGAAGACCATCGCGATCTCGCGTCCCCAGAACCTCTGCGCCTCGCGCTGGGACAGGGCGAGGACGTCCCGGCCGTCGAAACGGACCGTCGAGGAGGGATCCACCCGCGCGGTGGTGGGGGCGATGCCCATGATCGAGCGGACGAGCATCGACTTGCCGGAGCCGGACTCGCCGACGATGCCGATCGTCTCGCCGCGGCGCAGGAAGATGTCGACCCCGTCGACAGGCGTGATGCGCCCGGAGGGGGTGTCGATGTGGGTGCGGAGATCCCGGACCTCGAGCAGCAGGTCGTCCCGGTCGTTCGGCGACGCGGGTCGGCGGGGTGGTGCGGCGGCGATGACGGCCTCCTCGGTGTGACGGTCCGGTTTAAGTCAACTACTTAGAACGTGTTGCTGTGACGAGTATCACGGCATATGGTGTCTACGTCAAGACGACTAAGTAACCGCCTCAGGCGGTGTCTCAATCGAAGGGTCTCTACGTGCTCAGGTTCATTGGCGAACGCGCTCTGCACGCGGTCGTCGTCGTCGTACTCGCCGCGACCGGCGCGTTCTTCCTCATGGAGGCGGTGCCGGGCGACTCCGCGGCCTCGGCCGTCGGCCCGGGGGCCACAGCGGAGCAATACCAGCTGGCGAGGGAGGAACTGGGGCTGGACGACCCCGTGTGGACCCGGTTCACCGACTGGGTCGGGGGCGTGGCCTCCGGCGACCTCGGGAACTCACTGGTCCCGCCCAACCAGTCCGTGTCCGAGATGATCGGCAACGCGCTGCCGGTCACCATGCAACTCGCGTTCCTGTCGATCATCCTGTCGCTGGCGATCGCGGTGCCGGTCGCCGTGTGGTCGGCATACCGGCGCGGTGGGGTGTTCGACCAGGTGGCCTCGATCGTGGCGTTCGCGTTCATCTCGGTGCCCAGCTTCGTGGCCGGACTGCTGCTGATCTACCTGTTGGTGTTCAACCACTCGTTGGCGCAGCAGTTGATCCTCGGGGCGGCGGTGGTGATCGGCCTCGCGGTGGCGCTGTCCCCGCTCGGCAGGCGGGGCGGCCCCGGGTCACCCGGGGTGATGTGGGGCCGGGCCCTGATCGGTGGCGTCGCGGTGGGCGCGGTACTGGCCCTGCTCGCCCTGTTCCTCCCCGAGTTCCCGCGTCAGGGCTACGTTCCGCTGGCCGACGGACTGGGTGAGAACCTGAGGAGCATCGCCCTGCCGGCCATCACCCTCGCCCTGATGGAGGTCGCGATCTTCACCCGCGTCCTGCGGACCGACATGATCTCCACCCTCCAGCAGGACTTCGTCCTCTCCGCGCGCGCCAAGGGCATGCCCACCCGGCACGTCCTGGTCGCGGAGGCGCTCCGCCCGTCCACGGTCTCCATCATCACCCTGGCCGGGATCAGCCTGGGCCGGCTCATCGGCGGGACGGTGGTGGTCGAGCGGCTGTTCAACCTCCCCGGGATGGGCAGCATGATCGTCGACGCCGTCCAGAACGACAACCTGCCGGTCGTCCTGGGCGGCGTGATCGTGATCGCCGTGTTCTACGTCCTGGTCAACATGACCGTCGACGTCACGTACGCACTCATCGACCCGAGGATCCGCCGTGGCTGACACCGACCCGACCCGCCCCGATTCCACCCGCGCCGACTCCACCCGCGCTGCGTCCGGGCCCGTCGCGGATCCCGCCGTCAACGCCGGCCCTGCCGTCGTCGCGGATCCCATCGTGGTCGCGGCCACCCCGGTGCGCCGCCGACCGAGGATGCCCCGGATGTCCGGACTCGGCACCGCGCTCGCCCTGGGCTGGACGATCGTCATCGTCCTGGGTGCACTGTTCGTGGACTTCCTGCCGCTGGCCGAGGCACGGGACCCGTCCCTCGCGCTGATGACGCCGTCGACACTCGCCCCCGACCTGATGTCCGAGCATCCCCTCGGCACGGACGGTCAGGGCCTGGACATCCTGGGAGGTCTCCTCTACGGCGCCCGGGTCTCACTGGTCGTGGGTATCGGCGGTGTCCTAATCGGGGCCCTGGTCGGTGGCGCGCTCGGCCTGGTGGCCGGCTACCGGGGCGGGTGGACCGACCGCATCGTCTCCATCATCACCGACACCCTGCTGGCGTTCCCGTCGCTCATCCTGCTCATCGCCATCGTCACCGTGCTCGACCCGACTCTGCCCAACATCACCCTCGCCCTCGGGATCATGGTGGTCCCGGCCTACGCGCGACTCGTACGGGCCAACGCGATGAGCTTCGCCGGCCGGGAGTTCGTCACCGCGGCGAGGTCGCTCGGGGCGGGCGAAATACGGATCATGCTGCGGGAGGTCACCCCGAACATCGTCCAACCGGTCTTCTCGTACAGCTTCATGCTCGTCGCCGTGCTGATCGTGGCCGAGGCCTCGCTGAGCTACCTGGGGCTGAGCATTCCCCGGCCGGAACCGACATGGGGCAACATGATCAGTGCCGGTCAGGCCGATTTCCAGCGATACCCGTATCTCGTCGGGGTCCCGGCGGTCGTACTATTCCTGACGGTGCTCAGTTTCAATCAGCTGGGCGAGGCGGCAGGTCGGAAGTGGAGTCCCGGTGCAGCGAAGATCTGATGAGACCTCAGCCGAGGGGGGCGCAGCCGACGTGGCCGAGGCCCCCGCGGAGACCGGGAACCCCGGGGAGGCAGGCGATTCCCGCGAGGCCAAGGACGCCAAGACGGCGATGATCGAGGTCGCCGAGAAGATGATCAGCGAACGGGGGCTGGACGACGTCTCGATGCGCGACGTCGCGACGGCCGCCGGTCAACGCAACAACTCCGCGGTCCAGTACCACTTCGGCAGCCGCGACGGGTTGATCCTGCAGGTGTTGCGCCGCCGCATCATCTCCCTGGACTCCGCCCGGAAGGCGCGGCTGGCCACGGCCGACGAACAGGGTCTGGGCTACGACCTGCACACCCTCGTCGGGGTGCTGTTCGAACCGATCGTCGAGCTCCTCCGCGCCCACCCCGAGGCCACGCACTACGCGCGGTTCCTGCAGAGGGTCGGGCCGGTGATGGCTCCCGGCATCCCGGAAGCGGATCTGCGGACCGCGACCGACGACGTGGTGGTGCGGCTGATCGACGTGCTCTCCCACCTGCCGCGGCGGGTGGCGTTCGAACGCATCGACCTGGCCACCCAGATGTTCACCGGGGCGCTGGCGGTCTACGAGGACCGCCGGGACGCCCGGAATTCGGTGGTCAACGCCCGGTTCGAGGAGGTCGTGGCGCACCTCTACGACATGATCGAGGCCGCACTGCGTGCCGGGGCCGGGGCCGGGGTAGGTACCGGGTCGCGGGACTGACCCGCTGTCACACCCGCCCGCGGAGCAGCTTCCGGAAGTAGACCACCGGCTGGAGATACCGGTCGAACGCGTAGGTCGAGCGTCTGGGCTTGGTCAGATCGATCCCGCGGACCGACGGTGCGGGCCGGCCGTCCCGGTCGTGCTCGACCAGCATCAGCCGGTCGCGGCTCACGGCGATCGGGATGATCGTGTAGCCGTCGTACCGCGTCCCGGGGCCCCCGTCCCGGGCCGCGCGCAGATTGTCGGCGACCACCGCCACCTGCGATCTCAGCGCCCCTCCGGACGGGCGGGTGTCGACGGTCGCGGCGTCGCCCAGGCCCCAGACCGAGTCGAGGCGCGCGTGGCGCAGGGTCCGGGGGTCCACCTCGACGAGTCCGGCGTCACCGCCGTCGGACAACCCGGCGTCGGCGATGAATTTCGGCGCGCGGCTCAGAGGCGTGACGTAGGCCAGCTCGACGTCCTCGATCGTGGTGGGGACCGGACCGTCGAGAGTGACGGTGCGGGCGTGGTGATCCACGGCGGCGACCTCGGATCCCTCGTGCACGGTGATGCCGTACTCCCGGAGGTACGGCTGCAGCCGCGAATCGCACGTGTCGAGTCCGAGCAGTCCGTGGAACGGGGTCACCAGGTGCACGTCGATACGATCGAGCACCTTCTCGCGCCGCCAGCGGTCGCACGCCAGGAACATGGCCTTGAGCACGGTACCGCCGCAGGAGGCGGGTTCGGGTGGCACCGAGAACACCACGGTCCCCTCGCGGAGGCGGACCAGCGCGGCGCACGCGCGACCCGCGTACTCGGGCACGTGGGCCGAGGCCGCCCACCCGGCGACGTAGGCCTTGTCCAGTCCCGGGATCGCATCCCACCGAGGGGTCAGGCCGGGGCACACGACCAGGTTCTCGTACGTGACCGTGGGGCCCTCTTCACGCGGACCGAGGGTGACGGTGTGGGCGTCCGTGTCGACCCGCCCGGCCAGGTGGGGGAGCAGTTGGACGCCGGCGGGGACGACGTCCGTCATCGCGCGCTCGTACCGCCTCATCGGTGCCAGGCCGGTGGCGGCGTAGTTGAGCATCGGCCGGTACCGGTGCACGGGACTCGGGTCGACCAGCGCGATGTTGTGCCGGCCGTCCCGGCGCAGGCGCGCCGCCAGGGAGACCCCGGCGTTGCCCGCTCCGATGATCACGGTGTCGAACGCGGCGGACATGATCAGAACACTTCGAATGCGTAACCCGCGAGCCCGATGACCAGGAGGAGGACGACGAGGACGATGATGACGATCGGGATGTACGCCCCCTTCTTGGACGGGGACGGGGTCGGGCTCTGTCGTTGCGTCGGGCTCTGCTTCTCCGTGGCGCTGTCCGACTGCATGGACGTGGAATCGGAGTCCGGGGTCTGCGGACCGTCGGGTGAGCCGCCGCTGTCGAGATCGGGGCTCTGACTCGGATCGGGGTCGGAGGGCCGTGCGTGGGTCATGGGACACCTTTCGTAGCGGCTGGGCCCTCCACGCTATGGCGTCAGCCGCACACCCTCCACCGGTCGGGCCGCGCCCACGACCACCACCCCGGGCCCGGCCCCCGCCCTGATCGAGGTGAGGACCCCGGCCACCGACCACGCCGTGATCGCCGAGGTGCGGCCACCGGAGTCCGGGTCCACCGCGTTCTCGAAACGCAGGTCGTAGCGGCCCACCGGGGACTCCCACTCCACCACGTGTCGGGTGCGCTGCACCTCGGGGTCGGCCCTCACGATCACCTCCACCCGGTCCAGGCCGAGCGTCGCGAGCGCGAGCGCCACGGAGGCGTTGGAGGTGCGGGGGAACTCCAGCGCCGCCTCCCGCGCGGACCCGCGGAAGACCTCGAGTGGGGCGTCGAGAGGCCCCGCGACCCCCAGGGCCGCGGGGCTCTTGATGGTGACGTGACGGAGCGAGGCCTGATCGGTGCCCGACCTGGACGCCGCCGCGAGGATGTCCAGTCCGCCCACGGCCCCGGCGGGGACGAGGACGCGGCCCGGGCCTGTCCCGATCAGGTCGCGCGGGTCCTCGTGCCGCGCGAACACCCCGCACGAGCACACGATCACGTCCTTGCCGGCGCCGGTGACGCGCGGCACGAACTCCTCCGCGGCCTCGACCCCGGCGGCCTCGACCAGGACGTCGGCGGCATCGACGGCCGCGTCGACCTCCTCGCGCGTACTGCTCGAGCGGAGCACCGCGGACAGCCGCGCGCCGGGGACGTCGCCGCCCGACAGCGCGTCGGCCACCGCCGCCCCGATCGCACCGGCGCCGATCACGGCCACCGCCAGCGGGCGGACGGACGCCCGGTTCGGTCGCGCAGGCCCGGAGGAGAGGTGGGGAGGGGGCATGGTGGCCTCACCGTACCCACGTCATCTCCGCGGTCGCGCGTGCCCGGCGGCTACCCGGTGGAGCCCACGAGCATCGTGGGGGTGATCCCGAGGTTCGCTCCGTCCGCCACCAGTGCCCGGCCCTCGTCTGTGGACAGCGCGGCACCCATCGCCTCGGCGTCCGCGAAGAACAACTGGGCCATGAGGTGGAACTCGGGCGCGGAGCCGTCCGGGCCGGGCAGGAAGCGCGTGACCTTGGCATCGTCGAGGCCCGGGACCGCGCGGGCGAGGGGGATGTGGGTCCCGTCGTAGTACTCGTCGAACTTCTCGACGTCGTCGGGAGTTCCGTAGAGGACGGTGAGGGTGATCAAGGGGGGTCCTTTCGAGGGGTGATCGGTCCGGTCGTCCGGACGGTGGCGCACCGGGGATGATGCCGCAGTCGGTCGGGTGGCGAGACGGATTCGCCGGTTGTCGTCGGAGCCCGGGTCGGTCGGCCCGTTCCGTTCCTGTGCCAGCATGGACCCCAGAGTCCCGTAGAGGGGTCTCCCGGACGAGGGGCGCCGTACCCGGAGCGCGACAAGACGGCCCGCCGGAGGCTGTCATGGCGTGGTTCGTACTCATTCTGTCCGGGATCCTCGAGGCGGTGTGGGCGACCGCGTTGGGCAGATCCGAGGGCTTCACCCGGCTCGTCCCGTCCGTGGTGTTCGGCGTCGCCCTGGTCGTGAGCATGGCCGGGCTGGCCTACGCGATGAGAGGCCTCCCGGTGGGAACCGCCTACGCGGTGTGGGTCGGCATCGGCGCCTCACTCACCGTCCTGTACGCCATGGCCACCGGTGCGGAACCGGTCTCACCGGCCAAGGTGGTCTTCCTCCTGGTGATCATCGGCGGAGTGGTCGGGCTCAAGACCGCTGCGTGATCGCCTCACCGCCTCACCGCCGTGCCACCGGGGTCTACGGTGAGGTGATGAGATCGCATGCGGGCGGACCACTGGTCGGCCTGGGACTCGTCTACGGGGCCGGGGTCGGCCTGATCATCGGGCTCGCGGTCGCAGGCCCGACCGGCCTGGCCCCGGGCCTGGTCATCGGCGCCGGCCTCGGTGCGGTCGCCGGGAACGTGGCGGAACTCGGGCGTACGGTGGTCCGGAGGCAGGCCCACTGACCCGAGCCACCTCGTGGTCTCAGCCGTCCTCGACGTCTTCTCGAAAGGACCAGTCCACTCATGACCTCCATCACCACAGTCGACCGCGGACCGCGCGTCGTCGCCCGGCGCGTCACCGTCAACGCCCCCGCGGACGAGCTGTTCGCGCTGGTCAACGACCCCGGAATGCACGGCGTCGTCGACGGGTCGGGGACGGTCCGCGACAACGTCAAGGGGCCGGCCACCCTGTCCGAGGGCGCGAAGTTCACCACGAAGATGCGGATGTACGGCGTCCCGTACCGCATCACCTCCACCGTGACCGAGCATGTCGACACCCCGGAGTTCAAGGTCGTCGAGTGGGCCCACCCCGCCGGGCACCGCTGGCGCTGGGAGTTCACCCCGACCGCCGACGGGCGGACCGAGGTCACAGAGAGCTTCGACATCCGTGAGTCGAAGCTCGGGCCGGTCATGGAGCGCGTCGGCATGGCGGAGAAGAACGCCGGCGGGATCACCGAGACGCTCTCGCGCCTGGCCGCGAAGTACGAGTCGGACCGCTGAGAACCCGGCAGCGCGCCGCGGGCTAGCCGCGCGTGAGCAGCAGCGGTGCTGCGGCGATCCGGGACCACGGGCCACCGATGAACGTCAATCCCAGGAGCCGACGGTCGTCCAGCCCACGGAACTCGTCGCGGACCCAGCGCCACGGCACGGGCCCGTCGGAGCCGTAGGAGCAGACGATCGTCGGCCGGCCGTCCAGCCACGACGTCTCCACCGTGGCCCGCATCGGCAGGGCCTCGCGCAGGGATCCGCGGCCGTCGTCGAGCAGGTTGACCGCCGCGCCGTCGGCGGCGATGCGCTTTCCGCGCCACCCGGGCATCCCGCCCAGAGCGATGGCCCGGGGCGCGACCGTCCTGAGTGGGGCCGGGCCGAGGAAGCTGATGAGGTAGTCCCCCGGTTCGGGCAGCCCCGCCGGGGCCGGTGCCCGCGAGAACGCCGCGCGCAGTGCGCCGAGGGAGGCGGGCAGTGGTGAGTCGGGCAGGGGTGAGGCCGGCACGGGTCCGGGGGGAGGGGGCTGGGTCATGAGGCTCCGATCGTCTGGGAGGGCCCGGGTGACGGCGAGGTCGCGGCGCGGCGGGCGCGGTAGCGGGAGGCGAAGCGCTCGGCCATCGCGGTGATGGTCAGGCTCGGGTTGACGCCCACGTTCGCGGGAATCGCCGACCCGTCCACCACGTACAGCCCGGGATGGCCGAAGACCCGGTGATCGGTGTCGATCACGCCGTCCGCCGCCGACTCGCCCATCGACGCGCCGCCGAGGACGTGCGCGGTGATCGACTTGCCGCCCACGCTCTCCAGCAGCAGGTTGAGCGGCCGCCCGCCCACCGACTCCGCGAACCGGCGCGCGACCTCGTTGGCCTGCGGCAGGTAGCTCGGGGCCTGCGGGCTGCCCGAGGCCTGCGACCGGAGCACCCGCCGCCACGGGCGCACCGGCGAGCGGTCGAACACCAGCCCTATCTCGTTCTCCACGTTCTGCATCACGGTGAACACGCTCAGGCGCGCGATGAAGTTGCGTGCGGTCATCAGCCGGACTTGCTGCCACGGCGCTCGCGCGAGCCGGGTCAGCGCCGCCCGCCGCCGCCTGGCCGGGTCCTCGCCGTCGACGAGTGGGCCCAGCTGGAAGCGCATGTGCCATCCCCCGACGTAGCGGTTCTGCGTCACGTGGGTCGCCGCGTCGGGGTAGAACTCGCTGGAGATGGTGGGGCCGCGGGTGAGATCGGTGCGGGGGTCGTCGGCCAGGACGGCGGTGATGGCTTCGGAGTTGGTGCGCACGCGCTCGCCGAGCCGTGGTGAGACGCGGGGGAGAAGGCCCTGCTCGCGGGAGCGGAACAGCAGTTCGACCGTGCCCAGGACACCGGCGGCCAGGACGACCTCTCCCGCGCGGAACCTCTCACCGCCGGCCGCGCGCACCTCGTAGCCGCCGCCCGGGAGTTCCGCGATCGCCTCCACCCGAGTCTCGGGTCGGATACGGGCACCGCGCCTCTCGGCCAGCCACAGGTAGTTGAGGTCCAGGGTGTTCTTGCTTCCGTAGGGGCAGCCGATCAGGCACGCCCCGCAGAGGCGACAGCCGGTGCGGTCGGGCCCCTCGCCGTCGAAGTACGGGTCCGGTACGGTCACCCCCTCCTCGCCGAACCAGACGGCCATGGGCGTGGGGCCGTAGGTCCCGCCCGCACCCATTGATCGGGCGGTGGCCTGCAGGTGCAGATCCATCTGACCGACGTGGCGGGTGGTCTCGCGGCCGAGCATGCGCGCGGCGGTCCGGTAGTGCCCGGCGAGCTCATCGCGCCAGCCGGTGGTGGACGCCGGCCAGGCCGGGTCGGTGAAGAACTCGTCTTTCGGCTCGAGCAGCACGCCGGCCCACACGATGCTGCCGCCGCCCACCCCCGCGCCGCCGATGATGCCGACATGCCGGAGCACCCGCTGCCAGAAGAAGCCGCGCAGGCCCAGTTCGGGCATCCAGAGGTACCTGCGCGGGTCCCTGCGGGCGGCCAGGAGATCGTCGGGGGAATGACGACGACCTTGTTCGAGCACCAGGACCGTGAGCCCCTGCTCGGCCAACCGGAGGGCGCTGACCGCGCCACCGAACCCGCTGCCGATCACGATCACATCGGCGTCGTCCGCGCGCCCCTGTGGGCCTCGATTCATGGCGTCAAGTCTAGGACGGGCGTCCAGTTTCTGGGTCCGATCGGCGGGGTCCGATCGGCGGGGTCCGATCGGCGGCGTCCGGTGCGGGTGTGGGAGGGCGGGTCCGGGATTTTCCAGGAAGTACTGGACGTGCGTCCAAGTTCGGCATACGGTGGTCGCACCTCCAGTTCGACCTCGCAGAATCGATACCCAGATGAGTCCTACGCACAGACCCCTCGCGGAACGCGTGCTCCGCCGCGTCATCCGCCTCATCGGGGCGGCACCCGCCCCGATCCAGCGCGTGATCGCCGGCCCCCCGGTCCGGGTCGACGGGCAGCAGCTCGGCCTCGAAGCGCAGGTCGGCACGAGACTGCTGAACCTCGGGGTGTCCAAGACCTTCGAAGAGTTGCCGCTGGACCAGGGACGGGACCAGATCGCGGGCGAGGCCTTCGT
The DNA here is from genome assembly GCF_040546785.1 of Dietzia sp. 2505. Lineage (NCBI taxonomy): Bacteria > Bacillati > Actinomycetota > Actinomycetes > Mycobacteriales > Dietziaceae > Dietzia > Dietzia sp. 2505. The sequence continues at coordinate 174,639 of NZ_JBEPON010000008.1, read as the reverse complement.
CTTCGGTCACCAGACCCCCGTCGAGACCGTCCGTTCCCTCACCATCCCCGGTCCGAACGGCCCGATCCCGGCGCGCCTGTACCGGCCGGCGGGGATCGAGGGGCCGAGCGCCGCCCTGGTGTACCTCCACGGTGGCGGCTGGGTCCTGGGGAACCTCGACTCGGGAGACTCGGTGTCCCGCTTCCTCGCCGCCCACACCCCGCTGACCGTCATCTCGATCGACTACCGGCTGGCGCCGGAGCACCCGTTCCCCGCCGGCCTGGACGACGCCCTCGCGGCGTTCGAGCACGTCGTCGAGCACGCCGAGGAGTACGACCTCGACCCACGGGCGATCGCGATCGGAGGCGAGAGCGCGGGCGGGAACCTGGCCGCGGTGGTCGCCCTGCACCGCGCCCCCGGATGGACCCCGCCGGCCATGCAGGTCCTGTTCAACCCGGTCACGGACCTGTCCACCAAGCACCGCTCGTACGAGTTGTTCGGACGAGGATTCTTCCTCACCGAGGCGCAGATGGACTGGTACAAATCCCACTATCTCGCCGATCCCGGCCAGGCCCGGGACCCGCGGGTCTCGCCACTGCTCGCCGGCGAACTCGGCCACGCGCCCCCGGCCTACGTCGTGGTGGCCGGATTCGACGTGCTCCGCGACGAGGGCGAACGCTATGCGGCCGCCCTCGCCGAGGCGGGGGTCGACGTGACCCTCCGTCGACACAGCGGTCACGTGCACGGACTCATCAACGCGACCGGAGTGGGACATGCCGCCCGGGACGCGCTCCTCGAGGCGGTGGGCGTCCTCCACACCAGGCTGGTCGCCCGGATCGCCCCCGCCCCCGCGACCGAACCCGCGACCGCGACCGACCCGACTCCCGGCGACCGCCGGTGAGCGCCACGGTCGACGCCATCGTGGTCGGTGCGGGACTGGCCGGGCTCACCGCCGCGCGTCGGCTCGTCGAGGCGGGTCGCACGGTCAGGGTGCTCGAAGCCCGGGACCGCGTCGGCGGACGCACGCTCAACCACGTGCTCGACGACGGGCAGGTGGTGGAGGCGGGAGGGCAGTTCGTCGGACCCACCCAGGACCACGTGCTGGGGCTCGCCGCGGAGCTCGGGGTGACGACGTTCCCCGCCCACACGATCGGTGACACGGTCTACGTCCACGGTTCGCGCAGTCGACGGTTCCGCGGTGACATCCCGCCGGACCGCCTGGCACTGCCCGACATTGCCCTGGCGACCACCCGACTGGGCCGCACGAGTGGCGAGATCGATGTGGCCGCACCGTGGGCGCACCCCGACGCGCACCGGTTGGACGAGCAGAGCCTCGCCACCTGGCTGCGCCGCGGCGCGATCGGTTCCGGCGGCGTCGAGCTGGTCGAGGTCCTCCTCGGGTCGGCATTCGGGGCGGCGGCGTCCGAGACCTCCGCGCTGTCCGCCCTGGCGTACATCGCGGGTGCGGGTGACGAGATCCACCGCGGCACGCTGGACCGGATGATCGGTGTGACCGGCGGGGCCCAGGAGTCCCGCGTCGTCGGCGGTTCGCAGGTGATCTCGCAACGCATGGCCGAGGAGTTGGGTGACGATGTCACCCTCGGCGCCCCCGTCCGGCGGATCGAGCACCGTGCCACGGGGGTCACTGTCACCACCGACGCGGGGACCTTCGACGGTGACCAGGTGATCGTCACCGCGCCACCCCACCTCGCCGCCGAAATCGAGTGGAGCCCGTTGCTGCCCGCCCACCAGGACGCCCTGTTCCGCAGGATGACGTTCGGCACGCTCATGAAGTGTGAGGCGATCTACGAGCGCCCGTTCTGGCGGGAGGACGGACTCTCCGGCCAAGGCGTCTTCCGTGGGGGCGGCACCCCGGTGTGCTCGATGTTCGACAACACCCCGCCGAGCGGCTCCCCCGGGATCCTCATGGGCTTCGTGGGGGGAGCGGGGTGGCGGAAGTGGGCGCCGCGTCCCGCCCGGGAGCGCGGCGGGGCGGTTCTGCAGAGTTTCGCCCGGGTGGTCGGGCCCGCTGCGCTGGCACCTGTCGGATACTTCGAGAAGGACTGGACCGCGGAACGCTGGACCCGTGGTGGCCCGACCGCGGTCCTCGGCCCCGGCGTCCTGACCACGCTCGGTCAGTGGCGCGACCGGCCGCTCGGCCGCGTCCACTGGGCCGGCGCCGAACACTCCGACTACTGGAACGGCTACATGGACGGTGCGGTCCGCTCCGGGGAGACCGCCGCCCGCGCCGTGATCGCACACTCAGGAGGACATCCGTGACACGTCTGACCGTCTCCGTACAGCAGCGACTCGCAGCCCCGGTCGAGGACATCTGGGCCGTGATCGACGACACCTCCCGGTACGCCGAGTGGGTCGACGGGGCCCTCGAGGTCACCGCCCACCACGGTGCGGCGACCGTGGGCGAGACCTATTCCGAGCGGAACCGGACAATCGGACCGCTCACGACGCGGTCCGTGTGGACGGTGGGGAAGGTCGAACCGCGGTCTCTCCGGGTCGATTCCGGCACCGGGTTCGCGCCGTTGCACGACATGGTCAACACCTTCCGCTTCGAACCGCTGGGCACCGAGGCCACCCTGATGACGTACCGGGTCGACTGCCGGGTCGGTCTCGGTCCGCTCGGCCGCCTCATCGCACCGGTTCTCGAGAAGTCGCTGGCCGGCCAGTTCCGCCGGTCCATGGCCACGCTCGAGAGCGTCGTGCACGCCGAACGCGGCATCGACCAGGTGGGTGGGGAATGACGACGACGAAGCCGTCAGGTGCACGCGAGCACGTCGCCGCCACCGCCCGGCGACTGGCGGCCGAGGGCCTGCTCATCGGCACCGCCGGCAACGTCTCGGCACGGGTGGACGACGGGCGGATCGCCGTGACCGGCACCGGGGTGGTCCTGGCCGACTGCCGTGCCGAGGACGTCACCGTGGTGAGCGCGACCGGAGAGCACGTGGACGGCCGGCTCGCGCCGACCTCCGAGCTCGGACTGCACCTGGGCATCTACGCCCGCACCCCGTCCGCGGCGATCGTCCACACCCACGCCCCGTTCTCCACCGCCGTGTCCTGCGTGACCGGGATGGACTCGTTGCCCGTGCTGCACTACCAGCAGTTGCTGCTGGGCGGGGACATCCGGGTGGCGCCCTATGCGACCTTCGGAACCCCCGAACTCGCCGACCTCGTGGTGGACGGCCTGCGCGACCGGCAGGCGGTCCTGATGGCAAACCACGGCTCGGTGGCGGTGGGGTCCTCCCTCGACAATGCCCTCGACAACGCACTCCTGTTGGAGTGGCTGGCGGCCCTGCACGTCCGTGCGAGTGGGGTGGGCACGCCGCGACCCCTCACCGAGGCCCAGCAACACGACGCGGTCGTCCAGGCGATCACCCTCGAGTACGGAACCACCAAGGAGAGCCCGCAATGACCGACATCTCAACCATGACGATCGCGACGGTCGGAGTGCACGTCCTCGACGTCCACGCGATCGGGATCGACTCCATCCCGGAGGGCTCCGCCGGGGCCCTCGTGGACACCATCGCCTTCTCGCCGGCCGGGACCGCCGGGGGCACCGCGGTAGTGCTCAGCCGCCTCGGGGCCGGGGTCCGCAGCATCGGTGCGGTCGGCGCCGACTCGATCGGACGCACCCTCACGACCCTGTTGAGCGGGGAGGGGGTCGACACCGGCGGCCTGGTGACCAAGGCGGACGCCCAGACGTCCGCCTCGGTGATCCCCGTGCGCCCCAACGGGGACCGGCCGGCGTGGCATTGCATCGGTGCGAACGGGGTGTTCACCCTGGACGACATCGACGACGACGCTCTCGATGGGCTCACACATCTACACCTGGGTGGGCCGGAGTTCCTCGGCGGCCCGGCGGCGGGAGAGTTGCTCGCCCGTGCCCGGCGGCAGGGGATCACCACGTCGGTCGACATCCTCGCCGACGGCGACCCGGGAATGCTCGAGTGGATCGCGGACGCCCTGCCGAACGTGGACTACCTGCTGCCCAACGACGACCAGGTCCGCGGCTTCACCGGTGCCGACTCGCTGGCCGAGGGGGCGCGCATGCTGATCGAGCGCGGGGTCGCGTGCGTGGCGCTCACCGCGGGCGCCGACGGTGCGCTCGTCGTCACGCCGGACGAGACCATCGCGGTACCCGCCTTCCCGATCGACGTCGTCGACACCACCGGCTGCGGGGATTCGTTCTCCGCCGGGTTCCTGGTGGGGCGTCATCTCGGTCGCGACCTGAGGGGCTCCGCCGTCCTCGGCTGCGCGGTGGCGGCGCAGGTGGCACAGGGGCTCGGGACCACCGCCGGCAGCTACGACCTGGATTCGGTGGTCGAGTTCGCCCGATCGGCTCCGACCGGCTGACCACGCGGGCCGGCCACGCGGGCCGGTTACGAGGACTGGCCCCGACGGGCTGCCCACAACGACGACGGGCCGACTCCCCCCGGTTCGATGCGGTGGGGAGCAGGCCCGTCGGGCCCGGCTATGAGGCCGGAGTTCCTCTGAGGCGGGTCAGGCGACGCCCGTGCCCTCGTCGGCCGCAGGGGAGGTGTTGGTGCCGCCGTCGTTGATCTCGAAGCGGGTCCACTTACCGTCCATGTCGACCTCCATGGCGTAACCGAGAGCGTCGTCGGGGACCTCGACCGTCTTGAACCAGTCGTAGGCCTTGGTGTCGTCGGCGAACTCCTTCTCATCGATAACGTTCTGCTCGGGGTCGATCACGCGGTAACGGGGCATACCCACTCCTTCGGTTCGGGTGACGTCTGTCGTGTCCGCATTCTGGGGGATCGAGCGCCCACTCGCATCCGGTCGCCGGGGGCGTACGGTCGGGAGTCCAGACGACCAGGGAGGCATCCGTGACCACCGATCCGACAGTTCAGTCCTCTGACCAGCCAGGGCATTCCCCGCTCGTCGACCCGACTACCAAGTATGAGATCGAGGTGCCGGTCCAGCAGCAACCGGTTCCGGGCTTGGCCTCCGAGATGGACCCTCCCGCCGACCACGGGGAGGACACCTACGTGGGCCACGGCCGGCTCACCGGGCGGCGGGCGTTGATCACCGGCGGCGACTCCGGGATCGGCCGCGCCGTGGCCATCGCCTACGCGCGCGAGGGCGCCGACGTGGCGATTGGCTACCTGCCCTCGGAACAGTCCGATGCCGATGACGTGGCCGCGCTCGTGCGCGCGGCCGGCCGGACCTGCGTCCTGCTCCCCGGCGACGTCGGTGACGAGGCCGTCGCGCGAGGGATCGTCCGCGACGCCGTCGCGGGGCTCGGCGGACTGGACGTGCTCGTGCTCAACGCCGCCAGGCAGACCTTCGTCGAGCACCTGGAGGACCTGTCCTCCGAGCAGTGGGCCGAGACGATGAACGTCAACATCTCGGCGCCGTTCTGGATGATGCAGGAGGCGCTCGCCCACCTGCAGCCCGGGTCGAGCGTGATCTTCACGTCCTCGGTGCAGGCGTACACCCCGTCACCCGGGCTCGTGGACTACGCCACCTCGCGCGCGGCCGTCAACACCATGTCCAAGTCGCTCGCCCAGCAGCTCGCACCGCGCGGCATCCGCGTCAACGCCGTCGCGCCCGGTCCGTTCTGGACAGCGCTCCAGGTGAGCGGCGGGCAGAAGCCCGAGAAGCTGCCGACCTTCGGGCACAAAAACCCGCTGGGCCGGCCCGGACAACCGGTCGAGATGGCGGGGGCGTACGTGTACCTGGCCTCCGACGAGTCCTCCTACACCACCGGGAACACGCTCTCGGTGACCGGCGGAGCGCCCACGCCCTAGCCGAGTACACCTAGCGGGCGCGCGACCCCGGCCGCCCTCGGCGCAACGACAAGAGCGTCCCGAACACCTGTCTCTCGGGCGATGTGTTCGGAACGCTCTTGTCGATGGCTGCGGCCGCGGGGCTGAGCCGCGGGGCTGAGCCGCGGGGCTGAGCCGGGGGGGGGCGGGTCAGGCGTCGTGGATGATCACGCCGCGCATGATCTTGCCGTCCTGCAGGTCCCGGTAGCCCTCGTTGACCTGCTCGAGCGAGTAGGTCGTAGTGATGAGCTCGTCGAGCTTGAGCTTGCCCTCGTCATACAGGCGCAGCAGCTTGACGATGTCGTACTGCGGGTTGGCCGAACCGAACAGGGTGCCCGTGATGGTCTTGCCGAACAGCGCCATCACGGTGCCGCTGACCTGGACGGTCTTGTCGGTCATGTTGCCCAGGCCCGTGATCACCACGGTGCCGCCCTTGCCGATCACGTCGAAGGCGCTCGAGACGACCTGCTCGTCGACGGTGCCCACCAGGATGAGCGCCTGGTCCGCCATCTGGCCCCAGGTGAGCTTCTCCACCTCGGCGTGCGCCTCGGCGGCGTCGGCGAACGCGTGGGTGGCGCCGAACTTGAGGGCCTCGTCGCGCTTGAACTGGACGGGGTCCACCACCACCACGTGGCGGGCCCCCGAGTGGACGGCGCCCTGGACGGCGTTGATGCCGAGCCCGCCGATGCCGTAGATCACCACGGTGTCGCCCTGGCGCACGTTGCCCGCGTAGGTGGCGGTGCCCCAGCCGGAGGGCACGCCGCAGCCCACCAGGACGGCCTTGTCGAGCGGCAGCCAGTCGTCGACCTTGACCACCGAGTGCTGCGAGATCACCGAGCGCTCGGAGAAGGTGCCGAGCATGCACATGGCGCCGAACTCCTTGCCGCCCGAGCGGAAGCGGAAGGTGCCGTCGGGCATGTGCCCCTCGAGGATCGTGGCACCCATGTCGCAGAGGTTCTGTCGCCCGGTCGAGCAGTACCGGCAGGTGCCGCAGTTGGGGATGAAGGAGCACACCACGTGGTCGCCGGGTTTGACCTTGGTGACACCCACGCCCACCGCCTCGATGACGCCGGCGCCCTCGTGCCCGCCGACGATCGGGAAGCGCGGCGGGAGCGAGCCGTCCGACAGGTGCAGATCGGAGTGGCACAGGCCCGCGGCCGTGTACTTGATGAGGACCTCGCCGGGGCCGGGATCGTCCAGGTCGAGCTCGATGATCTCGAACGGCTGGTGGAGGTCGAACAGTACTGCTGCCTTGGTCTTCACGGCGGTGTTCCTTTCGGGGAGCGGGTGAGCGGAAGTGGAGAGGGGGTGTGGAGGGGGCGGGGAGGGGGGGGAGAGAAGGGGTGTGGGACGTCAGGAGATGTCGCGGAGAAGGGGAGTCGCCGGCGTCCCCGGAAGAGGCACGAGGACGCCGGGTCCCGGTCGCGGGGTCGGAGGGAGTCCGGGTCGGAGGGAGTCCGGACCGGACCAGGTCAGAGCTGGATGTTGACCGACCTGGTCTGCGTGTAGAGGTCCAGGGCACCCTGGCCCAGCTCGCGGCCCCAGCCGGACTGCTTGAACCCGCCGAACGGCATCGCGGTGTCGAAGCCGTTGTACTGGTTGACCCAGACCGAGCCCGCGTGGAGGCGGCTGGCGACCTTGTGCGCCTTGGAGATGTCCTTCGTCCACACTCCGGCGGCCAGGCCGTAGATCGAGTCGTTGGCCTGCCGGACCGCGTCGTCGACGTCGGTGAAGCGCAGGGCCGAGACGACGGGGCCGAAGATCTCGTCGGTCACCACCCGGTGGTCGGGCTCGACGTCCACGAACACGGTCGGCTGGACGAAGTAACCGGTGTCGCCGTGTCGGCCGCCGCCGGTCAGGGCCCGCCCGCCGTCCTCGATACCGGCGCGCAGGTAGTAGGAGACCTTGTCGAACTGGTCCTGGTCGACCAGCGGGCCGAGCTCGGTGGCGGGGTCCAGACCGTGGCCGATGGTGGCCTGGGCGGCGGCGTAGGCGACGGCCTGCGTGAACTTCTCGTAGATGGAGTCCTCGACGTACAGGCGGGTACCGGCGGTGCAGGCCTGGCCGTGGTTGAACATCCACGCGGCCACGGACCCGGCCACCGCGGCGTCGAAGTCGCAGTCGGCAAAGACGATGTTGGCGCTCTTGCCGCCCAGCTCGAGGGAGACCTTCTTGAGGTTGCCCTTGGCGGCGTCGACGATCAGCTTGCCCACCTCGGTGGAGCCGGTGAAGGCCACCTTGTCCACGTCGTCGTGGGCGGAGATGGCGGCGCCGGCGTCGCCGAAACCGGTGACGATGTTGACCACGCCGGCGGGCACGCCGGCCTCGGCGATGACCTCGCCCAGCAGCAGCGCGGTCAGCGGCGTCTGCTCGGCGGGCTTGAGGACCAGGGTGTTGCCGGTGGCCAGGGCGGGGGCGAGCTTCCACGCGGCCATGAGGAGCGGGAAGTTCCAGGGGATGATCTGCCCGCACACGCCCACGGGGACGCGCTGGGTGTAGGCGTGGAACTGCTTGTCGCCCGCGAACGGCATCGACACGTTGACCGTGGAGCCCTCGATCTTGGTGGACCAGCCGGCGTAGTAGCGGAACACGTCGGCCGCCCACGCCACGTCCACGGCGGTGGCGATCGCGACGGACTTGCCGTTGTCCAGTGCCTCGATCTGCCCGAACAGCTCGGCCTTGGCGTCCAGCAGGTCGCCGATGCGCCACAGGATCTGCTCGCGCTGGTTGGGCTTCATGGTCGCCCAGGCGCCGTCGTCGAAGGCGCGGCGCGCGGCGGCGACGGCCCGGTCGACGTCCTCGGGTCCGCCGTGCGCGACCTGGGTGATCTCGGCGCCGGTGGCGGGGTCGTAGGTGCCGAAGGTGCGGCCGTCCGCCGCGTCGACCCACTGCCCGTCGATGAAGAGCTGGTGCGGGCGGCCGAGGAAGTCGCGGGCCTCGGCGCCGAGTCGCTCGTCGACCTGGGTGGTGGCGCCGGTGTCCCGGGAGAGTGTGCCGGTCATTGTGTCCTCCAAGAATCCCGACCGGCTCAGGTGTGAGGCCGGTCACAACCCATCATGGGGTCGTGGACGGGGCCCGGAGTGTTCAGTTTCTGGACACCTTCTAGGAGAGCCCGAACTCCCGCATCCGCGCGTAGAGGGTCGTCCGGCTGATGCCCAATCGCTTGGCGGCGCGGGACCGGACGCCGTCGCAGTCCGCCAACGCGGCCACGATCGCGTCGTACTCGCCCCGCGCGAGCTCACCGGCGCGCGGTGGCCGGACGGAACGGGCGCGGGAGGGCAGTGAGTCCACGTCGAGGGTTGCCGACCCTCGCCTGGTGGTCTGGGTGAGGCAGTCGCCCAGGACGGACCGCAATGACACCAGCCCGTTGGGCAGGTCCAGTGCGCAGACGGCGTCGACGAACCGGACGGTCACGGTCGGCGCCCCGACCCCGCGCCCGTCGGCCAGCTCCGCGACCATCCCGCGCACGATCTCGCCGCTCTCGGAACCGCGCTCGTGCAACGGGCGCAGGACCGTCCTCGCCCCGCAGGCGTCGAGTACCTCCGTCACCGCCGCGCGGGGGTCCTCGCGAGTGGTGACGACGACGAGGCCGGCCCCCGCTGACCCCAGGCGGGCTGCCAGGCGGCGCAGGTCGGCGTCGTCGAGGAGGTCGATGTCGTCCAGGATCAGCGACCTGCCCGTGTCGCCCCCGCCGCGCGGGACTTCGGGGCGGCTCTGTTCGCGCAGGGCGGGCACCGCGAGTTCGCGCCATGCCGCGTCCGCGCTGTCTGCCTCCGCGAGCCGGACGTGCACGCTGTCCGGGCCGGCGAGCTCCCTCGCCGTCGTCGACCGCCCCGATCCGGACGGACCCACCACGGCGTGGGATCGGGCGGTGGCACCCTCGGTGCCGACACCGGCCACCGGACCCGACGTACCCGCCGGACTCGTGGAACCGGGCGCGGACGTGGTGCCCTGCGTGGAAATGGAGTCCGGGGCGGAGCTCGGGGTGGAGCCGGCGCGCGGGGTGGAGGTGCTCCGCAGCGTGGGCGCGGGGTGCTGGTCCGGGAAGGTCAGGTCGAGCAGGTGGCCGCGGCGGCCGACCCGGCTGGACAGCACCCCGACCGTGCCCACCGAGAGTTCCACGACGTCGCCCACCTCGTCCTGCTCCACCAGTCGCCGGAGCCGGGCGATGTCCCGGGAGGCCAGACGTTCCAGGCTCGAGTGCGACGCCAGGACCACCTCGTCGCCGAACGCGCAGGTGGCGGTGTCGGAGGATCGGGTGCGTTCGACGAAGCGGTGCCAGAGTTCGCGGTCGTCCGCGCGGGCGGTGTCGACGTAGCGGGCCTCGATGTCCGCGACGATCTTCCGCACGAACGGGGCGAACATGCGGGAGGCGTCGGCGCTCATGCCCGTCAGATCCACCGCCCCGACCAGGCGGCGGGTGAGCGGGTCGACGATCGGGTGCCCGTAGCAGGCGAAGTCGCGCAGGACCTCCGCGAAGTGCTGCTCGCCGTGGATGAACACCCCGGCGCGGGTCTCGAGCGCCGTGCCGATGCCGTTGTTGCCCACCGCGTCCTCCGTGAGGGTGGCCCCGTCGTCCACTCCCCGCCGCAGGAGCATGCGGGAGATCCGGGCGTTGTCGCGCACCGAGCGGATGACCCGGCCCTCGCGGTCCGCGAGCAGGAGCATGGCTCCGGTGTCCTTGAGGACCTCGTCGAGGTCGTCCATCACCGGGCGGGCGGCCTCGGCGAGTCGGTGGGACCGGGACGCGTGCGGATCGGGGGCGCCGGGGCGCGCGCTCTTCGGGGTCAGTCCGCACGAGGCGGACCGGCGCCAGGACAGGTCCACCGGGTCCTCGCCGGGCGCGACGGGGGAGGAGTGGACTGTCTGGGTCACGGGGCACCTCCGGCCGGATGAGGGGTGTGACTCACACCATACGCAAGCGGTCGGCAGTGCGATCCCAGGGCTCGTGCGGCTCAGTGGCTCAGTGGCTCAGTGGCTCAGTTGCTCCGGGCGGCGTGGGCCGGATGCACCAGGTGCGCGGGCAGCCCGGGCGCGCGGGCGGGACGCGGATGGGCGGCGAGGCGGGAGGAGACCTCGCCCGCGCACCTGCTCACGGCCTCGACCGCGCGCGCGACGGCCCGGCCGGTCATGCGGCGCCCCGGGGTCACGGCCACCGAGCCAACGGCCCGGCCGTCGGCCCGCAGCACGGGGGCGGCCACCGAGGTCACCGCGAGGTCGGCGGCGGAGGAGAGTTCGGCGTCGGTCACGTCGATCTCGGACAGCTCCACGAACAGCTCGGAGACGCGGTCGCGCACCAGGGCCCCCACGCCCGAGGACTCCAGGGAGTCGGCCATCCGTAACAGCTCGCGGCGCGCGGGGGTGAGTCGCTCGATGGACCAGCCGCGCCGCGCGATCTGTGGCATCACCACCTCCAACCGCTCCCTCGCCGCCCCGGTGAGCCCGCCGGAGTCCGACAGCCACCGCCGCTGGTCGACCAGGGGCAGCCGGGCGACGAGCTCGCGGGCGAAGGGTGCCCGCACCGGGACGACGTGACCGACGGCGATGTCCGGTCGCGAGGCGGTGCGCATGCCCGCCCCGACCGCGTCTACGACCTCGCTCATGCCGTCGCAGGTCTCGAAGACCACGGCGGCGATGCCCGTGGCGTCGACGAGCCGCTCCAGCGGTTGCCTGGCGGCCCGCGCCAGGTCGACCTCGGCGGACAGCGACGCGGCGACGAGGCGCATCCGGGGCCCGGCTCGCCACCCGCCGTCGAGTTTCTCGGCCCACTGCTCGTCCTGCATCTCGGCGAGCACGGCGTGCAGGGTCGATCGGCTGGCCCCGGTGGCCCGGGCGATCTCGGCGAGGGGCAACGGGGGGCCCTCGATCGACAGTGCCTCGATCACGGAGAGCACGCGATGGGTGGGTTCGTGTCGCATATCCGACACCCTATGTCGATATGCGGACGAACCGCCCGGGATTGCCCTCTCCGAGATGGAAATCGGGGCCCCGGGGGCGCACGATGGTCTCCGAGCCGGACCGCAGACAGACCTGTCTGCGGTCTGCTGTCCGGTCACGCCGGAGGAGCCCACGACATTGGAGGTCGCATGACAGCGAGGACGGCGGTGACGCTCTCGCACCTCGACGCACTCGAGGCCGAGTCCGTCCACATCTTCCGCGAGGTAGCCGCGCAGTTCGAACGCCCGGGGATGCTGTTCTCCGGCGGCAAGGACTCCGTGGTGATGTTCCACCTGGCCCGCAAGGCCTTCTGGCCCGCGCCCATGCCGTTCCCGCTCATGCACGTCGACACCGGGCACAACTTCGACGAGGTCATCGAGTACCGGGACCGGGTGGTCGAGGAGACCGGGGTCCAGCTACTCGTGTCGTACGTCCAGGACGACATCGACGCGGGCCGCGTGGTCGAGGAGGCCGGCGTCGGCACCAGCCGCAACCGCCTCCAGACCGCCGCCCTGCTGCGCGGTATCCAGGAGAACCGCTTCGACGCAGTGTTCGGCGGCGCCCGCCGTGACGAGGAGAAGGCCCGCGCCAAGGAGCGTGTGTTCTCCTTCCGCGACGCGTTCGGCGCCTGGGACCCGCGCGCTCAGCGCCCCGAGCTGTGGAAGCTGTACAACGGCAACCACCGCAAGGGCGAGCACATCCGGGTGTTCCCGCTGTCCAACTGGACCGAGCTGGACATCTGGCAGTACATCGAGCGGGAGGACATCGACCTGCCGCCGATCTACTACGCGCACCAGCGCGAGGTGATCGAGCGCGACGGGATGCTCCTGGCCAAGACCCGGTTCCTCGAGACCCTCCCGGGCGAGGAGGCGCGCACCGAGCTCGTCCGTTTCCGCACCGTCGGCGACGCCACCTGCACCGGCTGTGTGGAGTCCGATGCCGCCGACAACGCCGCCGTCGTGGCCGAGGTCGCGGGGACCCGCGTCACCGAGCGCGGCGCCACCCGTGCCGACGACCGGATCTCCGAGGCCGGCATGGAAGACCGCAAGAAGGAAGGCTACTTCTGATGAGCACCGCCACCACGGCATCGACTCTCACCCCGGAGCAGTTGAGCACCATGTCCGAGCACGCCCAGCTGCTGCGCATCGCCACGGCGGGTTCGGTCGACGACGGCAAGTCGACCCTCATCGGGCGACTGCTCTACGACTCCAAGGGGATCTTCGAGGACCAGCTCGCCTCGATCGAGGCCACCTCGGCCAAGCGCGGCGACGAGTACACCGACCTCGCGCTGCTCACCGACGGGCTGCGCTCCGAGCGCGAGCAGGGCATCACGATCGACGTGGCCTACCGCTACTTCTCGAGCCCGCGCCGCAAGTTCATCATCGCCGACACCCCGGGCCACGTGCAGTACACGCGCAACATGGTCACCGGTGCCTCGACGGCCGACGTGGCGATCATCCTGGTCGACGCCCGCAAGGGGGTGCTGGAGCAGACGCGCCGGCACGCGTTCCTGTCCGCGCTCCTGGGCATCCCGCGCCTGGTGGTGGCCGTCAACAAGATGGACCTGGTCGATTACGACGAGGCCACCTACGAGGCCATCCGCTCCGAGTTCACCGACTTCGCCGCCAAGCTCGAGGTCCACGACGTGACGTTCGTGCCGTTGTCGGCGCTCAAGGGCGACAATGTGGTCGACCGCACCGACTCCATGCCCTGGTACACAGGGCCCGCTCTGCTCGACCATCTCGAGAACGTGCACATCGCCTCGGACCGCAACCTGACCGACGTCCGGTTCCCGGTGCAGTACGTGATCCGCCCCCAGCGCGCCGACGGGCTGGACCACCGTTCCTTCGCCGGCACCGTCGCCGGGGGCATCATGAAGGTCGACGACGAGGTGGTGGTCATGCCGTCCGGTCGGCAGTCCACCATCAAGGCGATCTGGGGCCCGGGCGGTGCGGAACTGGACGAGGCGGCGGCGCCGGCCGCGGTGACCATCGCGCTCAACGACGAGATCGACATCGTCCGCGGCGAGATGATCGCCCGACCCGGCAACCGCCCGCACCAGGGCACCGAGCTGGAGGCCATGGTCTGCTGGTTCGCCGACGACTCCACGCTCACGCCCAACAGGCGGTACGTCGTCAAGCACACCACCCGCGACACCAAGGCGATCGTCACGGGGCTGGAGTACCGGCTCGACATCAACACCCTGCACCGCGACCCCGACTCCACCGAGCTGGGGCTCAACGAGATCGGCCGCATCGGCCTGCGCACGCAGACACCGCTCATGTACGACCCCTACCGCCGCAACCGCGACACCGGCGCGTTCATCCTCGTGGACGAGCTCACCGGCAACACCGTGGGCGCGGGCATGATCATCGGGCCCGCCACCACCGGCTCCAACGTGGTCTGGCACGCCGGCGCCGTCCAGCGCGGAGACCGGGGGCAGGGTCGCACGCTGTGGCTCACGGGCCTGTCGGGCTCGGGCAAGTCCACCGTCGCCTCCGAGGTGGAGCGGCTGCTCATCGAGTCCGGGCACCCCGCCTACATCCTCGACGGCGACAACCTGCGGCACGGCCTCAACGCCGACCTCGGGTTCTCGGCCTCCGACCGGGCGGAGAACATCCGCCGCACCGCGGAGGTGGCGGCACTGTTCGCCGACGCCGGCGTCGTCGTCATCTGTTCCCTCATCTCGCCGATGCGCGCCGACCGCGACAAGGCGCGCAGCGTCCACGCCGCGGCCGACCTGCCCTTCACCGAGGTGTTCGTGGACACCCCGCTGGCCGAGTGCGAGGCGCGCGACCCCAAGGGGCTGTACGCCAAGGCGCGGGCGGGAGAGATCCTCGAGTTCACCGGCGTCTCCGCGCCGTACGAGCCGCCGCTGACCCCCGACCTGCACATCCGGCCGGAAGACGGCACCGCGGAAGAGGTGGCACAGCGGATCGTCACCTCGATCCTCGGGGTCTGAGACGGTGCCCGAGGCGCTCTGGACCTACGACTCGCTGGGTCTGCTGGTCGTCAGCGCGGTGATCGGCGTGGTCATAGGCCTGACGGGGATGGGCGGCGGGGCGTTGATGACGCCCGCGCTCATCCTCGTGGGGATCCCGCCCACCGCCGCCGTGGCCAACGATCTGGTGGTCAACGCGGTGAACAAGGTCATCGGCGCCGGCGTGCACTGGAAGCACGGCAAACCCAATCTCAGGATCGCGTTCTGGCTGATCCTGGGTTCGGTCCCGACCGCGTACCTGGGGGCCTGGCTGGTCCACGCGGTGGGAGCCGACGACGTCCAGGGGCTGCTGAAGAAGGCCATCGGCGCCACGCTCATCGTGGCGTCCTCCGCCTATTTCCTGCGCGCGTTCTTCGAGATGGCCGGCAAGATCCGTACGGGCAGCGACCCGAATCCGCCCGTCAAGCCGCTGATCACCCTGCTGGTCGGTGTGATCGGCGGGTTGATGGTGGGCATCACCTCGGTGGGCTCCGGCACGGTCATCATGATGTGCATCATGCTGCTGTACCCGACCCTGGCCGCGCTGCGGCTGGTGGGCACCGACCTCGTGCAGGCGGTCCCGCTGGTGATCGCGGCGGCGATCGGGCACGTCATGGTGACCGGCGTCGACTGGAACCTGCTGGTGCCCCTGCTGATCGGCGGGGCGATCGGGACGTTCTTCGGGTCCAAGTTCGCCGGCCGGGTGCCGCAGGGCCTGGTCCGGCGGGGCATCACCATCGTGTTGGCGGTCACCGCCTCGGCGATGCTCGGGGCGTCGCCGGCCCTGATCGGCGCCATCGCGCTGGTGCTGGTGACGGTGGGGCCGCTGGTGTGGCGGGCGCTGGTGCGCAGGTACTCGGTGCACCTCGATGAGCCGACCGCGCGCCCCCGGTCCCGAGTCTGACCGATCCCGCCCCACACCACCAGTCCCGATTCTGCTGTGTGGGGGTCGTGCCCGGCGGTCTGCTCAGGTGGTCGTGATGAGCACCGGATCGGGGGTCCGCTCACGGCGGACCGCCCGGACGGCGTGGGCCACCAGTGCGATCCACACCAGGAACAGCGCCCCGAGCACGGGGGCGATCACGATGGCCGACGCGTCGGCGGCGCTGAGCAGGGTGAACGTGTTGGTGATGATGATGAGCCCGCCGGCGGCAGTGCCCAGGACCCGCGGCGACAGGTGGCGCACCATCCAGGCGGCGAACGGCGCGGCGATCACGCCGCCGATCAGCAGCGCGGCCGCGAAGGCCCAGTTGATGCCGGCGGCTCCGAGGCCGAAGAGGAAGCCGATGGACGCGCTCACCGCCACCACGAACTCCGAGGCGCTGATGGAGCCGACCACCTTGCGGGGCTCGACCCGACCCGACGAGAGCAGGGTGGTCGTTCCCACCGGGCCCCATCCGCCGCCACCGAACGCGTCGAGGGTTCCGCCGGCGAAGCCGAGTGGGACGAGGAAGCGCGCCGAGATCTGGCCGGAGAACTGGGGTCGCCTGCCGCCGAGTCGCAGGAAGCGATAGAGGACGTAGAAGCCGAGCACGAGCAGGAGCGAGGCGACGATGGGCTTGGCCGCCGCGCTGGACAGCCGGGTCAGCGCGGTCGCGCCGATGAAGGCACCCACCGCACCCGGTCCGGCGAGGATCGCGACGATGCGCCAGTCCACGTTCCCGAACTTGTGGTGCGAGATCCCCGAGGCGAGCGTGGTGCCGATCTGGGCGAAGTGCACGGCGGCGGACGCGGCGGCGGGGGCGATCCCGGCTGCCACGAGGATGGTCGTCGAGGTGACGCCGTATCCCATGCCGAGCGAGCCGTCGACCAGCTGGGCCAGGAGTCCGGCGAAGCCGAGGACGATCAGGGTGGGCACGGGGGGATCCTCCGACGTCGGTCGATGACACTGTCACTCCCGGTGGCCGCCTGTCGGGCGGAGGGAGAGACCCTCCGGCCATTAAGGCATTAAACCGAGCTGTTCAGTAGACATTAACATCTGACCGCGGTGGGAGCCACCGGTGAGTCAGCGGATCCGGGCCCCGTCCGTCAGCGGGGCTCCCAGGCGTCGTCGTCGAGGGTGAGCGCGTGGACGTCGGGGGGCAGCCGGCCCTCGGCCAGATCCGAGAGCGACACCGCGTCCATGACCCGCCGCAGGGAGGCCCTCGAGGCGATCCACACGTGCTGGAGGACAGCGGCGCGCTCGTTGTAGTCGACCGCCTCGGGGCGTACGTCGTAGACGCTGACGAGGGGGCCGTCGACCGCGCGCAGGACGTCCGCGACGGTGACCGCCCCCGCGTCCTGGGCGAGCGTCCAGCCGCCGGTTTTGCCCCGCCTACTGGCCACGATGCCGGCCCGCCGCAGGTCCGACAGGATGGACTGGAGGAACCCGTGCGGGATGTCCTGCAGCCGCCCCAGTTCCTCGGCGCTGATCGGGTTCTCGCGGGGGCCGTCGCCACCGTGATCCCGCTGCGCGTTCGCGAGTTCGACGAGCGCCCGCAGCGCGTAGTCCGATTTCGCGGTGACCCTCATGGGGACAGTCTCCCAGAGCGCCTCGCGCGCCGGGCGGGGGAGTGGCGAGGGGCGCCGGGCGGGCCCCCTATCCCCGCGCGGGCACGGGGTCGTGGGCCACGGCGGGCCCGGCCGGGGGATCGCGGGTCTCGTCGTCGTCACGGAGCGCCTTCTCCGCACGCACGGCCCAGGCGACGAGGGCGATCCACACGGCGACCAGGGTCAGCAGGAGCGGGGTGGTGGTGGAGGACGGGACCTCGGCCCACACCAGAAGGGTGCGCGAGTTGGTCACCACGATCAGGCCTCCGGCCGCGGTGCCGAGCACGCGCGCGGGCAGGTGCTTGACCAGCCAGGCCGCCAGTGGTGCCACGATCACGCCGCCGACCAGCAGTGCGGCGGCGTAGCCCCAGTCGATGCCGGCCGCGCCCAGGCCGATGAGGAAGCCGAGGGAGCCACCCACGGCCACCACGAACTCGGAGGTGTCGATGGAGCCGACCACCTTGCGCGGCTCGACCCGGCCCGAGGACAGCAACGAGGTGGTGCCGACCGGGCCCCACCCGCCGCCGCCGAGCGAGTCGAGGGTGCCGCCCACCAGTCCGAGGGGGACCAGGAACCCTGTCCGCACGCGGCCCTTGAACTCCGGACGACGCCCACCCAGTGCGAGGAAGCGGTACAGCACGTACAGGCCCAGCGTCAGGAGGATCGC
Organism: Dietzia sp. 2505; assembly: GCF_040546785.1. Lineage (NCBI taxonomy): Bacteria > Bacillati > Actinomycetota > Actinomycetes > Mycobacteriales > Dietziaceae > Dietzia > Dietzia sp. 2505. The sequence goes on along the minus strand of NZ_JBEPON010000008.1, from coordinate 156,746 downwards.
CCCGACCACCGGCTTGGCCACGTCCGCCGGGAGGTTGGTGAGGATGGTGGCGCCGGCGAACGCCCCGATGGCGCCGGGGACCGCGAGGATGCACACGATGCGCCAGTCCACGTTGCCCAGCTTGTGGTGGGAGATGCCTGAGGCCAGGGTGGTGCCGATCTCCGCGAAGTGCACGGACGCCGAGGCCGCGGCGGGCGCGATCCCGGCCGCGACCAGCAGCGTCGTGGACGTGACGCCGTAGGCCATCCCCAGGGAGCCGTCGATGAGCTGGGCGATGGCGCCGACGACGCCCAGGACGATCAGTGTCTTCACGAGTGCTCCGATTATCTTGTGTGTGGATTAAGTAGACCAACACAGTAGACATTAACTGGGCGGCAAGTCCAGACCGATCTGTCTACGCGGTGCCGAGGTGATGAAGATGTCGTGTCAAGATGAGAATTTTGTGACACAATTGCGGCATTCGCACCGGCTCCGGGTCGGTGCTCTGCGCTGGGGGGCGGGATGGACGGGGTCGGCGAACGGTCGTGTTATGTCCAGGAGGCCGCCGACGGCGCGACCTGGGGGTGTCATCGATGTGGGGCCACCAGCGGGGTGCTGCCCTCGCGCGGGGCGGCACGGGTCGCGGCCGACGCCCACCGCTGCCCGGATGAGCCGGCCCGTGTGGTCCGGGGCTACGGCAGCGGCCGGCGCAGAGGCCTGCGCCTGCGCCGGCGATAGGCGTCTGGTGTTCGCTCTCGCGCCGGGCCTCCTAGTGTGGAGGGCATGACAGCCCCCACGCGCTCCACGGATCAACAGCTCGCCGCCGAACTGGCCGCCGACGCCGGTCGCCTGCTGGTGCAGCTGCGGACCTCGGGCCCCACCAAGCGCGCGCTGGGCGATCTCGGTGACCGCCGCGCCAACGCCCTGCTCCTGGAGCGGCTCGCCGCCGAGCGGCCGGGGGACGCGGTGTTGTCAGAGGAGTCCAGCGACGACCTCGCCCGCGTCGACGCGGATCGGGTGTGGATCATCGACCCCGTCGACGGCACGCGGGAGTACGGTCTGGGCGATCGTCCTGACTGGGCCGTCCACGTCGCGCTGTGGGAGCGGGCCGGGGATCCGGCGCGGTCGCGGCTCACCGCCGCCGCTGTCTCGTTGCCGGCTCTCGGGGTGGTGTTGGGGACCGACGACGACGAGGTCTACGCCGCACCCGTGGGCAACGGCGGCGTGGACGGGGGAGGCCTCCTCCCGCCCCGCTCGGGCCCACGACCGAGGATCGTGCTCTCGGCATCCCGCCCGCCGGCGTTCGCGGAGGCCGTGGCCGAGTCCGTGGGCGGGGACCTGGTGCCGCTCGGGTCTGCCGGGGCCAAGGCCGCGGCCGTGGTGCGCGGGGAGGCCGACGCCTACATCCACGCCGGTGGGCAGTACCAGTGGGACTCGGCCGCACCGGCCGGGGTGGCCCTGGCCAGGGGGTTCGTCGCGGTGCGCGTGGACGGTTCCCCGTTGGAGTACAACGTGGCCGAGACCTACCTGCCGGATCTGGTGGTGTGCCGCGCGGACCTGGCCGAGGCGATCCTGGAGGCCATCGCCTCGGCGTGAGGGGTCAGGCCCCGGGGCGGGTCACCTGCTCGTGACCAGGGCTCCGGCAATGGCGGCCATGAACGCGTCCTTGGCCAGGCTCATGCCCTCCTGGGAGGGGCGGATGCCGTCGGACTCGGTCATCGAGGGGTTGCGGAAGTACATCGCCAGCAGGCCGGCGGAGAAGGTGCCCAGCGCGGCGCCCGCGAGGCGCGGCGAGACCACGGGCGTGAGCAGTGCCGCGCCGATCCCGATCTCGGAGTAGGCGACGAACTTGCCGAACGTGTCCGGCTCCAGCTTGGTGACCTGCGGGACGCCGGTGGCGGCGAATCCCTGTAGGCCCTGGGCCGCCTCGGTGGGCAGGTTGCGCTTGGACAGTCCCGAGTTGAGGACGAACGCGCCGGTGACTCCGCGGAGGATGGCGTTGGACAGGCTCATGGGTGCTCCTGTGGGGGTCGGGGTCGCGAGTGCTGCGACACAGGTGAAGTGACTCTTTGGTGATGTGACACCCAGGAGGGTAACGCACACGTCGGGCATTCCACCCCCGGGGAGATCGACCCCACAGGATGCGCGCACGGGCCGCCGGTGGGACAGTCACTTCCATGAGCCCGAACAGCAGTCGCGACATCACCGACAAGCCTGACCCGGACGCCGACCCGGATTCGGGGAAACCCGAGTCGCCCACCTCGTTGAAATCCGGGACCTGGAAGGTCGGCCTGAAGCGTGCCGCCGCCGAGTTCTCGAAGGACAAGTGCACGGACCTGGCCGCCGCGCTCACGTACTTCGCGGTGCTCTCGATCTTCCCGGCGCTCCTGGCCGTGGTGTCGTTGCTCGGCGTGTTCGGGCAGGGGCAGGAGACCGTCAACGCCGTGATGGAGCTGTTCGAGGGCGCCGCGCCTGAGGAGACCCTCGCCGCGCTACGGGGTCCCATCGAATCGTTGGTCAACACCCCCGCCGCCGGACTCGCCCTCGTCACCGGTCTGCTGGGCGCGCTGTGGACGGCGTCCGGGTACGTGGGCGCCTTCGGGCGGGCCATGAACCGCATCTACGAGGTCGAGGAGGGTCGCCCCTTCTGGAAGCTCAAGCCCGCCATGGTGTTGTTGACCGCGGTGCTCCTCCTCCTCGTCTGCCTTGCCGGGCTCATGCTGGTCGTCAGCGGGCCGATCGCCGCCTGGGTGGGTGACCTCGTGGGCCTCGGCGAGACCGCCGTGACCGTGTGGGGCATCGCCAAGTGGCCGGCGCTGGTCCTCGTCGTCGTCGTGATCCTGGCCGTGCTCTACGGGTTCTCGCCCAACGTCAAGCAACCCAGGTTCCGGTGGGTCTCCGTCGGCGCGATCGTGGCGCTGCTGGTCTGGGCGGTCGCCACGGCGGGGTTCGTGTTCTACGTGTCCAACTTCTCGAGCTACAACGCCACGTACGGATCGCTGGCCGGCGTGATCATCTTCCTGCTCTGGCTCTGGATCACCAACAACGCGCTGCTGTTCGGGGCCGAGGTCGACGCCGAGGTGGAGCGGGCCCGCGAGCTGCAGGCCGGACTGCACGCCGAGGAGACCATCCAGCTCCCGCCGCGCGACACCACCGCCAGTGACAAGGCCGAGGAGAAGCGGCAGAAGACCATCGACGACGCCGCCGACGTCCGCCGCGAGGCCCAGGCGGAGCAGGCGCGTCACCCCCACTGAGTCGGGCGTCGCCGAGCGGGCCGTCGGGCGTCGGGCTCTACCTGCTGGCGGGGCGTCGGGCGGTGATCCTCAGGCGTAACTCCCGCCGCGGGTGACCTGTGATCGGTCTGTGGGCGCGGCGGGAGGCGCCACGCGCGGTCGACCGGCCACAATCGGGGGATGACCACTTCCGGCGGGACCGCGTCGACCGCACGACGACGTCTGCGCACCGTTCGTCTGGTCCTCGAGCGCTCGGTGGGCGAGTTCTTCCGCGACCGGGGCCCCGACCAGGCGGGGGCGCTCACCTTCTACGGGGTGCTCTCGCTGTTTCCTGCGCTCCTGGTGGTGGTCTCGCTGCTCGGCGTGTTCGGACAGGGGGAGAGAACGGTCGACGCCATGATGGAGATGCTCTCCGACATCGCCCCGCCGGAGGTCCTGGACCCGATCCGCGGACCCGTCGAGGCGGTCGTCACCACGCAAGCCGCCGGGACGGCGCTCGTGGTGGGCGCGACCATCGCGCTGTGGACCGCGTCCCGCTACGTCTGGGCACTGGGTCGAGCGATGAACCTGATACTCGGCGTCGAGGAGGGTCGGCCGCCGTGGCGGCTGCTGCCCGTCGGCCTGCTGCTCACGGCGTTGCTCATCGTCCTCGTGGCCGTCGGGGGCCTGGCGCTGGTGTTCACCGGCCCCATCGCCGAGACCGTGGGTGGGTGGATCGGCCTCGGCGAGACCGCGTTGGCCGTGTGGAGTGTGGCCAAGTGGCCGGGGGCCCTGATCTCCGCCATCCTCGCGTTGGCGATCCTCTACCGGTTCGCTCCCAACGTGGCCGGACGCAAATTCCACTGGGTCTCGCTGGGTGCGGCGGCGGCCCTGCTCATCATCGGTGTCGCCACCGCCGGTTTCGGTTTCTTCGTCTCCAACTTCGGCAACTTCAACCGCTCGTACGGATCGCTGGCGGGGATCATCGTGTTCCTGCTGTGGTTGTGGTTGGTCAACATGGCGGTGCTCTACGGCGCGCGACTGGACACCGAGGTGCTGCGTATCCGCCAACTCCGGGCCGGCATTCCGGCCGAGGAGACGGTGCAGGTGACCCCGCGCGACACGACGGCCAGCGACTTCTTCGCGCGCCGGCGGGCCACGATGCTCGCCGACTACCGGGAACTGCGCCGGGATCCGGCCCTCGTCGACGTCGACACCTCCGCTGATGAGGTGGCGGCCGGTGAGGCGGATGCCGAGGCCGGGGAGACGACCGGAGCGGCACCGCCACGACGGTAGGGTTGGCCGCATGCGCCTCGTCGTCACCGGGGGAGCCGGGTTCATCGGCGCCAACTTCGTCCACACCGTGGTCCGTGAGCACCCCCACGCCCACGTCACCGTGCTGGACGCCATGACCTACGCCGCCAATCGCGCGAGTCTGGCCGGACTCCCGTCGGATCGGGTCGAGCTGGTGGAGGCCGACTGCGCGGACCCCGCCGTCACCGACCGGCTCGTCGCGCAGCTCACGGGGCCTGACGACGCGGTGGTGCACTTCGCCGCCGAGAGCCACAACGACAACTCGCTCGCCACCCCGTGGCCGTTCGTGCACTCCAACATCGTGGGCACCTACGCCGTGCTCGAGGCCTGCCGCGGCCACGACGTGCGCCTGCACCACGTCTCGACCGACGAGGTCTACGGCGACCTGCAGCTGGACGATCCGGACAGGTTCACCCCGGCCACCGCGTACAACCCGTCGAGCCCGTACTCGGCCACCAAGGCGGGCGCGGACATGTTGGTGCGCGCGTGGGTCCGCAGCTTCGGTGTCCGCGCCACGATCAGCAACTGCTCCAACAACTACGGCCCCTACCAGCACGTCGAGAAGTTCATCCCGCGGCAGATCACCAACCTTCTCACCGGGCAGCGCCCTCGCCTCTACGGCAGTGGTGCCAATGTCCGGGACTGGATCCACGTCGACGACCACAACTCGGCGGTCCTGCGGATCCTGGCACGAGGTGAGATCGGGCGGACCTACCTCATCGGCGCCGACGGCGAGCACTCCAACCTGCAGGTCATGCAGATGATCTGCGAGCTGATGGGCGCCACCGCCACCGACGGCGACCCCGGCTTCGACCACGTCACCGACCGCCCCGGCCACGACCTGCGCTACGCGATCGACGCCACCGCCACCCGCGAGGAGCTCGGGTGGGAGCCGCAGCACACGAACCTGCGGGACGGGCTGGCCCGGACCATCGAGTGGTACCGCGAGAACCGCGACTGGTGGGAGCCGGTCAAGGAGCGCGTCGAGGCGAAGTACGCCCGGACGGAGAAGGTGCTGTGAAGGGCATCGTCCTGGCCGGCGGCAGCGGCACCCGTCTGCGCCCGCTCACGCTGGGCACCAGCAAGCAACTCATGCCGGTCTACGACAAGCCGATGATCTACTACCCGCTGTCCACGCTCATGCTGGCGGGCATCCACGACATCCTGCTCATCACCACGCCCGAGGACGCGCCGCAGTTCCGGCGGCTCCTGGGCGACGGCAGCCAGTTCGGCATCACCCTGAGCTACGTCGAGCAGGCCGCCCCCGAGGGGCTGGCGCAGGCGTTCGTCCTGGGTGCGGACCACATCGGCAACGATCCGGTGGCGCTGATCCTGGGCGACAACATCTTCTACGGCCCCGGGATGGGTACGCAGCTTCGACGGTTCGCCGACCTCGACGGCGGCGCCGTGTTCGCCTACCGCGTGTCCAACCCGGGCGACTACGGGGTGATCGACTTCGACGCCGCCGGCCGCGCGATCAGCCTCGAGGAGAAGCCCGAGAACCCGTCCTCCGACTTCGCCGTCCCGGGCCTCTACTTCTACAGCGCCGACGTGGTGGAGGTGGCGCGGAACCTCGAGAAGTCGCCGCGCGGGGAATACGAGATCACCGACGTCAACCGTCACTATCTCGAGGCCGGCCGCCTACAGGTCGAAGTGCTCCCGCGTGGAACCGCCTGGCTGGACACCGGCACCCACGACTCTCTGCTCGACGCGGGCAACTACGTCCGGACCATCGAGGACCGGCAGGGCCTGAAGATCGGCTGCCCGGAGGAGGTGGCGTGGCGGATGGGGTATCTCGACGACGACGAGCTCACCGACCGCGCCCACGACCTCAGGAAATCGGGGTACGGGGCCTACCTGCTCGACGTGCTCCGCCGCGAAAAGGGTCGGCAGTGGTGAGCGGCGGCCCTCCGGGCGATCAGCCTGCACAGCCGCTCCCCCCGATGCACGCCCGCCTGAGCAGCGGTGCACGCGGGAGTGCATCGGGGGGAGCGGATGCAGAGGGGGCGCGTGAGCCCTTCCGCCCCGCCGGGCTGCCGCGGATCCTCGTCACCGGCGGAGGCGGGCAGCTCGGGCGGGCTCTGTCCCGTGTGGCCGATGCTCCAGCACGCACTGAGCTCGACCTCACCGCGCCCGACTCGATCGCTGCGACGCTGGACCGGTACGCGCCGGAGGTGGTCATCAACGCGGCTGCGTACACCGATGTCGACGGCGCCGAGGCCGATGAGGCGGGTGCGCGGGCGGTCAACACCGACGGCGTTCGCGACCTGGCGGTGGCCTGCCGGGATCGCGGGATCCGGCTCCTCCACATCAGCACCGACTATGTCTTCTCCGGCGCCATTCCGGAGGGTTCGGATCCGGCGACCGCACGCGGACTCGAGCCGACGGACGCCACCGAGCCGGTGACGGTCTACGGTCGCACCAAGCTCGCGGGGGAGCGGGCCGCGCTCGAGGTGTACCCGGAGACGACCGTCGTGCGCACGGCGTGGCTGTACACCGGCCCGTGGCGGGTGCTCGACGAGATTCCCGGCAGTGACTTCGTAGCCACCATGATCCGGTTGGAATCACAGCGAGACACGATCGAGGTCGTGGACGACCAGTGGGGCTCACCCACCTCGGTCGGGTCCCTTTCGGAGCAACTCCTCTGTCTCCTTTCGGCCGAGAAAGGGGGGACAGTCGACCGCCGCGGTCAGACACACCACGCCACGGGCGGCGGGCGGGCGACATGGTTCGAACTCGCCCGCACGGTCTTCCGGCAGCTCGGGGCCGACCCGGAGAGAGTGCGCCCCTGTACGAGCGAGCAGTTCCCCCGGCCGGCGCCGCGCCCCGAGTTTTCCGTTCTCGCCGATCGGACCTGGAGGGAACTGGGGCTGAGTCCGACCAGGGACTGGCGACGCGATCTCGTTCCCGGGATGAGCTATCTCGTATCGACCCGCGACTGGGCGACGAGACCGGAGGGGCACACCTCGTCGTCGGAACCGCACCGTCCCGCGCCGGAGGGTGACGCTCCGAGGTGAGCCGGCATCTCCGCCGCGCGGCCCTCGCGGCAGGTGCGATCGGCCTCACCGCCGCCCTCGCCCTCACCGCCTGGGGTGTGTATTTGCTGCAGCCCCGCGGGGAGGATCCGGTCCGCGCCGACGCCGTGGTCATGCTCGCCGGCGCGGATGACGGACGGCACGCCTATGCCCGAGACCTGGTGGAGGCGGGGTACGCCGACACGCTGCTGGTGTCCAACCCGGGTGGCGACTCCGAGCGCAGGGCCCGCCGGCTGTGCACCGGCGCGGATCGCCCCGACGGGGCCGAGGTGGTGTGCTTCGCCCCCGAGCCACGGACGACGTGGGGGGAGGCCCACGCGGTGGCCGCGATCGCGCGGGCCCGGGGCTGGGAGCGCATCCTCGTCGTCACCAATCGTCCGCACACACTGCGGGCCGGTCGGTGGATGCGCGCCGCCACCGGAATGGAGGTGCGGATGACGCCGATCGAGCGCATCGACTGGCCCATGCTCCCGGTGCACCTGGTCTGGGAGATCGCGGGGTTCGCCAAGGGCCGGGTCAACGGTCACTGGTAGCGGCGACTGGTGGCGGCCGTTGTTGGCGGCCGTAGATGGCGCCAGTGCGCGGGCCGGGTCGCGGGTCAGGCGGGTCGCGCTCGCATGGCGGACGGCGCGGCGATGGGTGCGCGGGTGGTGAGCATCGGAGCCCCCAGCCCCTCGTGGGCCCTCGAGATCCGGCCGAAGACGGCGGTGCGGTCCATGGGGCGGTGCGGCAGGTCGAGAGCCCGACGCACGTCGGAGGGGACGAGACTGGCGGCGGCGTGGACCACCGTGATGCACGAGCGGTGGGCCGTGACTGACGTTCCGACGAGCCCCTTGCACGCGCGAGCCGTCTCGCGGAGCCGGGTCGCGGCCCGCTGACCAGCGGAGGTCGCACGGGCGCGGTCCCGGGAGGAACGGAGCAGCTGCTCGAGTTCGCGGACGGTCGTGGGCGAGACGCGGCAGCCGTGCAGGTGCCCGATGCCGGCCGTCTGGCTGACGTATCGGTCGGACTCGGCCGGGGTGAGCGGCCGCGCCGCGAAGCGCTGGTACGCGGCGAGCAGTGCCCACGTGATGGCGGCGTGCGCCCACTCCATGAGCTCCGGATCCGAACCGTAGTAGTACTGGCCGTGCTCGGTGGTGCCGGAGAAGGTGGAGCGGTCGCGGTGTGAGTTCTCGATCGTCACCATGGCGTCGTCGACCGTGCCGAACGTGGTGATCTCGATGAGGTCGTGCAGGTAGCCGTCCGCGGACCAGGGGTTCTCGACCGCGTCAGCGGCGGTGAGCGCGGCCGCGAAGGCGGGGTTGGCGGCCAGCATGAGCAGTCCGGTGGTCACGCCGATCGGGGTGGCCGCGTCGCCGTGGACACGCCAGATCGGGTCGCCCGGGTGGAACCAGCGGGGCCCCGGGATGTCGAGGATCGAGCACACGGGGGTGTCCGCCGCACCGCGTGGATCAAGTGGTGACATGGGCACGCCCTGGGGTAGTTGCGCCGTGCGTGACGGCCGGTTGAGTCCTGACGACGACTGTAACTCCCGTCCCGCCCGTCGGCCGGTATTCCCTGGGGGCGGGCTGAGAAAATCCCGTGAACGTATGACGGGGACACGGCCTCTAGGCTGGCAGTGCACACCCGAGAGCCCCGAACCGCACCAGGAGACGACACGTGAGCCCTTCCCCCCTTCCCGCCCCCCGCACCGGCCCCGTCGTCCCCGACCGCTTCGCGGGCAGGACCGCTCTAGTCACCGGCGCGAGCCGTGGGATCGGTCTGGGGATCGCGCGGCGACTGCTGTCCGAGGGTGCGTCCGTGGTGATCACCGCCCGCGGGCAGGAGGGCCTCGACGAGGCGGTCGCCGAACTGGGTGCGCCGGACCGGGTGCTCGCGGTGGCGGGGAAGTCCGACGACGAGGATCACCAGCGCGAGGTGGTGGCCCGGGCCGAGGAGGCGTTCGGGCCGGTGGACCTGCTGGTCAACAACACCGGCATCAATCCCGTCTTCGGTCGGACGGTCGACGTGGACCTGGCGGCCGCCCGCAAGATCACCGAGGTCAACGCGCTGGGCACCCTGGCGTGGACGCAGAAGGTCTATCACTCGGGTCTCGGTGAGCGCGGCGGGGCGGTGGTCAACGTGGCCTCGATCGCGGGACTGGCACCCTCGCCGGGCATCGGGTGGTACGGCGCCACCAAGGCACTGGTCATGCGCCTGACGCAGGAACTCGCGGTGGAGGTCGGCCCCGCCGTCCGCGTCAACGCGGTGGCGCCGGGGGTGGTCAAGACACGATTCGCCGAGGCCCTCTACTCCGGCCGCGAGGAGCAGATGTCCGCGGCACTGCCGGCGGGCCGGTTGGGGGTGCCGGACGACATCGCCGGCCCGGTGTCGTTCCTGCTCTCCGACGACGCCCACTGGATCACCGGGCAGACGCTCGTCGTGGACGGCGGGGCGCACATCGTCGGCGCGGGACTGCAGGGCTGACATGGCCTCCATCCAGGAGTTCTGCGCCTCGACCGGCCGCTCGCTCGAGGCGAGCCCCCCGATGGCGGTGGCCGCGCAACCGCTGACGTGGGTGGACAACCCGCCGTGGCAGCGGATCGAGTCGCCGGAGCCGTCGGCGGTGATCTACGTGGACCCGGGGGCCCACCGCGACGGCTTCTCGCCCAACGCCGTGGCCACCTGCGCCCGCGTGGCGCCCGCAATGTCCACCGACGACGCGGTGACCATGATCGTCGCCACCGCGGAGGTCCTGTCCGACTGGACGGTGCTGGAGGAGGTCGCGGGCGAGGGGGACGAGGACGCCGGCGCCGTACGCAGCATCTACCGCTACCTCCGCGGCACCTACACGGCCGAGCCCGGCGAGATGGCCACCTCGAGCCTGATCGTGGGATGGAGCGACGACGAGGCGACCTATGTCTTCCAGTTCGTCGTGACCGGGTGGCGCGAGGACGCGGCCCTGCACGACTCGGCGATGGACTGCCTGCTGATCGGCGAGTGGACGGCAGGCCAGATCGTCGGCGCCATGAGGGGTTGACGCACTCGGGCGGCTACGGCGTGTCCCGCTAGGGTGGGCGGGATCGAAGTCAGGTGACCAGGAAGGCGGGACCGCCGGTGCAGCTACGCGAGCTGAGCGTGACGGGGGCGTGGGAGATCACCCCCCGCCGGATCTCGGACGACCGCGGGGTCTTCCACGAGGCGTTCACCGACCCGGCCTTCCGCCGTCTGACCGGGCACCGATTCGACCTGGCGCAGGTGAATGTATCGGTCTCGGGTGAGGGCGTCCTGCGCGGCCTGCACTACGCCGATGTGCCGCCCGGGCAGGCCAAGTACGTGATGTGCCCGTCCGGAACGGTGTTCGACGTCGTGGTGGATGTGCGGGTGGGCTCGCCCACGTTCGGCGAGTGGTCCGGGGTGATCCTCGACTCGAGCGACCAGCGGGCGATCTATGTCCCCGAGGGCGTGGCGCACGGATTCCTCTCGCTGGAGCCGCAGTCCACGGTGATGTACCTGTGCTCGGAGGGGTGGCGACCGGGTGCGGAGCACGCGGTGGACGCGTTCGACTCGCATCTCGCGATCGACTGGCCCTCCGTGGCGCTCGACGGCACCCCGATCACGCACGTGATGAGCCAGAAGGACCGCGACGCCCCGGGTCTGCTCGACGTCGCGGCCTCGGGTCGTCTACCGCGCTGGGAGGACTGCGAGGCGCACGTGGAGCGTCTGCGCGAGGCCACCGCGCGTGTCGACGAGGTGTGGCGCCCGGACGCCGATTGACATACCCTAGGGGGTATCGAACGGCACCTTGTCGGGTCGACAACCCCTGTGAAGGAGGACGCCATGTGTTATGCCGTCGCCTGTCCCGTCTGCGGCAAGACCACCTGGGACGGCTGTGGTCAGCACGTCGACCAGGTCAAGGCCGCAGTGCCCGCCGAGAAATGGTGCGACGGCGAGCACCCGGCCGCGGCCCGGTAGTCCCGGCGAGGACGCCGCGGGCCCGACCTCCATCGGGGGCGTCGGTCCCCACTCCTGCGCCACGGACCCGTCCGGCGGGGTAGAACCGGGGGACACGCACTCCCGTCCCTCCCGGAGGCCCCAGTGAGCACCCCGTACGTCCTCGTCGAGCGCAGCGGCCCGATCGCACGCGTGACCCTCGACCGGCCCGAGCGCCGCAACCCCCTCTCGTTGCAGATGATGCGCGAGGCCACGGCCGCCATCCGCGACCTCGGTGACGACCCGTCGTGCGGCGTGGTGGTGGTGACGGGGTCGGGCCCGGCGCTGTCCGCCGGGCACGAGATCGGCGAGATGGTCGACCGCACCCTCGACGAGGAGCGCGAGGTCTTCGACACCTGCGTCGAGCTCATGGAGTCGATCCAGGCCATCCGGCAGCCCGTGATCGCGGAGGTGCAGGGTCACGCCATCGCCGCCGGGTGCCAACTCGTGGCGACCTGCGACCTCGCGGTGGCCGTCGACACCGCGAGGTTCGGCACCCCGGGCGTGAAGATCGGCCTGTTCTGCTCGACCCCCATGGTGGCGGTCTCGCGCAACATCGGCCGCAAGCGCGCACTCCAGATGCTCCTGACCGGTGAGACGATCGACGCCGCCACCGCGGTCGAGTGGGGCCTGGTCAACGAGGCGGTCCCCGCCGACCGGCTCCGGGCCCGTGTCGACGAGCTGGCCACCCGCATCGCCGACGCCAGCCCGTTGACCCTGCAGATCGGCAAGCAGGCCTTCTACCGGCAGATCGACCTCCAGCAGGGCGAGGCGTACCGCGAGATGTCCGAGACCATGGCCACCAACGCGGTCACGTGCGACGCCCAGGAGGGCATGACCGCGTTCCTGGACAAGCGCGCCCCGCACTGGCGCGGCGAGTGACACCCGCCAGGATGGTCCGCGCGGTGACCTGCCGGACCGCCCTCGTGGGGGACCCGCACTAGGATCTGCGCCATGGCGATCTCGGTGATGACGGTCTGTACCGGCAACATGTGTCGGTCACCGCTGGCCGAGCGACTGCTCGCCGCGCGAGCCGCGCACGCGTCGGTCGACGTGGTCGTGGATTCCGCGGGGACGAGGGCGGTCAACGGTGTGGCGATCCATCCCGAGACCCGTCGGGTACTCGAGGCCCACGGCGGCGACGCCGAGGGATTCGCCTCCCGTCTGCTCACGCCGCGACTCCTGCAGGGCCACGACCTGGTCCTCACCGCGACACGTGCCCACCGCGACGCCGTGCAGGAGATGGCCCCGCTGCTGTGGAAGAAGACCTACACGCTGCTGGAGGCTGCCCACCTGGCGGACGCCGACCGGGCGTTGACCCGGTCGGGCCTGGCGCGGGCCCGACTCGGCGTCGACACCGACGACCCGGCGTGGGACATCGAGGACCCGATCGGCCGCGAGCCCGAGGTCTTCGACCGGACCGGGGCGCAGATCAGCCACGCGGTCGACTCGATCGTCGATCTCCTGGCCCGCTAGGGGTCCAGTGGTTTACGCCCGTCGAGATCCCGTAGGAAATCAGGGTCGTCGTCCGGGGCGATCACGCGCGGCGGGGCCGGCCGTGAACCGGGCCCGAAGGCCCGCCACAGCAGGATTGCCACGGTCACCACACCGATGAGTGCGAACAGCCAGATCACTCGAACCTCCTTCACACCACGATACGTATCCTGGTGTTCATGAGCGAGCGAGACGAGTCAGCGATCCCGGCACAGGCGCCCACCGGAACCAGGCCAGGCGCACGACTGGCCCGCAACATGATGTTCTACACCGTGTTGAGACTGCTGATGGTCGTGGCGCTGACCCTGGTCATCATCGGGATCGGCCGCCTCGCTGGGGTGGACGTCCCGGTGCTCGTCGCGGCGATTCTCTCCGTGGTGGTCGCGCTCCCGCTGTCGATGATCCTGTTCACCCGCCTGCGCGCGGAGATCAATTCCGACATCTCGGCGGTCGACGCCGACCGTCGGGCCAAGCGCGAGGACCTGCGTCGTCGGATGGACGAGGCCTGACCTACACCAGGGTCGACCTGCTCCGGGCCTGACCTAGCTGGCCGGAGCGGGCCAGGGTAGCGCCGGGAGCTGCTCCGAGCCGAACGATCCCCTCCACCCGAACGGAGGCAGGACCGAGTTCTGGGGCGCCGGGGGTTCGGGCTCGACGGTCCCGGTCCCGGTCGGCACCTCTGTCGGCGTCGGTTCCGCTGATCCGTTGGTGGGTTGGCTGACCTGTCCCTCGGTCGTGGTCTCGACTTCGCCCGGGGCGGAGGGCTCCGTGCCTCCGGGAGAGGTGGGCGGGCTGGTCGGTGAGGTGGTCGGCGGGGTCGTCCCCTCCGGCGGGGTCACCGGTGTGCCCGGTGTCGTCTCCTCGGTGGTGCCGTCGCCCGGCCCGTTCTCCGTCGGCTCGCCCGGGTCCTCGTCGGGCTGGTCGGCGTCGAACCACGGATCCTGCACGCCGACGTCCGTCCGCGGCTGGGCCGGAGTCCACTGGGTGGTCGGGGTGACCGCCTCGGGCTGGCGGGGCGGGGCATAGGTGCCCGTCTCGTCGTCGGCGACGTACAGCGCACCCGGTGCGGGCTGGACTCCGATGTAGTACCGGCTGAGGCAGTGGTCGGTGACGCTCTGGCTGCCGTCCGTGAAGACGGTCATCCCCGGGGTGCCGCCGTCGGCCTCGGTCGCGCACCGGGCGATGAACCGGCCCGGCTGGGTCTCCCGTTCGGTCGGCTCGGCCGCGGAGGTCAGTTCGGTGGCAGAGGCGGACCGCGGGGCTTCCGAGAGGACCTGCGGATCCGGCTGTGCGCACGACGCCGCCACCAGCGCAATCGCGCCGGCGGACAAGAGCACCCGAATTTGCATAACAATAGTGTCTCAGTTCCGTCAAAGGATGGCTACCGGTCGACGCTGTGGACAGCGTCATACCGGGGGTCAGATGTCGGCCGCCCGCGTACGGACCGCGCCGAGTGAGGCCACGGCGGCCGCGAGGACGGCGGCCCCGACGCCACCGATCCCCACGGTGATGAGATCGGTCACCGGCAGCGCGATGTTACCGGTGTTCCCGGGGCCCACCATGGCGACCGCGCCGAGCCTGCCGAACGCCGCACCCAGGAGCACCCCCAGCGCCGAGGCGCTCGCCGACACCAGCGCGGTCTCCAGCACGAGCATCAGCCATACGCCGGTCCGGGTGACGCCCACGCGGCGGAGCAACCCGATCTCGCGCGCCCGCTCCCGGACAGCGAGCGTGAGCGTGTTGACCACTCCCACCAGTGCGAGTGCCACCGCCACGGCCAGCAGGAGCGAACTGGACGTGAGCACGGTCCGGACGGCACCCGCGATCTGCTCGCGGGAGGCGAACGTCTCGGTGACCGCCAGCGACGGGTCGGCGTCCACCACCGCCGACCTCACGCCGTCGAGCGCGTTCTCCAGTCGCTCGCCCTCGAGGCCGTCGTCCATCCGGAGCCACTGCTCGGTGCGCGGGACGAACTGCTGCGGTATCTCCTGACCCTCCGGCCAGGGGGATCCGTCCGGCAGCTGCGCCACGGGCCACTCGGGCACGCTGCCCGGGGCGGCGAGGGCCCACTGGTCGGACGATCGGCGCACGACGAGGTCCCGTCCGTCGTCGTCGGTGAAGAAGCGGAACCGGACGGTGTCGCCGTCGCGCGCGTCCGCGGCGACGGGGGAGGACTCGGGCAGCACGATCTCGCCCGGGCCGGGGAGGGTGACCTCGCGGCGCATCAGCTGCGCCACCCGGGTCGGGTCGGCGACGCGCAGGACCGTGCGCCTTCCGTCGTCGTCGCGGGCGTACATGTCGACGACGACGAGGGAGTCCGCCACCCCGTCCAGACCCGCCAGCTGCTCGGACAGCCCGGCGGGCAGTATCCCGTCGGGTGCGGTCACGGCCACGTCCAGCGGGACGCGGTCCACCAGCCGCGACTCGATGGCGGGCCCCAGCAGGGCGATCCCGGTGACCATGGTCGAGGTGAGGGTCACGCCCACCAGAACGGCGGCCGAGGTGGCGGCCGTGCGGCGCGGACTGCGCGCGGTGTTGCGTGCGCCGAGCAGGCCGACGGGCCCGAGGACCGGTCCTATGACCGTGCCGATCATCCCGAGCAGGGTGGGCAGGGCCCCTGCCGTCACCGCCAGGACGCCCAGGAACGTGAGCACGCCCCAGGCGCCGGCCTCCACCACCGAGCGCGAGTCCACCGCGGATCGCATCGCTGTCCATCCGGCCACCGCGACGGCGGAGCCCGCCACCACCATCGCGAGTCGACGCCACCACGGGTCGGGGCGGACATCGGCGGGTCTGAGCGCTCCGAGGGGGCTGCCCGAGGTGGCGCGCCACAGCGCGGGCAGGGCGGTGAGCAGGGTGATCCCCACCCCGACCGCCCCGGCGAGCGCAAAGGCGCCCGGCGGCACGGTGACCTCCTGCAGAGGGATCGTCACCCCGAGCCGCGGAGCCAGATCCGAGGCCGCCGAGACGCCCGCGCGGCCCAGTGCCAGCCCGGCCGCGGTGGCGACCACGGCCACCACCAGTGCCTCGGCGGCCCCGGACAGTCGCAGCTGCAGCCGCGAGGCGCCCAGGCACCGCAGCAGGGCCGTCTCGCGGACGCGGGCCGCGAACACCACCGCGAAGGTCGTCCCGATCACGAGCGCGGCCACCGCCACGGCCAGGACGGTGAAGGCGAGCAGGGCGCGCGTGTAGACGTCGCGGCCACCGACGAACGACCGGGCGAGCGCCTCGGCCTCGGCCGCGCCGGTGGAGACCTCGACGGCCGAGGTGCCCGGGACGTCGGACAGTCGCTCGGTGACCCGCCCCGCGAGGACGGTGTCGGGCACCGAGCCGTCCCCGGCCACGCGCACGTCCCCGCCGGCCCCCGACGTGGACCACTGCTGGACCTGCTCGTCGACGGTGTACAGCGGGAACGCCGCCTCGAGGTCCGGCTGGCCCGACAGGTCGAACAGACCGACGACGGTGACGGGGGCGGGGTCGGCGCGACCGGACGGCTGGACCTCGAACGTCGCACCCAGGGGCACGTCGGAGTCCGCGCGCACGGCCACCTCGCCGGGCCCGGCGGGCAGGCGCCCGGATACTAGCCTCTGCCAGCGCAGGTCGTCGTCGGTGGCCAGGGCCGTCGCCGTCGTCATCTGTTGGGCCCGTCCCTCCACACGGACCCGGACGTACGACTGCGTGTCGACCGTGACCGCGCGGACCCCGGGCGTGGAGGCGATGGCCTCCAGGCCGAGCCGTTGCGCCTCGGCGGCCTCCTCCCGGCCGGCGTCGGTGCCGGCGGAGGTGCGGTCGCCGAGGTTCTGCACGAGCACCGAGGTGGCCGCGTAGCGCAGGCCGAAGGTGGCGTCCGCGCTGGCCGAGATCGTGCGCAGCACTCCCACCGAGGCCAGGACGAACCCCACGGCGACGGCGATGGCCAGGACGGTGCCCAGGTAGCGGCCCGCGTTCGCGCGGAGCTGGCCCAGGATCAGCCGGGGGCTCACGCGGTGGCCGCGCGGCGGCCGGCGAGGGTGCGCATGGCGGCGTCGATGGTGTCCTGGGTCGGGGAGTCGACCTCGTCGGCGATCCGCCCGTCGGCCAGCACCAGCACCCTGTCCGTGTACGCGGCGGCATGGGTGTCGTGGGTGACCATGACCACCGTCTGACCGGTCTCGCGCGCACAGGCTCCGAGCAGTGCGAGCACCGCCTCACCGGATTCGGAGTCGAGGTTGCCGGTGGGCTCGTCGGCGAAGACCACGTCGGGCCGGGGCAGCAGGGCGCGGGCGATCGCCACCCGCTGCTGTTGGCCGCCCGAGAGCTCGTGCGGCCGTCGGCGGAGCAGGTCGCCGATCCCGAGCTCGCCCACCAGGCCGTCGAGCCGCGCGCGGTCCGGGCGGCGGAACGCCATCCGGACCGGAAGGACGATGTTCTCGCTCACCGAGAGCGAGGGGACCAGGTTGAAGGACTGGAACACGAACCCGACCCGGGTACGTCGAAGGCGCGTCCGGCCGGCGTCGCCCAGTCGCGTGACCTCGGTGGACCCGATCGACACCGAGCCGTGGTCCGGGGTGTCGAGACCGGCCAGGCAGTGCATGAGGGTGGACTTGCCGCTGCCGGAGGGTCCCATGACGGCGGTCCAGCGCCCCTTGTCCACCGCGACGTCCACGCCGTCGAGAGCCCGGACCTCCACGGAGGCGCGTGAGTAGGTCTTGCGCAGGCCGTGGGCCCGGATCGCGATCTCGGGGGGTGGGGTCACGGGGGTCCTTCCATCCAGCACGGCCCCGGCCTCGTCGGCCACGGCATCCGCCGATGAGTGTATTGACCGGCCGACACCCCGGCCGAACCTGTGGCTCGTGTGACTGATGTGACGTATGGTGCTCTAGTGACTGGGCTGCCCCGGTCGTGCCCCGCCCCCCGGACGACAAGGTGAATCCATGTTCAAGCGCCGCCCCCACAGCCCCGCCCCCCGCACCCGTTCACTGGCTCTGGGTGGCGCCCTGGCCGCCCTCGCCGTGGTCGGGGGAGGGACCGTCGTCGCCGTGTCCGCACCGACCGACGTCGCCGCCGGCGACATCCTCCTGGCGCAGAACGCCACCGGACAGGACGAGACGGCCCAGGACGCGACGACCCAGGAGATGCAACTGGGGGTCCCGGTGAACCTCGACCTCGAGCCCGTGGTGGCCCGCGCCGCCGGGGGAGCGATCCCGGCCGGCACCACCATCCAGGTCACGGGACTGCCCGACGGCCTCACCCAGGACGGATGGGTGATCTCCGGGACGCCCACCCGCGCGGGCGACTACGACGTGCTGGTCACCGTCTCCAACGGCGCCGTCTCCGAATCCGAGAAGCTCACGGTCACCGTGGTCGATCCGTCCGGCGCCGCCGCGGCGACCGCCACCACCACCGCGGAATCCGGCGACGAGGCCGGGGCGGACGGCACCTCCGGTGATGACGAGGCCATCGATCCCGACCCGATGACCGATCCCACCACCACGACCGCTCCGGCGACCGCGACCACCACCGCGACCACCACCGCGCAGCCCGACCCCACCCTCTCGGCCGTTCCCGGCTCCCCGGCGGCCGACGCCGTGGAGCCCGACGGGTCCGACCTCGACCCGACAGGTGACGACGACGAGGTGGGCACCACCCCCGACCTCTGCGCGGTTCTCGGTGAAGGCGAGATGGACGGCGCCTCCCTGGCCACCCTGCTGCCGGCGCTCACCGGTGACGAGGACTCCGCGTCCTCCGGACTGCTCCTGGTCCTGGTCAACGCCGTCGTCGGCATGCTGCCGTCGATTCTCGGCGAGAGCGGCTCGATGCAGAACCTGGGATCGGCCGGACAGTTCCTGTGCACCCTCTCGCCGTCGCTGCTGGGCGGGGAGTCCCTCGGCGACACCGACACCGAGGCCACGGGAGGCGAGGCGCTCGGCAGTGCCCCGTCCGCGCTGCTCGGGATGTTCACCACCGGTGCCGGCAGTCTCGGAGACTGACCGGTAGACGCACCGCGGAAGCCCCCACGGCGGACGGGCGGGCGGGATACAGTCCTGATGTCGACAGCAGGCGCCGCTGATCAGTGGTGGCGCGTGACAGCGTCCGTCGCACTCTGGTCCGTCGCCATCTAAGGGGTTCCCACGCCATGTCCACCCGTAGGGTCGTCACCGCCTCCGCCGCCGCACTCATCGCGGCCGCACTCTCCGTACCGATCGTCAGCGCCCAGGTCGGAGACGACGGGCCCTCGGGCTCCGCGACGGGCAGCCTGGACGCCGGCAGCCTGATGGGCGGCGGCGAGAGCGGGAGCCTTCCCGGCGGGAGCGGCGAGGGGTCCGGGGGCGACACGGGCAGCTCCGGCGCGGCGGGGTCCAGGGAAGCCGGCTCGAGCGACGGCAGTGCCGGCGACGAGGGCAGCCTCGACACCTCGAGCGCGGACGACACCAGCGTCGGCGATCTCGTGCCCGAGTCGGAGGCGAGGTGCGAACTGCCCGATCTCGGCGGGTCGGTCGCCAAGTTCTATCCGCTGTTCGGGATCTCGGGTGTGCCGACCGCGGTCCTCGACTTCGTCACCTCCGCACTGGGCACCTTCCCCAACCTGCTCGACGTGGTCGCGGGACCCGGCGGGGGAGCGAACCTGGTGGGGCAGACCGGGTCGCTCACCGAGCCGCTGTGCACGTCCGTCTTCGGCGGCGAGATGGTGCTGCCGCCGGTCACTGTGATCGTCGACGGGGACGGCAACCCCGTCACGACCGTCACCGGCACCGTCGCCCCCGGGGGCACCGGTACCGGCAGCATCGGCGGCAGCGGCAGTGGCAGCGGCGCGGAGGCGTCCACCCCGAGCTCTACCCAGAGCTCCAGCCCGGTCTCCGTCGCGGCCGGAGGCGGCACGGAGTCGGGGACCGGCGCGGTCGCGCTGCCGACCAGCGTTCCGACTCCCGGCGCCTGACCCCCGCCCTTCCCGAGCCCTACGGCCCGGTCCCCTGACGGGGGCCGGGCCGTAGTCGTCCCGCGGGCCGGAACCGCCACCCGCCAAGCGGGTGTCGCTAAACGGGCGCCCACAGTGCCGTAAATACCCCTGGGGTGTGTTACCAGTGATACTACAGAGATTTCTGTGACAATTGCGACAGGAGTAGACACTTGATGTGCATGAGGTTAGAGTGACTCTAGAAATGGTCTGCGCTCCCATATCCGGGGAGTGAGCGATCCGAACCCCTCCGGAAGGAACCAGCCGATGCGTGCTCGCCTCGCCCGCCCTCGTCGTATCGTCCGGGGTCGCCTTGTCGCCCCCGTCGCAGCCGCAGCGGCGGTCGCCCTGGTGGGCGGCGTCGTCGTCGCCGCCCCCGATGCCCCCACCGTCCGCGGTGACGTCCAGACCGTCGCCGTCTCCGCCCCGGCCTTCAACGCCGGCGCCTCCTACTCGTTCGACATCCAGGGCCTCGTCGGGGCAGGGGAGTGGAGCGGCATCGTCATCACCGAGGTCAACGGGCTTCCCGAGGGGCTGACCTACGCGGACGGCATCATCTCCGGTACCGCCGTGGCCGCGGGTGTGTACACCGTGTCGGTCGTCGGAACACTCGGCGGCCAGGTCGTCACGATTCCGGTGACCCTCACGGTCAACAACCCCGACGGCACCGCCCCGGTCGGCGCCGAGGCCGGCTCGGCGGCCGGTGTCGAGGGCAGCCTCGGAGGCGAGGCCCAGGCCGGCGGTCAGATCACCACGGGTTCCGCCGGCACCGATGCCATCCTCGGAGCCGTCGTGGGCATCGTGACCTCGCTCGGTGGGGGTTCCGCGGCCGAGATGGTGACCGGGTCGCTCGGCACAGGCGAGACGGCCCCCGATGCTCCGGGACAGACCCCCTCCGCGCCGATCGGCAGCGACGCCAACGGGCAGATCGACCTCGGCAGCCTGGCCGGCGGCTCCCCGGACGGCGGCACCAACACCCCCGACACCGGATCACCGGTCCAGTCGGGCTCGACCGGGAACGCCGGCGGAGAAGCAGCCGGCGAGGTGACCGGCGGGCTCGACACCCAGAGCCTGGGGCCGCTGGGTTCGCTGCTCGACACCGGCGGTCAGACCGGCTCGACCACCGACGGTGAGACCACCACCGGAGGTGACCTCACCACCGGCGGCGGGTTGAACACCGTCGCACAGGTCGAGGTCCCGGGCTCGTCGTCGCCCGTGGACACCGGTTCCCTCGGGGACCTGGCCCCCGGGCTCGCCTTCACGGGTATCGCCCTGCTCGGCCTGGCCGGACTCGGCCTGGCGCTCGGCGGCGGATCGTCGATCCCGGGCTCGACCTCGTTCCTGCCGGCACTGCCGGGCACGTCCACCGGCGGCTCCAGCAACGGTGGTGACACCGGGGGCGGATCCCTCGGCTCGACGGCCCCGACCGTCGCGGCGGGCGCCCCCAGCACCGTCCAGGCCCCGGGTCCGACGGTCGCCAACGGCCGCGGCTGAGGCCCACGAACTCCCGGCGGCCGCGCAGGTCGCCGGTGACCACGTCCACCCCGAGGTCCTCTCACATGATGAGAAGGCCTCGGGGTGACGTGCATTCGTGGGTTACGGTGGCCGGGTCCCCACCCGGCTCCCACAGTGACCCCCGAAAGGCATGCATGCGTATCTCCCGTCCCGTCGCCGCCTCCGCCGCCGCCCTCTCCGCCATGGCCGCGATCGGTGTGGCGTCGGGGCAGGTCGACTCCCCTGATGCCGCCCCCGTGGTGGTGGAGGCCACGGAGCTGGCCCCGGCCGCGCTGCCGTCGCTGACCTTCCCGGTGGGCGTCTACACGGAGAACCGCGTCAGTGACCAGGTGACCCTTCCGCCCGGTGCGACCCTGCAGTTCCAGGGCCTGCCCCCGGGGTTGACCTACGATCCTCGGACCACCGCCATCAAGGGCGTGCCCACCACCCCGGGTGTCTACCGGCCCGTGGCCACCGCCTACATCGGCGGCATCCCCGTGCGGACCGAGTCCACCACCGTCACCATCACCGGGCGCGCGGGCGGCGGAGCCGCGGCCCCGGCTCCGGCGCCTGCTCCCGCTCCGGCACCCGCCCCGGCGCCCGTAGCGGCCCCGGCGCCCGGCACCATCACCATCGCCGATATCGAGGGCCTGCCCCTGCCCGAGCCGGTCAAGGACGCCCTCCGCGGCGCCGCGCTGGCGATCAACGACGGCATCCAGGCCGCCTGGAACACCGTGCCCGACGGCTCGCTCGGCAAGTAGACCGGGTAGCCGGCCCACCTACGGGACTACAGCGAAGCGATCAGCAGCCCTGCGCTGACCAGCGCGCTCCACGCGAGCATGGCCAGCCCGGCCACCGCGAGCGCGGGGATGAGACCGGCGCCCGTGGCCCGCGCCCGCACCGGTGCGTTGGCCTTCCACGCCACCGGCATGGCCAGCAGACCCAGGAGCGCCCACGGCGTCGCGGGGACCAGCGCCACCGTGGCCAGGAGCGGCACCAACAACTCCAGCACCGCGTGCAGGCCCCGCGTCCGGGAATCCCCCAGGCGGACGGCGAGCGTGATCTTGCCCGCCTCGGTGTCCGACGGGATGTCCCGCAGGTTGTTGGTGAGGTTGACCGCGCACGAGAAGCTGCCGACGGCCACGGCCGCGATCACCGCGTACCAGGTGACGGAGCCGAGCTGGGTGTACTGAGTGCCGGTCACGGCCACCAGGCCGAAGAACACGAACACCGCCACCTCACCGAGGCCGCGGTAGCCGTAGGGGGACCTGCCGCCCGTGTAGAACCACGCGGCGAGGATGCACAGCAGGCCCACCGCGATGAGCCACGGCGTCGAGGTGACACTGAGGACCACCCCGGCCAGACCGCCCAGGGCGAGGAATCCGAATGCCGCCCACTTCACCGCCCCGGGTCGGGCGAGTCCCGAACCCACGAGACGCAGCGGGCCCACGCGGTCGTCGTCCGTGCCGCGGATGCCGTCGGAATAGTCGTTGGCGAAGTTGACGCCCACGATGAACGACCACGCGACCACCAGCGCCAGCAGCGCCTTCCACCAGACGAACCCCCCTGCCAGGGCGGCGGCCGCCGAGCCCACCAGCACCGGCGCGAACGCGTTGGGCCACGTGCGGGGACGCGCCCCCTCGAGCCAGTCGGACAGGGTGGCGCCGCCGGGGCGGGCAGGCGGCTCGGCGGGCTCGGTGGCGTCGGAGAAGTCGGTCTCGCGGGTCATCCCCCGATTGTCCCATCGAGGAACCGCGCCGCGACCGCCCGCCGGTCGACCTTGCCACCGGGGAGCAGCGGGAGCGCGTCAACCACGGCCACCGCGGCGGGCGCCGAGTGCGCTCCGAGTCGCGCGGTCACGTGCGCGCGGAGGTCGTCCGGCGTCGCGGTGGACCGCAGGGTGACCGCCGCGACGGGCCGGGTGCCGAGTCGGGGATCCGGGATCCCCACCACGGCCACGTCGACCACCGCGGGGTGCCGGCGGAGCGAGTCCTCCACCGCCTGGGGGAGGAGGGTCAGCCCGCCCACGCTCAGCGCCTCGTCGAGCCTGCCGAGGATGCGCAGTCTGCCGTCCTTCCCGATCCGCCCGGCATCGTCGGTACGGAACCACCCCTCGCGGGCGAACGCCGGGTGGCCGGGTGCGTTCCGGTACCCCAGGGCCAGCTGCGGGCCGGCCAGCCAGACGCGCCCCTCGTCGTTGTTGATCTCCATCTCCACCCCGTCGAGCGGCAGACCGTCGTAGACGCACCCGCCTGCCGTCTCGCTCATGCCGTAGGTGCGGACCACGCGGATGCCGGCATCGGCCGCGCGGGCGAGCAGCTCCGGGGCGGCCGCGGCCCCGCCCAGCAGCACGGCGTCGAGCGAGGCCAGGGCGGCCACGGCGTCGGGACAACCCTCGTCGAGGACCTTGGTCAGCTGGCCGGGGACCAGGGAGGTGTAGGCGCGCGCGGTCCCGCCCGCGTTGGTCTGCGAATCCGTGCAGGCGGCGACCGCGTCGGGCAGCGCGGCGGGGTCGAACCCGCGCGACACGTCCATCACCACCGGTTCGTGACCGGCCCTCAGGCTGCGCAGGATCACCTGCAGTCCCGCGATGTGGTGCCCGGGCAACGCCAGAAGCCAGCGCCCCGGTCCGCCGAGGAACGCGTCGGTGGCGGACGCCGACGCGGCCAACGCGGCGGCGGACAGCATCGCTCCCCTGGGAGTGCCCGTCGAGCCGGAGGTGCTCACCACCAGAGCCGCCCGGTCGTCGATCGGCTCGCCGGGGCGCATGGCGTCGACGAGCAGGCGCGTCCGAGCGGGGTCGTCGGCCGGAACGGGCAGCAGCGCGGGGCCACGGCCGGTCAGGAGCTGCTCGAACGTGGGGAACAGGGCGGTGACGGCCGGGCCGCCGGGGACAGGCAGGGTGCGCAGGTCGCGGGTGGCGGGCACGGGCGGGGCCGACGCCGTCAGTAGTAGTAGGGGAAGTCGTCCCAGTCGGGGGCCCGCTTCTCCAGGAACGCGTCCCGGCCCTCGACCGCCTCGTCGGTCATGTACGCCAGGCGTGTGGCCTCGCCGGCGAACACCTGCTGACCCATCAGTCCGTCGTCGGTGAGGTTGAACGCGAACTTGAGCATCCGCTGCGCGGTGGGCGACTTGCCGTTGATCTGTCGCGCCCACTCGATCGCGGTGTTCTCCAGCTCGGCGTGGTCGACGACCCGGTTGACCGCGCCCATCTGGAACATCTCCTCGGCCGTGTACGCCTGACCCAGGAAGAAGATCTCCCGTGCGAACTTCTGCCCCACCTGCTTGGCCAGGTACGCGCTGCCGTAACCGGCGTCGAAGGAGCCCACGTCGGCGTCGGTCTGCTTGAACCGGGCGTGCTCGCGGGAGGCCAGGGTCAGGTCGCTCACCACGTGCAGCGAGTGCCCGCCACCGGCCGCCCACCCGTTGACCAGACAGATCACGACCTTGGGCATGGTGCGGATGAGCCGCTGGACCTCGAGGATGTGCAGCCGGCCGCCCTCGGCCTTGACGCGGGCCTCGTCGACCTTGTCGGCGGTCGCACCGGCCACGTCCGAGTCATGTTCCGTGGAGTACTGGTACCCGGACCGGCCGCGGATGCGCTGGTCGCCACCGGAACAGAACGCCCAGCCGCCGTCCTTGGCGCTCGGTCCGTTCCCCGTGAACAGCACGGTGCCCACGTCGGGAGAGCGGCGGGCGTGGTCGAACACCCGGTACAGCTCGTCCACGGTGTGTGGGCGGAAGGCGTTGCGGACCTCGGGGCGGTCGAAGGCGATCCGGACGATCCCGTTGGCCCGGCCCTCGCCCACGTGGCGGTGGTAGGTCAGATCGGTCAGGTCCTCGCCGTTCCGGAAGCCCTCGACCTCCCGCCACTGGGTCGGATCGAACGGGTTACCGGTCTCGCCCTGCGCTGCGCTGCTCTCGGTCATGGGTTCGACGTTAGCGTGGAGCCATGACATCCGTACCGGGCCCCGAGTCGATCGACGATCTGCTCGCCCGCGTCCACGTGGTGGCCCTGCCGATGAGGGTCCGCTTCCGCGGCGTCACCGAGCGGGAGGTGGCGCTGGTCGAGGGGCCGGCGGGGTGGGGTGAGTTCGGCGCCTTCCCGGAGTACGGCGACCCCGAGGCCGCCCACTGGCTGCAGTCCGCCCTGGAGATGGCGTGGCAGG
This sequence comes from Dietzia sp. 2505, assembly GCF_040546785.1. Classification (NCBI taxonomy): domain Bacteria; kingdom Bacillati; phylum Actinomycetota; class Actinomycetes; order Mycobacteriales; family Dietziaceae; genus Dietzia; species Dietzia sp. 2505. The sequence continues at coordinate 131,143 of NZ_JBEPON010000008.1, read as the reverse complement.
GGCCGCCGCCGGCCCTGCGGTCGCGGGTCGCCGTCAACGCCACCGTCCCGGCGGTCGCCGCGAGCGAGGTGGCGGGGATCCTCGACCGCTTCCCCGGGTGCACCACGGTCAAGGTCAAGGTGGCGGAGACCGGGCAGGAACTCGTCGACGACGTCGCGCGGGTCGCCGCGGTCCTGCAGGCCCGCCCCGACGCCCGCATCCGGGTGGACGCGAACGGGGCCTGGACGGTCGCCGAGGCCGCCCATGCCGTCCGGGTCCTGGACCAGGCCGTCCGCGCGGTCGACTGCACCCGCGCCCCGGGCACGGGGCCGGTCTCCCTCGACGGCCAGGGCCTGGAGTACGTCGAGCAGCCGTGCGCCACCGTGGAGGAACTCGTGCGGCTGCGGGCCCGGCTGGCGGCGGACGGGGTGCACGTGGACGTGGCCGCCGACGAGTCCATCCGCCGCGCCGAGGACCCGCTTCGCGTGGTGCGCGCCGGAGGTGCCGACCGGGCCGTGGTCAAGGTCGCGCCGCTGGGCGGGCCGCGTCGTCTGCTGGCCGTGGCCGCGGAACTAGGAGTGCCGGTCACCGTGTCGAGCGCGCTGGACTCGGCGGTGGGCGTCGCGGCCGGGGTCGCGGCGGCCGCGGCGCTGCCCGATGACGACGACGAGATCCCCGCCGCCGGACTGGGCACCGGCGGGTTCTTCCTCGAGGACGTGGTCGACCCCGGCGTGTTCGAACTGGTGGAAGGCCATTTCCCGGTCGTGGAGGTGGTCCCGGACCGGGCGAGGCTGGAGGGCCTGCAGGCGAGCCCGGACCGGTGGGGGTGGTGGCTGGACCGGGTCCGCCGCTGCCACGGCCTGCTCTGAGCCCGCCCCGGCACCCGCTGCGGCCGCGAACGCCGGGTCCGTGCTGCCACCCCGAGATGGAGGTGTGATCCCGGTCATAGCTGCTCTAGCCTGGAGCGGCGCACACATGGCGCGGACGATGGGCGGGTCGAGCGACGGGGGTCGGGGACGATGAGCGAGAGAGAAGCCAGGATCCCGCTTCGGGATCAGTTGTGGTTGCGGCTGGACCGTTCCCGCAACCTCATGTACATCAACTCCCTGATGTGGTTCGCCGAGGTCCCCGACTGGGACCAGGTCACCGAGGCGATCGCCACCCGGATGGTCGAGCCCCACCCGGTGTTCCGTCGGACCCCGGTCCGTGAGGGCCGTCGCTGGTACTGGCGGGACAACCCCGACTTCGACATCGCCGATCACCTGGTCCGCAGCCGTCTCCCCGCCCCGGGCGGGCGTGCCGAGGCCGAGGCGCATGTCGCCGAGAGGATGGGCCAGCCACTGCCGGACGACCGCCCCCTCTGGCTCACCGAGTACATCGAGGGCTACCACGGTCACGAGTCGGAGGGCGAGGGCGCACTGCTGTTGTTCCGCGTCCAGCATGGTGTGGTCGACGGCATCCGGTTGACCCAGCTGGTCCTGGGACTGTGCGACCACGACGAGGACAGCGCGCCGCCGCGCGTGGGCCGCGACCTGTCCCCGGGGGGCGGCGGGGCGCTCGGGGCGGTCGGGAGAGCGGGCGCCGCGGTGGCCAAGGACTCGTTCGGTGTGGTCCGCGGACTCGCCGGTGCCACGGCGAAGCCACGCGAGACGTTCACGCGGTTGGCCCGGGACGTCGCGGCCCCGGGAGGGGGGATGACGCGGGTCCCGACGCGTGTCGTCGAGTCGCTGTCCGACCACATCAGCCCGACCAACCAGGTGGTCAACACCTGTCGCTCCCTCTTCCGACTGCTGTTCGAACCGAGTACGCCGGATCTGTCCTGGAGCGGCCGCGCGCAGTCCCGGAAGAAGGTCTCCTGGGTCTCCGGGCTAGACCTCGCCGCCATCAAGAGGATCGCCTCCGTGCACGACACCACGGTCACCCCGGTGATGATCGCCGCGGTGTCCAAGGCGCTCACCCGGTACCTGGAGGGCAACGGCGACCCCCGCGTCTCGGACATCAACCTGATGGTCCCGGTGTCCGTGGCGCCGGCCGGGGACGAGGCGAGCGAGGAACTGGGCAATCACATCACCCTGATCCTCATGCGCCTGCCACTGGGGATCGACGACCCGGACGAGCTGTTCGACCAGATCACCACGTCCATGACCCGCGCGCGTCACTCCTTCGAACCGCACGTCACCTTCGCCGCGCTGGTCGCGATGGCGGCGGTCCCCGGGGCGGTGGCCCGCGGGGTGATCGATGTGTTCGCCAACAAGACGATCGGTCAGCTCACGTCCGTTCCCGGGCCGGCGTCGACGGTGCGGCTCGGAGGCACGCCGGTCGGGGGGATGCTCGGATGGGTCCCGATGAGCGGAGACCAGTCACTCGGCATCTGCATCTTCTCCTATGACGGCGAGGTCTCCGTGGGCATCGCGACCGATGCGGAGCTCGTGCCGGACCCGGGCCGGGTCGCCCGGATGATCGGTGAGCAGTTCGCGACGTTCGACGGTTGGGAGGCCCGGGTCTGAGGACCGCCGTCGCCGTCGTCGCGCCTCTCCTTCTCGTCGCGCCTCACCACGCGGGCGCGGTGACCCCGGCAGACGTGGGGAACCGGGAAAACTCATCTGATCTCTGTCATTCCTGCTCTAGCCTGTAAATGAGCGCATGACCCGGTGCGCGAGCGCGGCCACGGGAGAGGCGTCGGGACGATGGGGGAGACGGCGAGAGTCAGGATCCCGCTGCGGGATCAGTTGTGGTTGCACATGGACCGCCCCGACAACCTCATGTACATCACGTCGTTGGTGTGGTTCGCGGAGATCCCCGACTGGGACGCGGTCACCCAGGCGGTCGCCACCCGGATGGTCGACCCCCACCCGGTGTTCCGTCGGGTCCCGGTGCGCGAGGGCAGGCGGTGGTACTGGGAGGACGATCTCGATTTCGACCTCTCCCACCATCTGATCCGCGGGCGGCTCCCTGCGCCGGGCGGGCGGGCCGAAGCCGAGGAGTACGTGTCCGAGCAGATGAGCATCCAGCTCCCTGACGACCGCCCACTCTGGCGTGCCGAGTTGCTCGAGGGTTACCACGGCCACGAGGCCGAGCGGGAGGGTGCGCTGGTCCTGTTCCGGGTCCAGCACGGGATGGTCGACGGCGTCCGGCTAACCCAGTTGGTGCTCGGTCTGTGTGACAGCGACGGCGACACCGCGCTCCCCCCGGTGGGCCGCCCCCTCTCCACTGGAGGGGGCGGGTTCCTCGGGACGGTCGGCAGCGCCGGGGTGGGGGTGGTCAGGGACTCGTTCGGTATCGCCCGCGGTCTCCTCGGCGCCACGGTGACGTTCCCGTGGACCCTCACGCGGCTGGTCAGGGACGTGGTGGCCCCGGGCCGCGGGCTCACCCGGGTGCCCACGCGGGTCGTGGAATCCCTCGCCGACAACGTCGACCCCACCAACAGGGTGTCCAACACCTATCGTTCGACCTTCCGGCTGCTGTTCGAACCCAGATCGCCCGAGCTGTCCTGGAGCGGTCACGCCCATGTCCGCAAGAAGGTCTCCTGGATCTCCGGGTTGGACCTCGCTGCGATCAAGAGGGTGGCGACGGCGCACGGCACCACTGTGACCACCGTGATGCTCGCGGCGGTGTCCAGGGCGCTCACCGAGTACCTCGACGCCCACGGCGATCGTCGGGTCTCGGACATCAACCTCATGGTGCCGATGTCCATCGAGCCGGTGGGCGAAGAATTGCCGGAGGAGCTGGGCAACCACCTCACGATCATCCTCATGCGCCTGCCGCTGGGGATCGACGACGCCGACGAGCTCATCGACGCGATCGCCACGTCCATGTCCCGGGTGCGCTACTCGTTCGAACCGCACGTCAACTTCGCCACGATGCTCGGCGTGGCGGTCACTCCCGGCCCGGTGGCGCACGCGGTGGTCGACCTGCTCGCCAACAAGACCGTCGGTCAGCTCACGTCGGTCCCCGGGCCGGTCTCCACGGTTCGGATCGCCGGTACTCCCGTCGAGGGGATACTCGGCTGGGTTCCGATGAGCGGCGACCAGGCCTTCGGGATCTGCATCTTCAGCTACAACGGCACGGTCTCGGTGGGCATCGCCACCGACGCGGAACTCGTTCCCGAGCCGGGAGAGGTGGCCGGGATGATCGAGGACAAGTTCGCGACGTTCGCCGGCTGGCACGAAGGCGACTGATCGGCCGGCGCGTCGACACCCGCGGAATCGGTCCGCCTCACCACGCCGGCGCCGGGACCTCCGGGTGCGCGGCGAACCACGCTCCGATGTAGGACATGTCGATGCCCTGGTCCTCCGCGATCAGGTCGTACATCGTGCGCCCGTCGACCGCCTCGCGCAGGAGGTCGGCGTGCCCGCTGTGCCGGTTGATCTCGGTCAGGACGTGATGCGCGCACCAGCGGCCGTTGAACGGTGCCAGGTCCGACGGGAACCACGGCATCTCGGTGGGGACGGGGACCCGCGCGTCCAGATCGGCGTCGCGGAGATGGGCGAGTCCCGCGGCGCACCGGCGGTCGTACTCGGCGAGGATCTCCTCGGCGGTCGCGTCGGGGTCGACCCGGTTGACGGCCTCGGCCCATTCGAAGGCCTCCGGCAGCGAGCGTCCCGTCTCCAGGGGGTCCGGCGCCGCCGCGGCCCGGCCCAGCCAGCCCTCGGCGACCTGGCCGATGTGCAGGATGAGCCATCCCAGGGTGAGGTCGCTCGACTCGACCGGGCGCGTGCGCAGTTGGTCGGCGGTCAGTCCGTGGACGATGGAGCGGGCGTTGACGAGCGCGTCGTCGATCCACTCGAGCAGGGTCTCGCGCTCGGTGGGGTGGGTGGCGGGGAACAGTGGCATGGCTTCTCCTCAGGGGTTCGGGCCGGAGTGTCGCGGCCCGCGGATCAGGGGCGGGTGTGGGCGTACAGGTCGCGGAGCAGGCACAGCTCCGCGCCGTGGTGGATGACCTCGCGGTGGATGTGCAGGACGAGGGTCGCCATGGGGGCGGAGGACCAGTGGCCCTCGGCCTCCCCGACGGGCGCGGCGAGGGCATCGTCGTCGAGCCCGCGGACCCCCTCCATCCAGCCCGCGTAGGTGCGGTCGAGCTGGGCGAGTCCGCCCTCGGCGTCACCGGCGAACTCGTGGGTCATGTAGTCGTGGGGCGGGCCGCCGAAGTGGTCGTGCCACCGGGCCCCGAGCACTCCCACGACCACGTGGCCGATCCGCCACGCGATGGTCGTCAGCGGTGCGGGCCGGGGTTCGGGGTAGGCGAAGTCGATCGTGAAGTCGCCGCTCCCGGCCTGCACCTGCGCGGAACCGGTGCCCCGAGGGCGCACGCCCCAGGTCCGGTCGTCGGGTGCGGGGGAGAAGTGGTATTCGTCGTCCGTCAGTCCCTCCAGGCGCGGCCGGAGGTGGCCGTTCCAGTGGTAGTCGAGTTGGTCGGCGAGCTGGTCGGTCCAGTCGATGGTGCGGGCTGTGGTCATGGTGGTCTCCCGGTGGTGGGGGCGGTCGGCCGACGGTCGGACCGCTCTCTCGCGGTCCGACAGCAGACTCTCAGGTGATCAGGACAGATCGTGTCCTCTGCCGGTGCGAGAGTGGACGACGTGACCGAGGACAAGATGCCGACGACCCAGCGCGTGCTGGGACTGCTCGACCTGCTGCAGCGGCGCACGGTGTGGACCGGGCCCGAACTCGCGGCCGAGCTCGGGGTCACCACCCGCTCGGTGCGCCGGGACGTCGACCGCCTGCGCGACCTGGGCTACCCGGTCGAGTCCGAACGCGGCGCGGGCGGCGGGTACCGGCTGGGATCGGGCCGCCGGCTGCCGCCGTTGCTGCTGGACGACCGCGAGGCCGTGGCCGTGGCGATCGCCCTGCGATTGGCGGCCGGGGGCGCCGTGGCCGGCGTCGGTGAGCACGCACTGGGCGCCCTGACCAAGCTCGACCAGGTCATGCCGGGACGGCTGCGGGAGAAGGTCGCCGACGTGAGCGAGTCGATGGTGGCCGTCCCCGGCACCGACACCCCCGTCGAGCCGGAGCTGCTCATGGAGCTCGGCCACGCGGTGCGGGGGAGTGAGCAGGTGAGGCTGGACTACCGTGACCGCGCCGGCCGCGACACCGAACGCCGGGTCGAGCCCTACCGGATCGTCGTGCTGGGCCGACGCTGGTACCTGCTGTCCTACGACCTCGAACGCGCGGACTGGCGGACCTTCCGACTGGACCGTATCCGGGCGGTGCACCGCAGTCGCTGGCGTTTCACCCCGCGCCCGGACGTGCCCGACCCGGCCACCCACGTCCAGCACTCGGTGACCACCGCGCCGTACGAGCATCTCGCGAGCGTCGTGGTCCACGCGCCCGCCGAGGAGGTGCTCGAGTGTTTCCCGCCCACGTACGGCACCGTGACGGAGCTGCGGCCCGCCGACCACCCCGACGGACCGGCCTGCCGACTGGAGACCGGAGCATCGGAGCTCGACGAGCTGGCCTGGTACCTGGGGCGGCTGCCCGGGCCGTTCGTCGTGGAGTCCCCGGACTCGCTGCGCGGCCATCTCGCGGCGATCGCGGCACGGCTGGCCCGCGCGGCCGGTCCGGTGGAACCCGACCACGACCGCCCGGCGACCACCGGGGGCGGCAACTAGGCTGGAGGCGATGAACCCCAGCCAGGCCACCCCGGGCACGCCGCGCGCCGGCACCCCGGGCCCGAGTAACCCCAGCACAGCGCAGGCCCGCGTCGTCGTCGACGAGTTGATCCGCCACGGGGTCACCGACGCGGTGTTGTGCCCCGGCTCGCGCAGCGCACCCCTGGCGCTCGCGCTCGCCGCCGCCGAGCGGACCGGTCGACTGCGGTTGCACGTGCGGATCGACGAGCGTGCGGCGGCCTTCACCGCACTGGGGCTGGCCGCGGGCTCCAGGCGACCGGTCCCCGTCGTCGTCACCTCCGGCACCGCGGTGGCCAATCTCCACCCGGCCATGGTCGAGGCCGCCCATTCGGGCGTGCCGATCCTCGCGCTCACCGCAAACCGCCCGCCGGAGCTGCGCGGGACCGGAGCCAATCAGACCATCGACCAGGTGGGGCTGTTCGGCCCGCACGCCCGCGCCGTCATCGAGCTGGGCGCGGCCGGCGACCCCGACGTCGAGCACCGCCACTGGCGCAGCGCGATCGGCCGCGCCATCCTCACCGCCACGGCCCCGGGCCACCCCGGTCCGGTGCAGGTCGACATCGCGTTCCGCGAGCCGCTGGTCCCGGCCGAGGGCGACGAGGACCACGTCGTGGGCGGTGCGGGCGGGACGGACCCGGGCGACGACGACGAGGCGGGCCCCGACGGGAGGTCGGGCGGACTCCCGCCCGGCCGTCCGGACGGTCGACCCTGGGTCCAGCGGGCGGGCGCGGGCGTCGACTCCGCACCCGCCGCCTCCGCGGTGGCCGTGGACCTCACCCGCCCCACGCTGGTCGTCTCGGGCGCCGGGGCCGGGCCGGTGGCCGGACTCGTGGGGGTGCCGACCGTGGCGGAACCCGGTGCCCCGGTCCCGCTGCACCCCGTGCATCCCCTGGCGGTCCCCGGGCTGCGGCCCGACCAGGTGGTGGTGACCGGGCGGCCGACCCTGCACCGTTCTGTCACCCGGCTGCTCTCGGACCCGGACGTGGACCTGGTGATCCTCGACGCAGGTCCGCACGCCCCCAACCCCACCGGCAGTGCGGCCGAACTCGCGGACTCCGTGCTGACCGGATGGGGCGTCGACGACGCGTGGACGGCCGTCACCGGGCGCGCCGACGCCCGCGCGCGGGACGCCGTCGACCGGATCCTGGACCGCCACCTCGAGACCGCGGCGCCCACCGGCCTGCACGTGGCCCGGGCGGTGGCCCGCGGGGTGCGGGGCGGCGACAATCTCGTGGTGGGTGCCTCCAACGCGATCCGTGACCTGTCGCTGGTGGGCCCGCTGGACCCGGACGTGGCCGTGTACGCCAACCGGGGCGCGTCCGGGATCGACGGCACCGTGTCCACCGCGATCGGGGTCGCGCTGTCCGCGCCGGGGCGGACGATCGCGCTGCTCGGCGACCTGACCTTCCTCCACGACGTGTCCGGGCTGTTGCTCGGGCCGGCGGAGAAGCACCCCGACGACCTGACCATCGTGGTGGCCGATGACGACGGTGGCGGCATCTTCGCCCTGCTCGAACAGGGCGATCCACGGTTGGCGACCGACTTCGAGCGCGTGTTCGGCACCCCGCACGGGGCCGATCTCGCCGCCCTCTGCGCGGGGTTCGGGGTGCCCTTCACCGACACCGACCCGGCCGGGCTCGAGGTGCTGCTCTCCGAGGCGGCCGTCGCGCACCGCGACATCGTGCCCGCCGGGCTGCGGGTCGTCCGGGTGGCCACCGACCGCGCCGGCCTGCGCGAACTCCACGGGGCCATGCGGGACGAGGCGCTGTCGGCTCCGCAGGGGTCCCCGGTGACGCAGGCCCCGAAGCCCGGTGGTCCGGGGGACGACGGGTGAGCATGACGGTCGCCGCCAGGCGGGCCCGCCGTGCGGTCCGGACCCGGCGGATCGTGCGGGCCACCGCCGTCGTCACCGCCGCCTTCTCGCTGCTGACGGCCGCGCTGATCCTGCTGGCCTGCTTCGTCAACGACCAGCGCATCGACCGGGACATGGGCAGTGCCACCGCCACCGTCACCGAGGTCACCGATCGCCGGGCCGCGGTGGAGTTCGACGCCGGTGGCGGCCACCACGTCCGCCCGGTGACGGGGGTGTTCTACCCGGTCGGGTTGATCGAGGGCCAGCGGGTCCAGGTCGAGTTCCGGCGCGCGAACCCCGACCTCGTGCGCGTCTCGGGCCGGAGCTGGACGGTCGCCGTGCTGCCCGCCCTGTCCATCCCCGCGGTGGCCGTCCCGCTCGCCGCGCTCGCGTATGCCGTCGCGTCACCAGGGGTTCACCGGCTGACACCACGAGTTCCCCGCACCGACCCGCGCTGATCACCGTCCGGTGGTCCGGGCGGGAGACAGTGACGGTGTGCGCGTAGCCATCGTCACCGAATCGTTCCTGCCCAGCGTCAACGGCGTCACCAATTCCGTCCTGAGGGTCCTCGAGTACGCACGTCGGCACGGCCACGACTGTCTGGTGGTCGCGCCGTCCGCTAACGTCGGCCTGCGCCGCGGGGCCACCGATGCGGTCCGGGCCCACCCGCTGGTGAGCGCCATGGCCCCCCTGCTCGGCACGGCCGGAGCGCCCGGACCGGACCACCACCTCGGCTATCCGGTCCACCGGGTCACCGCCGTCAGGGTTCCGGTGGTGTCCTCGCTCCCCGTGGGCGCGCCCAGCCCGAGCGTGTACAACGCCCTCCGGCACTTCTCGCCCGACGTGGTCCACCTGGCCTCGCCGTTCGTCCTGGGCGCGGCCGGTGCGGCCGCGGCGCGCGCGCTGGACGTCCCGTCGGTGGCGGTCTACCAGACCGATGTCGCCGGGTTCTCCACCTCCTACGGGATCGGCGCCATGGCGGAGGCGGCCTGGGCGTGGACCCGGGCCGTCCATTCGACCTGCGACCGCACCCTGGCCCCGTCCACCGCCGCGATGGAGGACCTGGCGGCGCACGGCGTCCCGCGGCTGTACCGGTGGGGGCGGGGCGTCGACTCGGAGAGGTTCTCCCCCTCCCACCGCAGCCAGGCCCTCCACGATCTCTGGTCCCCGGACGGGCGGCCCGTCGTCGGATTCGTCGGGCGCCTGGCCCCGGAGAAGCACGTCGAGCGGCTCAAGGCACTCGCCGACAGGTCGGGCCCGGACGGGGACCTCCGGCTGGTCATCGTCGGAGACGGTCCCGACCGCCCTGCGCTCCGGGCCGCCATGCCCCACGCGATCTTCACCGGCGAACTCCACGGTGACCAGCTCGGGCAGGCCTACGCCACCCTCGACGTGTTCTGCCACGCCGGTGAGTTCGAGACGTTCTGCCAGTCCATCCAGGAGGCCCAGTCCTCCGGGGTGCCGGTGGTGGGCCCCGACCAGGGTGGTCCGCGCGATCTGGTCCGGTCGGGGGTCAACGGATATCTCCTCGACCCCCGCCGGTACGCTGCGGAGATCTCCCGGACCGTGGATCTGGTGCTGGCCGACCACGCGCGGCTGGCGGCGGACGCCCGGGCGACCGTCGTGGGACGCACCTGGGACGCCGTCTGTGGCCAGCTGTTCGACCACTACCGTGCCGCCGGCGCCCGCTCGACCTCCGGCGGGGTCGGCACCGGACGAGCCACGCGAGTGGTGGCCTGAGCCGGTCCGCCGCCCCGCAGCGGGGTAGCGTCGACGGCGTGTCCCGTGCCGATCTCGACAAACAGCCCCGCGACGTCGCGTCGATGTTCGACGGTGTGGCGAAGCGCTACGACCTGACCAACACCGTCCTCTCCGGGGGCATGGACCACGTGTGGCGCCGCCGGGCCCGGTCGCTGCTCGCACCCCGTCCCGGGGAACGCATCCTCGACCTGGCCGCCGGGACCGCGGTCTCCACGGTGGAGCTGGCGAAGTCCGGCGCATGGTGCGTCGCCGCCGACTTCTCGCTCGGCATGCTCCGTGCCGGCGCCGGGCGGGACGTGCCCAAGGTCGCCGGCGACGCCATGAGGTTGCCGTTCGCCGACGAGTCCTTCGACGCCGCCACCATCAGCTTCGGACTGCGCAACGTGCAGGACACCGCGGCGGGCCTGCGCGAGATGGCGCGGGTCGTCCGGCCGGGCGGGCGGCTGGCCGTGGTGGAGTTCTCCACCCCGGTCTTCCCGCCCTTCCGTGCGGTCTACATGAACTACCTGATGCGGGCGCTGCCCAGGATCGCCACCAGCGTGTCCTCGAACCCCGATGCGTACGTGTACCTCGCCGAGTCGATCCGCGACTGGCCGGACCAGCAGGCCCTGCGTTCGCTGGTGGAGTCCAGCGGCTGGGAGCGCTGCAGCGTCACCAATCTCACCGGCGGGATCGCCGCGATCCACCTGGCCCGCCGCCCGGCCTGACCCGCCCGCCCCGCACACCAGCACCCCGCGCCGGTTGCGCGGGCTCGTCGTTCTCCGCGGGCCTGTGTCAGTCGGCGAAGAGCGGGCGGCGGTCGAACCTGCGGGCCACCGCTCCGGCGGCCCTCCAGCCGCGGGCGACGATGTCGCGATCCGACTCCGCCACCGTGTTGGACATACACCGCACGGCCGCCGACATCAGAGTCTGCGAACGCATCCCCACCGGCCCGGCAAACGGCAGGAACCGGGGGTAGGTGAGCAGCCGGGCGGCGTCCCGCGCGATCGCGAACGCCTCCCCGTAGTTGGTGCGCAGCACCTCGGGCCACGCCCGGGTCAGGTCACCGCCCGGGCCGCCGGCGACGATCAGGTCCGCGAGGAGCCGACCGCCCTCGAGGGCGTAGTCGATGCCCTCCCCGTTGAGCGGGTTGACACAGGCCGCCGCGTCACCCACCGCCGCCCAGTTCCGCCCGGCCAGCCCCGAGACCGCGCCGCCCATCGGCAGCAGTGCCGACGTCACCGCGCGCGGGTCGCCCTCCAGGGCCCAACTGGTGCGGACGCTACGGGCGTAGTGCCGTAGGAGGTCCTTGACCGCGACGTTCGCCGGCCGCGACGACGTGGCCAGGGCTCCAACACCGAGGTTGACCTCACCGTCGCCCAGCGGGAACACCCAGCCGTAGCCGGGTTGAATGGTCCCCGCCTCGTCACGGAGTTCCAGATCGGATCCGATCCACGGATGATCGTGCCTGGACGAACGCACGTACGACCGGGCCGCCACGGCGTACACCGAGTCGCGGTGCCAGGTCCGGCCGAGCAACCGACCCACGGGCGAGCGCACACCGTCCGCGAGGACGAGCGTCCGGCACGCGATGCGGTCGGCCCCGGCCCGGACCGCGACCACCTCGCCGTCGTCGCCCTTCTCCACGTCGGTCACGCGCACCCCGTCGACCACCGTCGCCCCGGCTTCGACGGCGGTCTCTCGCAGGCGGTCGTCGAACACCGTGCGGCGCACCGCCGAGGCGGCCCCGCCGTGATCCCCGGCCGGCCACGGCACGCGCCGCTCGTGGCCGAAGCCCCGCAGTTCCAGGCCCTGAATGGTGATCCGGTCGCGCGCCCAGTCGCCCAGACCCAGCCGGTCCACCTCTCCCATCGCGCGCGGGGTCAGGCCGTCGCCGCAGGTCTTGTCCCGCGGGAACTCCGCGGCGTCCAGCACGGTGACCTCGCGTCCGGCCCGCGCCAGCCACGTGGCGGTGGCCGAACCGGCGGGGCCGCAGCCGACCACGAGGACATCGGTCGAGGCGGGAGGGCGCGGCCGTGGGTCCATGCGCTCCATGGTGGCAGGTCCGCGCCGGACCGGTCGGCGCCGACCTCGGCCGGGGTGGGGTGCCGCAGCCCCCGGGTGGGGACCGTAGTCTGTCGTCAGGGTCGGTCGATGCCGGTCCGCACCAGGCGACGAGGACGAATGAGGATGTCGAGCGATTCTGTGACGACCGGCACCGCTGAGACGGCGCCCGACCATGTGGTGGCGGGCGTGGACGTCGGCGACGCGGACCTCGCTGCCCTGTTGAGGGCCCGGCTCATGGAGGTCGAGGAACTCCTGGTGAGCCGACTCGAGAGCGGGGAGGACTTCCTCACCGAGGTCGCCCTGCACCTGGTCACCGCCGGCGGGAAACGCTTCCGGCCCGTCGTCACCCTGCTCACCGGCGAGCTCGGTCCGGAACCCGACCATGAGCGCCTGGTCAAGGCCGCCGTGGTGTGCGAGATGATCCACCTGGCCACGCTCTATCACGACGACGTGATGGACGAGGCGGCCGTGCGCCGCGGCGTGGAGTCCGCCAACAGCCGCTGGGACAACTCCACCGCGATCCTCGCCGGGGACTTCCTCTTCGCCCACTCCTCCATGCTCCTGGCCGACCTCGGCCCGGCCGCGGTCCAGCTCATCGCCCAGACCTTCGCGGAGTTGGTCACCGGACAGATGCGGGAGACGGTCGGTCCGGGCGACGGCGGGAACGCCGCCGATGCCGCCGGTCACTATCTCCGCGTGATCTGGGAGAAGACCGGGTCGCTGATCGCGGCAGCCGCCCAGTTCGGTGGCGAGTACTCCGGAGCCTCCGACGAGCAGATCCAGAGTCTGCGACGGTTGGGAGACGCCGTGGGGATCGCGTTCCAGATCGCCGACGACATCATCGACATCGCCTCGCCGTCGTCCGACTCGGGCAAGACCCCCGGCACCGACCTGCGCGAGGGCGTGCACACGCTGCCCATGATCTACGCGCTCGAGGCCGGTTCCACCGACGGCGAGCGCCTCCGGGAACTGTTGGCGCAGCCGCTGACCGACGACTCCGAGGTCCACGAGGCGCTCGACCTCCTCCGCGCCTCCGAGGGCATGCGCCGCGCGCGGGCCACGCTCGAGCAGTACGTGGCGGATGCCATGCGCGAGCTGGACGCGCTGCCCGCCGGTCCCGCGAACGAGGCGCTGCGGCGGCTGGTCCGGTTCACCGTCGACCGCGTGAGCTGACCGCCGCGCCGGGCACCCGCGCCTGCGGACCCGCACGGCTGCGGGGCGAGGTCGTGCCCGACGTCAGCCGCGCGGGTAGAGAGCGACCTGCGCGGCCTTGACCACCAGCGTCACGTCCACTCCCGGCGCGAGTGCGAGCTCCGCGGCCGATCGACTGGTCACCTCGGCGTCGAGGCGCTGGCCGTCGCGGAGCTCGGTGGTCACCCGGGTGAGCGCCCCCGACGGGGCGAGCCCCACCACGCGCGCCGGCCAGGCGTTTCGTGGGCTGGACAGGTCGCGGGGGGCGAATCCGTCCGCGTGGACGGCCACCGCTCGTGGATCGACGGTCGCGATCGCGCGACTCCCCGTCACCCAGCCCGGCACCTCTCCGGACTCCGCGTCCGGGCGGTAGCCGGTGACGGCGTCGCCGCCGGGGGTGCGCAGCTCGTCGTCGTCGACCACCGTGCCCTCCACCAGCGACACCCCCGCCAGTCGCGCGGCGAAGTCGGACCCGGGGCGGGACAGGACGGTTTCGACCGTGCCGGACTGGACGACCCGGCCCCCGGCGACGACGACGACGTCGTCCGCCAGCGCCCACAGGTCCATAGGATCGTGGGTCACCATGACCACCGTGCGGCCGGTGAGCCGGTCCGCGAGGAGTCGCCGGATCCCGGGCGCGACCTCGACGTCCAGTGCCGCCAGAGGCTCGTCCAGCAGGACCAGCTCGGGATCCACGGCCAGGGCCCGGGCCAGTGCGACGCGCTGGGCCTGCCCCCCGGACAGCTCGTGGGGCCTGCGGTCGGCGAGGCCGGCGCAGCCCACGGCCTCGAGCTCGGCGCGGGCGCGATCGAGGGCGGAGCGCCTGCGCACGCCGCGGGCCCGGGGACCGTACGCCACGTTGTCCAGCGCGGACAGGTGGGGGAAGAGCCCGGGCCGCTGCTCGAGCGAGGCCACCCGGCGGCGATGCGCGGGCACGTGGAGTCCCGGCGAGCTGACCGTCCCGCCGTGCAGCCGCACCTGGCCGGAGTCGGGGCGTAGATGTCCGGCCAGCAGCGCCAGGGCAGTGGACTTGCCCGCTCCGTTGGGGCCGACGATCGCCAGGCGGCGGCCGGTGGGCACCTCGAGTCGGAGTTCGACCTCCCGGTGGTCGACGCGGCAGTCGAGCGCGGCAGCCGGGCCGGTGGCGGACCCCGTCTCCACGGATCGGCCCCGAGGCCCCCCGGGCAGCGGGTGATGAGCGGGCGGGTGCTCAGCCACGGCCCACCACCGCCCGTCGCGCCACGACCGCCGAGACTGCCATCAACAGCGCGGCCACGACGATCAGCAGCAGCGCCAACGCGAGGGCGGAGTCGGTGTCGGCCTCCCTGCTCAGGTAGATCTCGAGCGGCAGGGTGCGCGTGGTGCCCTGCAGGGACCCGGCGAAGGTCAGGGTGGCGCCGAACTCCCCGAGCGCGCGGGCGAAGGACATCGCGGCGCCGGCCAGAAGGGCGGGCAGGACCAGCGGCAGCGTGACCGTGGCGAGCACACGGGTGGGTGACGCGCCCAGGGAGGCGGCGGTGCGCTCGAGCCGGGCGTCCACCGACCGCAGTGCGCCCTCCACGGCGATCACCAGGAACGGCATGGCCACGAAGGTCTGGGCTACCACCACGGCCGCGGTGGTGAAGCCGATCTCGATCCCCAGCACGGACAGGGGCCGACCGACCACTCCCGTGCGCCCGAGGGTGGTGAGCAGGGCCAGCCCCGCCACCACGGGCGGCAGCACCATCGGCAGCGCGGTGACCGTCCTCGCCAGCGCGGCCAGCGGGCCGTCGCTGCGTGCCAGCAACACCGCCAGGGGGGTGCCCAGCAGCACACACAGCAGCGTCGAGACCGCGCACGTGCGCAGGCTCAGCAGAGTGGCCTCCCGGGCCGCTTCCGATGTCAGCAGGGCGGGCACGGCCGCCCACGGGATGCGTACGGCCATGCCCAGCAGTGGGACCGCGGCCAGGGCCACTGCTACCACCGCCAGCGCGAGGAGCCACCGGGGGAGCGGGGGGCGGGTCACGGCGGACCGAATCCGTGGTCGGCGAGCACGGTGCGGCCCGCGTCCCCGGTGACCGCGTCGAGGAAGCGCCGGGCCGCATCGGACTCCGCGCCGCTGCGGCCGGGTCGGTCGATCTCCGCGATCAGATAGCGGTTGGGATCGGTCCGCGCTGCGGGGATCGCGATCTGCTCCACTCGGTCCCCGGCGGCGAGAGCATCGGTGACGTAGACGATCCCGGCATCGGCCTCCCCGGAGGTGACCTTGCCGCGCACGTCGGTGACCTTGGATTCCTCGCTCACCGGTCGCAACTCCACCCCGGCTGCCGCGGCCAGCGCGCGTGCAGCCTCGCCGCAGGGCACACCGTCAGCGCACACGACCAACCGGGTGCCGTCGAGAGAACGGTCCAGGCCGGTGATGCCGGCGGGGTTGCCGGGCGGGGTGATGAGGGTCAGCGTGTTGATCGCGAACACCGCCGGCTCACCGGAGATCAGTCCCTCGGCCAGTGCTCGGTCCATGCTCGCGGCATCCGCCGAGGCGAACACGTCGGCGGGCGCGCCGCCGGCGATCTGGTCGACCAGCCCGGAGGATCCGTCGAAGGACAGCCGTACCTCCACGTCGGGGTTCTGACGCTCGTAGTCCTCGGCGATGCGGGTGAACGCGCTGGTGAGCGAGGCGGCGGCGAAGACCGTTAGCAGCTGCGACGCCTCGTCGCGGTCGCCCGCGGGCGCACATCCCGCGAGCAGTGACAGTCCGACGGCCGCCGCCACCACCCGGACACCAGGCGCGGTGCGGAACAGACGCGCCACCGGGCGGCCCGAAATTCGGTCCGGATGCTGGCAGTTCAATGGCCGGAGGGGGAGTAGACGAGTTCCTGGGTGTGCCCGTCGAGTACGCGGCTCTCCAGCAGCACGAGATCGAGGTCGCCGGCGCCGGCGAGGATCGGGGAGGTGCCGGTGCGCCCGGAGATGACGGGGAAGATCGTCACCTGCAGGCGATCAACCAGGCCCGCGGCAAGGAGTGCCCAGTTGAGCGACAGGCTGCCCTGCGAGCGCAGCGGCAGGTCCGACTCCTCCTTGAGCCGGGCGACGATGTCTACGGCGTCGCCGCTGACGATCGTCGCGTCCGGCCAGCCGAGGGTGTCGCGCAACGTGGAGGAGATGACGGTCGCCGGCGTGCGCAGCATCCTGAGGTTCCACTCGTCCCGGCTGTGCGGATCGTCGCCGGGCATCAGGATGGCGGCGTTCTCCCGGAAGGTGGTGCCCCCGAAGACCATCCGCTGCTCGATGTCGAACAGGGAGGCGCGGTGGGAGAGGAGCTCGGGGCCCTGCTTGCCCCAGTAACCACCCCAGTCACCCTGGGGGCCGAAGGAGCCGTAGCCGTCGAGGGTGCAGAAGACGTCCCACGTGTACACGGCAGTCATCTCGGGGTCCTCACGTCAGGCGCCTGTGCGGCGCGGCTCGCCGACCGGTGCCCAGCGGGGGTCTGTTGCGTCGGCGGACAACCCTGTCGCCCTACCGGCCGGAGGCGACACTGTCAGCTCAGCGGTAGTTGGTGAACTGCAGCGCGACCTCGAGATCGGCCTTCTTGAGCAGCGCCATGCATTCCTGCAGGTCGTCGCGCTTCTTGGACGACACCCGGATCTCCTCGCCCTGGATCTGAGCCTTGACGCCCTTGGGGCCCTCGTCGCGCAGGAGCTTGGTGATCTTCTTGGCGTTCTCCTTGTCGATGCCCTGTTTGAGGGAACCGACCAGGCGGAAGCCCTTGCCGGACGGCATCGGGTCGCCCACCTCCAGCGCCTTCATGCTCAGGCCCCGGCGGACGAGCTTCTCGATGAACACGTCCTTGGCCGCCAACACACGGTCCTCGGAGGCCGCGACGATCTCCACCGCGTCGTCGCCCTTCCACTCGATACCGGCGTCGGTACCGCGGAAGTCGTAACGGGTGCCCAGCTCCTTGGCGGCCTGGTTGAGGGCGTTGTCCACCTCCTGGCGGTCGAACTCCGAGACGATGTCGAACGAGGACTCCGAGGCCATGGACGCGCTCCTTCTCTGAGGTGGGGGACGATCCCGGCCAGGCTACCCGGCCGTGACATCCGCCCGGGCCACCCCGCCGGCCCCCGATTTGGCACCGGGGGTCACACGCGTTGTATCGTGTCCTAGCGCCTTCAAGGGTGCACGCCAGATTGCCCGAGCGGCCAAAGGGAGCGGATTGTAAATCCGTCGGCTTATGCCTACGTTGGTTCGAATCCATCATCTGGCACGCGAGACCCCCGCCACAAGCGGGGGTCTTCGTGCATTTCCGGGCCGCGATAGTGTGGCCGTGTGACACCGTGGACATCAGCGGCTCCGGGTGCGGGACGCCGGTGTGCCGCATCTCATCGAAAAGATTCGAGGTGAGGGGTATCCACGACAGGGTCGGCTCCGAACAACAGGACATGACACTGGATTCGGTAAGCGCCGCCCAGCGGATGACCTCTCGTGACCTGCCCGACGGCCTGGGTCCCGCCGTCGACGACTGGGCGGCCGATCTGGACCGCACCACCCGATCCGGCAAGGGCATGCGCTCGGCACTGTTCGACGCGGTCTACACGCACGCCGGCGGTCGCGACGAGTCGGTTCGCGCCGCCGCCTGTCAGGCGCTCGAACTCCTCCACGAGGCCTTCCTGGTCCACGACGACGTGGCCGACGGCGACGACCACCGCCGGGGCCGGCCCAACCTGCAGGGTCGCACCACGACGCGGGGGACCGAGCAGGGGCTGTCCCGGGAGGCCGCCGCGCACGTCGGCATGGTGGGGGGACTGCTCGGCGGGGATCTCCTCCTGGTGGCCGCGATGGGCGAGTTCGCCCGGTTGCCCGTGCCGGGGCCCGTGCTGCACCGCGCCATGGCGGAGGTCGAACGCGCGGTCGTGGCCTCCATCGCCGGGGAGTACGCCGACGTCCACGGTGCGGCCCACGGTGAGCCGACCACGCAGGAGCACGCGCTGGCCATCGGTGCCGCCAAGACCGCGGCCTACTCCGTGACCCTGCCGATGGTGCTGGGCGTGGTCCTGGCCGGGGGGCCGGAGGAGATGATCCCCCCGCTCCGTGAGACCGGTCGCCACCTGGGGACGGCGTACCAGGTGGTCGACGACGTCCTGGGCGTGTTCGGTGACCCGGCGGTGACCGGCAAGTCCAACGAGGGTGACCTGGTCCGCCGGGCCCCCACGGTGTTGCTCGCCTTCGCCTCCACCACCGATCTCTGGCCGCGCGTGGACGTCGCGCTCGGTGGTACCGACGCCGGCCGGGCTGACACGGACGGTGCGCGCCCGGATCCGGCCGCCGCCCGAGCGCTGCTGGCCGAGTGCGGCGCCCGCGATCACGCCCTGGGCATCGCGGAGGACCTGGTGACCGCCGCCCGCGCCGCGTTGGACTCCCCGGCCGTCCCGCACGAACTCCGTTCCGCGCTCGACCCCCACCTGGCCACCGCCCTCGAGAGGACCCGATGACCCCGCAGAGCCCGCACGCCGAGTTCACGGAGGCCGCCCGCGCGTGCAGTGACGTGATCCTGCGCCGGTACTCCACCTCGTTCTCCCTGGCCTGCCGGTTGCTGGCCCCGGCCACCCGGCCGCACGTGGCCGCGATCTACGCGTGGGCCCGGGTCGGGGACGAGGTCGTCGACGGCGCGATGGACGACCCCGGCTCCGCCCGCGAGCTCATCGCCGACGCCCGCCGTCGCACCCACCGCGCGGTCGAGCGAGGTCTCGATCCGGACCCGGTCACCCACGCCTTCGCGGACACCGCCCGCCGGTTCGGGATCGGCGCCCGGTTGATCGACCCGTTCTACGACTCGATGGAGGCCGACCTGGAGGTCACCGAGCACACTCCGGAGTCCCTGCGCCGGTACATCCACGGTTCCGCGGAGGTGATCGGGGAGATGTGCCTGCGCACGTTCGCCGGCGGGGGACTGGGTGACGACGACGAGATGGCCGCCGGAGCACGCGCACTCGGTTCGGCCTTCCAGAAGGTCAACTTCCTCCGCGACATCCGTGAGGACTCGCTCGACCTCGGCCGCAACTACCTGCCGGGCCGTGACCCGCGCGCGTTGACCGACCGGGACGTGCGGGAGTTGGCCGACGACGTGGACGCCGACCTGCGTATCGCCCGCGCCTCGATCGACCGGATCCCCGGGCGCGACCGGGTCGCCGTCCTGGCCGCGCACGATCTGTTCGCCGAGCTCAACGACCGGTTGCGCGCGGCCGGTGCGGCCGGGGTCAGTGCGGGCCGGGTGCGGGTGCCGGGCCCGGTCAAGCTCGCCGTGATCGGACGGGCCGCCTCCGGGCGGGGACGATCCGGCGCGGCCCGTGGACGGGCGGTCGTGCGATGAGCGCCCGGAGCCTCGTCGGATCGGGCGTCCGCGCCCTGACGGGCCGACTGCCCGTCGCCCACGCGCGCGGGCAGGCCCCGGACGGCCCCGTCGTGGTGGTGGGCGGAGGGATCGCCGGACTGGCCACCGCCGCCCTGCTCGCCCGCGAGGGCCGCGACGTCACGCTGGTCGAGGCCACCGACGAGGTGGGCGGTCGCGCCGGCAGCTGGTCGGCGGACGGGTTCCGCTTCGACACCGGCCCATCCTGGTATCTGATGCCCGAGGTCTTCGACCACTTCTTCCGGCTGTGCGGATCCTCGGCCGCCGAGGAGCTCGACCTGGTCCGGCTGGATCCCGGATACCGCGTCTACTTCGAGGGGCAGGCCGACCCGGTCGACATCCGCTCGGATCGCGGGGCGTCGCAGGACCTGTTCGAGTCGCTCGAACCCGGCGCGGGTTCCGCGCTGGGGAAGTACCTCGACTCGGCCGGGGCGACCTACGACCTGGCGCTGCGCCGGTTCCTCTACACCAACTTCACCTCGTACCCCGCTCTGGTGCGACCGGACGTGCTGGCCCGGGCGGGGTCGCTGGTGGCGCGGCTCGTCCAGCCGCTGCAGTCCTTCGTCGCCCGACGGTTCACCGACCGCCGGATCCATCAGATCCTCGGCTACCCGGCCGTGTTCCTGGGCTCCTCCCCGTACCTCGCCCCGTCGATCTACCACCTGATGAGCCATCTCGACCTCACCGACGGGGTGCTGTACCCCCGCGGAGGGTTCACTGAGCTCATCGCCGCCGTCCGCCGGATGGCCGAGGCGCAGGGGGTGCGTATCCACACGGGCACCGAGGCGGTGGAACTCACCACCACCTCCGACGGCGGACCGGACGGTGGGACCGCCCGGGCGCGGGTGACCGGCGTCCGGGTGCGCGACCGGACCGGTGCCGAGCGGACCCTGCCCGCCGGACTCGTGGTGGGCGCCGCCGACCTGCACCACCTCGAGACCCGGTGGCTGCCGGAGGACCTCCGGACCTACCCGCAGTCCTACTGGGACGCGAAGACGCCCGGACCCGGCGCGCTGCTCATGCTGCTCGGGGTCCGGGGGGAGCTGCCGCAGCTGGCGCACCACACGCTGCTGTTCACCGACCGCTGGGAGGAGGGCTTCGACGCCATCTTCGGCGACTCCACCCACATCCCCGACCCGGCCTCGCTCTACGTCTGCAGACCCAGCGCGACCGACGGACCCGACTCCGGCATCGCCCCCGCCGGGCACGAGAACCTCTTCGTCCTGGTCCCCATCCCCGCCGACCCGGGTCTCGGCCACGGCGGCGTGGACGGCGCGGGCGACGCGACCATCGAGGCCGCGGCCGACCAGGCGATCGCGCAGATCGCCGACTGGACAGGGATCCCTGACCTGGCCGAGCGGGTGGTCGTCCGTCGCACCATCGCGCCGGCGGACCTCGAGGACGACCTGGGTGCATGGCGCGGCACCGCCCTCGGCCCCGCCCACACCCTCGCCCAGAGCGCGTTCTTCCGGACCCGCAACGTCTCCAGGCACGTCGACGGTCTCTACTACGCGGGGGCGTCCACCATCCCCGGGATCGGGTTGCCGATGTGCCTCATCAGCGCCGAGCTGGTGCTCAAACACGTCCGTGGCGACACGGGGACCGCCCCGGTGGCGGAGCCCGGCGGGGGCACGGTGTTCGACAGGGCGGTATACGACAGAGCGGTGATCGACAGGTGATCGGGCTGTCCTATCTCCTGGTCCAGGTGGTCTCCTTCACCGGGATCCTGGTGATCGACCACCGCTGGAAGCTGGCGGCGTTCCGTGCGCCCGCCGCCGCGGCGCTCGCCGTCACCGCCTCCGTGGCGTTGCTGCTCACCTGGGACGTGCTCGGGGTGCGCAGCGGGGTGTTCTTCCGCGGACAGACCGACTTCATGACCGGGCTGCTGGTGGCGCCGGAGATCCCGTTCGAGGAGGTCGTGTTCCTGGCGTTCCTGTCCCACCTCGCGTTGGTGTGCGCGGCGGGGGTCTCGCGCGCGGTCGACCACGCGCGGGGCTCCCGTGCGGCCAGGGCGTCCCAGCCCTCCCGGATGACGGGGGAACTCCGGTGACCAGCCTGTACACGACCCTCAACCTCACCATGTCCATCCCCGTGGTGGCCGTGGCCCTCCTCGCGGCCTGGCGCCTGCGCGGGCCCGAGAGACGCCGGTGGCTGATCGGGGTCGGCGGCGCGCTGCTGATTCTCATGATCCTCACCGCGGTCTTCGACAACATCATGATCTCGGCCGGACTCGTGGCCTACGACGACTCGCTCACCAGCGGCATCCGACTGGGCGTCGCGCCCATCGAGGACTTCGCCTACGCCGTGGCCGCGGCGGTGTTCGTGCCGTCGGTGTGGGCGTTGCTCACCGCGTCGCCGCGGGTCGGGGCCGAGGTGGGGAGCCCGACGGTGTCGGGTAGGGGGGACGCGCTGCTCACGCGCGCCCAGGAACCCGGTGACGACGACGAGGTCCGCACCCCCGAGCGGCCCGGGTCGCCGGGACTGCTCACCACGCTGTTCTGGTCCTCCCGGCCGGTGTCGTGGGTCAACACCGCCGCGCCGTTCGCCCTCGCGTATTTCCTGGCCACCGGGGGGTTCGACCTCGTCGGCGTGATCGGCACGATCTTCTTCCTGGTGCCGTACAACCTCGCGATGTACGGGATCAACGACGTCTTCGACTACGAGTCCGACCTGCGCAACCCGCGCAAGGGCGGGGTCGAGGGTTCTGTGCTCGAGCGGTCCCGTCACACGGCAACCCTGGTGGCCTCGGCGGTGACCACCGTGCCGTTCCTCGTGTACCTGGTGCTGACGGGGACGGTGGAGTCGTCCCTGTGGCTCGCCGCGAGCGCGTTCGCGGTGATCGCCTACAGCGCCAAGGGGCTGCGGTTCAAGGAGATCCCGTTCCTGGACTCGCTCACCTCCGCGTTCCACTTCGTCTCCCCGGCGATCGTCGGCTGGACCATCGCCGGTGCGGAGCTGACCGGGGGAGTGTGGGCGTGCCTGATCGCGTTCATGCTGTGGGGTGCGGCCTCGCAGGCGTTCGGGGCGGTGCAGGACGTCCGCTTCGACCGCGAGGCGGACCTGAAGTCCGTCGCCACCGTGCTCGGGGCCCGGGCCGCGGTGTGGTTCGCGCTGGCCTGCTATGCCGCGGCGGTGGTCGTGCTGCTGGCGGCGGCGCCGTGGCCGGCCTCCGGGGCCGCCTTCGCGATCCTGCCGTACCTCGCCACCGTGGCGGCCTACGTCGGGGTCACCGACGCCGATGCCGAGCGCACCAACGAGGGCTGGAAGCGCTTCCTGGTGCTCAACATGTTGGCGGGCTTCTGCGTGACGCAGATCGTCCTGTGGTCGGTGCTCGTCTGGTCCTGACGACGCTCGCGTCACGGGCGCGCACGTCGAGGGGTCGGCCGGGGCGTCAGCGCTGGACGCGGTCCATCCAGCGTCGCGAGGGCGGGCTGATGCGCCAGTTGCGGGCGATCGTCCGGAACGCACGGGAGAACCGTCGGCGCATCGCGGCGGGATCGTCGAACGGGCGCGCGGAGATGCCCACGGTCAGCGACCGGTCCACCCGGAGTCGGTCGGCGGCACCGAACTGGAACGACAGGTCGATGTCGTCGTGTAGCTCCGGGTCCGATCGGTTCACCCCGTCCCGGACGCGGTCCCAGGCCTCGCGACGCATCGCCAGGTTCGACCCGAACAGCACCGGGTGGGCCATCGCGGCGCCCACCGAGAAGAAGTACGCGTCCATATAGAGCAGCCGCGCGGCGCGGGCCCGCCAGCCGCTCAGTCCGATGAACTCGCCCGGGCCGGAGATCGCCACGAGCTCGGGATCCTCGGTGAACGCCCTCTCGATCCGCTGCACCCAGTCGGGA
The DNA here is from genome assembly GCF_040546785.1 of Dietzia sp. 2505. Classification (NCBI taxonomy): domain Bacteria; kingdom Bacillati; phylum Actinomycetota; class Actinomycetes; order Mycobacteriales; family Dietziaceae; genus Dietzia; species Dietzia sp. 2505. The sequence goes on along the minus strand of NZ_JBEPON010000008.1, from coordinate 107,455 downwards.
CCCGGGCGGGAGTCCGCGTCCAGGCGGGCGATCACGTCCCCGGTGGCCGCGTCGTAGCCGGTGGCCGTGGCGGAGGGGATGCCCCGCACGGCTTCGGCGACCACCCGGGCCCCGGCGTCGCGGGCCACCTCCGCACTGTCGTCGGCGCACCCGTTGTCCACCACCACGATCTCGTCCGGAGTCCTCGTCTGGGACCGCAGGGCCGCGAGGCATCCGGCGAGTTCGTGGGCGTCGTCGAGGACGGGGACGACCACGGAGATGCGCATACCCCACATCCTGCCAGCGGGGCGCCAACCCCATCCAACCGGGCGATTTGTGCCCTGTTCGAGCGTGTGTGTAATCTGCTAGAGGCTTTCACCCCGAGCCGCGAAGTGATTCGCGAACCGGAGTGGCCGGCCCCCTTAGCTCAGTCGGTAGAGCGTTTCCATGGTAAGGAAAAGGTCGACGGTTCGATTCCGTCAGGGGGCTCGCACTGTGCGGGGCGGTTCGATCGCCCGACTGGCAGGGCATGCCGGTGTAGCTCAGCTGGTTAGAGCGCACGACTCATAATCGTGAGGTCGGGGGATCGAGTCCCCCCACCGGTACCGATCAAGATCACGAAGGCCGCCCACGTGTCGTGGGCGGCCTTCGTCGTGTCCTGCCACTCCCTCACCGTGGGGCGGCCTCCACCCGTGCGGCGGCCTCCACGCGGCGACGACGACGGTGCCGGGTGTGCTGGATGATGCTCGCCGTCACGGCTGCCGCCAGCAACGCGTACAGCGTGAGGGTGATGGTCGACGAGAACAGAATCGTCACATCGCCCTCGGACTGTGCGAGCGACCGACGCAGTTCGAGCTCCGCCAGCGGTCCGAGGATCGCTGCGATCAGGACCGGGGCCAGCGGGATCGAGTACCGGCGCATGAGGAATCCCATGATGCCGATCGCGATCACCATCCAGAGATCCAGCGTCGACGAGGAGATCGCGTAGGTGCCGAGCATCGCGATGACCGTCACCCCGGCATACAGGTAGTGGCGGGGGATCAGCAGCAGCTTCGCCCACACGGCCGCGAACGGCAGGTTGATGATCAGCAGGATGATCAGGCCGACGAACAGGCTGGCCAGCAGCGGCCAGACCAGTGCGGCACTCGTCTCGAACAGCAGGGGACCGGGCTGCATCCCGTACTGCTGGAACGCGGCCAGCATCATGGCGGCGGTCGCCGAGGTCGGCAGACCCAGGACGAGCAGCGCCCCCATCGCGCTGCCGGCGGTGGCGTTGCCCGCGGCCTCGGGTGCGGCGACGCCCTGGAGCGCGCCGCGGGTGCCGAAGTCGGGGTCGTGGCGCCGCGCGGCCAGTGCCTTCTCGGTGCCGTAGGCGAGGAACGTCGGTACCTCGGAGCCGCCGACCGGGATCGTGCCGAAGGGCAGACCGAACGCTGTGCCCCGGAGGAAGGCGGGCACGACCTTGCGCATCTCCTTGCGGGTCGGGAAAGGAGAGCCCTCGGTGGTCACCGGACCGCCGATGTGTGCCTCGCGGTGGATCCGCGACGCCTGGTGCAGCACCTCCCCGAGAGCCAGCAGGCCCACGGTGATCACGATGATCGAGATGCCCTCGAACAGGGACGGGTTGTCCAACGTGAAGCGCTGGGTGCCGGTCATCGAGTCGGTTCCGACCAGAGCGAGAGCGAGACCCAGCCCGAGCGCGGCGAGTCCCCTCACGACGGATTCGGCGACGACCGCCGAGATGGCGACGAAGGCGAACACCGCCAGAGCGAAGTACTCCGGTGACGAGAACGCCCGGGCGAGGACGATCAGATAGGGGGAGAACATCACGACGCAGGCGCACGCGATCATGCCGCCCGTGAAGGCGCCGACCGCCGAGATGCCCAGGGCCTTGGCCGCCCGGCCGCTCTTGGCCATCCGGTGCCCTTCGAATGTCGTGGCTATGGCGGACGAGTTGCCCGGTGTGTTGAGCAGGATGCCGGAGGTCGAGTCGCCGAACAGTCCGCCGAAGTAGATGCTGGCGAACATGATGAAGGCGCCGGTCGGGTCGAGGGTGAAGGTGACCGGCAGGAGCAGGGCGACCGCCATCGCGGAGCCGAGTCCCGGTAGGACACCGACCGCGGTGCCGAGGAGGGCACCGATCAGCAGGAGGGTGAGGTTCATGGGGGTGAGTACCCCGGCGAGGCCCTCGCCCAGCAGACTCAGTTGCTCCACGGCACGACTCCTTCGAGGATTCCGGCGGGCAGTCCCAGGCCGAGCCCGGCCGAGAACGCGATCTGAATGACGGAGGCGAAGATCACCGAGACCGCGATGTCGAAGACCGGCCGTCTGCTCCCCAGTGCGCGGCTGACGATCCAGAACAACGCGCTGGCGGTGACCAGCCAGCCGACGGGTTGGAGAAGGATCGCGAACCCGACGAGGGCGGCGATCACTACCCCGGTGGTGCGGTAGTCGACGGGCACATACTCCGAGTCGGCGGCAGGCACCGGCGACGTCGGGGAGGGTGAGTCGACGGGGTCGTCGATCGCGGCCAGGTCCTCCAGCATGTCGGTGGACAGCTGACCCATGGTCGAGGTGGCCGCGGTGTGCCGGGGGGTGCGGATGACGTTGATCGCCAGCATTCCACCGGTCAGGATCAGGAATCCGGCCACGAGGCCGGGGAAGAACCTCGGCCCGGGTGCTCCCACACCCTCCGGGACATCCATGGTGATGATCTGCACGATCATGAAGACCGCGAGCGCGAGCACGCCTGCGGCGAACCCGAGCTCGGTCCGATCACGCCACCATCGCCTCCGGTCGCCGGACCGGGCCGGCGGGACCGCCGTGCTCGCCGGGTCGTTCAACAGTGTCACTGTCCCAACTCCCTGATGATGTCTTCGGTCGTGGCGATCTCCGCGTCGAGGAACCGCGCGAACTCGTCACCTGCCATGAACTCGTCTGTCCAGTTGTTGCGCTCGAGGGTGTCGCGCCACTCGTCGGTCTCGCGCATCTCCGCGACGATCGCGATGAGCTCGTCCCGGACCTCGTCCGGGATGTCCGGCGGGGCGACCAGTCCGCGCCAGTTCGACATGGACACGTCCAACCCCTGTTCGATGAAGGTCGGGGTGGACAGCTCCCCGACCGGGGTCGCCGACGAGACCCCGAGCGCACGGAGTTCGCCCGCCTCGATCTGGGCGTCGAAGTCGTTGGCACCGGAGATGGCACCCACCGCGGAGCCGCTGATCATCGATCTCACGACCTCCCCGCCACCGGAGTAGGCGATGTAGTTGATGAGGGCCGGGTCGATGCCGGCGGCGTCGGCGAGCATGCCCGTGAGCAGATGATCGATGCTCCCGAGCGACCCGCCCGCTATCGCCATCCCCGGATGCTCCCGCCACGCCGCGAGGAACTCGTCGAGGGTCTGATAGGGGGAGTCCGCGGGGACCACCAGCACGTTGTAGTCGTCGGCGAGGCGGGCGATCGGCGTCGTGTCCTCGAGCGTGGCGTCGGAATCCTGCAGGATCACCCCGCCCACCATGACGCCGCCGGTGACCAGCAGTGAGTCGGTGCGTCCGGCGAGCTGGACGAACTGGGTCAGTCCGATGGTGCCGGCCGCGCCCGGGACGTTGCGGACCCGCACCGCGTTGACGATCCCGTTGGTCATGAGTGCCTGCTGGGCTTCTCTGCCGAAGGTGTCCCACCCGCCCCCGGGGGCGGCCGGTGCGATGATGCTCAGTTGGGTCCGCGGGTTGTCGCCGCCTCCGGATCGGCTGGCGTCGGTCGCCGCGGCCGTGGTGAGGCCGACGGCGAGTACCACGGTCAGGATGCGGGCGAAGGGGTGTCGCATCAACGGTCCTTCCAGGTGTTCGGTGGCATGAGCGCCAGCGAGGGATGAGCTGAGCATGGGTCGGTGACGTGTGATGTGGGGCACAACTAGTGTTTGTGCTCATTGATGCTCACGCCGTCGGGCCGGACGGTGGCGGTGCGAGCGAGGGGAGGAGCGGGGTGACGCGATACTCGGAGTGGCTACTCAGCCGGCGGTTCCGGCTCCTCGTGGTGCTGCTGATCCAGTGCGCCGTCGTGGTGACCTGCGTGGGCCTGACGGCCTATGCCGCGGCCCGGGCCCAGGAGCGGCAGGTGCGCGAGGCCACGACCGAGCGGGTCCTCGCGGTCGCGCGCAGCCTCGCTGAGCTCGACCAGGTGCGGGATGCCATCGGGAGGGATGACGCCGAGCAGGAACTGCAACCGTTGACCGAGCTGATCCAGCAGGCGTCCGGCGTCGACTACGTCGTGATCAGTGACGGCCAGGGGATCCGGATCACCCACCCGGTGCCCGGGGAACGCGGCCGGCCGGTCTCGACCGACCCGTCGGACGTGCTGGCGGGAGCCACCTTCGTCGGCACCGAGGAGGGGACGCTCGGGCCGACCCTGCGTGCCAAGGTGCCCGTGTATCGCGACGGTGACGTGGTCGGCGCGGCATCGGTCGGTGTCCTCGAATCGGAGATCGCCGCCGACCTGCGGTCGAGTCTCACGGCGATGGCGCCGTGGGTGTTGCTGGCGGTGCTGGTCGGGCTGACCGGGGCCGCCGGCGTCTCGGCGGCGATCGGCGCCCGGGTCCGCAGGCTGGAGGCGGAGAACGCCGAACTGGGAGAACAGCGACGGTTGTCCCGGGCTCTGCGCGAGCAGACCCATGAGTTCCGGACCCGCATCCACGCGGTGTACGGGCTCGTCGAGAGTGGCGAGGCCGACGCGGCACTGGACTACCTGGCGGAGCTGGCGCCCATCACCGGTGCGGATACCCGCGACGGTGGCGTCGAGGATCCGCGCCTGCGCGCGGTGTTGGGGGAGATGGCGGCGGAGTACCGGACACAGGGGGGACTGCTGGAGATCGACCCCCTGACCTCGACGAGCGCAGGTGAGCTCGGGGGCGACGACCTCTCACTCATCGCCAATCTGGTGATCAACGCCGTCGAGGCGGCGGGGCCCGGGGGCCACGTCCACGTCCTGGTGCTGGCGGACGAGTTCGGCACCGAGGTGGCGGTGGGTGACGACGGGCCGGGCCTGGACCCTCAGGCGCTTCCGATGATGATCGAGCACGGATACTCCACCAAAGAACCGGGTGGCCAGCACGCGACGCGCGGCGTGGGCCTGGGGGTGGTCTGGCAGATCGTGCGGGACCGCGACGGTGAGATCGAGGTGGGCCGATCGCCGGCCGGTGGGGCGCTGGTCACCGTGCGGCTGCGGGGGAGTCGATGACGGACCAGGGACAGGGCGGCCGCGTCATCCGGACGCTCGTCGTCGACGACGATCCCGTCGCGCGGCGCCTACACAGCCGGTACGTGGAGGGCGTCGCGGGCTTCGGCGTGACCGCCGCGGTCGCCGACGGGCAGGGGGCGGTGGGGTGGGTGGCCGGTGGCGGGATCGACCTGGTGCTGCTCGACATCGGCCTGCCGGGATTCAGCGGCATCGAGGTGCTGCACAGGATCAGGACGATCTCCCGCCGCCCGATCAGTGTGATCGTGGTGAGTTCGCTGCGGGACCGCATCACCGTTCGACAGGCGCTGTCCGGCCAGGTCGCCGGGTATCTCGTCAAGCCCTTCACCAGGGCCGCGATGATCGAGCGACTGGAGCAGTTCCGGTCCGAGTTCGCCGCCGCGCCGCCGGCCGAGCTCGACTCGTTCGGGCAGGGGGAGATCGACGCCCTGTTGCGGAGAGGCGCGGGCCTGGGGCCCACGACCCCGGCGCCGGAGGGACGGGCCCGGGCATCGGACAGCCGTGCCCCGGTGCGGCTACCGAAAGGCCTGTCCGAGCCGACGCTGGCCGCGGTCCTCGCCGCACTGGACGACGGCGCCGGGCACTCGGCCGCGGAGGTCGCGCGCGTGAGCGGCGCCTCCCGCGCGACCGTGCGGCGTTACCTCGATCATCTGCACCGCAACGGCGCGGTCGACGTGTCCCATCGGTACGGGAGCCGAGGCCGACCCGAGCTTCTCTACCGGATCGTCGTGTCATGACCGGCGCACACGACGGCACGGGTGCCACCGTGGGACCCGGCGCCTGGCCGAGCGCGGGAGCGGTCCGGCGTCGCTCACACCCCGAACGTCGAGCGCGGATAACCGGCCTCTACGTCTGTGACGATGTTGACCAGGTACGGCACCCCGCTGGCGAACGCGCGGTCCAGGGCGGGGCCGATCTGTGCGGGATCGGTCACCATCTCACCGGCCCCGCCGAGCGCCCTGACCACCTCGTCGTACCGGGTGCGCGGGGCGAGGTCGGCGATCACGTCGTAGCCGTACAGCATCTGCATCGGCCCCTTCTCCAGTCCCCACGCCCCGTTGTTCCCCATCACCATCACCACGGGCAGGTTGTGCCGCACGAGGGTGTCCACGTCGATCAGCGAGAACCCGGCCGCGCCGTCGCCGAGCAGCAGCACCACCTGGCTCGACGGCCGGGCGATCCTGGCGGCGATCGCCGCGCCCAGGCCTGCGCCGAGGCAGCCGAACGGGCCGGGGTCCAGCCAGTTCCCGGGCCGGGCGGGCTCGATGAACTTGCCGGCGAAGGAGACGAAGTCACCGCCGTCGCCGATCACGACCGCGTCCTCTTCCAGCCTCGGCAGCAGTTCGCCGTAGATGCGCGCCGGGTGGATGGGATCGGCGCTCGCGCTGAACAACTCCAGGTCGGCGGCGTGCGTTGCGTCCGCCTTCTCCCGCAGCGACCGCGCCCACCCGCCCCAGTCCGGCGTCGTCGACCGACGATGCACCGCCTCGGTCAGCGCGTCCAGGACCTGCCCCAGGTCACCGGCTGTGGCGACGGCGGGTGAGGCGTGCCGGCTGAGTTGACCCTCGGAGTCGGCGATGTGCACCACCGTCGCGGGGTCCGCCCCGTCCTTCCCACCGAACACGCCGTACCCCAGGCGGAAGTCCAGCGGGGTGCCGACCACCACGACGAGGTCGGCGTTCCCGAACGCCATCCCCCGCGCCTTGGACACCAACAGTGCGTGACCGGCGGGGACGACCCCTCGACCCATGCCGTTGGGGATCGCGGGCAGACCGAGCGACTCCACACAGCGCAGGGCGGCCACCTCGGCGCCGTCGGCCCAGACGTCCGACCCCAGCACCAGGACGGGCCGGTGCGCCCCCACCACCAGGTCGGCGATCCGGTCGATCGCGTCGGTGTCGGGTGCGCGATCCGGGGTGGGCCCGGAGCCCGGTCCCGGTCGCACGGACTCGCACTGGTCGAAGAAGTGGTCCATGTGCACGTCCAGGAACGCAGGCCCGCGGTGCGCGGAGCGTGCGGCGGTGAAGGCCCGGTGCGTGGCGTCGGCGATGTCGGCGGTGTCGCGGGCCGTCTCGGCGGACACCGTCACCGACTCGACCAGGGGAACGTGGTCGAACTCCTGCAGGCTGCCCGTGCCCCACCGGCCCGCGGGGGCGCGGCCGCCGATCACCACCATGGGCGCGCCGGAGAACGAGGCCTGGGAGATCGCGCTGATGCCGTTGGTGACGCCGGGCCCGGCGGTGAGGACGGCCAGGCCGGGCGAGCGGGTGAGCTTGCCGGTGGCCTCGGCGGCGAACGCGGCGGTCTGTTCGTGCCGGACGTCGAGCAGGGAGATGCCGTGGTCCTCCTTCTCCGCCGCGTCGTACATCGGGAAGACGTGGGCGCCGGAGAGCGTGAACATCGTGCGGACCCCGTGCGCGGCGGCGACGGCGGTGGCGTGGGACCCGCCGTGGCCGGCCACGGGGCCGCGCTCCTCGATCCCGCGCTCGTCTCGGTCGTGTCCTGCCGGATGTTTCTGGCTCACGGGCGCTCTCCCTGGTCGACTGTCCCCACCGTAGGAGTCGCGTCCGTGTCGCATCGGCGATTTCGCGCGGAACGGCTGGGGTAGCGTCGGCCGGTGTGAGCACAGACAACGCAGACGATCACGTCGTCGTCGTCACCGGCGACCCCGTCACCGTCACCGCCGAGGTGGTGGCGCGTGTCGCCGAGGCCGTCGGCGCCCCGTCCGGCGAGGTGCCGGCCACGCTGGCCGCGGCGCTGACGGCGCCGGTCCAGCGCGCGGTGATGGAGCACCCCGACCTGCGGATCGACCTCTCCCGCACTCTCCACACCGCCCAGTCCTCCGTGCACCACAGGCCCATCGCGGTCGGTGACGTCCTCACCGCCACCGCGACGGTCACCGGCGTGCGGTCCGCCCGTGGCGGGCGGATGATCGGCTTCGACACGGTGCTCCGCGACCCGACCGGCGCGGCCGTCCAGTCCCTGTCGAGCGCGCTGCTCACCGCGGAGGTGGAGGGATGACCACGGACGAAACGACGACGACGGACGAAACGACGACGACGAGGCGACCAGAGCCCGGCGAGCCGATCCGGGCCCGCAGCCTGCCGGTGACGCGGGAGGACCTGCGCCGCTACGCGGACGCCTCGGGGGACCACAACCCCATCCACCTCAGTGACGAGGCCGCCCGCGAGCTCGGTCTTCCCGGGGTGGTCGCGCACGGGATGCTGACCGCGGCGCTGGCTATCGGGGTCGTGGCCGAGTGGGCGGGGGGCGCGGACCGGGTGGTGGCCACCTCGATCCGGTTCGCCGGGCCGGTGGTGGTCCCCGCCGACGCCCCGGCCCTGCTGGAGGTGGCCGGCACGGTGAGAAAGGTCGCCGACGACGGTTCCACGGCGGACGTGGCGCTCACGGTCACCTGCGGCGGGGCCAAGGTGTTCGGCAAGGCGATCGTGACCGTCGCCCTCGACGACCCCGATCGAGCGATTTAGAGCCACTGCCGGGGCTGACGTACACTTGCGACGCCCGACCGCCCGCGGTCGCGGCCCACGCTGCCTGAGGCAGCCGCCGACACTGTAGAGTCGAGGCGTTCGTGCGGTCCGCGATTCGTGAGACGGCACGGGTGGCCGGGAGACCGGCCGAAGGGGCGTAGCTCAATTGGCAGAGCAGCGGTCTCCAAAACCGCAGGTTGCAGGTTCAAGTCCTGTCGCCCCTGCCCTTCCCGCCAGCCACAGTCGACCCGGAGGTAACGCGTGAGTCAGGATCGCGACGACGACACCAGCGGCGCGCGCGGTTCCGACGGCGCGGCCGGCCCCACCGGTGCCGCCGTTCCGACAGGCAAAGCCGGCCGGAGCGACACCACCGTCGCCAATCGTGTCCGCACCGATGCGGACACCGCGGAGGACACGCGGGCCAACCGCGCGAATCCGTTCCAGTACATCGGGCAGGTCATCGAGGAGCTGCGCAAGGTCATCTGGCCCACGCGTAACCAGATGGTCACCTACACCATCGTGGTGTTCCTGTTCCTGATCTTCATGACCGCGCTGGTCTCCGGCGTCGACTTCGGCGCGGGCAAGCTCGTCGAGCTCGTCTTCGACCGCTGACACCCGCCGCTGGAGGTCCGGGACTAGACCCGGACCGCCGAACTTCGAGAGGACCGCAATTTCAGTGAGCGACATCGAGCAGAGCCCCGAGTCCGAGGACGTCGAGCAGAGCCCGGCTGCCGCCGAGCAGGCCGAGACCGCGGCGGATGCGGTGCTCGGTGACACCTCCGCGGACCCCTCCGACGTCGCGGTCCCGCCGACCGCCGAGGCCGTGGCGGACGCCATCGACGCTGTCGCCGGCACCGATGAGGCCGACGACGAGGACGCCGACGTGCGCGATGAGGCCGACGCCGCGGAGGGATCCGACGAGTCCGATTCGGCCGAGGCCCCCGCCGAGGAGGCGGCCCCCGCGATCGACCCGGTCATCGCCTTCAAGCGCCAGCTGCGCAAGCTCCCCGGCGACTGGTTCGTCGTCCACTCGTACGCCGGGTACGAGAACAAGGTGAAGGCCAACCTCGAGACCCGTGCCGTCACCCTCGGCGCGGAGGACAAGATCTACCAGGTCGAGGTCCCGATCGAGGAGTACACCGAGGTCAAGAACGGCCAGAAGAAGGTCGCCAACCGCAAGGTCCTGCCCGGCTACGTCCTGGTCCGCATGGACCTCGACGACGAGTCGTGGGGTGTCGTCCGCAACACCCCCGGCGTGACCGGGTTCGTCAGTGCGACCGGCGGTGCGGCCGGTGCGCCCACCCCGCTCTCGCTGAGCGACGTGGCCAAGTTCCTGGCCCCCAAGCCGGAGAAGAAGGCCGCCAGCCCCGGTGGCGAGGCCGACGGTGGACTGGTCCCGCAGACCGTCGAGGTGGAGTTCACGGTCGGCGAGTCGGTCACCGTCATGGACGGACCGTTCGCCACCCTGCCCGCCAGCATCTCCGAGGTCGACCCGACCTCGCAGAAGCTCAAGGTGCTCGTGTCCATCTTCGGTCGCGAGACCCCGGTGGAGCTCGGATTCTCCCAGGTGGAGAAGATCGACTGACCCGCGCGATCACCCCGACGGCCCGCCCCGCGCACATCGCGCCCGGCGGGTTCCGTCGTTTCCGGGTCAGTGCATCGGCACGACAACCGGGTTAGTTGTTGTGCGGATGTTGGATTAGTTGTTGCGCGGACGTTGCACGTAGACTCTCCAAGGTTGCGCCTGCGCCACCGCACGCCCTGCCCGACGGGCGGGCCAGCGGGGGCGGCGCACACGACAGTCGGCCTCCCACGTGTACAGCGTGGAGCCGAGATCCAGTCGAAGAATCAGGAAGACGATGCCTCCGAAGAAGAAGAAGGTCTCAGGGCTGATCAAGCTCCAGATCAATGCCGGCGCAGCCAACCCGGCACCGCCGGTCGGCCCGGCTCTGGGTGCCCATGGTGTCAACATCATGGAGTTCTGCAAGGCCTACAACGCAGCCACCGAGAACCAGCGCGGGAACGTCGTGCCGGTCGAGATCACGGTCTACGAGGACCGTTCTTTCGACTTCAAGCTCAAGACGCCGCCGGCCGCCAAGCTCCTGCTGAAGGCCGCCGGCCTGCAGAAGGGTTCGGGCACGCCGCACTCCGCCAAGGTCGGCAAGGTCTCCATGGACCAGGTCCGCGAGATCGCGCAGACCAAGATGGAAGACCTCAACGCCAACGACGTCGACCAGGCCGCGAAGATCATCGCCGGCACCGCCCGCTCCATGGGCATCACGGTCGAGGCCTGACCTCCACCACCACACGTAATCGTGGGAGGGCAGCTCAGGCCCGCACCACACCCGACCGTCGCAGAGAACACGCGGCAGGAATGGAACTCTCATGAGCAAGAACAGCAAGGCCTACAAGGCCGCAGCTGACAAGGTCGACCGCACCAAGCTGTACTCGCCTCTGGATGCCCTGGCACTGGCCAAGGACACCTCCTCGACGAAGATGGACGCCACCGTCGAGGTCGCCATGCGACTTGGCGTCGACTCCCGCAAGGCGGACCAGATGGTCCGTGGCACCGTGAATCTTCCCAACGGTACCGGTAAGACCGCCCGCGTCATCGTCTTCGCCGCGGGCGAGAAGGCCACCGAGGCCGAGGCCGCCGGCGCCGACGTCGTGGGCTCCGATGACCTCATCGAGCGGATCCAGGGCGGCTGGCTCGACTTCGACGCCGCGATCGCCACCCCGGACCAGATGGCCAAGGTCGGCCGTGTGGCCCGCGTGCTCGGCCCGCGTGGCCTCATGCCGAACCCCAAGACGGGCACCGTCACCATGGACGTGACCAAGGCCGTCAGCGACATCAAGGGCGGCAAGGTCACCTTCCGCACCGACAAGGCCAACAACCTGCACTTCATCGTGGGCAAGGCCTCGTTCTCCACCGAGCAGCTCACGGAGAACTACCAGGCCGCGATCGACGAGGTCATGCGTCTCAAGCCGTCTTCCTCCAAGGGCCGCTACCTGCAGAAGATCACCGTGTCCACCACGACCGGACCCGGCATCCCGGTCGACACCTCGGCGATCTCCAAGCTCCTCGAGGCGGGCACCGACTCCCAGTGAGTTGATCCCCCGGCAGAAGGGCCCCGCGACCGTTCACGGCGCGGGGCCCTTCGCTGTCGGGGATGCCCCTGGCCGTCACGCCCCCGGCGGTCACACCCCGGCGGTCACGCCCCCGGCGGTCACACCCCCGGCCGTGACGCCGTCCGGCCGCCCCCGCGGGTACCGTCATCGCCAGGATCCCCAGGCCGCCGTGGGAGCCAGCACACCGCACCACCTGGCGGTCCCGGATGCGGAAGGACGACCCCATGAACACGCGGTCCAGCGGAGACGTGGCAGTGCGCGACGTCGCCCTGAGGGACGGACTTCAGTTGACGGTGGGGCGACTGAGTACCGCCGGCAAGGTGGAACTCGTCCGCACGCTGCTCAGGTCCGGCGTTCCCGAACTCGAGGTGGGGTCGATGGCAAGACCGGACCTCGTCCCGGCGCTCGCCGACACGCTCGACGTGATCGGCGCCCTGGACGGGGCCGAGCGGGACCGCTGTTGGGTATGGGTGGCCACGCCCGGTCAGGTGCGGCGCGCCGCCGACGCCGGGGTGCGGCGCTTCCAGTACTGCCTGTCGGTGACGGACGCGCACAACCGGGCCAACATCGGCCGGGACGTCGAGACGAGCATGGCCGCGCTGCCCGAGGCGGTGCGGGCAGCCGACGCCGTCGGCGGCGAGGTCCAGCTCTGCCTGGCCACCGCCTTCACCTGTCCGATCACCGGGCCGGTCGTTCCCGGTCGGGTCCTGGAGTTGATCGCGGATCCGCGCGGCGCCGGGACGGTCGACGTGGTGTTGGCGGACACTCTCGGACAGGCGCATCCGCGACAGGTCGGCGACCTGGTCGCGGCCGCTGCCGGACCGGCTGCCGGTCGTCGCATCGTCTTCCACGGCCACGACACGTGGGGGATGGGGGTCGCCAACTCCCTGGCCGCGGTGGCGGCGGGCGCAGGGATGATCGACTCGGCCCTGGGCGGGCTCGGCGGCTGCCCCTTCGCGCCCGGGGCCTCCGGCAACACCGCCACCGAGGACGTGCTGTTCGCCCTCCGGCCGGACTGGTTGGATCCGGAGGGATTCCACGACCTGGTGCGGGCGGGTGACCGGATGCTGGCCGAGTTGGGCGAGCGGTCGCGCTCGCGGGCCTCGGCGGGGGCGCACGGCAACGGCCGCGAGTTCGACTGGACCCTGCCGACGACGTGAGGCGCTACGGCGCTCAGATGACGCCGCGCGCGGCCAGGTCGGCCAGGTGTTCGTCGTCGAGGCCGAGCAGCTCGGAATAGACCACCCGGTTGTCCCAGCCGGGTTCCGGGGTCCCGCCGCGACGCACCGAACCGGGCGTGGCGTCCAGCACGGGCACGACCCCTGGTCCGAGCACCGTGTCGTCCACGCCGGGCACGGTGTGTGGCACGAGCATCCCGCGTGCGAGGAACTGCTCGTCCCGCACCACGTCCGCGACGGTGTTCACGGGACCCACCACGACGCCGGCGGCCTCCAAGACGGTGGCGACCTCCCCGGCCGTCCGCTCCGCGGCCCAGTCGGCGATGATCTGGTCGATCTGGTCCTGGTGCACCCCGCGCGCGTGGTGGTCGGCGAAACGCGGGTCCGCGGCGAGCTCGGGACGGCCCATCGCCGAGCACAACCGGCGGAACACGGTGTCCTGGTTGGCGGCGATGATCACCCACACCCCGTCCGACGCGCGGTAGAGGTTCGACGGGGCGATCCCCTCCAGACGCGTTCCGGACGGGCCGCGCACCACTCCCGCCGCGTCGAAGTCGGGGATCACCGACTCCTGTACGGCCAGGCAGGACTCCGTGAGGGCCACGTCGACCACCTGTCCGCGCCCGGTGGCGGTGCGGGCGAGCAGCGCCGCGAGAATCCCCTGCACGGCGAACATCCCACCGAGGGTATCGCCGATCGACAGGGCCATCCGGGGCGGCGGACGGTCCGGGAACCCGTTGAGGTGCCGCAGCCCCGAGACACCCTCGGCGACCGAGGCGTAACCGGCGCGGGTGGCCTGGGGCCCGGTCTGGCCGTATCCGGAGACCCGACCGACCACCAGGCCGGGGTTGACCTCGTGCAGGCGGTCCGGCCCGAGCCCCCACTTCTCCAGGGTGCCCGGACGGAAGTTCTCCACCACGACGTCCGCACGGGCGACCAGGTCGAGGAAGATCGCCGCGCCGTCCGGGCACCGCAGGTCGAGGGTGATCGACTCCTTGTTGCGCGCGTGGACGGTCCAGAAGTGGCGGCGGCCGTCGCGCTCGCCCTGGCCCCAGGTCCGCAGGGGGTCGGGGCGCCCGGGATCCTCGATCTTGACGACCCGTGCGCCCATGTCCCCCAACAGCCGGCCGGCGAACGGGCCCGCGATCAGCGTGCCGAGCTCCACCACGAGCATGCCCGCCAGCGGCCCGGTCCCGGACCGCCCCTGTCCGTCGACTGTCTCCATGGCACGCCCCCGCCAGTACGCCGTGCGAGTTGGTCGCACCCACCGTGTGAACCCCTCACCCGGTACCCGGGCGGGCGGTCTCCTCGACCCACACGCTACCCAGCCCGGGCGGAGTGACCACCCGTCCCCGGCCCGGCGGCGCCACCGGAGCGGCGCGACCCCTGGAGAACGAACCGCCAGGGTCAGTGGGCGACACGCACCGTGAGTCCCCGACGCTTGATCCACGCCGAGAACTCGGTGACGGTTCCGCACTCCTCGCCGTCGATCTGGAACGACGCGGGCTTCTCCAGGATCCGGGCCGAGACCGCCTCGCCCTGACGGAAGTCCAGTGGCCGGGTCTGGTGTCGTTCCTTGCCCTCGACGTGGGAGGAACCCCTCCGCAGTGCCGGGGTGAGCTGGTGCTGGAAGGTGTGGTGGACCAGTACCGCGCCGGCCTGGACCCACCCGAGGGCGCCCTTGGCCCGCAACGCCAACACATCGAGGAGACCGTCGTCGATCACGGCGTCGGGCAGGAGGATCATCCCGGCCTGGAGCATCCCGCAGTTGGCCACCAGCAGGGTCCGGGCCCGGGTGTGGATCTCCGGTCCGTCGTCGAGCGAGTACTCCACCCTGATCCGGTGGCCGCGCAGCAGTGTGTTGGCGAAGGCCCCCACGTAGGCGAGCCATCCCACCCGGGCCTTGAGGCCGTCGTGGGTGCCGGCGATCATGTCCGCGTCCATGCCCGCGCCGAGCATGACGAGGAAGACGTCGTCGTGGGTGTGCCCCTCGCCGTCGGTGTACCGGACCAGGCCGAGGTCCACGCCCCGGCTCCGGCCGCTCATCGCCACGCGGACCGCGCGGTCGACGTCGTCCAACGGGATGTCGAGATTCCGGGCGAGCAGGTTGCCGGTGCCGAGAGGCACCACGCCCATGGGGATGCCGGTACCGACGAGACCCTGGGCGACCGAACGCACGGTGCCGTCGCCGCCGCAGGCGAGCACCAGGCCCACGCCGCTCGCGGCGGCCTCCTCGGCCTGACCCATGCCCGGATCCTCCTCGGTGGTCTCGTAGAACACCGGATCGGTCCATCCGTGCAGAGCCGCCCTCTCGGCCGTGCGGCGACGGACCCCATCGACACCGGCTTTGATGGGGTTGTATATGACGGCGACGCGGGACGAGGCAGGAGGCACGGCACAACAGTGTCAGAAACACGCCCGACCCGCCATTCCCCGGTGGCCCGCCGATTTGGCGGTGACGCACCGCCGCCTATACCCTGATGAGGAAGTTTGAACGCCCGACGGCTCGCCCCGTCGGGCACCTGATCAAGTTTCACCGAAGACCGCAGGTCACCGCCCCCGCCGGGGGCGGTCGAAGTGTCCGGGAGCGCCCGGACGGCCCGCGCAGGAGAACACCGGTCAGTGTAGGAAATGGCACGTCACCGTGCCCGCCTCCTCCACGCCCCGTGCCGCCTGCGCCCGGGGCGTTCGTGCATTTCCCGGCAGTGAGAAGCAGAGAGGAGGCGAAACATGGCAAAGCCCGCAAAGGTCCAGGCCGTCGAGGAGATCAAGGAGCACTTCCAGAACTCCACCACGGCCGTGGTCACCGAATACCGCGGACTCTCCGTTCCGCAGGTCACCGCGCTGCGCAAGGCTCTGGGTGACTCGGCCACGTACACCGTGGCCAAGAACACCCTGGTCAAGCGTGCGGCGAAGGAAGCCGGTGTCGAGGGTCTCGACGACCTCCTGACCGGCCCCACCGCCATCGCGTTCGTCACCGGTGAGGTCGTGGACGCCGCCAAGGCGCTCAAGAACTTCACCAAGGACAACAAGGCGCTCATCGTCAAGGGTGGTGTCATGGACGGCGCCACGCTGTCCGCCGCCGAACTCGACAAGATCGCCGAGCTCGAGTCCCGCGAGGTCCTCCTCGCGAAGATGGCCGGTGCGCTCAAGGGCAACCAGGCCAAGGCCGCCGGCCTGTTCAACGCGCCCGCCTCGCAGCTGGCACGTCTGTTCGCGGCGCTCGAAGACAAGAAGAACTGACACACCCCACACGCTTCCGGTGTCGTATGACGGTGCCGGGACCAAATGAAAGGACGCCACCATGGCGAAGCTCAGCAACGACGAGCTGCTCGAGGCCTTCAAGGAGATGACTCTTCTCGAGCTCTCCGAGTTCGTGAAGCTGTTCGAGGACACCTTCGAGGTCACCGCGGCCGCTCCGGTCGCCGCCGCGGCCGCCGCCCCGGCCGCCGCCGAGGCCGCCGCCGAGCAGGACGAGTTCGACGTCGTCCTCGAGTCGGCCGGCGAGAAGAAGATCGGCGTGATCAAGGTCGTCCGCGAGATCGTCTCGGGCCTGGGCCTCAAGGAGGCCAAGGACCTCGTCGAGTCCGCTCCCAAGGCGATCATCGAGAAGGCCGACAAGGAGTCCGCCGAGGCTGCCAAGACCAAGCTCGAAGAGGCCGGCGCCAAGGTCTCGCTCAAGTGATCTGACGCACCACGTCTCGTGAAGGGCGGTCCGGCGATGTCGCCGGACCGCCCCTTCGGCATTTCTGCAGGTCGGTCCGACGAGGTTCGTTGCGATACATTACTTATCGGTATGTAACGAAGCACGCGCTCCGAGCGGTAGTTTACAGTGACCGTGGCCACAGATGATGGCTGCAGTGAGGAGTGGTGACGTGGGTATCGAGATATCTGTCGAGGGTCTGACGAAGTCCTTCGGTTCGCAGAAGATCTGGGAGGACGTCTCGTTCACCCTTCCCGAGGGGGAGGTGAGCGCGCTCCTGGGTCCATCCGGCACCGGTAAGTCGGTGTTCCTGAAGTCGCTCATCGGGCTCCTGCGGCCCGAGCGCGGTCAGATCATCATCGACGGCACGGACATCCTCCAGTGCACCGCCAAGGAGCTCTACGAGATCCGGAAGCTGTTCGGTGTCCTGTTCCAGGACGGCGCGCTCTTCGGGTCGATGGACCTCTACGACAACGTGGCCTTCCCGCTGCGCGAGCACACCCGCAAGTCGGAGAGCGAGATCCGGGACGTCGTCATGGAGAAGCTCGAGCTGACCGGTCTCACCGGTGCGGAGGGCAAGCTCCCGGGTGAGATCTCCGGCGGTATGCGCAAGCGCGCCGGCCTCGCCCGCGCACTCGTGCTGGACCCCGAGATCATCCTGGTCGACGAGCCCGACTCGGGTCTCGACCCGGTCCGCACGACCTACCTCGCGCAGTTGTTGATCGACATCAACGCGCAGATCGACGCCACCATCCTCATCGTGACGCACAACATCAACCTCGCGCGGACCGTGCCGGACAACCTGGGCATGCTGTACCGCAAGAAGCTCGTCATGTTCGGCCCGCGCGAGGTCCTGCTGACGAGCGAGGAACCCTCGGTCCGTCAGTTCCTCCGCGGATCCAAACTGGGTCCGATCGGCATGTCCGAGGAGAAGGACGACGCGCAGATGCGCGAGGAGCAGGCGCAGGCCGACGCCGGCCACAACGACGGCTCCCCGGGCGAGGACGAGGTGACGGGGGTCCCGCCGCAGATGCAGCCGACCCCCGGCGGTCCCGAGCGCAAGGGCGAGATCCGCCGTGAGAAGCGTGTGGCCGACATGATGGACACACTCCCCGACAGCGCGCAGGAGGCCATCCGGGCCGAGTGGGCGTCCCGCGGCCACGGCGGCAACGGCAAGCACGCCGCGGCGGCGACGGCCGGTGCCACCACCAGGAGCACCGGGGACAGCACATCGACGACAGGCATCGACGACCACTACGGGTCCGACGAGAACTGAGGACACCGGAGAGGTCGGGGGAAGTAAATGGCGGAGGGTGCGACTCAGCAACCCAAGGTGAGGACCGGTGTGTCTCCGGCGGACGTGGGAGGCGGCG
This sequence comes from Dietzia sp. 2505, assembly GCF_040546785.1. Lineage (NCBI taxonomy): Bacteria > Bacillati > Actinomycetota > Actinomycetes > Mycobacteriales > Dietziaceae > Dietzia > Dietzia sp. 2505. The sequence goes on along the minus strand of NZ_JBEPON010000008.1, from coordinate 89,352 downwards.
TCCGGGGTGCGATCGGTGGGGCGGGCGCGGTGTTCCGCCTCTTCCTCGAGGTGATTCGTGGGATCTTCAGGAGGCCGTTCCAGTTCCGGGAGTTCATCAGTCAGTCGTGGTTCATCGCCTCGGTCACGATCCTGCCGTCGGCACTGGTCGCGATCCCCTTCGGGGCGGTCGTGGCGATGCAGACGGGTTCGCTGGTCCAGCAACTCGGGGCAGAGGCGTACACCGGTGCGACCGGCGTGCTCGCGGTGGTCCAGCAGGGAGCGCCACTGGTGACCTCACTGTTGATCGCCGGCGCCGCCGGATCGGCCGTGGCCGCCGACCTCGGTGCCCGGACCATCCGTGAGGAACTCGACGCCATGAGGGTCCTCGGGATCGACCCCGTCCAGCGGCTCGTGGTCCCGCGCGTACTCGGCATGATGCTCGTCGCGGTGCTGCTCAACGGACTGGTGTCGATCGTCGGGATCGCCGGCGGTTACGTGTTCAACATCCTGTTGCAGGGCGGCACCCCGGGCGCCTACCTCATGTCCTTCGGTGCGCTCGCCCAGTTACCCGACTTCATCATGTCCTCGTTCAAGGCCCTGGTGTTCGGACTCATCGCGGGCGTCGTCGCCTCGTACTGCGGCATGAATCCCAAGGGCGGTCCCAAGGGGGTCGGCGACGCCGTCAACCTCGGAGTGGTCCTGACCTTCCTCCTACTGTTCTTCGCCAACCTGATCCTCACTGCGATGTACCTGCAGATCGTTCCTCCGAAGGGGTCGTGATGGCGATCTTCACCGACGTCGGGCCCACCAGGGCCCGGCTCCGGGCCCTGGTGCGCGGCCCGGTCAGCTCGTTCGACAGTCTGGGTGACCAGCTCGCGTTCCATCTGCGGGCGATCCGTTGGATCCCGCAGACGCTCGTGCACTACCGGAAAGAGGTCCTGCGCCTGATCGCCGAGGTGACCTTCGGCGTCGGAGTGCTCGCGGTGCTCGGCGGGACCATCGGCGTGATCGTCATGATGAGCGGGTTCACCGGTGTCGTCGTGGGCCTCCAGGGCTACGCCGCGCTGGATCAGATCGGCAGCTCGGTCCTGACCGGTTTCCTCTCGGCCTACGTCAACACCCGCGAGGTCGCGCCGCTGGTGGCCGCCCTGGCGCTGTCGGCCACCGTCGGGTGCGGTTTCACCGCTCAGCTCGGCGCGATGCGGATCTCCGAGGAGATCGACGCCCTCGAGGTCATGGCGATCCCCAGCGTGCCGTACCTCGTCACCACACGGATCATCGCCGGGTTCATCGCGGTCATCCCGCTGTACGTGGTGGGTCTGCTGTCGTCCTACCTGGCGACACGGGGCGTCAACACGATGTTGCAGGGTCAGTCCACGGGGTCGTTCGACCACTACTTCCACCTCTTCCTGCCACCGGAAGACGTGATCTACTCGTTCATCAAGGTGATCATCTTCGCCTTCGTCCTGGTGATGATCCACTGCTTCTACGGTTTCACCGCGAGTGGCGGTCCCGCCGGGGTGGGCGTGGCGGTGGGTCGCGCGGTCCGGACGACGATCGTCGTGGTCGCGATTCTCAACTTCTTTGTCGGACTGGCTCTCTGGGGTACGACCACGACGGTGCGGGTGGCGGGATGAACGAGCTCTCGACCACCTCCAAGCGCCTGTTGGCCGCGCTGTTCCTCGTCATCGTCCTGGCCTTCGTCGGCACCACCATCGCCATCTACAACCGTGCGTTCACGGCCTCGGACAGCGTCACGATGATCGCGGACGACATGGCCTACGCACTACCCAACGACGCCGACGTCAAGGCGCGCGGCGTCCTGGTCGGTCGCGTCTCCGGGGTCGAGCCCGAGGGGGACAAGGTCCGCGTGAACATGGAGTTCGATCCGGCGTTCATCGACCAGCTCCCGGCCAACGTCAACGGAAGGATGCTCCCCAAGACGCTCTTCGGTGAGCGGTATGTCGACCTCGGTTTCCCCGAGCAGCCCGTGGGGACCATAGAGCCCGGCGCCACGATCGAACAGGACACCCGCGGTAACGCCGTCGAACTCGGGCGCGTACTCGACGGTCTGCTCCCGGTCCTGGAGGCCGTCCCGCCGGAGAAGCTCGCCGGCACGCTCGGGGCACTCAACCAGGCCCTGTCGGGGCGGGGCGACGAGATCGGGGCGAGCATCGTGGAGATCGGCCAGGTATTCGACGGCATCACCCAGGAGATGCCGGCGCTGGAGGCCGGGATCGAGGATCTCGCGACCTTCTCCCAGACCTACTCCGAGGCCCTGCCCGACCTCATCAACGCGCTCGACGCCCTCCGCACGACCGGTGACACCGTGATCCAGCGGCGGACCGACATCGCGGACGGGCTACAACGGGTCAGCACCTCGGCTGAGGTCCTCACGGGCTTCCTCGCCGCCAACCGCAACGACCTCATCGCCCTCGCCGTCGATTCCAGGACGTCGCTCGAGTATCTCGCCGAGTACTCGCCCGCCCTGCCGTGCACTGTCGAGCAGTTCATGACCGCCCTTGATCGCTCCGACGCGATCCTCGGTGTCGGTACCCCGAACCCGGGTATCCGGGTGACCATCGAGGTGGTCAACCCCAAGGGTCGCTACGTGCCCAATCAGGACGAACCGCGATTCTTCGACACCCGTGGCCCGCGGTGCTACGAACCGGCGGTGGCGCCACAGAACTTCGGCTCGGCGCCCGGCGGCGCCATCGCCGACGGTGCCTACCAACCTCCCACCCGCAACCCCGGGCCGGAGTTCATCCCCACCCTGCCCAACCCGCTCGACCAGGACGGTCCGGTCCCCGGTCTGCGGACCCGCGGGTCCGTGCCCGCTGCGCCGGGTAGGGCCGTCCCCGAGCAACCCAACCTGCCGTTCCCCTCCACCGTCACCGCGGGTCGGGATCGGGACGTCATGGCGATGGCGTACGCCGGGTCACCGCTGGAGACCGACACCGTCCGCACCGTCTACGGCGTCGCGACCTCGCGCGACGCAGGGGAGATCCCCGCCTGGATCGGCGGAATCGGCGCTCCTGCTCTCCGCGGGGCGGAGGTGAGCTTCCGATGAGCACCAAGATCAAGGCACTCTTCCGCGGTGGCGTCCTGGGGTCGTTCGTCAAGCTGACGATCTTCGTGGTGGTCACCATCCTGCTGAGCACGGTCCTCGCGACCACCATCCGCGGTGGCACCCGCGATGCCGGGACGGAGTACTCCGCGATCTTCTCCGACGTGACGATGCTCGAGGAGGGCGACGACGTCCGTATCGCCGGGGTCGTGGTGGGTCACGTGACCGGCTTCGAGATCCACGACCGGGACCGGGCCAGGGTGGACTTCACGATGTCCGGTGACCGGACCCTCCCGGCCAACGTCCACCTCTCGTTGCGGCTGCGCAACATGATCGGTCAGCGCTACATGAACATCACCCGCGTACCCGGGCCGGTGGCGCCGATGATGCCGGAGGGGACGACCATCGGAATCGAGAACACCTCGCCCGCCGTGGACCTCACGGCCTTGTTCAACGGTTTCCGACCGCTGTTCACCACCCTGCAGCCGGAGGACGTCAACGCACTCGCCGACTCGCTCGTCCGCGTGCTGCAGGGCGAGGGTGGGACCGTCACGAGCCTGGTCCAGCAGACCGGGCAGCTCACCAACCACCTCGCCGACCGTGATCAGGTGATCGGAGAGGTCATCGACAACCTCACCCGGGTCCTACAGACGATCAACGAGCGTGACGTCCAGTTCCAGCAGCTCGTGGTGACCACCAGGCAGCTGGTGGAGGGACTGGCCGAGGAGCGCGACGCGATCGGTAGCTCGCTCGACTCGATAGCCGATCTGACGTCCTCCGCCGAGAACGTGGTCACCGCGACCCGTCCGAGCGTCACCGAGTCGCTCGACCACCTCAAGCTGGTCACGGACGACATCACCGCGAACCGGGACACGCTCAGCACGGTTCTGCAGAACATGCCGGTCAAGACCGACAACCTCATCCGGATGGGGTCGTTCGGGTCGTGGTTCCAGTTCTATCTGTGTGGACTCGACGTGGCGAGCGGTCCGGGCACGAACGTGCCCAACCTGCTGCCGAGCGGCGGCCCGACATTCAATCACCCGGTGTACACCAATGTGGCGCCCCGGTGTCATGGGGGGATCTCATGAGTAAGCGCAGACCTGGTGAACCCAGGTTCGGGAACGCCACGATCGGCGCCGTCGGTGTCATCGTGATCCTGGTCCTCACCATGACCGCCTTCATGCTGGACTCGCTGCCCTTCGTGGGTGCCGGACCCAAGTACTCGGCGCACTTCTCCGAAGCGGCCGGGCTGACGGACGGCAACGAGGTCCGTGTGGCCGGCGTCAAGGTGGGAGTGGTGACGGACGTCGAACTCGACGGGGACAAGGTCGTCGTGGGCTTCCGGGCCAAGGACGCCTGGCTCGGGGACGACACGCGGGCGAGCATCCAGGTCAAGACCGTCCTCGGCCAGAAGTACCTCGCGCTCATCCCTGCGGGGAACGGCGAGTTGGACCGGTCCGAACCGATCCCGCTCGACCGCACGGTGGCGCCCTACGACGTCGTCACCGCGTTCTCCTCGGCCGCCGAGACTCTCGATCAGATCGACGACGCGAAACTCGCGGAGAGCCTGGACACGCTCACCGACGCGATGCAGGCCTCACCCGAGGAGTTCCGCGGAGCGGTCGACGGAGTGGCCCGGCTGTCCCAGACCCTGTCCAGCCGCGACGCCGAACTCCGTGAGCTGCTCGAGGCCACCCGGACCAGTTCGGCGATCCTCGCGGAGCGCAACGACGACTTCCGGAGGCTCATCGTCGGCACCGGTCAGCTCCTGGGCGAACTCAACGACCGCTCGGAGGCGCTCAAGCTCGTGCTGGCGTCGACCCGTGGTCTGTCGATCGAGCTCCGGAGGTTCGTCGCGGAGAACGAGGCCGAGTTCGGGCCCACCCTCGACAGCCTCGACTCGGCGCTGGCGGTCCTCACCGACCACGAGGAGGAGCTGAAGAAGTCCATCCACAACCTGGCACCCTTCTACCGGCTCTACGCCAACATGCTGGGGACCGGTCGCTGGTTCGACTCCGTGGTCACCAACCTCGTCCCGCCGGGCATCCCGGAACCGCCCTTCTACCCAGGTGCCCGCGCGCCGGCCCGACAGAGTGGGATCAACTGATGCACAAGAAGCTGCCGTACTGGCTGGTCGCGCTGCTCCTCGTCGTCGTCGTCGCGATCGTGGCGGTCACCTACCTCGCCGTCACGCGGATGGGTCGGACCACCATCACCGCGACCTTCCCCTCGGCCGTCGGCGTCTCGCAGGGCACGGACGTCCGGATCCTCGGGGTGACCGTCGGCTCCGTCGACGAGGTCACCCCGATGGGCGACACCGTCGAGGTCAAGCTGCACGTCAACAGGGGTATCGAGATCCCCGCCGACGCCAAGGCCGTCCAGGTGACCCCGTCGGTCATCCCGGACCGCAACATCCAGCTCCTGCCCGCGTACTCGGGAGGTCCCGTCATGGAGTCCGGGGCGCACATCCCGCTCGAGCGGACCGCGACGCCCGTCGAGGTGGACAAGCTGTACGCATCGGTCAAGGGACTCACGGATGCGCTCGGGCCCGACGGCGCCAACAGGGACGGCGCTCTCGACCGGTTCGTGACCACCTCCGCCGACACCCTCGGCGGCAACGGCGCGGCGCTCGGTCGGTCGATCGACGAACTCTCCAAGGCCGCGACGACGCTGGCGGACTCGAGCCAGGACATCAGCGAGACCGTGGTCAACCTGCAGTCCTTCGTCACCATGCTCGCGCAGAACGATGCGCAGGTGCGCGAGTTCAACACCCAGATGGCGACGTTCAACCGGACTGTGGCGGGCCAGCGGGAGGACCTCCAGGGCGCCCTCGGTGAACTCAGCTACGCGCTCGCCGACGTGGCCCGGTTGGTCCGCGACAACCAGGACGTGATCCGGAGCAACGCGGACCGGCTCGTCACCCTCAGCCAGATCACCGCCGACCAGAGGGACGATCTCGAGGAGATCCTCAAGACGGCACCGCTGGCCCTGTCCAACCTCATCGGCGCCTACGACTCCGAGTCGGGTTCGCTGTCGATGCGCGCGAACCTGCCGGAGAAGCAGGATCCAGCCGGTGTTCTGTGCTCGCTCATGACACTGAGCCGTCTCAATCCGGGAGACCAGATGCTGAGGGAACTGGACAACATGCGACGCGCTGACATCCAGGCGTGTGAGGCGCTCGCGCCGGAGCGCAACCGCGAACTCCGGGCCTCCAATCCCGACCTGCCGCTCGGCATCCTGGCGGGCGAGATGAAGCAGTCCATCCCCGTACCCGGAACGGTGCCGGGCAACTACGGCTGGCCGATGACGCCCGCCTCGGAAGGGGGTCGGGGATGAGCCGCCACACGCCCACCGCCGTCAGGCGCAGGGTCCGAGCCCTCGGGGTCGCCGCCGTGGTCACCGCTCTGGCCTCCGGCTGCTCCATGGATCTCGAGGACTACACCTTGCCGGGTGGCGCCGATGTGGGGGACGACCCCATCACGGTGGCCGTTGAGTTCGACGATGTGCTCGACCTCGTCCTCCAGTCCAGCGTGAAGGTCAACGGTCTCGACGCCGGACGCGTCTCGGGCGTCTCGCTCGCGGAGGACGGGTGGACGGCGCGGGTGGAGATCATCCTGCGCGACGACCTCGACCTGCCCTCCAACGTGGAGGCGTCGGTCCAGCAGACCAACCTGCTCGGGGAGAAGTTCGTCCAGCTCACCCCTCCGGAGGATGAGCCGCCGGCCGGCAGATTGTCCGACGGCGATGTGATCTCGACGTCAAACAGTCGGACGGCCACGGATATCGAGCAGGTGCTCGGTGCGCTCTCGCTGCTTCTCAACGGCGGCGGCGTGGACCAGATCCAACCGATCGTCGCGGAGCTGCGCGCGGTGACGGACGGTCGCGAGGAGGGTCTCACCGAGACCCTGCGCTCGGCGGACGAGCTCATCTCCGGGCTCAACCGGCAGCGCGACAGCATCACCGATGCACTCGAGGGCGTGAACCTGATGACGGCCCGCGCCAATGATCAGCGGGAACAGATCCAGGCCGCTCTCGACGAGCTGCCCGCCGGTGTGGCGGTACTCGAGGAGCAGCGTCCCCAACTCGTGGAGATGTTGCGCCGCGTCGACGCGCTCGGTCAGGTGGGATCCGACATCCTGCTCACCAGCAGGGAGGACATCATCGCGGACCTGCGGGCACTGCGTCCGGTGCTGCAGTACCTGGGCGAGTCCACCCCTGAGCTCATCGACCTGACCGGGTTCGTCCCCACCTTCCCGTTCCCGGACGCGTCGATTCCGTCGACCGTCGGCGGCTCGGCGAACGTGTTCCTGTCCGTGGATGCGACGATCTCCGAGACGCTCCGAAACCTCGGTGCGAACCAGGGCGATCCGGTGCCGCTCTACCCGAACACCACGAGTGGCCCGTACAACGTCGACCCGGGCAACCCCTGGGTGAACGGAAACGGCCCCGACAGGCGGACCACCATCGTCCTGCCTCTGTTGCCGATCCCGCCCATCATGGACCGGGCTGTCACGCCCAGGCCCGCGCCGGGTACCTCGGAGTTCTCCGAGAACTACCTGCCTGAACCAGGGGAGCCCGGATACCAGTGAGCAAGACACTCAAGACCCAGCTCATCGCCTTCTGCGTGATCGCGGCAGTGGGAATCAGTTACGTCGGGGCCAACTACGTGCGGCTGCCCTCGTTGTTCGGGATCGGCCAGTACCAGGTCTACCTGGACCTGCCCGACACCGGCGGCGTGTTCACCAACGCGGCGGTCAACTACCGCGGCACCCCGGTCGGGCGAATCGGCGAGCTCTCGCTCACCGACGACGGAGTACGGGTCGAACTCGACCTGGATTCCAGCGCCCCGGACATCCCGGCGGACACCGTCGCCGTGGTGGCCAACCGGTCCGCCATCGGCGAGCAGTACGTGGACCTGCGGCCCAACTCGTACTCCGAGCCATATCTGAAGGACGGCGACGTGATCAGCGCGGGCAGCGAGGCGCTGCCGGTGCGCGTGGAGGACCTGCTGGCCTCGGTCGACGAGCTGTCCAGGTCGGTGCCGCTCGACGACCTCGAGGTGATGGTCGACGAGTTGGGTACGGCGATCGAGGGTCGTGGACCGCAACTGCAGCGGCTCTCGGACTCCCTCATCCGCATCTCCGATTCCGGGATCCGCACCATGCCGCAGCTGCAGGCCCTCATCCGGGACGGGGCGACCGTACTCGACACCCAGGCGGACCAGTCGGCAGAGATCATCAGCTTCTCCCGCGACCTTCGTACGGTCACCGAGGCCCTGCGTGACTCCGACTCCGACCTCGAGCGCCTCATCACCACCGGGCCCGAGTTCGCCGACGAGACGCGGTTCCTGGTGGAGAACTCCGGCGAGCCGCTCACCCGGACCATCGGGAACCTGTCGACCACCATGAAGACCGTGGACCCGCTCGCGCCGTCGTTCAAGGTGCTCCTGCAGCTGCTCCCGGCCCTGGCGGCCGGCGGCCTGTCGGCGGCACCGGGCGACGGCACCATCCACTTCGGTCTGGTCCTGGAGATGGACAACCCCACGCCGTGTACCCAGGGCTACGAGGGCACCTGGGACATCATCAACGAGATCAGGGCGCAGGACCCGTCGTTCGACCCGCAGGAACAGAACTTCCCGCCGAACTATGACGCGGAGTGCACGGTTCCGTTCGGCAGTCCCACCGCCGTTCGCGGCGCCGACCGGGTCGAGTACGCCTACCCGGGTGTCACGCAGCCCTGGGACACCAAGCCCAAGATCGACCCGGACCGGTTGAACCTGTCGGTGGCCGCTGAGCAACTCGCGGTCCTGCAGGGGCTGATCCCGCGGTGACGGCGCGACCGGGCCCTGATCCGGTGCGCCGTGGTTCAGGTAGCGTCGCCGCCATGAGTTCGCAGGGCAGGATCAGTGGCGGCGGCCGTTCGGCGGGGGACGGTGTCGAGAAGGGTCGGGCCGTCCCGACGTGGCTGGCGGTCCTCTCGGTCGTCGTCCTGGTGGCCGGTCTGGCGGTGCTGGGCGTGTTCGGCTGGCGCTACGCCGAAGCGCGGTCCGCACACGAGGTCGCGACCGAGCGCGAGACCGTCTCGGAGGTGGCGTCGCAGGTGATCATCAACGCGTTCAGCTTCGACTACCGCAACGTCGACGAGTCGCTGCAGCAGCTCGCCGACGCCTCGACGGGTGACTTCCTCGTGGAGCAGGAGCAGTGGGCGGACGATGTCCGCACCCGTGTCGTGGAGCAGAAGGCGGTCACCACGGCGACCGTCTCCCAGTCCGCGGTGGAGGTTCTCGACCTCGAGGCGGGCGAGGCCGCCGTGCTGGTGGTCTTCACCGCCCACTCGGAGCGTGAGGGCCAGGACGACATCACGGGACGCCAGGCGATGCGCGTGGATCTCACCCGTGAGGACGGTTCGTGGAAGGCCAACGCGGTCAACCAGGTGGGCGTGACGGTGCCTGTCGGGAGCTCGAGTCAGTCCGTGCAGGAGCTGGAGGCACCGGACACCCGGGACGGAGCCGGGAACGCGGACGCCGACGACCCCGACACACAGGAGGAGTCGACCACCGCGCCGACCACCTCCGCCGGCCGATGAGGAAGGACGGGAACGACTGATGCCACCCATCAAGAGGACACCGAAGCCCGCCGGTCAGCCGGTTCGCCGCCGCCTTGCCGGTCACGCCGGACCGACCCGTCCCGAGGCCGGTCCGCGGGCGGGGGAGAAGCATGACGACGAGGAGTTGGCCGACGCGGGAAGCACCGTCGATGCCGCGCCCGACGACGATTCCGGGACCACACACGCTGCCGGGGCCACACGCTCGGCCGATGCCGCGTCCGATCCCCGCACCGCCGATGGCCCCAAGGCCGCCGGGGAGGCCGAAGAACGGCCGGGCCGCGGGCTGCCCCGTGGGCGGGCGCTGGCGTACGCCGCGCTGGCGGTGGGCCTCGTGGCGGGAGCCACCGGTGCGTTCCTGGCCACCGGGCCCGGCGTGGACGTGGACAACCAGGCGTTCGTCGACCAGTCCGTCACCGACGAGGTCCTGACGGCGGCGAGCACGAACGTGCAGCGCCTGGTCGCGATCGATCATGAGTCCCTCGACGAGTATCACGACTCACTGGGGGAGTTCCTCACCCCGGCCCTCGTGTCCGAGCTGGACGAGAACTGGCCCGCGCTCCGCGACAGCTACGAGCAGTCGGCCACCGCCGTCGAGGCGCAGGTCCGCGAAGCGGGACTGTCCTACCTCGACGGGGACAAGGCCGAGGTGCTTCTGGTGCAGGACGTCTCGATGACCCGTGACGGCGTGGCGGCCGGCAGTACCAGCGGCACCTACCTGGTCGGTCTCGACCGGATCGACGGGGTGTGGAAGCTGTCCCGGATCCCCGACCTGCCCTCCTGACGGGTCGGCGGACAGTCGATCTCGAACCGGACCGCGTCGGATCCTTGACGAACGGCCTTCGACCCGTCACCCTTTAGGGGCATCGGGCGATCGGATCGCCCGCCGGTGCGACGTCCCGACCGGGGGCCGATGAGGCGAGAGCCACGAGGGCAACCAGCGCAGGGACGGACGGAGCACCCGCCCGCGCACAGCCTCCGGGATCACTCCCGTGGACGGCTGGACTTCCGCGCCGCTATCCACTAGATTAGGTCGTTGCGCTGGCTGCTATTTGCACTCTCGTCCGTCCGTGACGGCTCGTCCCCGGTCTCACCGGGTGTTCTCCGAGTCCTCGATCGGGTCGGATCTGGGTGGATACCCGTCGGCGGACCGCTCGCAGATACATCTGTGGTCACCGCCCGTGGTGATCACGTGAGGTGCTGGAAGGACCCATCTTGGCAGTCTCCCGCCAGACCAAGTCAGTTTCCACCGTTCCCGGTGCGCCCCGGAGGGTCTCGTTCGCGAAACTCTCCGAGCCGTTGCCGGTCCCGGGACTGCTCGACCTCCAGACGGAGTCGTTCGAGTGGTTCATCGGGTCGGAGGAGTGGCAGAAGAGGGCCGCGTCACGCGGCGTCACGAACCTCGAGGGAGGCCTGGAGTCGATCCTCAGGGAGATCTCCCCGATCGAGGACTTCTCCGGATCCATGTCGCTCTCGTTCTCGGATTCGTACTTCGAAGAGGTCAAGGCCTCCATGGAGGACTGCCGCGAGAAGGACCGCACGTACGAGGCGCCCCTGTTCGTCACCGCCGAGTTCGAGAACACCGAGACGGGCGAGATCAAGTCGCAGACCGTCTTCATGGGTGATTTCCCGATGATGACGGACAAGGGCACGTTCATCATCAACGGCACCGAGCGCGTCGTCGTCTCGCAGCTCGTCCGCTCGCCGGGCGTGTACTTCGACCGGAGTCGCGACAAGTCCACGGAGCGCGACGTGCACTCCGTCAAGGTCATCCCCTCGCGTGGTGCGTGGCTCGAGTTCGACGTGGACAAGCGCGACACGGTCGGTGTGCGTATCGACCGCAAGCGCCGCCAGTCCGTGACCGTGCTGCTCAAGGCGCTCGGCTGGACCACCACCGAGATCAAGGAGCGCTACGGCTTCTCCGAGATCATGATGTCCACCCTCGAGAAGGACACTGTCGAGGACACGGACCAGGCCCTGCTCGAGATCTACCGCAAGCTGCGTCCGGGCGAGCCGCCGACCCGCGAGTCCGCGGAGGCGCTGCTGGAGAACCTGTTCTTCAAGGAGAAGCGCTACGACTTGGCCCGCGTCGGCCGCTACAAGGTCAACCGCAAGCTCGGTCTGCCGGACCCCGAGGGTGACGACACCACCACGCTCACGCGTGAGGACATCGCCGCCACCATCGAGTACCTCGTGCGCCTCCACGCGGGTGAGAGCTCGATGCAGGTCTCCGGCGGCCGCGAGGTCCCGGTCGACGTCGACGACATCGACCACTTCGGCAACCGTCGTCTGCGTACCGTCGGCGAGCTCATCCAGAACCAGGTCCGCGTGGGCCTGTCCCGGATGGAGCGTGTGGTCCGCGAGCGGATGACCACGCAGGACTCCGAGGCGATCACCCCGCAGTCGCTGATCAACATCCGGCCCATCACCGCCGCGCTCAAGGAGTTCTTCGGAACCTCCCAGATGTCGCAGTTCATGGACCAGAACAACCCGCTGTCGGGGCTGACCCACAAGCGGCGTCTGTCGGCCCTGGGCCCCGGTGGCCTCTCCCGCGAGCGCGCGGGCCTCGAGGTGCGCGACGTGCACGCCTCGCACTACGGCCGCATGTGCCCGATCGAGACCCCCGAGGGTCCGAACATCGGACTGATCGGCTCGCTCTCGGTCTACGCCCGGGTCAACCCGTTCGGCTTCATCGAGACCCCGTACCGCCGGGTCGTCGACGGCGCCGTCACCGACCAGGTTGACTACCTGACCGCCGACGAGGAGGACCGCCACGTCGTGGCGCAGGCCAACTCGGAGATCGACGCGGACGGCCGGTTCGTCGAGGACCGCGTCCTCGTGCGCAAGAAGCACGGTGACGTCGAGGTCGTCGCCGGTACGGACGTCGACTACATGGACGTCTCGCCGCGGCAGATGGTCTCCGTGGCCACCGCGATGATCCCGTTCCTCGAGCACGACGACGCCAACCGTGCCCTGATGGGTGCGAACATGCAGCGCCAGTCGGTCCCGCTCGTGCGTTCCGAGGCGCCGCTCGTCGGCACCGGCATGGAGCTGCGCGCGGCCGTGGACGCGGGCGACGTCGTCGTCAACACGCGTGCGGGAATGGTGGAGGAGGTCTCGGCCGACTTCATCACCGTCATGGACGACGACGGTGGCCGACAGACCTATCGTCTGGCCAAGTTCGCGCGGTCCAACCAGGGCACCTGCTCCAACCAGAAGCCGATAGTGGACGAGGGGATGCGCGTCGAGGCCGGCCAGGTCCTCGCCGACGGACCCTGCACCGAGAACGGTGAGATGGCGCTGGGCAAGAACCTGCTCGTGGCGATCATGCCGTGGGAGGGCCACAACTACGAGGACGCGATCATCCTCTCGCAGCGCCTGGTGGAGGAGGACGTGCTCACGTCCATCCACATCGAGGAGCACGAGATCGACGCCCGCGACACCAAGCTGGGCGCCGAGGAGATCACCCGCGACATCCCCAACGTCTCCGACGAGGTCCTCGCGGACCTGGACGACCGTGGCATCGTGCGCATCGGCGCCGAGGTCCGGGACGGCGACGTGCTGGTCGGCAAGGTCACGCCCAAGGGCGAGACCGAGCTCACCCCGGAGGAGCGCCTGCTGCGCGCCATCTTCGGTGAGAAGGCCCGCGAGGTGCGCGACACGTCGCTCAAGGTGCCCCACGGTGAGTCCGGGAAGGTGATCGGCGTCCGCGTGTTCTCGCGTGACGACGACGACGACCTGCCCCCCGGCGTCAACGAGCTGGTCCGTGTCTACGTGGCGCAGAAGCGCAAGATCCAGGACGGCGACAAGCTCGCCGGCCGCCACGGCAACAAGGGCGTCATCGGCAAAATCCTCCCCGCTGAGGACATGCCGTTCATGCCCGACGGCACGCCCGTGGACATCATCCTCAACACGCACGGCGTCCCGCGTCGTATGAACATCGGTCAGATCATGGAGACCCACCTCGGCTGGTTGGCCAAGGCGGGCTGGGAGGTGCCCCGCGAGGCGGACGGTTCCCTCCCCGAGTGGGCGACCAAGCTGCCGGAGGAGATCTACAGCGTCGAGGCCGGCACCAACACGGCGACCCCCGTCTTCGACGGTGCGGCGGACACGGAGATCACCGGCCTTCTCGGCTGCACCCTCCCGAACCGTGACGGCGAGCGGATGGTCGAGGCCGACGGCAAGGCGACCCTGATCGACGGTCGGTCGGGCGAGCCCTTCCCGTACCCGGTGTCCGTGGGGTACATGTACATCCTCAAGCTGCACCACCTGGTGGACGACAAGATCCACGCCCGTTCCACGGGTCCGTACTCGATGATCACCCAGCAGCCGCTCGGCGGTAAGGCCCAGTTCGGTGGCCAGCGCTTCGGTGAGATGGAGTGCTGGGCGATGCAGGCCTACGGTGCCGCGTACACCCTCCAGGAGCTGCTCACGATCAAGTCGGACGACGTCGTGGGTCGCGTGAAGGTGTACGAGGCGATCGTCAAGGGCGAGAACATCCCGGAGCCCGGGATCCCGGAGTCGTTCAAGGTCCTGCTCAAGGAGCTGCAGTCGCTGTGCCTCAACGTCGAGGTGCTCTCCAGCGACGGCCAGGCCGTCTCGCTGGGCGAGGGTGCAGAGGACGACGACCTCGACCGCACCGCGGCGAACCTGGGGATCAACCTCTCCAGGGACGAGTCCTCGGCCGCGGACGAGCTGGCGCAGTAGGCGCCGGGGGCGCGCACCACCGGCGCCCCGCAACCCGAATATTTAAGTTCCACCACGGCGGGCCCCACACCGGCCCCACCCCGCGAGGGGCCCGCCACCATCCCATAAGGGGAAGGACGCCTACGTGCAGGACGTCAACTACTTCGACGAGCTGGTCATCAGCCTCGCGACCGCGGAGAACATCCGTAACTGGTCCTACGGCGAGGTCAAGAAGCCCGAGACCATCAACTACCGCACCCTCAAGCCGGAGAAGGAGGGGCTGTTCTGCGAGAAGATCTTCGGCCCCACCCGGGACTGGGAGTGCTACTGCGGCAAGTACAAGCGCGTGCGCTTCAAGGGGATCATCTGTGAGCGCTGCGGCGTCGAGGTGACCCGTGCCAAGGTGCGTCGTGAGCGGATGGGCCACATCGAGCTGGCCGCGCCCGTCACGCACATCTGGTACTTCAAGGGCGTCCCGTCGCGGCTCGGCTACCTGCTGGACCTCGCGCCCAAGGACCTCGACAAGATCATCTACTTCGCGGCCTACGTCATCACCGGCGTGGACAAGGACCTGCGCCACAACGAGCTGAGCACGCTCGAGGCGCAGATCCTCGAGGAGCGCAAGATCATCGAGGACGAGCGGGACTCGGACATCGAGGCACGCGCCAAGAAGCTCGAGGCCGACCTGGCCGAGTTGGAGGCCGAGGGTGCCAAGGCCGACCAGCGCCGCAAGGTCAAGGACGGCGGCGAGAAGGAGATGAAGAAGATCCGCGAGTCGGCCCAGCGCGAGCTGGACCGTCTCGAGGAGATCTGGACCACCTTCACTAAGCTCGAGATCAACCAGATCATCGTGGACGAGGGCATCTACCGCGAGCTCGAGGACCGCTTCGGCGAGTACTTCGAGGGCGGCATGGGTGCCGAGGCGATCCAGTCGTTGCTGGAGAACTTCGACCTCGCGACCGAGGCCGAGAACCTCCGCGACATCATCCGCAACGGCAAGGGTCAGAAGAAGATCCGCGCCCTCAAGCGACTCAAGGTCGTCTCCGCGTTCCTGCGGTCCGGGAACCACCCGGCCGCGATGGTGCTCGGGGCAGTCCCGGTGATCCCGCCGGAGCTGCGTCCGATGGTCCAGCTCGACGGTGGGCGCTTCGCCACCTCGGACCTCAACGACCTCTACCGCCGCGTGATCAACCGCAACAACCGCCTCAAGCGACTGATGGACCTCGGTGCCCCCGAGATCATCGTCAACAACGAGAAGCGGATGCTGCAGGAGTCCGTGGACGCGCTGTTCGACAACGGTCGTCGTGGCCGGCCCGTCACGGGCCCGGGCAACCGTCCGCTCAAGTCGCTCTCGGACCTCCTCAAGGGCAAGCAGGGCCGGTTCCGTCAGAACCTGCTCGGCAAGCGCGTCGACTACTCGGGTCGTTCCGTGATCGTCGTGGGTCCGCAGCTCCAGCTGCACCAGTGTGGCCTGCCCAAGCTCATGGCGCTCGAGCTGTTCAAGCCGTTCGTCATGAAGCGACTGGTGGACCTCAACCACGCCCAGAACATCAAGTCCGCCAAGCGGATGGTCGAGCGTCAGCGCGACCAGGTGTGGGACGTCCTCGAGGAGGTCATCGCCGAGCACCCGGTGATGCTCAACCGCGCACCCACCCTGCACCGCCTCGGTATCCAGGCCTTCGAGCCGCAGCTCGTCGAAGGCAAGGCCATCCAGCTGCACCCGCTGGTGTGTGAGGCCTTCAACGCCGACTTCGACGGTGACCAGATGGCCGTGCACCTCCCGCTGTCCGCGGAGGCGCAGGCCGAGGCCCGCATCCTCATGCTCGCCTCGAACAACATCCTGTCGCCGGCGTCGGGCCGCCCGCTCGCCATGCCGCGTCTGGACATGGTGACCGGTCTGTACTACCTGACCCGCCTCGACGAGGGCGCCACCGGCTCCTACGTCCCGGCGGCACAGGACGCCCCGGCCACCGGCGTGTACTCCAACCCGTCGGAGGCCATCATGGCCGTCGACCTGAAGGTGCTGGACATCCACGCGCCGATCCAGGTGCGGATGTCGCAGCAGCGGCCCCCCGCCGAGATCGAGGCGGAGCGGTTCCCCGAGGGCTGGACCCCCGGCCAGGAGTGGATCGCGGAGACCACGCTGGGCCGCGTCATGTTCAACGAGCTGCTCCCGGCGGACTACCCGTTCGTCAACGAGCAGATGCCCAAGAAGCGCCAGGCCGTCATCATCAACGACCTGGCCGAGCGCTACCCGATGATCGTCGTGGCGCAGACGGTGGACAAGCTCAAGGACACCGGTTTCTACTGGGCCACCCGCTCGGGCGTCACCATCGCGATGTCCGACGTGCTGGTCCCGCCGGCCAAGAAGGAGATCCTCGCCTCGTACGACGCCAAGGCGGCGCGGCTCGAGTCGCAGTTCGGCCTGGGCAAGATCACCGACGAGGAGCGCAAGAGCGACCTGGTCAAGCTCTGGCAGGAGGCCACCGACGAGATCGGTCAGGCCATGGAGGCCAACTACCCGGACTCCAACCCGATCCCGACGATCGTCAAGTCGGGCGCGGCGGGCAACATGACCCAGATCCGTGCGCTCGCGGGCATGAAGGGCCTGGTGACGCGTCCGAACGGCGAGTTCATCCCGCAGCCCATCAAGTCCTCGTTCCGCGAGGGCCTGACGGTGCTCGAGTACTTCATGAACACGCACGGCGCCCGCAAGGGTCTGGCCGACACGGCGCTCCGTACGGCCGACTCGGGCTACCTGACCCGTCGTCTCGTCGACGTCTCACAGGACGTCATCGTCCGCGAGACCGACTGTGGCACGAGCAAGGGCATCGAGACGATCATCGCCCGCCGTGAGGTGGACGCGCACGGTGTCGAGACCGGCGTGCTCTCCCGGGACGAGCACGTCGAGACCTCGACGTTCGCCCGCACCCTCGCGGAGGACGCCGTCGACGCCTCCGGCGCTGTCGTCGTGGCCGCCGGCACCGACCTCGGTGACCCGACGATCGAGGCGCTCATCGCCGCGGGCGTGGAGAAGGTCAAGGTCCGCTCGGTCCTCACCTGCACCACGGGCACGGGAGTCTGCGCCACCTGCTACGGCCGTTCCATGGCGACCGGTCTGCTGGTCGACATCGGCGAGGCCGTGGGCATCGTCGCCGCCCAGTCCATCGGTGAGCCGGGCACGCAGCTGACCATGCGTACGTTCCACCAGGGTGGCGTAGGTGACGACATCACCGGTGGTCTGCCGCGCGTGCAGGAACTCTTCGAGGCACGCGTGCCCAAGGGCAAGGCCCCGATCGCCGAGGAGGCGGGCCGGATCCGCCTCGAGGAGGAGGAGCGGTTCTACACGATCACGATCGTGCCGGACAACGGTGCGGAAGAGATCGTGTACGAGAAGCTGTCCAAGCGTCAGGGCCTCGCGCATATCATCCTCGAGGACGGGTCGTCCCGTCCGATCGTCGACGGCGACCACCTGGAGCGGGGCCAGGCCCTGCTCGAGGGGCCGGCGGACCCGCACGAGGTGCTGGCGATCCTCGGCCCGAACGGGGTCCAGAAGTTCCTCGTGGACGAGGTGCAGAAGGTCTACCGCGCACAGGGTGTGTCGATCCACGACAAGCACCTCGAGGTCATCGTCCGCCAGATGATGCGTCGCGTCGCGATCAACGAGTCCAACAGCACCGAGTTCCTGCCCGGTGCGCTGGTCGAGCGCGCGGAGCTCACGGCGGAGAACCGTCGCGTGCTCACCGAGGGCGGCTCACCGGCCTCGGCGCGCCCGGTTCTCATGGGTATCACCAAGGCCTCGCTGGCCACGGACTCGTGGCTCTCGGCGGCCTCCTTCCAGGAGACCACCCGCGTGCTCACCGACGCCGCCATCAACCGGCGTTCGGACAAGCTCGTGGGCCTCAAGGAGAACGTCATCATCGGTAAGCTCATCCCGGCGGGTACCGGCATCAACCGGTACCGCAACTCGACGGTCGAGCCCACCGAGGAGGCCCGCGCGGCCGCGTACTCCATCCCGGACTACGGCGACGGCTTCTACGGTCCCGAGGACGGGTTCGGCGACGCCACCGGCGCGTCGGTCCGCCTGGACGACCTGGGCTACTGACCCGACAGGTCGGGCACCTGCCGACCCGAACGAACACCGGACCCCCGGGCGCCCCGAGCGCCCGGGGGTCCGGTGCGTCGGCCCGGCCGTGTCGTCGCTGGCCGCGAACGTGTTCTAGACTTGCTCGATGTGCCTTGAGCCGCCGCGGTCCTCGCGGGCGGTCCGGGGCCGGATGACCGGAAGGGGGCGATCGAGAAGTGCGGATCGCACTGCTCTCGTACAGGAGCAAGCCACACGGCGGCGGGCAGGGCGTCTACGTCCGGCACCTGAGCCGCGAGCTGGCCGCACTGGGCCACACCGTCGAGGTGTTCTCCGGTCAGCCCTACCCGGAGCTCGACCCGGGGCCCACGCTCACCAGGGTGCCGAGCCTGGACCTGTACAACGACGCCGACCCGTTCCGCACGCCGCACTCGCGTGAGATCCGAGACAGGATCGACCTCCTCGAGGTGGCCACCATGTGGACCGCCGGCTTCCCGGAACCGCGAACCTTCAGCCTGCGCGCGGCGCGCGCGCTCACGCCGCGGTTGGCCGACTTCGACGTGGTGCACGACAACCAGTGCCTCGGCAGCGGCCTGCTGACGCTCGAGGAGGCCGGTTTCCCGGTGGTCGCCACGGTGCACCACCCGATCACCCGGGACCGGGACCTCGCCATGAAAGAGGCCCCGCTGCGCAAGAAGCTCACGACCTGGCGCTGGTTCGGGTTCCTGGGCATGCAGATCCGGGTGTCCCGGAAGCTCGAGGAGATCATCACGGTCTCCAGCAACTCGGCCGAGGACATCGCCTCCGACTTCGGGGTGGACCCGGACCGGATCGTGACGATCCCGCTCGGTGTGGACACCGACCGCTTCCACGACCGCCGCGACCGCGAGCCCGGACGCCTGGTCTGCGTGGCCAGCGCCGACCAGCCGCTCAAGGGCGTCCCCATCCTGTTGCGGGCGCTGGCGAAGGTCCGCGAGGAGCACCCCGGGGTGCGGCTCACGCTGATCTCCAAGCTCAAGCGCAAGGGGGAGGCCTCCAGACTGTTGGACTCCCTCGGACTGCGCGACGCGGTGGACCTGGTGTCCGGGGTCGACGACGACGAGTTGGCCGAGCTCGTGGGCACCGCCGAGATCTCGGTCGTACCGAGCATGTACGAGGGCTTCTCGCTCCCCGCGGTCGAGGCCATGTCCAGCGGGTGCGCGGTGGTGGCCAGCCGCGCGGGTGCGCTGCCGGAGGTCGTGGGAACCGATGACTCGGCCGCGCGACTGGTCGAACCCGGTGACGTCGACGAGCTCGCCCGCCAGATCAGCGCGCTGCTGTCCGATCCGCTCGAGCGTCGACGCCTGTCGCAGGGTGGGCGGGAGCGGGTGATGGAGCGCTACAGCTGGGCGGCCGTGGCCAGGAGGACCGTCGAGGTCTACGAGACGGCGATCGCCAGGGTCCGGGGCGAGACGCTCCCGGATCTGACCGTCGGTCCGGTCATCGGGCCGGATCAGACAGAGATAGACGAGCACGTCACCGACGACGTGCCCGAGGTGCTCCCGGGTTCCGGGGAGTACGACATCCGTGAGCAGGAGGACGCCGCATGCTGACCGCCGATTTCGCCCGTCTCGGGGTCACTCCCGGCATGCGAGCCATCGACGTGGGAGCCGGCCTCGGCCGGCACACCTTCGAGCTCTACCGCCGCGGGGCCGACGTCACCGCCTTCGACCAGAACGCCGACGAGATGCGGCAGGTGACCGAGATGCTCGCCGCGATGGAGGCCGAGGGCGAGGGGCTGCCGGAGTCCAAGGGCGAGGCGGTGACCGGAGACGCGCTCGACATGCCCTACGAGGACGGCACATTCGATCTGGTGCTCATCTCGGAGGTGCTCGAGCACGTCCCGGAGGACACCAAGGCGATCGCCGAGCTGGTACGGATCCTCAAGCCGGGCGGGGTCGCCGCGGTGACCGTGCCGCGTGAGTGGCCGGAGAAACTGTGCTGGAAGCTCTCGGACGCCTACCACTCCAACCCGGGCGGCCACTGCCGCATCTACACCGCAGAGGAGCTGGGCTTCAAGCTCCGCGCCGCCGGCCTGGAGGTCACCGGCACCGGGTTCGCGCACGCGCTGCACGCCCCCTACTGGTGGCTCAAGTGCGCCGTGGGTACGGAGAACGACGACCATCCGCTGCCCAAGGCCTATCACAAGCTCCTGGTGTGGGACCTGATGAAGGGCCCCTGGGTCACCCGGACCGCCGAGAAGC
Source organism: Dietzia sp. 2505 (assembly GCF_040546785.1). Taxonomy (NCBI): domain Bacteria; kingdom Bacillati; phylum Actinomycetota; class Actinomycetes; order Mycobacteriales; family Dietziaceae; genus Dietzia; species Dietzia sp. 2505. Next base: position 68,688 of record NZ_JBEPON010000008.1, on the reverse strand, counting down.
TGCTCAACCCGGTGATGGGCAAGTCCATCGTGTTCTACCTACGCAAGCCCGCGGAGGCCTGATCGTCCGTGCTCACCACGAACTCCGGAGTAGACCGGTCCCGTCCCGTCCCCAGCGTCCCGGGGGTCCTCGACGCCGACGCGGTGCGGGCCACCGGCGAGTGGATCGCCTCCGTGCAACGTCCGAACGGTGAGATCCCGTGGTTCACGGGCGGGCACACCGACCCGTGGGATCACGTGGAGTCGGCCATGGGCCTGTCGGTGGCCGGCCAGTGGGAGGCCGCCGAGAAGGCGTACGGGTTCCTGCGCGACACCCAGCGCGGCGACGGCTCCTGGCCGGTGCGGTGGCAGGACGGCGTGATCGTGGACGCGGACATCGACTCCAACTTCTGCGCCTACATCGCGGTCGGGGTGTGGCACCACCATCTCGTCACCGCCCGGCCGGGGTTCCTGGAGTCCATGTGGCCGACCGTGCGCAGGGCGCTCGACCTGGTGCTGACCTTCCAGGGCCCGGACGGTCAGATGTGGTGGGGTGCCGGAGAGGAGGGCTTCTGCGAGGAGGCCCTCATCACCGGCTCCTCGAGCATCCACCACGCCCTGCGGTGTGGCGTGGCGATCGCCGAGGAGCTCGGGGGGACGGCCCCGGACTGGGATGCCGCCGCCGACTCCCTCGGGCACGCCCTGCGGGCGCACCCCGAGTTGTTCACGCCCAAGACTGAGTTCTCCATGGACTGGTACTACCCGGTCCTCGGTGGGGTGATGGTGGGGGATCAGGCCCAGGACAGGCTGGACTCCCTCTGGGACCGGTTCGTCGTCGACGGACTGGGGATCCGGTGTGTGGACCACCGCCCGTGGGTCACGGGTGCCGAGACGTGCGAACTCGTGCTCGCGCTCGAGGCGGCCGGGCGGCACGAGCAGGCGCTCCAACAGTTCACCAACATGCAGCACCTGCGGGACACCGACGGCTCCTACTGGACCGGACTGGTCTTCGCCGACGGCAAGCGCTGGCCGGTGGAGCTGAGCACGTGGACCGGGGCGGTCATGTTGCTCGCGGCAGACGCCCTGTCGCGGACCACGCCGGGCAACGAGATCTTCCGCTACGTCTCGGACCACACCATGCAGCGGTTGCACCCCGCAGCGGGCGATCCCGCGGACTGTGCCGCGGGCGAGGAGTGCCCGCCCATCCCGGCCGCCGTGCGCTAGTCTGTCGGGAACTGCCGCTGGACACCTGTCTGGTCAGGTGTCGGCCGGTGGCCCCGACCGCACGAGGAGCGCCCATGGAATTCGGACTCACCCTGTTCACCAGCGATCGGGGGATCCGGCCGACCTCGGCCGCCGTGGCCGCGGAGAACGCCGGGTTCTCGGCGTTCTACGTCCCCGAGCACACCCACATCCCGGTCCGGCGCGAGGCCGCGCACCCGGGGACCGGTGGGGCCGAGCTTCCCGACGAGCGCTACAGCCGGACGCTCGACCCCTGGGTGGCGCTCGCCGCGGTGTCCTCGGTCACCTCGACGATCCGCCTCGGCACGGCCGTCGCGATCCCGGTCGAGAGCGACCCGATCACCCTGGCCAAGACCATCGCCTCGGTCGACCACCTCTCCGGCGGCCGCACGGTGCTCGGGGTGGGGTACGGCTGGAACCTCGACGAGATGGCGGACCACAACGTCCCGCCCAAGCTGCGCCGCACCATGCTGCGCGAGTACCTCGAGGCCATGCGCGAACTGTGGAGCCGGGACGAGGCCGAGTACCACGGGCGGTTCGTGGACTTCGGTCCCAGCTGGGCCTGGCCCAAGACGGTCCAGCAGGGCGGACCCCGCACCCTCGTCGGCGCCGCGGGGAACGAGAAGAACTTCAAGTGGATCTGCCGCAGCGCCGACGGCTGGATGACCACCCCGATCTCCCAGGACATCGCGGGTAGCGTCCGGCAGTTGCGGGAGCTGTGGGCGGAGGCCGGCCGGGAGGGGGAGCCGTACATCGTGGTGCTCGACGGCAAACCGATCCCCGAGAAGATCGAGATGTACCGCGAGCTGGGGGTGCACGAGCTCGTCTACGGCACCCCGGACAAGTCCGAGGAGGAGGTGCTGGCCTACATCGACCGGCTGGCCGGCAAACTCGGGCTATCAGTCGGTACCTGACCGGCCAGGGTCCGATACACCGGTTCCCGGCGCCCACACCGGTCCCCGCGCTCGCACCGGCTCCCGCGCTTACATCGGTTCCCGCGCGTCCGGCACCGAAGCCCCTGCCGGCGGCCCCGCCGCGCCGGTACCGTCGGCGGTATGACCTCCGCCTCGGCCTCCGGCACCCCCGTCGTCGTCATCACCGGAGCCGGGGGCGGCCTCGGTGCCGCCACGGCCGCCCTCTACTCCGGCCGCGGGTGGCACGTGGTCGCCGCCGACCTCGACGCACCCCCGGGCGGTGCGGGGATCACACCCGTGGCGGTCGACGTGACCGACCCGCTGTCGCTCGAGGCGCTGGCCGGTCGGGTCCGCGCGGACCACGGCCGCCTGGACGCGGTGATCACCTTCGCAGGTGTACTGGGGATCGGGCCGCTCGCCGAGACCGACCCGGAGCGGGTCCAGCAGGTGCTCGACGTGAACGTCATGGGCACCGTCCGCACCGTGCACGCGATGTTCGACCTGCTCCGCGCGAGTGGCGGACGCGTGGTCCTCATCAGCTCGGAGACGGGCCCCCAGCACGGGATGCCCATGAACGGCGCCTACGCCATGAGCAAGCACGCGATCGAGGCCTACGGGGACTCCCTCCGGCGCGAACTCATGTTCCTCGGCCTCGACGTGGTGCTCATCCAACCGGGCCCGTTCCGCACGGGGATGACCGCCTCCATCCGACGCCGCTTCCAGGAGTCGACGCTCCCGGGCTCGCCCTTCGCCGCCATGGCCGCCGTGATGGGGGAGATGGCGGCGGGGGAGGACGACAAGGCCACCGATCCCCGGGTCCTGGCGGAGGCCGTCTGGACCGCCGGCACCACCGCCCGGCCCCGCCACCGCTACGCCGTGAAGTGGGACCTCGGCCGCAGGCTCCTGGACCACCTCCCCGTCCCGGTGGTGGACAGGGCGCTCACTCTGGCACTGGGCGGCAGGATCAACGCCAAGAGGCTCGAACTGCGGCGCGAGGCGGACGACACCCTCAGCGCCGCCGACGCGGAGGTGCGGCCGTGAGCAACCTCGACGCCCGTCCGGAGGAGATCGAATGCGAGGCGGGCGGATCGCCCGGTGGACCCGAACCCGGGGGCGCCGCGGTGGAGATCATCACCTCCCGTGACGTCCCGCTCGGCGGGCCGCGGGCGATGACGGTCAGGCGGACACTCCCGCAGCGGCAGCGCTCCCTGATCGGAGCCTGGTGCTTCGTCGACCACTACGGGCCCGACGACGTCTCGGCCACCGGCGGGATGGACGTGCCCTCGCATCCGCACACCGGGCTCCAGACCGTCAGCTGGCTCTTCGAGGGCAACGTGACCCACCACGACTCCGGTGACAACCACGCGGTGGTCCGCCCCGGCGAGGTCAACCTCATGACCTCCGGGGCGGGCATCTGCCACACCGAGGTGTCGACCCAGGACACGGGTGTGCTGCACGGGGTACAACTGTGGACGGCGCTCCCCGAGAGGGACCGCGAGAACACCGGCCGAGGGTTCGAGCACCATGTTCCCGAGGCGGTGGAGTACGAGGGCGGATCCGCCCTGGTCTTCATCGGGTCGCTGCTGGGTTCGTCGTCGTCGGTCACCACGTTCACCCCCCTGCTCGGCGCGGAACTCCGCCTGGACCCCGGCGCCCGGCTCACCCTCGACGTGGACCCGGAGTTCGAGCACGGGCTGCTGGTGGATGCCGGCGACATCACGCTCGAGGGCGTGACCGTCGAACCCGCCCAGCTGGGTTACACCGGTGTCGGCGAGACCACCCTGACCATCGTCAACACCGGATCCACTCCGGCGCGGATGATCCTCATCGGCGGTACCCCGTTCGGTGAGGAGATCGTGATGTGGTGGAACTTCATCGGCCGTAGTCACGACGAGATAGTGCGCTACCGACAGGAGTGGGAGGACGGGTCGGACCGCTTCGGCCGGGTCGACGGATACATCGGGAGGAACCCCGACGGACTGATCCGCCTCCCGGCGCCCACCCTGCCCGGCAGCGTGCTCACTCCGCGGGCCAACCCGGCCGCGAGGGCACGGACCGACTGACACGGACCTTCTGGCACAGACCGACCGGCACGGGCCGATCGGCCGGGAACAGACCGACTGAGGGGAAGAGCAGATGGCCGAGTACACCGACAAGACCGGCACCACCGTCACCGTGCGACGGGTTCCTGACAGGGAGGCGTTCGAGATCCGCGACTCCGCGGGCGAGGTGGCCGGTCGCGCCGACTTCCGGGATCGCGACGGGGTGCGGGTCTTCCACCACACGGAGGTCGACGAGCGGTTCGGCGGGCGCGGCTTCGGCAGCGCGCTGGTGCGCGGAGCTGTCGAGGCCACCCGCGCGGAGGGCGTGACGATCGTACCGGTGTGCCCCATGGTCAAGGGCTTTCTGGACAAATCGGGCGAGGAGTTCGCGGGCGCCTATCGGCTGCCGACGCCCGACGACCTCGCCTGGCTGCGCGATGGGAACACCTGACATGGGTGTCCCGCAACTGGACCGCGCCCAGCGTGAGGTCTACAAACAACTCGTCCGCACCGCGGTCGCCTCCCGGGAGGCGTCCACCGAGGCGGGCCTGGGTGAGGCGCTGCTCGAGCTGGTCAACATCCGTGTCTCCCAGCTCAACGGGTGCGCGGCCTGCCTGGCCACACACGTGCCGGCCGCGCGGAAGGCAGGGGTCTCGCACGAGCGCCTGGACCTGCTTCCGGCGTGGCGGGACATCGACGAGTTCGGCGATACCGAACGGGCCGCTCTCCGCCTGGCGGAGACGCTCACGCGCCTGGACAGCGTCGATGAGCGCCGGGCGGCCACCACCGCCGCCGCCGAGCACTTCGAAGAGGACCAGCTCTCCGCGCTCGAATGGTCGATCGTGTTGATCAACGCCTTCAACCGGGTCTCGATCGCCAGCGACCACCGGGTCCGCATCGAGGACTGATCCCGGGGCCCGGGCGGGGTGCCGGGTCCGCGCCGGCAGCACGGGAGCCGCATCGGGACTACCGTGGGCGCTGTGAGCGAGAAGCCGGACGTCCAGACCCTCGGCGAACTGCGCGCCGCGGGGTACACCAGCCGCAGCCTGCGGGAGGAGATGCGCGAGAACCTCCTCGCGGGCCTGGCCGCGGGCCGCGATCCTTGGCCGGGGATGCACGGATTCGACTCCACGGTCATCCCGCAACTGGAGCGGGCGATCATCGCGGGCCACGACATCGTCCTTCTGGGTGAGCGGGGACAGGGAAAGACCCGCCTGCTGCGCACCCTGGTGGGTCTGCTCGACGAGTGGTCGCCCGTCGTCGCGGGATCCGAGCTCGGTGAGGACCCGCTCGCGCCTATCACCACGGAGACGAGGGACCGGATCACCCGGGAGGGGGACTCCCTGCCCATCGGCTGGCGGCACCGGACCGAGCGGTACGTCGAGAAGCTCTCCACCCCGGACACCTCCGTGGCGGACATGATCGGCGACGTCGACCCGATGCGGGTGGCGGAGGGACGGCGCCTCGGCGACCCGGAGACCATCCACTACGGCCTGGTGCCCCGCGCCAACCGCGGCATCGTGGCGCTCAACGAACTCCCCGACCTGGCGGAGCGCATCCAGGTGGCTTTGCTCAACGTCATGGAGGAGCGGGACGTCCAGATCCGGGGTTACGTGCTCCGGTTGCCCCTCGACGTGTTGGTGGTGGCCTCGGCCAACCCGGAGGACTACACCAACCGCGGCCGGATCATCACCCCCCTCAAGGACCGTTTCGGCGCCGAGATCCGCACGCACTACCCGTTGGACCTGGCCGACGAGATCGAGGTCGTGCGGCAGGAGGCGGACCTCACGGCGGAGGTCCCGGACGCCCTGATGGAACTGCTCGCCCGGTTCACCCGCGAACTGCGGACATCGGACTCGGTCAACCAGGCCTCCGGCGTGTCCGCGCGCTTCGCGATAGCGGGCGCCGAGACCGTCGCCGCGGCGGCCAGGCGGCGCGCCGCGGTCCGCAGGACCGACGACCCGGGCGAGGCGGTGGCGAGGCTGGTCGACGTCGACGCCGCCGTGGACGTCCTGCGCGGGAAGATCGAGTTCGAGCCGGGGGAGGAGGGACGCGAGCCGGAGATCCTCCGCTATCTCCTGCGCAGTGCCACCGTCGACGTGGTGCGCGAGATGTTCCGCGGGCTCGACCTCGCCCCGCTCGTGGAGGCGTTCGACGGCTCGGTGACCCTGACGACCGGCGCCAGCGTCACCGCTGCGGAGTTCCTCGACGCCCTGCCCGAGCTCTCCGAGCCGGGCCTGTACGACCAGATCGCCGAACGCGTGGGCGCCACGACGGTGGGGCAACGGGCCGGGGCGATCGAGTTCGCGCTGGAGGGGCTGTACCTCTCGCGGCGACTGTCCAAGGAGACCGGGGACGGCGCCGCCGTCTACGGCTGACACACCGCGGTGGCCGTACCCGCCGACCCGGTCGATGAGGTCGTCGGTGGTGGCCGGGAAGCCGCCGGAGCAGGAGGTACGCGATGTCGCGAGAAGAACCCCGCGCGCGATACGGCCGATACGTCGGCGGCCCCGACCCCCTCGCACCCCCTCTCGACCTGTCCGAGGCGCTCGACGCGGTGTCCGACGGGGTGATGTCCGGGTACTCGCCCGAGCAGTCGATGCGCGAGTTCCTGCGCCGGGGCGGACGAGATCAGACCGGTCTCGACGATCTGGCCGGCAGGGTGCAGCGTCGGCGCCGTGAACTGCTCGAGCGCGGTCACCTGGGCGGGACCCTGGAGGAGGTGTCCGAGCTCCTCGACAAGGCCCTGTTGGCCGAACGCGGGCAGCTCGCCCGGGACACGCAGATGGACCCGATGGATCGCACCCTGCGCGAGATGACGATCGAGAACCTCCCGGACTCCCCGGCCGCGGCGGTCGGCGAGCTGGCCGACTACGACTGGGCCTCCACCGATGCCCGCGAGGCCTACCGTCGGATCCAGGACCTCCTCGGGGCGGAGGCACTCGAGTCGCGGTTCGCCGGAATGAAACAGGCTCTCGAGAACGCGACCGATGACGACCGCGCGGCGGTGTCGGAGATGCTCGCCGACCTCACTGAACTGCTCGACAAGCACGCCCGCGGGCAGGACACCCCCGAGGACTTCGAGCGTTTCATGGACAAGCACTCCGACTCCTTCCCGGAGCAGCCCGCCGACATCGACGAGCTCATCGACGTCCTGGCCAGGCGCGCGGCGGCCGCACAACGCATGATGCGGTCGATGACAGCGGAGCAGCGGGAGGAGCTGATGGCGCTCTCGCAGCAGGCGTTCGGTTCGCCGGAACTCATGGAGCAGCTCGGGCGCCTCGACGGACTCCTGCAGGCGCTCCGGCCCGGCGAGGACTGGGATGGCGCCGCGGACTTCGACGGCGAGGAGGGTCTGGGCTTCTCCGAGGGCGCGGCGGCCATGGCCGAACTCGGTGACCTGGACCGTCTCGCCGAGCAGCTGGCGCGGGGCAGTGAGGGCTCGCCCCTGTCCGAACTGGACCTCGAGGCCGTGGCCCGTCACCTCGGCGGCGAGGCCGCCGTCTCCCTGCGCACCCTTGCACGGCTCGAGCAGTCCATGCGCGAGTCGGGGTACCTGAGCAGGCGCCCCGACGGCGACCTGAGGCTGTCCCCGGCCGCGCTGCGCAAGCTCGGCGGATCCCTCCTGCGCGACGCCGCCCGCCGACTCTCGGGCCGCACCGGCGCCCGCGAGACACGCATGTCGGGGGCGGCGGGAGACCAGACGGGGGCGAGCCGCGGATGGCAGTTCGGTGACGTCGAGTCGTGGGACGTGCCGCGGACCGTCACCAACGCCATCTCCCGCGTCGCGGCCGAGGGCGGGGACCCGGGCGACGGGATCCGCTTGCTCCCGGACGACATCGAGGTCCGGGAGACGGAGTCGCGTACCCAGGCCGCCGTCGCACTGTTGGTCGACACGTCGTTCTCCATGGCCATGGAGGGTCGTTGGGTTCCGATGAAGCGCACCGCACTGGCGCTGCACCACCTGGTGAGCACGCGGTTCCGGCAGGACACGCTGCAGCTCATCTCGTTCGGCCGCTTCGCCCAGACCCGCACGGTGGAGGAACTGCTGTCCCTCGACGCCGAGTACGAGATGGGGACCAACCTGCACCACGCCCTGCTGCTGGCCGGCCGTTTCTTCCGGAAGCATCCGTCGATGCAGCCGGTCCTGCTCATCGTCACCGACGGTGAACCCACGGCACACCTGTTGGGGAGCGGGGACCCGTGGTTCGGGTACCCGCCCGCGCCGGAGACCATCCGCACGACCGTCGACGAACTGGACCGCGTGGCGAGACTCGGCGCCCAGACCACGTTCTTCCGGCTCGGCGACGACCCCGGGCTCGGGCGGTTCCTCGACGCGCTTGCCCGCCGGGTCGGCGGCACCGTCGTGGCCCCGGAGGTCGACGACCTCGGCGCGGCCGTGGTCGGGAGGTTCCTCCACACGCGCCGCGGCCGCCCGGGCTCCGGCGATGCGTGGAGCGCCGGCGGCCGGTGGGCGGTCTGACGGGTCCTACGGCATGGGGGCGCCGACCTCGCCGGAGTCGCGGCGCAGGACGCGCAGCGAGTCCACCGCGCGGACCTCGGTGAACTGGCCGGACTCCAGGGCGCGGCAGTAGATCTCGTACGGCGGGCGCCCACCGTCCTCGGGGTTCGGGAACACGTCGTGGATCAACAGCGCGCCGCCGACCGCGACCCACGGGGCCCACCCCTCGTAGTCGGCCTGCGCCGCCTCGGAGGAGTGGCCGCCGTCGATGAACACGAACGAGGCCGGCCTGCCCCAGACCCGGGCGACCTGGCGCGAGGTGCCCACCGCGGCCGTCACCACGTCATCGAGCTTCGCGTCCCACATCGTGTGCCGGAACGCCACGAGGGTCTCCAGGCGGCCGGTGTGCGGGTCGACCAGTGTCGTGTCGTGGTACTCCCACCCGGGCTGGTGCTCCTCGGACCCACGGTGGTGGTCGACGGTGACGATGCTGCCCCCGGTCACCCGCGCGGCCGCGCCGAGGAAGACGGTGGACCGGCCGCAGTAGGTGCCGATCTCGACCCCCACGCCGTCGCCCAGGTACTCACAGGCGATCTCGTAGAGGGTGCGGCCCTCGTCCAGCGGCATGAAGCCGGGGGCGGAGAGCGCCACGTCGAGCAGCGCCTGGTCGATCTCGGGAGCGGTCATGGCACAAACCTATCGCCCGTCACTCCGCTCCCGACCCCCGCCCTCAGCCCTCGCTCCCGGTCTCGGCCCCAGCCCGCCGTGCGGCCTCACGGGCGCGTGCGACGTGCGGGCCCACCACGTTGCCCAGCTTGGTGCCGCCCGGCCAACCCACGTAGTAGCAGAGGAACAGCACGATCTCCTCCAGTTCCTCGGGCGTGAGCTCGCCGTTGCCCAGTGCGGCACCCACCTGGATGTCGGCGATGTCCGTGTTCCCCTGTGCGGTCAGCGCGCCCAGCAAGAGCAGGCGGCGGTCGCGGTGGCTCAGGCCCGGACGGGACCACACGCGCCCGAACAGGTGGTCCGCGGTCTCGGCGAAGTAATCGCCGGGGCCGTCGGACATCTCGAAGCCGTAGACCTCGGTCATCATGGCCAACCCGCGTTCGCGCTCCGGGGACATGCCGGACCCTGCCGTGTCGCTCATCGTGCTCCCTCGTCGTCGTCGTCGCCGTTGTTGATGTCGCCGTTGTCGTTGCTGTCGTCGTCGTGCCCGTCGCCCGCGGCCGTGGCGCGGCGGGCGATCTCGCCCGGCCCGACCCCGAACCCGGCACCCAGGTCGCGCAGCGCGATCGACCCGAGCGGCAGGTCCACCTGCAACCGCTCGCCCAGGGACAGGGCCAGCGAGAGGTCCTTCTCGCCCAGGCCTCGGACGTGGGTGAACACGCCGTGCCAGAAGTCGTCGGTGGCGATCGGCGCGGTGGTCTCGCGCAGCATGACCGCCCCGGCACCACCGGTGATGGCGTCGGTGTGCCGGACCACGCGACCGAGCTTGGCGATGTCGATGCCCGCCGCCTCCGCCAGCCGGGAGGCCTCGGCGGCGGCGGTGAAGGAGATGAAGTGCAGCAGGTTGCGGGCGAGCTTCATCCGGGTGCCCGCGCCCACCTCACCGGCGTGGACCGGCATGGCGGCCCACAGGGCGAACGGGGGCTTGCAGGCCTCGTAGACCTCGCGGGGTCCGCCCACCATCACCGCGAGTTCGCCCTTCTCGGCGCCCGGTGCGCCCCCCGAGACCGGCGCGTCCACCAGATGCACCCCGTGGGTGGCGCACACCTCCGCGAGCTCTACGGCCGTGGAGTCGGAGATGGTGGAGTGGACCGCGACCACCGTCCCCGGCGCCGCGGTGCGCAGGATTCCGTCGGGACCCTCGACGACGTCCCGGACCTGGGCGTCGTCGAGAACCGTCACCGAGATTAGTCGTGCGGTCCGGGCCACCTCGGCCGGCGTCGTGGCGGCGGTGGCGCCCTCGGAGACGAACGGTTCGGCGGCCTCGGGACGGACGTCGCAGACCACCAGTCCGCCGGGCCACGACAGCAGCCGTCGGGCGATGGGCGCTCCCATGTTCCCCAGCCCGATGAACCCGACGGGCGCGGGGGAGTGCTCCGGAGACCCCGGGCCGATGGGTGGGGCTCCCGCGTCCTGTCCCGCGCTGCCGGCCGGATGCCCGCTCACGATCTGATGACCTGTCCGCCGTCGACGTTGAAGATCTGGCCGGTGATCCACGACGCCTCGTCCGAGAGAAGGAACAGCAGCATGCCCACGAGGTCCCGGGGCTGGCCCATGCGCTTGAGGGGGAGCTTGTCGACCATGTCCTTGACGATGGACTGCGGGGTGGTGGTGCGGTTGGCCTCGGTGTCGATCGGGCCGGGTGCGATCGCGTTGATGCGGATGTTGGACCCGCCCAGCTCGGTGGCCAGCTGTTGTGTGAGGCCGTTGACGCCAACCTTGGCCAGGCCGTAGAAGCCCGAGTAGAGCCACGCCGCGGTGGAGGACTGGTTGACGATCGCACCGCCACCGGCGGCGGCCATCTTCTCCCAGCAGGCGCGCACCATCAGCAGTTGGCCGTTCAGGTTCACCGACATGAACTTCTCGTAGTACTCCCAGGGCACGGTGATGAGGAAGTCGAGCTTCATGCCGCCGAAGATCGCGGCGTTGTTGACCAGCATGTCCAGCCGGCCGTACTTCTCCACGGCCGCCTCGGCGCACGCACCGGCCGAAGCCGGGTCCGAGACGTCGGTGTGCTGAAAGAAGGCCTCGCCGCCGGCGGCGACGATCTCCGCCGCCACGCGTTCGCCCTCGGGGTCCGAGACGTCGGCCACCACGACCTTCGCGCCCTCGGCGGCGAGAGCCTTGGCGTACTCCTCGCCGATTCCGCCGGCCGCGCCGGTCACGATCACGGACTTGCCGTCAAAACGTCCCATGTCTGTCTCTCTGCTTCCTGGATAAGGCGTGATGTGGGTGATGGGTCAGGCCGGGGTGGCCACGGACTTGGTCTCGAGGTACTCCTCGAAGCCCTGGCGGCCCATCTCGCGGCCGATGCCGGACTGCTTGTAGCCGCCGAAGGGCACGTCGGCGCCGTACCAGACGCCGCCGTTCACCCCGAGCGTTCCGGTGCGGATGCCCGCCACGACCTTCTCGACGCGGTCGGGATCGGTGCCCCAGACGGCGCCGGAGAGGCCGTAGGGGGAGTCGTTGGCGATCCGGACCGCGTCGTCGTCGCCGTCGTGGGGGATGACGACGAGGACGGGCCCGAAGATCTCCTCCCGGGCCACCCGCGCGGTGTTGTCGAGTCCGGAGATCAGGGTGGGCTCCACCCAGAAGCCCCTGGCCTTGTCCTCGCCGGAGGGGCGCCCGCCGCCGATCTCGATGGTGCCGCCCTCCTCCAAGGCCAGTGCGATGTACCCCTCGACCCGCTCGCGCTGCAATTCGGAGATCAGCGGACCGCACAGGGTTCCGGGGTCGGTGGGGTCGCCCGGCGCGAAGGCCGCCATGGCGCCCTTGGCCGCCTCGACGGCCTCGTCATACTTCTCGCGGGGCACCACCAGTCGCGTGGTGAGGGCGCATCCCTGGCCGGCGTGGGTACAGGCGTTGAGGGCTGTCATGAAGCACGCGGCGCCCAGGTCGGCGTCGTCGAGCACCACCGCGGCGGACTTGCCGCCCAGCTCGAGGAAGACCTTCTTGAGCGTCTCCGCCGCGGCCACCATGATCTTCTTACCGGTGGCGGTGGATCCGGTGAACGAGACGAGGTCCACGCGCGGGTCGGTGGTCAGCTGGGCGCCCACCCCGTGGTCCGAGGACGAGACCACGTTGAGCACGCCCGCGGGGATGTCGGTCTCCTCGGCGGCGATCCGGGCCACGGCCGCCGCGATGAGCGGGGTGTCGGGTGCGGGCTTGAGCACCACGGTGCACCCCGCGGCCAGCGCGGGCCCGATCTTGGCCAGGTTGATCTGGTTGGGGAAGTTCCACGGGGTGATGGCGCCGACCACGCCGATCGCCTCCCGGCGCGCCGAGCGGTGGGAGCGCACCCCCATCACCTCGGACTCGCCCAGCTCTTCGACCCACTGATAGGCGTCGACGAGGTCGGCGAGCCAGCCCAGGTCGGCCACGGGACCCTCCAGCTGCGGACCGGTGGTGAACATGTGCGGGGCACCCACCTCGGAGATGGTGAGTGCGCGCAGCTCCTCGGTGTGGGACTGCAGGGCATCCCGGAGTTGCCGCAGACACGACGCGCGGAAGGCATGATCGGTGGACCACGTGGTGGTGTCGAACGCGGTCCGGGCGGCCTCGATGGCGGCGTCCATGTCCTCGGGGCGGGCGTCGGCGGCGCGTCCGATCAGTTCCTCCGTGGCGGGGTTGAGGACGTCGAACGTGCCGCCCCCGGAGGCCGGGCGCAGCTCGCCGCCGATGAGGAGCGGGGCGTCATAGGTGGTGCTCGTCGTCACGGGGGGCCTTCCGTCGGGTGCGGGTGGACAACTGTCTAGACGATAGTCCGGCGAGTGGTGTACTGTCCAGACACATGTCCAGTGACGTTCGATTCGAATCCACGCGAAGGCGCCTCAACGGCCAGCAGGCAGAGACCGTCGACCGCCTCACCAGCGCCGCGGTGGAGGTGTTGCGCGAGAAGGGTCCGGGCGGGCTCGCGGTCCGGGCCGTGGCCTCGAGGGCCGGCGTCGCCCCGGCCACCGCGTACACCTACTTCTCGTCCAAAGGCCACCTCATCGCCGAGGTGTTCTGGAGACGCCTGCGTGACCACGTCACCGAGGGCGCCGGGAGCGGCACCACGGTGGACAGGGTGGTGGCGGTCCTGCGGGACGTCGCGATGCTGGTCGCGGACGAGCCCGAGCTCTCCTCGGCGGTCACCGCCGCCCTGTTGGGCGACGACCCGGAGGTGTCGCACCTGAGGATCCGGATCGGTGCCGACATCCGTCGCCGTCTGACCGCCGCGCTGGGGGACGAGGCCGACGACGAGGTGATCGACGCCCTGGAGATGGTCTACGCGGGCGCGCTCGTCCGCGCGGGCATGGGCTACGGCTCCTACTCCGACATGGCGGACGCCATCGAGTCCGCCGCCCGACTCATCCTGAGGTGACCCGAGACATGACCACCGCGACCCCGGCCCCGCTCGTGTTCAGCCCGTACGACTACGCCGTCCACGAGGACCCGTACCCGTTCTACGCCCGGTTGCGGGCCGAGGCCCCCGTCTACCACAACCCGGATCTCGACTTCTGGGCGCTGAGCAAGCACTCCGACGTCCGTGAGGCCTTCCGTGCGCCCGACGTGTTCTCCAACGCGATGGGGGTCTCCCTTGACCCGGCGGCGTACGGACCGCACGCCTACAAGACGATGTCCTTCCTGGCGATGGACGACCCGCGGCACGCCCGGCTGCGCAAGCTCGTGAGCAAGGGTTTCACCTCCCGGCGGGTCGACGCGCTGTCCGAGGGGATCGAACGGATCTCACGGCAGTACTGGGACGAGTGCCTCGACAGGTCTCGTGACGGCGGCGAGTTCGACTTCGTCCAGGATTACGCGGGCAAGCTGCCGATGGACGTCATCTCCGACCTCATGGGGGTGCCGGAGTCGGATCGCGACGAGCTCCGCCGACTCGCCGACCTCGTCATGCACCGCGAGGAAGGAGGTGAGGACGTGCCCGAGGACTCGATGGTCGCCGCCCTCGACCTCATCACCTACTACCAGGGCATGGTCGCCGAACGGCGGAAGCAGCGGACCGAGGATCTCACCTCCGCGCTCATCGACGCCGAGATCGACGGGGAGAAGCTGGACGAGGACGAGATCCTGTCCTTCATCTTCCTCATGGTGGTGGCCGGCAACGAGACCACCACCAAGCTGCTCGCCAACGCGATGTTCTGGGGACACGAGTACCCCGACCAGTCGCAGCTGGTCATCGCCGACCCGGAGCGCGTGCCCGACTGGGTCGAGGAGACCCTGCGCTACGACACCTCCAGTCAGTTGGTCCTACGCACCACCACGCAGGAGGTCACGGTCCGCGACGTCACCATCCCCGCCGACCAGAAGGTGCTCCTGCTCATCGGCGCGGCCAACCGCGACGAGGAGGTGTTCGAGGACTCCGGCGCCTTTCTCCTGGGCCGGGACACCTCCGCGAGCCTGAGCTTCGGCCAGGGGCCGCACTTCTGCCTCGGCGCGCACCTCGCGCGACTCGAGGGGCGGATCGCGCTCGACCAGATCTCGCGGTCCGTCACGGGGTACGAGATCCTGCCCGGCGCCGAGCGCGTGCACTCCTCCAACGTTCGTGGCTTCGCCCGCCTGCCCATGCGCGTCGAGGTCAGACGCTGATGAGCCTGAGATTCCCACCGCAGCGGGACGCGGCCGACCGTCCCGCACTCGTCACGGGCGCCTCCTCCGGTATCGGTCGCGCCTCCGCGGAGGCGCTGGCCACACTCGGGCACCCGGTGGTCGTGGGGGCCCGCCGCGCCGACCGCCTCTACGACCTCGTGGCCCGGATCCGGGAGGCCGGGGGACAGGCCACAGCTCGACCGGTGGACGTGACCAGCGCGGACTCGGTCGCGCAGTTCGTGGCCGCCGCCGGGGAGGCCTACGGACCCCCCGAGGTCCTGGTCTCCAGCGCGGGCACCCTGAAGATGGCCCGCGTCTGGGAGATGGACCCGGACGACTTCGCCTCACAGATCGACATCCACCTGCTCGCCGTGCAGCGGCTGCTCCACGCGGTGGTCCCCGGGATGGTCGATCGTCGTCGGGGCGACGTGGTCCTGATCGGCTCCGACGTCGCCTACACCGCCCGGCCCCGCTCCGGCGCGTACGTCGCGGCCAAGGCCGGCCTGGAGACCATGGCCCACCAGGCCCGCAAGGAACTCGAGGGGACCGGGATCCGCCTCGGCGTGGTCCGTCCGGGTCCGGTGATGACCGAGATGGGCACCGAGTTCGACCCGGAGACCGCGGAGTCGGTCATCAACGACTGGGTCAGGCACGGTTTCGGTCGTCACCCGCGCATGTGCAAACCGGCCGACCTCGCCCGGGGGGTCGCCGCCATGGTGTCGATGCCCCGCGGCGCCCAGATCACCGAGCTGGAGATCCAGCCGGAGGCCCCCATCGAGGAGGACTACTCGTGACCAGTACAGACAGCTCCACCGACAACCCGACCGACCTGTGGACCCTCAAGGAGCCCCAGCGGGTCTCCGGCGGCGAGGGCGAGCTCGGCCACATGGACGAGCTCCGCACCGATCCCATCAGCCTGTTCTGGCGGGTCCGGCAGGAGTGCGGCGACCTCGGTGTCTTCAAGATCGTCGACCGGGACATCTGCCTGGCCTCTGGTGCAGCCGCCAACGAGGCCTTCTTCCGCGCCCCGGACGAGGCACTCGACCAGGCCGCCGCCTACCCGTTCATGACGCCGGTCTTCGGTGAGGGCGTCGTCTTTGACGCCAGCCCGGAGCGCCGCTCGGAGATGCTGCACAACACGGCGCTGCGCGGTGACCACATGCGTCAGCACGCCGTGACCATCCCCCGCGAGGTCCAGCGCATGGTGGCCGAGTGGGGCGAAGAGGGGGAGATCGACCTGCTCGAGTGGTTCTCCGAGCTCACCATCTACACGTCCTCGGCGTGCCTGATCGGGCCGAAGTTCCGCGAGCAGCTCGACTCGCGCTTCGCGCACCTCTACCACGACCTGGAGCAGGGCACCGACCCGCACGCCTACATCGACGCCTACGCAGACATCCCGGCCTTCCGCACGCGCGACGCGGCCCGTGCGGGGCTGGTCGAGCTGGTCTCCGGGATCATGGACGACCGGATCGCCAACCCGCCTGCGAGCAAGGAGGACCGCGATCTGCTCGACGTGCTGATCTCCGTCAAGGACGAGGACGGCACGGACAAGTTCAGCCCGGACGAGGTCACCGGAATCTTCATCTCCATGATGTTCGCCGGACACCACACCACCTCCGGGACCAGCGCGTGGATGCTCATCGAGTTGCTCAAGCACCCCGAGTACCTCGCGCAGGTGGTCGCCGAACTCGATGAGGTCTACTCCGACGGGGCCGAATACAGCTTCGGGGCGTTGCGCCAGATGCCGAAGGTCGAGAACGCCCTCAAAGAGACGCTGCGTCTGCACCCGCCGCTCATCATCCTCATGCGGGTGGCGCAGGAGGACGTGCAGATCGGTGACCACGTCGTCCGCGCCGGGCAGACCGTCGCGGCGTCCCCCGCGGTCTCCAACCGGCTGCCCGAGGACTTCCCGGACGCCGACTCCTTCGACCCGGAACGCTATGCCGAGCCGCGCCAGGAGGACATCGTCAACCGGTGGACCTGGATCCCCTTCGGCGCCGGACGGCACCGCTGCGTGGGCGCGGCGTTCGCCCAGCTGCAGATCAAGGCCATCTTCTCGATTCTGCTGCGGGAGTTCGAGTTCGAGCTCGCGCAGCCGCCGGAGAGCTACCACAACGACCACTCCAAGATGGTCGTCCAGCTGGCCCAGCCGTGCACCGTCCGCTACCGGAGGAGGCAGCCCCGGTGAGCGGGCGGCAGCCGGTGCGGGTGGAGGTGGACTTCGACCTGTGCCAGGGGCACGCCGAGTGTCAGGCGGAGGCCCCCGACTGGTTCACGGTCGGCAAGGGCTCCGAGGCGAAGGTGCGTGCCAAGCGGGGCGGGGTCCCCGACGACCAGCTCGAGGCCGTCAAGGCCGCCGTCAAGTACTGCCCGACGCAGGCACTCCGCCTCGTCGAGAACCAGACCCACCAGGAGTGAGTGACGTGACCCGATACGACCGCGCCGAGATCGCCGAGTTCGTGCAGCGCTGGATCGAGGCCAACGCCGAGTGCGAGCGCAACAAGGACTGGACCCCGCTCGCCGACTTCTACGCCGAGGACGCCACCTACGGCTGGAACTACGGCACCAAGGACGATTTCATGGCCGTCGGCCGGGACGAGATCCGGGACATCGCGCTGGGGCAGGAGATGGCCGGGCTCGACGGCTGGGAGTACCCCTACATCCGGACCATCATCGACCCCGAGACCGGTGACGTCCTGTGTCTGTGGAAGCAGATCGCCCGCGACACCGTCGACCCGAAGACCGGGACGCCGTACGAGGTCCACGGTCTCGGAGGGTCGTGGTTCCTCTACAACGGCGACCAGCAGTGGAAGTGGCAGCGTGACTTCTTCGACTTCGGCAACGTGGTGGATCTGTTCATGCGCATGTACGAGGCCGACGCACTCACCGACTCGATGAAGGCCCGCTTCGAGGCGGGCGGGGACAAGCCGGCCGGGTGGTACCGCATCGAGGACAGTCCGGCCCCCTTGTGGCCGGTGTCCGCCCCGGACGAGGTCTGAGTCCGGTGACCACGCGCGACCCGGTCGTCGGCCGCGACCCCCTGGAATCGCTCGACCACGCGAGGCTCGCTCGGTTGCTTCCCGATCTGCTGCTGATCGGCCAACTCATCGACCGGGCGGGGATGCCGGCCCTGCTCGGCGAGTTCGGTGTGGACGGCATGCGGGACGTGGCGATCGAGGAGTGGCAGGCCGCGAGCCCGCACTACACCCGGCGCATGAAGGAGGCGCTGTCGATCACTGGCGACGGCGTCGCGGAGATCTTCAAGGGCTTCCAGCTGGATGTGGGGGCTCCGCCGGAGTTCATGGACTTCCGGTACGGGGTCACCGACCACGACCACGGCGAGTTCTGGCTCGATCACTGCGGTGCGCTGATGGACGTCGAACCGATGGGGGACCGGCTCGTCACCACGATGTGCCACGACATCGAGGACCCCACCTTCCCGGCCACCGCGCTGGCCACCAACCCCCGGGCCGTGGTGGAACCGATCCACCGTCCGCCGCGCAGCCCCGAGGGCCGGACGCCGCACTGTCACTGGACCGTGCGGATCGACCCGGATGCGGAGCCGGCGGCGTGGCCCGAGCCGGCGGTCGAGTCCGCGAGCAGCCGGTTGATCGACTTCGCCTTCGAGCCGCCGGAACCGCAGGACACCACCGGTGAGGGCCCGCGGGACGACTACGCCGGTCCGCTGCTGACGGACCTGAGCTTCCCCGAGTTCACCTCGGCCGCCCTCGTCCGCATGACCCGCGAGGTCTACCTGCAGATGCATCTGTTGGCGGTGGGTTTCCATCAGTCGGTGCGTCGCCGGTCGGACGCCGAGACCGCGGACCGGCTGCTCGCGTACCAGGCGACGGGGATCGCGGGGGTCGCCGCGGGACGGATCCGCGACGTCCTCGGCGTGGAGGGGGACGCGCACGGGTTGGCCGCCGTGCTCGATCTCCACCCGCTGGCCGGTCCGACCGCCTACACGGGGTACGCGTCGTCGGTCTCCGGCGACGGCGCGAGCGTCACCGTCACCTGGGACACCGCGGCGGACGCGTTCGCCGACGACACCTGGATGCCCTTGCTCGCCCGGGACGGACTGCGCCCCCTCGCCGCGGCGGCACAGGCGGTCGACCCGCACTGGACCGTGGAGCGCGTGCCCTCGGACGGTTCCCGGGTAGCGGCCGTCCTCCGGTTCGGAGACGTACCCGCGAAGGAGTCCGACGAGGTCGCCGTCACGCGGATCAGCACCGGGGCGGCGTTCGACTTCGGACCCGCCCGCACGCCACTGCCCATCACCCCGGTCTGAGACCGGACGCTCGCCCGAGACAGCACACCCGACCCCGTCACGGAGGACACCACATGGCACACAACCTGGCCGACCTCTTCGAACACGCCGTGGACGCCTACGGCGCCGACCGTCTGGCGGTGGTGGAGGGCGAACGTCGTCTCACCTACGCCGACCTGGAGGCCGAGGCCAACCGGTGGGCCTCGGCGCTCTCCTCCCTGGGCGTCGGAGCCGGCGACCACGTCGGTGTGCACCTGCGCAACGGGGTGGACTGTCTGGCGCTGATCCTCGGGGTCCTCAAACTTCGGGCGGTGACCATCAGCATCAACTACCGCTACTCGGGCCCGGAACTGCGCTACCTCTACGACTACTCCGACACCAGCGTGCTGGTGTTCCACCGCGAGTTCGGCGCCGCGGTGACCGAGGCCGTGCGAGGGCTCGACGCCGTCCGGCACACCATCGCGGTCGAGGACGGGTCGGGAGTCGACATCCTTCCGGACGGTGTCCTCCCCGCCCGCGAGATCCTGGAGGCGGCGTCGGACGAGCGCCCCGGGGTGGAGCGGAGCGGTGACGATCTCTACCTGGTGTTCACCGGTGGCACGACGGGCAAGCCGAAGGGTGTGATGTGGCGTCAGGAGGACCTGTGGCGCAGCCTCGGAGGTGGCGCGGACTACCACACGGGTGAACCGGTGCCCGACGAGTTCCACCAGTCCAGGGCGGGTCTGGGCGGTGACCCCCTGCGCTACCTCATCCTGCTCCCGCTCATCCACACCTCGGGCATCATGCCCAGCTTCACCGGCCTGTTCGCCGGCGGCACCATGCACTACCTCCCGCACTTCCGGGCCGCGGACGTCCTGGAGGAGATCGAGACCGAGAAGATCCAGGTCGCGGTGGTGGCCGGTGACGCGATGGTCCGGCCGCTCGTGGACCAGATGCGCCGGACCGACACCGACACCTCGAGCATGTTCATGGTCTCCTCCGGGGCCGCCCTCTTCTCGCCCTCGGTCAAGGCGGACCTGCTCGGGCTCCGTCCCGACCTGATGATCATGGACGCGTTCGGCTCGTCCGAGGGCGGCTTCGGCGGCCTGGGCGTGGTCACCAAGGCCGACCTCGACGACGGGTCGCTCTTCGCCGACCACGGTCCGCGGATCCCCAGGGGGACCACCCTGCAGCTCGTCGACGACTTCGACGACCCGCTGCCCGACGACTCGCAGGAGATCGGGTGGATCGTCAAGAGCGGGTACCAGCCCGCCGGCTACTACAAGGACGAGGCCAAGACCGCAGAGACCTTCCGGGAGATCGCCGGCAGCCGCCGGGTGTTCACCGGCGACCGCGGGCGGTATGACGGCCCCGACACGATCATCATGCTCGGCCGGGCCAGTCAGGTGATCAACTCCGGTGGCGAGAAGATCTTCGCCGAGGAGGTCGAGGCCGCGCTCAAGGCGGTGCCCGGGATCGAGGACGCCGTGGCGTTCGGGGTCCCGGACGAGCGGTTCGGGCACCGGGTCGGCGCCGTGGTGCAGTGGGCGGACGCCGCGCCGGACCCCTCACGGGATGGCTCCCCGGACGCCGGCGGCCACCCGCGGGACCTCGACGCCGTCGGGCACGCCCTTCGCGAGCACCTGGCCGGGTTCAAGATCCCCGTGGCGTACTGGGTGGTCGACACCGTCGAACGCCACCCCAGCAGCAAGACCGACTACGGCTGGGCGCGCCGTCTGGTGGCCGAGCGTGCCCCCGACCTCGACCGGCGTACGGACGCCGCCGGCACCGCGTGACCGGGCTCCGGCTCGACGGCCGGTCCTTCGCGGTCACCGGGTCCTCCCGCGGGATCGGTGCGGCGGTCGCGGACGACCTGGCCGCCCGCGGCGCCGACGTGGTGCTCAACGGGCGCGACGAGGCGGCGCTGCGGCGCCGGGTCGCCGAGCTCGCCGCACGGTCCGACGGCCGGATCACCGGGGTCGCCGGGTCGGCACACGAGCCCGCGGTGGCGGAGTCGCTGCTGGCCGAGGCGATCAGCGGTGGGTCCACGGTGTCCGGCCTGATCACGTGCGCAGGGGTGCCCGAACCCGCGGGGTCCTCGATCCTCACCGTGGGTCACGCGGAGTTCGGGGCACTCATGGACGCCCACCTCGGGACGGTCTTCGCGGCCTGTCGTGTGTTCGCACCGCACTTCGTCGCCGCCGGCTCGGGCGCGATCGTGACGACGTCGTCGTTCGCCTGGAAGGGCGACTACGGAGGTACGGGCTACCCGGCCGGCAAGGGCGCGGTCACCTCGCTGACCATGGCGATCGCGGCCGAGCTCGCCGAGCACGGGGTGCGGGCGAACGTGGTGTGTCCGGGCGCCCGGACGAGGCTGTCGACCGGGGAGGTCTACGAGGACCAGATCCGCGAGCTGGGTCGCAGGGGGATGCTCGACGAGCTCAGCGTGGCCGGCGCGCTGGACCCGGCCGGGCCGGAGTACGTGGCGCCGCTCTACACCTATCTCGTCTCCGATCTGGCGGCCGGGGTCACCGGCGGGGTGTTCGCCGGGTCGGGCGGGTTCATCGGGAGATTCCCCACGCCGGAGGCGCAGATCCTGGCGTACCGCGACTTCCACGACACCCCGCCGTGGACCCCCGAGGAGATCGACGGACTGCTCCGGGCCTGAGCGGCACCGCGGACCAGCCGTCAGCGCAGCGACTCCTCCCGGAACTCGCCGGGGAAGTCCACCGACGGTCCGTTCTCGCTCTCGCCGTTGCGCAGCTCGACGCGGCGGATCTTGCCGGAGATGGTCTTGGGCAGGTCGGTGAACTGGAGACGGCGCACCCGCTTGTAGCCGGCCAGGTGGGTGCGGGAGTAGTCGAAGATCTGGCGGGCGGTCTCCTCGGTCGGCTCCCAGCCGCCGGCCAGGACGACGAACGCCTTGGGGACGCTCAGGCGCACCGGATCCGGGGACGGGACGACCGCCGCCTCGGCGACCGCCGGGTGCTCCAACAGGACGGACTCCAGCTCGAACGGCGAGATCCGGTAGTCGGAGGACTTGAACACGTCGTCGGTCCGGCCCACGTAGGTGATGTAGCCCTCGGAGTCCCGCGAGCCGACGTCGCCGGTGTGGTAGAAACCGTCCGCGTAGGCGGCGTCGGTGCGCTCGGCGTCGCCGTGGTATCCGACCATCAGACCGAGCGGGCGGGGGTCCAGGCGCAGGCAGATCTCGCCCTCGGCACCCTCTCCCGGGACCTCCTGTCCGGTGGCGGGGTCGACCAGGACGACGTCGAATCCGGGGCACGGGCGGCCCATGGACCCGTCCTTGATGGGCTGACCCGGGGTGTTGGCGATCTGCACGGTGGTCTCGGTCTGGCCGAAGCCGTCGCGGATGGTCACCCCCCACGCGTCGCGGACGCGCCCGATCACCTCGGGGTTGAGCGGCTCGCCGGCACCCACCGCCAGCCGGGGCGGCACCTGCAGCTGAGTCAGGTCGGCCTGGATGAGCATCCGCCACACGGTGGGCGGGCAGCACAGACTGGAGACGCCACAGCGGTCCATCTCGCGCATCATCGCCGTGGCGTCGAAGCGGGAGTAGTTGTAGATGAACACGCAGGACCCGGCGATCCACGGCGTGAACACGTTGGACCAGGCGTGCTTGGCCCACCCGGGCGAGGACACGTTGAGGTGGACGTCCCCCGGCTGCAGTCCGATCCAGTACATGGTCGACAGGTGGCCTGCCGGGTACGAGGCGTGGGTGTGCTCGACGAGCTTGGGCTTGCTGGTGGTCCCGGACGTGAAGTACAGCAGCAGGGTGTCGTCGGCCCGGGTGGTGTGGCTGGGCTCGAAGTCGGGCGAGGCGTCCATCGCCGCGGCGAGGTCGGTCCAGCCGTCGGGGGCGCCGCCCACCGAGAATCGCTGATAGTCGCCGGAGATCGTGTCGAAGCGCTCGGCCAGCTCGGAGCGGGCGATCACGTGCTTGATACCGCCGCGGGCGATGCGGTCGCGAAGGTCACCCTCGGCGAGCAGGGTGGTGGCGGGGATGACCACGGCGCCGAGCTTGATCACCGCGAGCATGACGTCCCACAGCTCCACCTGGTTGGCCAGCATGAGAAGGATCCGGTCGCCGGGCCCGACCCCGGCCTCGCGCAGCCAGTTGGCGGTGCGGTCCGAGCGGATCCGCATCTCGTCGAAGGAGTACTTGGCCTCGCTCGGTGCGCCGCCGCCGTCGTGCTCCTCGACGATCCACAGCGCGGGATCGGTGTTCCCCTCGGCCTCGACGTCGAACCAGTTGAGAGCCCAGTTCCACTCGTCGAGCTCAGGCCACGCGAAGCCGGCCCGGGCGGCCTCGTAGTCCTCCGCGTTGGCCTGCAGGAAGTCGCGGGCGGTGCGGAAACGGGTGGTGGCGTCGGTGGCGAGCGGGGCCATGAAGTCTCCTGACAACGGGCACGGGTGAGAACGGGCGCGGGAAGTGAGTCAGCTCACAGTATGGGCGGCCGGGCGGGTGGCGGTACACCCGAAAGGGGAGGGTCGGGGGCGGCTGCGGGGCCGGGCCCTGGATTACTAGGAGATGCAAGTATAGAGTGATGGTCATCACGGGAGCAGTGGCGCGCGGACATCTCCGGACCGCGGCCTCACGACGAAGGGATGTCCATGTCGGATCTCAGGCAGATCGAGCACTACATCAACGGCACGAGGGTCGCCGCCACGGGCGGCCGCACCCACGAGGTGTTGAACCCCAGCACGGGCAAGGCGCAGGCCGTGGTTCCGCTGGCGTCGACGGCGGAGGTCGACGACGTGATCGCCAAGGCCGCCGAGGCGCAGAAGGCGTGGGCGGCCCAGAACCCCCAGAAGCGCGCCCGGGTGCTCATGCGGTTCGTCGACCTGATCAACCAGAACATGGACGAGCTCGCTGAGCTGCTGGCCATCGAGCACGGCAAGACCACCCCGGACGCGAAGGGCGACATCCAGCGCGGCCTCGAGGTGATCGAGTTCGCGATCGGTATCCCGCACCTGCTCAAGGGCGAGTTCACCGAGAACGCCGGCACGGGCGTCGACGTCTACTCCATGCGCCAGCCGCTCGGCGTGGTCGCGGGGATCACCCCGTTCAACTTCCCGGCCATGATCCCCCTGTGGAAGGCGGGCCCGGCCATCGCGTGCGGCAACGCCTTCGTGCTCAAGCCCTCCGAGCGTGACCCCTCTGTCCCGGTGCGCCTGGCCGAGCTGTTCACCGAGGCCGGCCTGCCCGACGGCATCTTCCAGGTCGTCCACGGCGACAAGGAGGCGGTCGACGCGATCCTCAACAACGAGACCATCCAGGCCGTGGGCTTCGTCGGCTCCACGCCCATCGCGCAGTACATCTACGAGAACGCGGCCCGCACCGGCAAGCGTGCGCAGTGCTTCGGTGGCGCCAAGAACCACATGATCATCATGCCGGACGCGGACCTCGAGCAGGCCGCCGATGCCCTGGTCGGCGCCGGTTTCGGCTCCGCCGGTGAGCGCTGCATGGCCATCTCGGTCGCCGTCCCCGTGGGCGAGGGCACCGCCGAGGCGCTGCTCGAGAAGCTGGTGCCCAAGGTCAAGGAGCTGCGGGTGGGCCACAGCCACGACCCGAAGTCCGACTACGGCCCACTGGTCACCCCCGAGTCCAAGGCCCGCGTGTTGGACTACATCGACCAGGGCGAGAAGGCCGGCGCGGAGATCCTCATCGACGGCCGCAGCGTGGGTGCCTACACGGACGAGTTCAACGGCGAGGACATCTCCGGGGGCTACTACGTCGGCCCCACGCTCATGGACAAGGTCACCCCGGACATGAGCGTCTACACCGACGAGATCTTCGGCCCCGTCCTCGTGGTGGTCCACGCCAAGGACTACGAGGAGGCCCTGCGCCTGCCCAACGAGCACGAGTACGGCAACGGGGTGGCCATCTTCACCCGCGACGGAGACGCGGCCCGCGAGTTCGTGTCCAACGTCCAGGTGGGAATGGTCGGCGTCAACGTGCCGATCCCCGTGCCGATCGCGTACCACACCTTCGGCGGCTGGAAGAAGTCCGGATTCGGCGACCTCAACCAGCACGGTCCGGAGTCGATCAAGTTCTACTCCAAGGTCAAGACGGTCACCCAGCGCTGGCCGTCGGGCATCAAGGACGGTGCCGAGTTCGTCATCCCCACGATGGACTGACAGCGCACCGAACCCGCCGCGCACCGAACCCGCCGCGCACCGTACGAACCGGGCACCGTATGAGAGGAACACCCATGTTCACCCTGGATGACGACGACAAGGTCATCGTCGACACCGCCCGCGACTTCTCGGTCAAGCGGATCGCGCCCAAGGCCCAGGAGTGGGACGCGACCCACCACTTCCCCAAGGACGTCCTCCGCGAGGCCGCCGAGATGGGGATGGGCGCCATCTACGTGTCGGAGGACGTCGGGGGCAGCGGGATGCGGCGGCTGGACGGTGTCCGCATCTTCGAGCAGCTCGCCAGGGGGTGCCCGTCGGTGGCCGCGTACCTGTCCATCCACAACATGTGCGTGTGGATGGTCGACGAGTTCGGCACCGAGGAGCAGCGCCACGAGTGGATCCCGCGGCTGGCGTCGCTGGAACTCTTCGCGAGTTACTGCCTGACGGAGCCGGGCGCCGGTTCGGACGCGGCGGCGTTGCGGACGAAGGCGGTGAAGGAGGGCGAGGGCGAGAGCGCCGAGTACGTCCTCACCGGCACCAAGCAGTTCATCTCCGGAGGCGGGCAGTCGGACGTCTACGTGGTGATGGCCCGCACCGGGGAGGCCGGAGCTAAGGGGATCTCGGCCTTCCTTGTCCCGGCGGACTCCGAGGGCCTGAGCTTCGGTCCGGACGAGCAGAAGATGGGCTGGAACGCCCAGCCCACCGCGCAGGTGATCATGGAGGGCGTGCGGGTCCCGGCCGCGAACCTCATCGGTGGCGCCGACACCGGCGGCGAGGGACTCGGGTTCACCATCGCGATGCGCGGACTCAACGGCGGGCGGATCAACATCGCCGCCTGCTCCCTGGGCGGCGCCCAGGACGCGTACACGCGGGCCGTCGCACACGTGCGGGACCGTGAGGCCTTCGGCGGCGCATTGATCGACGAGCCGACGATCCGCTTCACCCTCGCCGAGATGGCCACCGAGTTGGAGGCGAGCCGGCTCATGCTGTGGCGGGCCGCCGCGGCCCTGGACGCCAAGGAACCGGATCACGTGGAGCAGTGCGCCATGGCGAAGCTCTTCGTCACCGACCGCTGCTTCGACATCGCGGACCGGGCATTGCAGCTCTTCGGCGGGTACGGGTACCTGGCCGAGTACGGAATAGAGAAGATCGTGCGAGATCTCCGGGTGCACCGCATCCTGGAGGGGACGAACGAGATCATGCGCGTCGTCGTCGGCCGGGCCGTCGCCGCGCGCGGACTGGGAGCGTAGGACATGGACGACCGATCGCAGACTGTGGCGTTTCTCGGGCTAGGCAACATGGGTGGACCCATGGCCGCCAACCTGGTCGGCGCCGGACTCGACGTCAGAGGATTCGACCCGGTCGCGGCGGCGCAGGACGCGGCCCGCACCGCCGGGATCACCGTGTGCGACTCGCCCGCCGAGGCGGTCCGGGGAGCCGGGGTCGTGATCACGATGCTGCCCAACGGCGCTCTCGTGACCTCGACCTATGACGACGTCCTGAGCGAGGCGGGGGAGGGGACCCTGTTCATCGACTCCTCCACCATTTCCGTCGACGACGCCCGTGCGGTCCACGCCAAGGCCGTGGAGGCCGGGATGCTCCAGGTCGACGCGCCCGTCTCCGGCGGCGTCAAGGGCGCGACCGCCGGCACGCTGGCGTTCATGGTCGGCGGGGAGGATGACGCGTTCGCGGCCGCGCAGCCCGTGCTCGAACCGATGGCGGGCAAGGTCATCCACTGTGGCGGACCCGGGGCCGGGCAGGCCGCCAAGGTCTGCAACAACATGGTGCTGGCCGTGCACCAGATCGCGATCGCCGAGGCGTTCGTGCTCGCAGAGGGGCTGGGTCTCGATCACCAGGCCCTGTTCGACGTGGTCACCGGCGCCACCGGCAACAGCTGGGCGCTGCACACCAACTGCCCGGTCCCCGGCCCGGTCCCCACCTCTCCGGCCAACAACGACTTCACGCCCGGCTTCGCCACCGCTCTCATGAACAAGGATCTCGGGCTGGCGCTCGCGGCCCTGGAGAGCACTGGTACGGTCGCTCCGCTCGGCGCGGCAGCGGCTGCCCTGTACGACGAGTTCGCGCAGGACAACGGTGGCAAGGACTTCAGCGCCATCATCACCAGCATCCGCGATTCCTCGCGGAGCTGAACACCTCCACTCTCGGGAGAACACCATGTCCACCCTCCGACCCAAGGATTCAGACGCTGTACTGGGGGCCCTGCGCCGGGCCCGCCGCGATTCCGGTGTGCCCGTCGTCTTCGCCGGCGACGTCACCGGAGAGACCGCCAGATTGAACCGCTTCATCGGGGTCCGCACCGACTCCATGCAGGGGCTGGCCGTGGCCAGGGGGCGTGGGCTCGGTGGTCACGTGATGGCCTCCGGACGACCTGCGACGGTGCGCGACTACGAGGAGTGCTCCAGGATCACCCGCGATTACGCAGACGCGGTGGACCGCGAGGGCCTGCGGGCGATCATCTCCGTCCCCGTGATCGTCTCGGGGGTGGCGCGGACGATCCTCTACGGATCGGCCCGCGTCGCCACCCAGCTCGGCGACCAGGTGACCCGGACTTTCACCACCGTCGCCGCGGACCTGGCCTCGGAGTTCAAGGTCCACGACGAGGTCGATCGACGACTGCGGATGGCCGACCACGCCGCGGCCGAGCAGAACTTCGGTCTGGAATCCTCCGACAGGGAACGCCTGCGTGTCCTCCATGGCGAGTTGCGGGCCATCGCCGCCGAGCTCGGCGATCCGGATCTCCGCGAGAGGCTCCTGGCCGCGGGTTCCGCCCTGGCGGGGGTGGGCCGGACTCCGGAGGCGGGACAGGACCAGGTCCCGGCGCCGACGGTCCTGTCACCCCGGGAGATCGATGTCCTCGCACAGGTGGCTCTCGGGTGCTCCAACGCCGAGGTCGGCGCCCGACTGTCCCTGTCCCCCGAGACGATCAAGGCGTACCTGCGCAACATCGGTACCAAGCTGGGCACACGGTCACGGATGGAGTCCGTGGCCCGCGCCAGGCTCCTCGGCGTCCTGCCCTGATCAGCCCCGCCGGTCCGTCCTGCTCGGATCCGTCCCGGCCGGGGGCCTCAGTGGTCTCCGGGTCGGCTACAGCGGACCCTGACCCCGGTCGCCGGGCGGGTGAGCATCGTGGTCCACGGGAACGTGAGGTCGTCGGGGTCGTCGCTGATCCGTACCTCGGGCCGGCACAGCGCCGCGACGGCCGCGGACAGGGCGGTCACGGCGATCTTCTCGCCGGGGCACCGGTGGCCGGTGCGGACCCCGGCGCCGCCGTGCGGGATGAATGCCTCCAGCTGTTCGGCGTCGTCGACCCCCAGGAACCGTTCCGGGTCGAAGGTGCCCGCGTCGTGCCAGTGGTTCGGGTCCGTGTCGGTGCCCTGCAGGTCAAGCAAGACGCGTTGCCCCGTCTTCACCGGACAACCCTGGACCTCGAAATCGGTGGTCGCGAGCGCGGGCAACATGGGCACGAACGGGTAGACGCGCCGGACCTCCTGCGCGAACACCACCGCCTCGGGGATCTCGGTGAGCCGACCGGCCTCCTCCGACGCCTCACGGATTCGGACCCGCCACCCCGGGTTCTCGGCGAGGGCGACCGCGGCGAACGCCGCGAAGCGGGCGACCGCGACCGTAGGACGGGTGAGGTTCTGCAGTTCCACCGCCGCCGTGCGGTCGTCGACCAGCCGGCCCTGCTCGTCCCGGAGGTCTGCCAACGCGCTCACCACAGAATCGGGATCGGGTCGTACTTCTCCCGACCTGACCTTGCGCACCAGGGACGTGGCCCATCGGTCGAGGCGGAGACGCTCGACCTGCGCGACGGGGTTTCCGGAGATCCGACCGAACGTGTCGAGGAGCCTGCTCATCTGCCTGGCGCGCCTGTTCGCCTCCTCCGGTCGCACCGGCAGCCCGGCCCAACGGAAGGCCGCCCGGCCGAACGCGGTGGTGGTGTCGTGGTACACGGTTCCCGATCCTCGGCGCGCCCACTCGTCGAGCATCTGCTCCAGTTCCGCCGCCACGAGAGAGGCAAAATGCGCCACCCTCTCGTCGTCGTAGGCCAGGTCGGTGAGCGCGTTCTTGCGAACGGTGTGGGGGTGACCGTCGAGACCGTGCACGGCTCCGGGGCCGAAGAGCGGCAGGCGGACGAACGCGGGCATGGCACCTTCGCGCTTGACCTTGGTCGAGTCGTAGAAATGGCGGACCCCCTCGACTCCTCGCAGGAGCACGGCCCGCCGACCCATGAGGCGAAGGCTCACCGGCGTCTGGGAGTCGGCGGGTAGTCCCGCGCGCTGCCTCACTCGTGAGGTGAACAGGTATCCGGACCGGAGAAAGTCGAGGGACTGTTCGCGGAGCGTGTGGTGGGCGTGGGACTGCATCGGTGCCTCCTGGTGGCTCGGGTGCGTGTCTCGCCCGACACCCTAGGGGTGGCGGCGAGGGCGGGGCATCCGGTCGAGCGCGGGCGTCGCGACTGTGGGCCGGGTCACGTCCACATACTTTCGGGTGTATCGGGTGTGGTGGTCATCACATACTGTTCGGCTCAATCGACGCCTATGCGTCGGCGATCACCCGCCTCGCCGGAGGTCAGATACCCGGCGAACCTGACACGACTGGAGTTGTCTTGACGCAGTCCGGAAACACCCCGCCGGGGGACGCGGCCCCGCTGTCCCCGAATCTTCCGCCGGTCAAGCAGAAGACCTCGCTGAAGAAGGTCGCCGCGGCGTCCTCGATCGGTACCACGATCGAGTGGTACGACTTCTTCATCTACGGCACCGCCGCCGCGCTGGTCTTCCCGGCCCTGTTCTTCCCCGACCAGAACCCAGCGACGGCGACGCTGTCCTCGTTCGCGACCTTCGCCGTGGCGTTCTTCGCCCGGCCCGTCGGTGCGGCGATCTTCGGCCACTTCGGTGACCGGATCGGCCGCAAGAACACGCTCGTCTGGACGCTCATCATCATGGGCGTGGCGACCGTCTTCATCGGTCTGCTGCCCGGGTACAACACCGGCGCGTTCGGCGTCTTCGAGGGCGGTATCGGCATCTGGGCGCCCACCCTGCTGGTGGTGTGCCGCTTCTTCCAGGGCTTCGCGGTCGGCGGCGAATGGGCCGGCGCCACGCTGCTCACGGCCGAGTACGCCCCTGAGGGCAAGCGCGGCATGATGGCCATGTGGCCGCAGTTGGGCGTCGCGTTCGCATTCTTCCTCTCCTCCGGCACCTTCCTCGTCTTCTCGCTCGTCGCCGGTGGCGGTGCCGATCTCGACAGCCCCTTCATGCAGTACGGCTGGCGTATCCCGTTCCTGCTCTCCGCCGTCCTCGTCCTGGTCGGCCTGTGGATCCGTCTCACCGTCGAGGAGACCCCGGTCTTCCGTCAGACCCAGGCCCGCGAGGCCAAGGAGGCCGCTGAGACCGCGGCCGCGGACAAGG
This sequence comes from Dietzia sp. 2505, assembly GCF_040546785.1. Taxonomy (NCBI): domain Bacteria; kingdom Bacillati; phylum Actinomycetota; class Actinomycetes; order Mycobacteriales; family Dietziaceae; genus Dietzia; species Dietzia sp. 2505. The sequence goes on along the minus strand of NZ_JBEPON010000008.1, from coordinate 37,901 downwards.
CCGCCAACAGGGTCACCGCTCCCAGGACGCTGCCGTTCGCCGACGCGCTGCGCTACCAGTGGAAGGAGATCCTCATCGCAGGTGGCGCGCTCACCTCGCTGTTCTCCCTCTTCTACATGGGCACCTCGTTCCTCACGAACTACGCCACCGCCACCCTCGGACACTCTCGCCCGTTCGTCCTGGGCATGGGCATGATCGCCGCCCTCGTCTTCGGTGTCGCCATCGCGCTGTCGGCGATGTACTCGGACAAGATCGGCCGGAGGAAGGTCATCGGCACCTCGGTCGGCCTGGCCATCCCGTGGACGCTGTTCGTCTTCCCGATCCTCGACACCGGATCGACCTTCGCCTTCGGCGTGGTCCTGTTCGTCACGCTGACGATCTTCGGCATCGCCTACGGTCCGGCCGGCGCACTGCTGCCCGAGCTGTTCCAGGCCCGCTACCGCTACACCGGTGCAGGACTCGGCTACAACCTCGCCGGCATCCTCGGTGGCGCGCTGCCGCCGCTGGCTGCCGCCGCGATGATCGGTGCCGGCAACACCTTCGGCGTCGGTCTGATGCTCTCGGCGCTGTCCGTCATGTCGATGGTCTGCATCTTCCTCATGACCGAGTCGAGCAAGAACGTCATCCACGCCGATGCCGAGCCGGACGACTCCCGCCTCATCGCCACCGAGATGCCGTGACCCTGGTCTGACGACCTCCATCGAGGACCCACCACACGGATCCTCCCAAGAGCAGCCGCGCCCGGCCCCACCCGAGAGGGGGCCGGGCGCGGTGCTGTTCGCCGGGCTGGGCGCGGTGCGGAACTGTGAGGGCGTCGGGCCCCCGGACGTCAGAAGTCGCCGGCGGTCTGCCGGAGCGACGAGATGGCCTCGATCAGCGCCGACTGCTCGGACGGGTCCATCCCGGGATCGGAGAACACGCCGGCGTTGAGCGCGGCGGTGGCCTCGGCGACCACACGCCTGCCCTCAGCGGTGATCTCAACCAGGGTCGTGCGGCCGTCGGTCGGGTGTGGTCGCCGCTCGACCAGCCCGGCGTCCAGCAGACGTTTCATGGCGCTGGTGACGCTGGTGACGTGCACCTGAAGTCGCTCGGAGGCCTTGGTGATCGGGAGCGAACCGGACCGGGAGAAGGCCAGCAACCGGAGCAGTTCGTAGCGGGGGAACGACAGGTTCCACGGCCGCAGCGTCTCCTCCACACGGGCCAGCAGGATCTGGTGTGCGCGCATGACCGACGTCACGACGGTCATGCCCTGGGCCGCATCGGTCCATCCCTCCCGCTCCCAGTTGGCACGGGCCTGGTCGATGCGGTCGGGGATGGGGGCGGTCCTGGGGGGCACGGCTCACTCCTGGAGGACACGTCGGGCGTCTGATCAGGCGAGTCTATCGGTAGCGACCCCGCGAAACGGGTGCGACTGGCGGACTCGCCCGGCACCCCGCCGGTCGGCGCCGCGGGATCCCTGCGACCGCGCCGTGGCCCGCCCGGACCACGGGAGCGCTCCGCCTATGCTCGGGGAGGCGTTCGCGTTCCACACCCGCCTCGTCGCGAGCCGGAGCATGCTGGGGTAGTCGAACGACCCGACCGACAAGGAGCCGCAGGACCGATGACGAGCACCCAGAGACCTCTGCGTATCGGCAACGTGTCCGCCTCGCGGACGGACCGCGCCACCGCGACCGCCGAGTTCCTCGCGGCCGCGTCCCTGGACGTACTCGCGCTCGACATGCTCTCGGACGAGGCCATGTTGGAGCTCGCCGAGCACCGCGCGCAGGGCGATCCGGGTCACGAGCGCGCTCTCCTCGTGCAGTTGGGGCAGTGCCTCGACCTCGTCGGCACCGGGGGAGTGCGGATCGTCACCAACGCGGGCGCCCTCGACCCGGGTGGGCTCGCCGAGGCCCTGCGTGCCATGGCCGCCGACGCGGGGGTCGAGTTGTCGGTGGCATCGGTCGACTCCGGGGACGTGACCGACCGCGCCGTCGAACTCGGACTCGGAGAGGCCGACGTCGCCACCGTCAGGCACGGCGCGTTCGGGATCGCGCGGGCACTGACCGCGGGAGCGCACGTCGTCGTTACCGGTCGGGTGAGCCGCGAGGCGTTGGTCACGGGCGCGGCGGCAGCACATCACGGATGGACCCCGTCGGCGCTGGACGCGCTGGCCGGGTCCGTGGCGGTGGGGCACGTCCTCTCCGGCGGTCCGGGCGCCACGGGCGTCGTGGACTCGTCGACCGACGTCACCCGGACCACCGACCCGGTGTCCGGCGGCTACCCGATCGCGGAGATCGCCGCCGACGGGTCCGCCGTCGTCACCCGCCACCCCTCGGCGTTCGGGTCCGTCACCGTCGGCACCGTCACCGACCAGCTCCTCGACGGGGTCGCGGGGGCGCGGTACGCCGCTCCCGACGTGGTGCTGCGACTGGACTCCGTCCGTCTCGCCCAGGAGGGCACGGACCGGGTCCGGATCAGCGGTGCACGGGGTGAGCCCGCACCACCGGTGGTCGCGGTGGTGGCCATGACCAGGGGACCCGGGCGGCCCCGTCGGGTCGCACGCCCGCTGGCGCAGGCCGACGCCGGACACACAGTCGTCCTCCCGGGCGGGGATCGCGTCGCGGTGCCCGTGCCGGTGGAGACCGCGGACATCGGGCCCGGCGAGCTGCCGACCCCGTGGTCGCGGGGGTCCGTTCCCGGTGGTGAGCCGGTGACGTCCGTGTTGGGCTCCGTCGCGAGCGTGCGTCGCGGCGTGGTGGGCCGCGGGGTGAACATCGCGGTCTGGACCTGGGACGACTCCGCGTTCGCGTGGCTGGCCGGAGAGCTCACGATCGACCGCTTCCGCGAACTCCTCCCCGCCCTGGAGGGCATGGAGACCCGCCGTTACCTGCTGCCCAACCTCCGCGCCGTCAACCTCGTGGCGCGCCCCCCGCGTGGTGTGCCGCTCGACGGGGGGCTCGGGGCCGACCTCGCCTCCGTCCGTCTGTCGATCCCCGGCGAACTCCTCGAGTTCGGACCGTGAGTCGCGCCCCGGGCCCCGGACCGGCGGAAATGGAGCGAACGTAGGACAGACCCCTGCGCCTCGGCGGCCCAGCGTCGGTGGAGACCGTCCCTCAAAAGCAAGCAAGCATGCTTGCTTTATTCGGGGAGCGGTGGGAGTCTGATGCCATGCAGACGAACATCCGGCCCTCGGCGACGGAGGACCCGCACGCGGTCCTGGCCGCGCTCAGCGCCCGACTAGACGACCTCGTCGAGACCGCCGGTCCCGACGTCTGGCACCTGGACACCCCGGCCGAGGGCTGGGACGTGGGGATGCAGATCGCTCACCTGGCCTGGACCGACGAGGTCTCGGTCACCGCCATCAACGATCCGGACGCCTTCCAGGGCGTGGTGGAGACGGCGATGGCCGACCCGACCGGATTCGTGGACGCCGGTGCCGCCGGGATCGCCGCCACCGGCCGCGACGAGGTGCTCGCCCGATGGCGCCTGGCCAGGGGAGAACTCGCGGACGCGCTCAAGGCCGCCGATCCGGGCGACCAGGTCCCGTGGTTCGGTCCACCGATGCGACCGAAGTCCATGACGACCGCCCGCATCATGGAGACCTGGGCACACGGTATCGACGTGGCCGACGCCGTCGGGATCCCGCTCGACTCCGACCCGGCCTTCGTCGCGGCGCTGCCCCACGTGGCCCGCCTGGGGTTCAAGACCCGCGGCTTCGCGTATCTGATGAACGGCCTCGAGGCCCCGACCTCGGAGGTCCACCTCGCGCTCACCCTGGCCGACGGCACCGTCCTCGAGTTCGGCCCGTCCGATGCCGAGCAGCGTGTCACCGGACCGGTGCTCGACTTCTGCCTGCTGGTCACCCAGCGCGTCCACCGCGCCGACACCGCCCTCGAGGCGACCGGTGACGACGCGGAGGAATGGCTGCGGATCGCCCAGGCCTTCGCGGGCCTGCCCGGCGGCGGCCGCGAGGAGGGGGCGCGAGCATGACCGGGAAGAACCTCGCCGCGCCACTGCGCGTGGGAAACATGTCCGGCTTCTACGGTGACCGCATCTCCGCGATGCGCGAGATGCTCGAGGGGGGCGAGCTCGACGTCCTCACCGGCGACTACCTCGCCGAACTCACCATGCTCATCCTGGGCCGCGACCGCATGAAGAACGCGGACCTCGGGTACGCCAAGACCTTCCTGCGTCAGCTCGAGGACTGTCTCGGGCTCGCGCTGGAGAAGAACGTGAGGATCGTCGCGAACGCGGGCGGTCTGAACCCGGCCGGCCTGGCCGGCGCGGTCGTCGAGCTCGGTTCGCGCCTGGGGCTGTCCCCCCGGGTCGCCCACGTCGAGGGTGACGACCTGATCCACCGGGTTGAAGAACTCGACATCCCGGCTGACGCCGGGTTCCCGGTCACCGCCAACGCCTACCTCGGGGGCTTCGGGATCGCCCGCTGCCTGGACGCCGGTGCCGACATCGTCGTCACCGGTCGCGTCACCGACGCCTCGGTGATCGTCGGTCCGGCGATCAGCCACTTCGGGTGGACCCGGACGGACCTCGACGCCCTGGCCGGCGCCACCGTCGCGGGGCACGTCATCGAGTGCGGGACCCAGGCCACCGGAGGCAACTACGCCTTCTTCAACCGTGGCGAGATCGCCGACCCCGTCACCCCCGGATTCCCGATCGCCGAGATCGCCTCCGACGGCACCTCCGTCATCACCAAGCACGAGGGGACCGGGGGAGCGGTGACGGTCGGCACCGTCACCTCGCAACTCCTCTACGAGGTCACCGGGGCGCGCTACGGCGGGCCCGACGTCGTCACCCGCCTGGACACCGCTCGCCTCGAGCAGGAGGGCCCCGACCGCGTCCGCATCTCCGGTGTGCGCGGCGAGACCGCCCCCACCACCACCAAGGTGTCGGTGACGTGCCTGGGCGGCTTCCGCAACGAGGTCACGTTCCTGCTCACCGGGCTGGACATCGAGGACAAGGCCGCACTGGTCGAGCGCCAGGTCCTGGCCGGCCTCGCCACCCGCCCGGCGGAGATCGACTTCCGCCTCAGCCGCACGGACCACACGGACGCCGACACCCAGGCCGCGGCGACCGCCCTGCTGACCGTCGTCGCCTGGGACCCGGACAAAGACGTGGTGGGCCGGGCGTTCTCCGACGCCGCGGTAGCCATGATCCTGGCGAGCTACCCGGGAGCCACGCCCAGCGCGCCCCCCGGTCGCGGCGGGCCGTACGGCGTGTACGTCCCCGCCTACCTCGACCAGGAGAAGGTGCCGCATGTCGCGGTGCTCCCCGACGGCACCCGCGTGGACATCGCGCCTCCGGACCACACGGAGGAGATGGGCGACGGCCACGCCTCCGACGGACTCGGCGCCGAGGGTGCGCCGCTGGCCGCGGCCACGCCGTCGACCGGGTCCGACACGCCGTACGTCCCCACCACGCGCAGGCCCCTGGGCGACGTGCTCGGCGCCCGCTCGGGCGACAAGGGCGGGACCGCCAACATCGGTCTGTGGGCCGGAGACGAGAAGGCCTACCGCTGGATGCGCGACACCCTCACCGTCGAGGCGTTGCGTCGCCTGCTCCCCGAGACCGCCGAACTCCCGATCGAGAGATACGAACTGCCCCGCATCAGTGCCGTGAACTTCGTCATCGACGGACTGCTCGGCAAGGGCGTCGCCCACGGCTACCGCTGGGACCCCCAGGCCAAGGGTCTCGCCGAGTGGCTGCGCTCCCGCGTCATCGACGTCCCCGACGACATCACCGCCCCCGTACCCGCCGCTTCGGCACCCGCCGAGCCGGCACCCGCAGAGGAGAACGCGTGACCATCCCGCCGTACGTACCCGGGGATCCCTGGTACTCCGAGGAGAGCCTCGCCCTGCGCGAGACCACGACCCGTTTCGCGCAGCGCGAGATCCTGCCCCACCAGGACGAGTGGGAGGCCGCGGGCGCGTTGCCCCGCGAGCTGCACGCCAAGGCCGGCCGGGTGGGTCTGCTCGGTGTCTCGTTCCCGGAGGAGGTCGGTGGCGGGGGAGGCGACATGCGTGACTCCTTGATCGTCTGCGAGGCCCTCCACGAGGCGGGCGTCGCCGGCGGCGTGTTCGCCTCGCTGTTCACCTGTGGGATCGCCACCCCCCACCTGGCGCAGTCCGGCCGACCCGACCAGATCGAGCGCTGGGTCAGGCCCACCCTCGCCGGCGACCTGATCGGTTCCCTGGCGATCACCGAACCCGGCGGCGGCTCCGACGTCGGACGCCTCACCACCACCGCACGCCGGGACGGCGACCACTACCTCGTCAACGGCGCCAAGACGTACATCACCTCCGGCACCCGCGCCGACTTCGTGGTGACCGCCGTGCGCACCGGCGGCGACGAACTGAAGGGAGCGGCGGGCGTGAGCCTGCTCGTCATCCCCACCGACACCCCGGGTTTCCACCGCTCGGCCCCGCTGGAGAAGCTGGGCTGGCGGGCCTCGGACACCGCCGAGCTGACCTTCACCGACTGCCGGGTGCCGGTGGAGAACCTCGTCGGCGCCGAGAACGACGGTTTCGCCCAGATCGCCATCGGCTTCGTGGGAGAGCGCGCGGCGTTGGCCGCCCAGGGGTACTCCCACGCCCAGCGATGCCTCGATCTCACCCTGGACTGGGTGCGGGAGCGCGAGACCTTCGGTCGCCCCCTGCTCTCCCGGCAGGCCGTGCAGAACACCGTCACCGAGATGGCCCGTCGCATTGACGTCGCCCGCACCTACACCCATCGCTGCGTGGATCTGGCCGCGGCGGGGCACGACGCGATCGCCGAGGTCTGCTTTGCCAAGAACACCGCCGTCGAGTGTGCGGAGTGGGTCGCGAACGAAGCCCTCCAGCTCTTCGGGGGGCTCGGCTACATGTCCGAGTCCGAGGTGAGCCGCCAGTACCGCGATGTCCGCCTCCTGGGCATCGGCGGAGGCACCACCGAGATCCTCACCACCCTCGCCGGACGACGTTTGGGGTACACCGCATGACCATCCTGCGTTCCACGCTCGACACCGCCAGCGCCGAGTTCGGTGCCGCCAAGGCCGCGATGGAGGACAAGCTCACACAGCTCACCGCCGATCTCGAGCCCGCGCTCGCCGGCGGCGGCGAGCGCAAGGTCGCCCGCCACCGCGAGCGCGGCAAGTTCACCGCCCGGGAACGGATCGACATGGTCCTCGACCGCGAGTCGCCCTTCCTCGAGCTGTGCGCACTCGCCGCGTGGGGCTCGGATTTCCAGACCGGTGCCTCCGTGGTGGCCGGGATCGGCGTGGTCGAGGGCGTGGAGTGCCTGGTCATCGCCAACGACCCGACGGTCAAGGGCGGCACGTCCAACCCGTGGACGCTGCGCAAGATCCTCCGCCTCAACGACGTGGCCATGAAGAACCGGCTCCCGGTGATCAGCCTCGTCGAGTCCGGTGGCGCCGACCTGCCCACGCAGAAGGAGGTCTTCATCCCCGGAGGCGCGCTCTTCCGTGACCTCACGCGCCTGTCCAAGGCCGGCATCCCGACCATCGCCGTCGTCTACGGCAACTCCACCGCCGGCGGAGCGTACGTCCCGGGGATGAGCGACCACGTGGTCATGATCGAGGAGCGCTCGAAGGTGTTCCTCGCCGGACCCCCACTGGTCAAGGCCGCCACCGGCGAGATCGCCGACGAGGAGACCCTCGGCGGAGCGGACATGCACGCCCGCGTCTCCGGCCTCGCCGACCACTACGCCCTCGACGAGGCCGATGCCGCACGCATCACGCGCGGCATCATCCGCCGGCTCAACTGGTCGAAGTCCGGACGGGCCCCCCGCGCCGAGGTCATCGAACCCCTCTACGGCGCCGAGGAGCTCCTCGGCATCGTCCCGGATGACCTCAAGATCCCCTTCGACCCGCGCGAGATCATCGCCCGCATCGTGGACGGGTCCGACTTCGACGAGTTCAAGCCGCTCTACGGGGCGAGCCTGGTCACCGGGTGGGCCGAGATCCACGGCTACCCGGTGGGCATCATCGCCAACGCGCGCGGCGTGCTGTTCAGCGCGGAGGCGCAGAAGGCCACCCAGTTCATCGAGTTGGCCAACCGCTACGACACCCCGTTGGTGTTCATGCACAACACCACCGGATACATGGTGGGCTCGGAGTACGAGCGCGGCGGCATCATCAAGCACGGGTCGATGATGATCAACGCGGTCTCCAACTCCGAGGTCCCGCACCTGTCGCTCATCACCGCCGCCTCGTACGGCGCGGGCCACTACGGTATGTGCGGCCGCGCCTTCGACCCCCGGTTCCTCTACACGTGGCCGAGCGCGAAGTCCGCCGTCATGGGCGGTCAGCAGCTCGCCGACGTGGTCACCTCCGTGGCCGCCGCCGCCTCGGCCGCCCGGGGCGAGGAGATGACCCAGGAGACGATCGACGGTCTCAAGACCATGATCGCCGACCAGATCGAGAAGGAGTCGTTGCCGGCATTCCTGTCCGGGATGCTCTACGACGACGGCATCATCGACCCCCGCGACACCCGGACCGTGCTGGGTCTCAGCCTGTCCGCGATCCACTCCGGAGAAGTCGCCGGAACCGACCGCTTCGGCGTCTTCCGGATGTGAGGAACACACCCATGCAGAATTCATCCACCCCAGCCCCGATCACCTCGGTCCTGGTCGCCAACCGCGGGGAGATCGCCCGCCGTGTCCACCGCACCGCCCGCGCCCTGGGCATGACCACGGTGGCGGTCTACTCGGACGCCGACTCGGGCGCCCCGCACACCCGCGAGGCCGACGCCGCGGTCCGTCTCCCGGGCAACACCCCCGGGGAGACCTACCTGCGGGGTGACCTGGTGATCGCCGCGGCCAGGGCCGCCGGAGCCGACGCGATCCACCCGGGCTACGGGTTCCTGTCCGAGAACGCCGGGTTCGCCCGCGACGTGATCGACGCGGGGCTCACCTGGGTGGGCCCGCCGGTGGCCGCCATCGAGGCCATGGGCTCCAAGATCGAGGCCAAGAAGATGATGGGCGAGGCCGGAGTGCCCATGCTCGCCGACCTCGAGCCCGCCGACGTCACCGAGGACATGCTCCCGGTGCTGGTCAAGGCCTCCGCCGGTGGCGGCGGTCGCGGCATGCGGATCGTCCGCACCCTCGACTCGCTGCACGACGAGATCGCCAATGCTCAGCGTGAGGCCAGGTCCGCCTTCGGTGACGACGCCGTGTTCTGCGAGCGATACCTCGAGCGGGGCCGCCACATCGAGGTCCAGGTCATGGCCGACTCCCACGGCACCGTCTGGGCGGTGGGCGAGCGCGAGTGCTCCATCCAGCGCCGCCACCAGAAGGTCATCGAGGAGGCGCCGAGCCCGCTGGTCGAGCGGACCCCGGGGATGCGGCAGAAGTTGTACTCGGCGGCCCGCGACGCCGCGTCCACGATCGGGTACACCGGCGCCGGCACGGTCGAGTTCCTGGCCACCGACGACGGCGAGTTCTTCTTCCTCGAGATGAACACCCGGCTCCAGGTCGAGCATCCGGTCACCGAGGCCACGACCGGTCTGGACCTGGTGGCGCTCCAGCTGGACGTGGCGGCGGGACTGCCCCTGCCGTCCGCCGAACCCCCGACCGCCCACGGCTGGTCGTTCGAGGCCCGCCTCTACGCCGAGGACCCCGCGAGTGACTACACACCGGGTTCCGGGATCTTGTGGGCGCTCGACGTCCCCGGCGTCTCCTCCCGTTTCGAGGGCCCGCACCGGCCGGGCATCCGGCTGGACAGCGGTGTCGAACCCGGGGCGGACGGCGCGCTGATCGGCGTGCACTACGACCCGATGCTGGCGAAGGTCATCTCCTACGGCCGCACCCGTTCCGAGGCCTGCGCCTCGCTCGCCGGGGCTCTCACCCGTGCGAAGATCCACGGCCTGACGACCAACCGGGCCCAACTGGTCCGTGTCCTGCGCCACCCGGAGTTCATCGCCGGCAACCTGTCCACCGCGTTCCTCGACGATCACGGTGCGCAGGCGCTCGCCGCCCCGCTGGCCGACGACGAGGTCGTGGCGATCTCCGCGCTGGCCGCCGCGATCGTGTCCGGGACCGCCGACCACGCCGCGGGCCCGGTGGCGCTGGCGCAGGCGGGCTTCCGCAATGTCGGCCGCACTCTCCAGAGGCGGACCTACCGGTTCGGCGAGGACGAGCTGGAGGTGGCGTACCTCCGCGACCGCTTCGGCGCCCACGCGGACGGCGATCTGGCCGAGGTCGTCAGCGTCGGACAGGTCCGGCCCCGCGCGGTCGACCTCGAGGTCAGGGGAGTGCGCCACACCTTCTCGGTGGCCCGGTACGAGGTGGTGGGCTCCGACACCGTCGTCGAGGTGGACTCGCCACTCGGACCGGTCTCGCTCATCGAGCCGCCCCGGTACTCCGATCCCGGCGCGGAGGTCGCCGCGGGTTCGCTGCTCGCCCCCATGCCGGGTGCGGTCATCCGGGTGGCCGTCTCCGTCGGGGACACCGTCACCGCCGGCCAGCCACTGCTGTGGATGGAGGCCATGAAGATGGAACACACCATCTCCGCCGCCGTGGACGGCATCGTCACCGAACTGCCCGTCGAGGTCGGCACCCAGGTCGAGACCGGCACCATCCTCGCCGTCGTCGCGGAACCAGACAGCGCCGATCCCGACAGCACGGATCCCGACAGCACTGACACCACCACCCCCCAGGAGTGACCACGATGACCGACATCTCACAGATCCCCAACCCCGTCGTCGACACCGAGGAGCAGACGCAACTCCGCAAGGTCGCCTACGACCTGGGCTCGCGCTACGGCATGGAGTACATGCGCGAGAAGTCCGACGCCGGTGAGACCACCGACGAGCTGTGGACCGAGGCGGGCAAGCTCGGACTGCTGGGGGTGAACCTGCCCGAGGAGTACGGCGGCGGCGGGGCCGGCATGACCGAGCTCGCGATGGTCGAGGAGGAGCTCTCCGCCGCGGGTGCCGGGTTGCTGATGATGGTGGTCTCGCCCGCCATCAACGGCACGATCATCTCCCGCTTCGGGACCGAGGAGCAGAAGAAGCGCTGGCTGCCCGGCCTGGCCTCGGGCGAGATCATCACCTCGTTCGCCATCACGGAGCCGGACGCCGGGTCCAACTCCCACGCCATCACCACCACCGCGCGCCGGGATGGCTCGGACTTCCTGCTCAGCGGGCAGAAGACCTACATCTCGGGGGTCGACCAGGCCGACGCGATCCTCGTCGTGGCCCGACTGGAGGGCGCCGCGAGCGGCAAGCTCCAGCCGGCGCTGTTCATGGTGCCCACCGACGCCCCGGGGCTCGAGCGCACCCACATCCCCACCGAGGTGCGTACGCCCGAGCGGCAGTTCCAGCTGTACTTCGACGACGTGCGGCTGCCCGCGGACGCGCTGATCGGTGACGGCGACACCGCACTGCTGATGCTCTTCGCGGGCCTCAACCCCGAGCGCATCATGGCCTCCGGGATGGCCATCGGTTCCGCCCGTTACGCCATGGACAAGGCCACGAAGTACGCGAACGAGCGCACCGTGTGGAAGACCCCGATCGGCGCCCACCAGGGGATCGCCCATCCCCTCGCCCAGTGCAAGATCGAGCTGGAGTTGGCCCGGCTGATGATGCGCAAGGCCGCCGCGCTCGTCGACGCCGGCCTGGACGACCTCGCCGGCGAGGCCGCCAACATGGCCAAGTACGCCTCCGGAGAGGTCTCCGCGCGCACCGTCGATCAGGCCATCCAGACCCTCGGCGGCAACGGCCTGTCGGTGGAGTACGGCCTCGCCGGGATGCTCGCCGCGTCGCGCCTGCCCCGCATCGCCCCGGTCAGCCGGGAGATGATCCTCAACTACGTGGCCCAGCACTCTCTCGGGCTGCCGAGGAGCTACTGAGGTGGCCACGGTGGACACCCAGGGCGTGGGTGATCGGGTGCTGGTGCGCTACGAGGTCTCCGGGGGTGCCGCCCGCGTGACCCTGGACTCGCAGCACAACCGCAACGCCATCTCGAGCGCCCTGGTCGACCAGCTCCACGCGGCGCTCGACCGGGCGGCCGCGGACGACGGCGCCCGCGTGGTGGTCCTCGGTCACGCCGGCGGGACCTTCTGCGCCGGCGCCGACCTCAGCGAGGCCTCCGCGGCCGGGGCCGACCAGAGCACCCCGGAGGCGCAGGCCGCCGAGCGGACCCGGGTGTTCCTCGGGCTGCTCCGGGCGATCCTCTCGCACCCCAAACCTGTGATCGCCGCCGTGGACGGCCACGTCCGCGCCGGCGGGATGGGACTGGTGGCCGCCTGCGACCTCGCCGTGGCCGGACCGACGTCGACGTTCGCTCTCACCGAGGTCCGCCTCGGTCTGGCGGCGGCCATGATCTCGGTTCCGCTGGCGGCGCGGATCACCTCGCGGGACCTCGCACGCGCCCTGCTGACCGGTGAGAAGTTCGACTCGGCGCACGCCCGGCGGATCGGCCTGCTCTCCGAGGCGGTCGACGACATCGACGCCGCAGTCGACGAGCTGGTCGCCGCGTTCCGGCCCTGTTCACCGCAGGGACTGGCGGAGAACAAGGCGCTGCTTGCGGCGCCGATGCTGGCCGATCTCGACGCCCGTGGAGAGGACCTGGCCGGGGTGACCGCACGCCTTTTCACCACCGCCGAGGTCGCCGAGGGGATGACCGCATTCCTTGAACGCCGACCGCCCTCCTGGGCGACGCCGGACGCGTAGCGTATGCGATGTCGTTGATGTGTGACCGTCACCACATCGCCCGAGTTCGACCCGAGAGGTAATGCCATGCGCACCAGAGCCGCCATCATCCGTGAACCCAAGCAGGACGCCTGGGAGATCGTCGACGTCGACATCGACGACCCCAAGGCGGGGGAGGTGCAGGTCAAACTCGCCGCCTCGGGGCTCTGCCACTCGGACGAGCACCTGCTCACGGGGGACCTGCAGTTCGAGACCTATCCGATCATGGGCGGCCACGAGGGCGCGGGTGTGGTGACCAAGGTGGGAGAGGGTGTCACCGGGCTGGAGGAGGGGGACCACGTCGTGCTGGCGTTCATCCCCGCCTGCGGCACCTGCCCGCCCTGTTCCGAGGGGCTGCAGAACCTCTGTGACAACGGCGCCGGGCTGCTGAGCGGCCGGGCCATCAGCGACGACGGCTACCGGGTCCACACCGCCGACGGTGAGCCCGTGGCGACCATGTGCGTCCTGGGCACCTTCGCGCCGCACGTCACCGTCCACCAGTCCTCGGTCGTCAAGATCGAGAAGGACATCCCCCTGGACAAGGCCGCCCTGCTCGGATGCGGTGTCTGCACGGGGTGGGGTTCGGCCACCGAGATCGGCCAGGCCAAGGAGGGCGACGTCGTGGTGGTGGTCGGCGTGGGCGGCATCGGGATCAACTCCGTCCAGGGCGCCGCCGCGGCGGGGGCGCGCGTCATCGTGGCCGTGGACCCGGTCGAGTTCAAGCGGGAGAAGGCGATGGAGTTCGGGGCGACACACACGTGTGCCTCGATGGACGACGCCATGGCGCTGGTGGGGGAGCTCAGCTGGGGGCGTATGGCGGACCTGGTCCTGCTCACCATGGGAGTGGTGGACGGGAAGGACCTGCTGCCCGGGCTGATGCTCACCGGCAAGGGGCGCCGCTGCGTGGTCGTGGGGCTGGGGGACATGATGGCCGTCGACGCGCAGATCTCCATCCTCGACCTGGCCATGCAGCAGAAGACCCTGCAGGGTGCGATCTTCGGTGGCACCGGCCCGCGCAAGCAGATCCCGCACCTGCTGCACCAGTACCGGGCCGGGAACCTCAAGCTCGACGAGTTGGTCACCAGGACGTACCGGCTCGACGAGATCAACCAGGGGTACCAGGACATGCGCGACGGCAAGAACATCCGCGGTGTGATCATCTACGACGAGCAGGACTGGTAAGAGGAGGAGCAATGACGGCACCCGAGCAGCGGGCCCCCAAGCAGGACCGTAGTCGCCTCACACGGGAACGCCTCCTGGGTGCCTCGATCGACCTCCTCGCCACGCAGGGCTGGGCGGCGACCACCGTGGGCGCGGTGGCCGCCGCCGCCGGCGTCTCACGGGGCGCCGCGCAACACCACTTCCCGACCCGTGAGGACCTCATCACCGCCGCCCTCGGGTACATGATCGAGCAGCGACTGGACAACGTCCGGAACGTGGGGCTCGATCTACCCGAGCCCGGCCCCGAGCGGACGGTCGCCGTGGTCCGCCTGATCGTCCAGCACTACACCTCGGACGTCTTCAAGGCCGCGCTGCACGTCTGGACCGCGGCGGCCAACGATCCCGCGTTGCGCGACCGAGTGCTGCCGTTCGAGAACCACATGTCCCGCGAGGTCCTGGCGATCGCCGCCGAGGCCCTGGGGCACGACCCCGGCGACGTACGGGTGCGCAGGCCACTGCAGGCCACCCTCGACCTGGCACGGGGGCTCGGGCTCGCGGACGTGCTCTCCGACGACTCGGCCCGTCGCGAGAAGGTGATCCGATACTGGGCCGAGACCCTGGATCTGGTGCTCGCGCAGGTCCCGCAGGCGTCGGCCCGAGGCGCCGCCCCGGCCGCGTTTTGACCGATCCTCACGAGGGCGGTTAGGCTTGACCATCGTGCTCGCAGTACGCGAGCTGGAGGATCGTGCCCAGTAGGCCAGCGAGAGCGGCTGACGTGGTCGCCCGTGCGCCCGTCGGGGAGCGCGAGAGTCCGGATACGAGCAACGTCCCAGTGACCGGTGGTCGCCCCCGAGGAGGCCGCCAGCTAGAGAAAGTCGGTTCATGCCAACCATCAACCAGCTGGTCCGCAAGGGCCGCCAGGACAAGAAGTCCTCGACGGCGACGGCTGCCCTCAAGGGCTCGCCGCAGCGTCGTGGCGTGTGCACCCGTGTGTACACCACCACCCCCAAGAAGCCGAACTCCGCGCTGCGTAAGGTCGCCCGCGTGCGCCTCACCAGCGGCATCGAGGTCTCCGCCTACATCCCCGGTGAGGGCCACAACCTCCAGGAGCACTCCATGGTGCTCGTCCGTGGTGGTCGTGTGAAGGACCTCCCGGGTGTCCGTTACAAGATCATCCGCGGCTCCCTCGACACGCAGGGCGTGAAGGACCGCAAGCAGGCCCGCTCCCGCTACGGCGCCAAGAAGGAGAAGTAATGCCTCGCAAGGGTCCCGCCCCGAAGCGCCAGCTCATCAACGATCCGGTCTACGGCTCGCCGCTGGTCACGCAGCTCGTCAACAAGATCCTCCTCGACGGCAAGAAGACGACCGCCGAGCGCATCGTCTACTCCGCGCTGGAGATCTGCCGCGAGAAGACCGGTACCGATCCGGTCCTCACCCTCAAGAAGGCGCTCGACAACGTCAAGCCCGCCCTCGAGGTCCGCTCCCGCCGCGTCGGTGGCGCCACCTATCAGGTGCCCGTCGAAGTCCGCCCCGGGCGTTCCACGACCCTGGCGATGCGCTGGCTGGTGACCTTCTCCCGGCAGCGCCGTGAGAACAGCATGGTCGAGCGTCTCGCCAACGAGATCCTCGACGCCTCCAACGGCCTGGGTGCCGCGGTCAAGCGCCGCGAGGACACCCACAAGATGGCCGAGGCCAACCGGGCGTTCGCGCACTACCGCTGGTGATCCAGCCGGGCCCCGGAGCGGGGGGACGCCCACCGGGCGTCACCGCTCCGGGGCCCCCGGCCGCCCCGAGGGTGGCATCATTGAACGAGGGTCGGCACCCGCGCGAGCGAAGCGGGGCACGGCCCAGCACAACAGACCCGGTTCGGACGGTCCACACGACCGCCCGGGCCACCTAAGACTCACGATCGGGGACCATCCGTGGCACAGGACGTGCTGACCGACCTCAACAAGGTCCGCAACATCGGCATCATGGCGCACATCGACGCCGGTAAGACGACCGTCACCGAGCGCATCCTGTTCTACACGGGTGTCAACCGGAAGATCGGCGAGACGCACGACGGCGCCTCGACCACCGACTGGATGGAACAGGAGAAGGAGCGCGGCATCACCATCACGTCGGCCGCCGTCACCTGTTTCTGGGCCGACAACCAGATCAACATCATCGACACCCCGGGCCACGTCGACTTCACGGTCGAGGTCGAGCGGTCGCTGCGCGTCCTCGACGGCGCCGTCGCGGTCTTCGACGGCAAGGAGGGCGTCGAGCCCCAGTCGGAGCAGGTCTGGCGGCAGGCGGAGAAGTACGACGTCCCGCGCATCTGTTTCGTCAACAAGATGGACAAGATGGGCGCGGACTTCTACTACACCGTGCAGACCATCATCGACCGGCTCGGCGCGAAGCCGCTCGTCCTGCAGCTGCCCATCGGCGCGGAGGACGAGTTCGACGGGGTCATCGACCTTGTCGAGATGAAGGCGCTCGTCTGGCCCGGCGTCACGCCGATCGGCACCGAGGCCACGGTCCAGGAGATCCCCGAGGATCTCAAGGACAAGGCCGACGAGTACCGGGAGAAGCTCCTCGAGGCCGTCGCCGAGAGCGACGAGGCCCTCATGGAGAAGTACTTCGGTGGCGAGGAGCTGTCGGTCGAGGACATCAAGGCCGCCATCCGCAAGATGACGGTCAACGCCGAGATCTACCCGGTGCTGTGTGGTTCGGCGTACAAGAACAAGGGTGTCCAGCCCCTGCTCGACGCCGTCATCGCGTACCTGCCGAACCCGCTCGACGTCGGCTCGATCCACGGTCACGCCGTGGGCGACGAGGAGAAGGTCGTCAGCCGTCAGCCCTCCAAGGACGAGCCCTTCGCGGCACTGGCGTTCAAGATCGCCGTGCACCCGTTCTTCGGTGAGCTCACCTTCGTCCGCGTCTACTCGGGTCGCATCGACCCGAGCACGCAGGTGCAGAACGCCACCAAGGGCAAGAAGGAGCGTGTCGGCAAGCTCTTCCAGATGCATGCCAACAAGGAGATGCCCGTCGAGGAGGCCGTCGCCGGCCACATCTACGCGTTCATCGGCCTCAAGGACACCACCACGGGTGACACCCTGTGTGACCTGCAGAATCAGGTCATCCTCGAGTCCATGACGTTCCCGGCCCCGGTCATCGACGTCTCGATCGAGCCCAAGACCAAGGCCGACCAGGAGAAGCTCGGCACGGCCATCCAGAAGCTGGCGCGCGAGGACCCGACGTTCTCCGTCCGGCTGGACGACGAGACCGGTCAGACCGTCATCGGCGGCATGGGCGAGCTCCACCTGGACGTCCTGGTCGACCGGATGAAGCGCGAGTTCAAGGTCGAGGCCAACGTCGGCAAGCCCCAGGTCGCGTACCGCGAGACCATCAAGGGCACGGTCGAGAAGTACGACTACACCCACAAGAAGCAGACCGGTGGTTCCGGTCAGTTCGCGAAGGTCCAGATCCGTCTCGAGCCGCTCCCCCAGGAGCAGGTCGAGGAGGGCGAGACCTACGAGTTCTCCGACAAGGTCACCGGCGGCCGCATCCCCAAGGAGTACATCCCCTCCGTGGACCACGGCATCAAGGACGCCATGCAGTACGGCGTCCTGGCCGGGTACCCGATGGTCAACGTCAAGGCCACGTTGCTCGACGGCGCCTACCACGAGGTCGACTCCTCGGAGATGGCGTTCAAGGTCGCGGGTTCGATGGCCTTCAAGGAGGCGTCCCGTCGGTGTCAGCCCGTGATCCTCGAGCCCCTGATGGCCGTCGAGGTCGTCACCCCGGAGGACTACATGGGTGATGTCATCGGTGACATCAACTCCCGTCGCGGCATGATCCAGGCGATGGAGGAGCGCTCCGGCGCCCGCGTCGTCAAGGCCAACGTGCCGCTGTCCGAGATGTTCGGCTACGTCGGCGACCTCCGGTCGAAGACGCAGGGCCGGGCCAACTACTCGATGGTCTTCTCCCACTACGCCGAGGTTCCGGCGAGTGTGTCCAAGGAGATCATCGCCAAGGCGACCGGCGAGTAACCGGTGCTGGTCCCGCCCGGCCGCGAGGTAGGGCGGGGCCGATGCCGGCGGCGCACGGTCGAACCTCCGGGTGGCCGCCGGTTCGTGCCCCCACGGCACGATGAGTAAGATCAGATCCCACACAAAGCAGTGCCCACCTCGAGGTGGGGACAGACCAGTCCAGGAGGACACACAGTGGCGAAGGCGAAGTTCGAGCGGACCAAACCGCACGTTAACATCGGCACCATCGGTCACGTCGACCATGGCAAGACCACCACCACCGCGGCCATCACCAAGGTCCTGGCGGACACCTTCCCCGATCTCAACGACGCGTTCGCGTTCGACGAGATCGACAAGGCGCCGGAGGAGAAGGCTCGTGGTATCACGATCAACATCTCCCACGTCGAGTACCAGACGGAGAAGCGCCACTACGCGCACGTCGACGCCCCGGGTCACGCCGACTACATCAAGAACATGATCACGGGTGCCGCCCAGATGGACGGCGCGATCCTGGTCGTGGCCGCCACCGACGGCCCGATGCCCCAGACGCGTGAGCACGTGCTGCTCGCCCGCCAGGTCGGCGTCCCCTACATCCTCGTCGCCCTGAACAAGTGCGACATGGTCGACGACGAGGAGATCCTCGAGCTCGTCGAGATGGAGGTGCGTGAGCTCCTCGCCTCGCAGGAGTTCGACGAGGACGCCCCCGTCGTCCACATCTCGGCGCTCAAGGCGCTCGAGGGTGACGAGAAGTGGGTCCAGGCGATCCGCGACCTCATGCAGGCCTGCGACGATTCCGTCCCGGACCCCGAGCGTGAGACCGAGAAGCCCTTCCTCATGCCCGTCGAGGACGTCTTCACGATCACCGGTCGTGGCACCGTCGTCACCGGTCGCATCGAACGCGG
Organism: Dietzia sp. 2505; assembly: GCF_040546785.1. Classification (NCBI taxonomy): domain Bacteria; kingdom Bacillati; phylum Actinomycetota; class Actinomycetes; order Mycobacteriales; family Dietziaceae; genus Dietzia; species Dietzia sp. 2505. Next base: position 19,145 of record NZ_JBEPON010000008.1, on the reverse strand, counting down.
CAAGATCAACGTGAACGAGGATGTCGAGCTCATCGGCATCAAGGAGAAGGCCACCAAGACCACGATCACGGGCATCGAGATGTTCCGTAAGCTCCTCGACTACGGCGAGGCCGGCGACAACGTCGGTCTGCTCGTCCGTGGCCTCAAGCGCGAGGAGGTCGAGCGCGGCCAGGTCGTCATCAAGCCGGGCGCGTACACCCCGCACACGAATTTCGAGGGCCAGGCGTACATCCTGTCCAAGGACGAGGGCGGCCGTCACACGCCGTTCTTCAACAACTACCGTCCGCAGTTCTACTTCCGCACCACGGACGTGACCGGCGTCGTGACCCTCCCCGAGGGCACCGAGATGGTCATGCCGGGCGACAACACCGAGATGAGCGTCGAGCTCATCCAGCCGGTCGCCATGGACGAGGGCCTGCGCTTCGCGATCCGTGAGGGTGGCCGCACCGTCGGCGCCGGTCAGGTCACCAAGATCATCAAGTGATCGACTGACCCATCGGGTCGGACGAGTAGTCCGGACCATATGAGGGAGGGGCGCTCCACCGAGAGGTGGGGCGCCCCTCCCTCGTTCGTCGGGGTCGGGGGAGAGACGGCTACCGGCGCCGGCCCATGACGCTCATGGCGACGGACAGCCCGACCGCCGCCATCCCGGCCAGAGCGGTCACGGCCACTGCTGCGACCTGCTCGGCGGTCGCGGCGTGTTCCGGGCGGTGAGGCCCGCCGACGCCGTGTCTGCGATCGACCTCCTCAAGCGCGCGGAGCATCTCGTTCGGGTCGCCACCCTTGTCCGGGTGGTGGCGCAGGACGGCTTGGCGACGATCCCGCTTGTAGGCGGCGGGGTCGCGTGGTTCGCGTCGGCTGTTCACGTTGGGCTCTCCTGGGTGACGAGGCGCATGGGCGCTGATGGCTCGACGCTACCGAAGTCGCGGCACCCGGGGCGCGGCATCCCCGACCGGTCGGCCCCGGCGATTTTGATCCCGTGGGGTACGTGCGGCATACTGGTCGAGTTGCCCGGACAAGGCGGCGAACTCGTGTGGCCCCCGGGCCCCGCGATCGCCGGGTTGGTCGGGCGAGCACGACCGGGGCGGGTGAGAGATCACCCGCCGGAAAAGTGGGAGGGCGACACGCCCGACCGCGTGGACGCGTCGTGACACATCAACAGCGGCAGCGGATCGGTTCCGCCGTCACCCTCGCCCCGCGGGAGTGCGGCACTCCGTCCTCTGGAGGGCTCGTGGTCGTGTCACGTTCGTGAGCGCGCGACGGCGGTCCTCCACGACGAAGCACCGATGCACGTGACCGGGTGGTAGACGGTCAGACGGTGTCACGTATGACAAGCGAACACAGAAGTGTCCCCCGCGCAGCGAGGGCGCTCACGACAGCCGCCTTCACGGGCGGGGGGAGAATGAGGACGAAGTGGCGGGACAAAAGATCCGCATCAGGCTGAAGGCCTATGACCACGAGGCCATCGACGCCTCGGCGCGCAAGATCGTCGAGACGGTCACCCGTACGGGAGCTCGTGTCGTCGGCCCGGTGCCGTTGCCGACCGAGAAGAACGTGTACTGCGTCATCCGCTCGCCGCACAAGTACAAGGACTCGCGCGAGCACTTCGAGATGCGCACCCACAAGCGGTTGATCGACATCCTCGACCCCACGCCCAAGACCGTGGACGCGCTCATGCGCATCGACCTGCCTGCCAGCGTCGACGTCAACATCCAGTGACCTCCGACCGAGCAGCGGTCAGCAAGCAACGTGCAGCGGAGACAGTGAACAGATGAGTACTACCGAGATCAAGGGAATCCTGGGCGCGAAGCTCGGCATGACCCAGGTCTTCGACGAGAACAACCGGGTCGTCCCGGTTACCGTCATCAAGGCCGGGCCGTGTGTAGTCACCGGGATCCGTACAGAGCAGACCGACGGCTACAACGCCGTCCAGATCGCGTTCGGCGCGATCGACCCCCGTAAGGTCACCAAGCCCGTCACGGGCCAGTTCTCCAAGGCGGGTGTGACCCCGCGTCGCCACCTCGCGGAGATCCGGCTGGACAACGCGGAGCAGGCCGAAGGCTTCGAGCTGGGCCAGGAGCTCGGCGCGGACGTGTTCGAGGACGGCGCTTTCGTCGACGTCACCGGCACCTCCAAGGGCAAGGGCTTCGCCGGCACCATGAAGCGTCACGGCTTCCATGGACAGGGCGCCTCACACGGCACCCAGGCCGTGCACCGCCGGCCCGGTTCCATCGGTGGCGCATCCACCCCGGGCCGCGTGTTCCGGGGCAAGAAGATGGCCGGCCGCATGGGCAACGAGCGCGTGACCACCATGAACCTCAAGGTCCACAAGGTCGATGCCGAGGCCGGCGTCCTCCTGATCAAGGGCGCCATCCCGGGTCGCAACGGCGGCCTCGTGATGGTCCGATCCGCAGTGAAGGGCGGTGCGCGCGCATGACCACGACGGAGAACACCGTGAATCTCAAGCTGGACGTCCGTACCCCGGCCGGTTCGGCCGACGGGTCGGTCGAGCTCCCCGCCGCGATCTTCGGCGTCGAGCCCAACCTGGCGCTGATGCACCAGGTCGTCGTGGCTCAGCTCGCCGCGGCCCGCCAGGGCACGCACTCGACCAAGACCCGCGGCGAGGTCCGTGGCGGTGGCCGCAAGCCGTTCCGCCAGAAGGGCACCGGCCGCGCGCGCCAGGGTTCGACCCGCGCCCCCGCCTACACCGGTGGTGGCACGGTCCACGGTCCCAAGCCGCGTGACTACTCGCAGCGCACTCCCAAGAAGATGAAGGCCGCCGCTCTCCGCGGTGCCCTGTCCGACCGGGCCGCAAGCGATCGCATCCACGTGGTCACCGAGCTCGTCGAGGGTCAGACCCCGTCGACGGCGGGCGTGCGGGACTTCCTCGGAAGCCTGTCCGGTCGCAAGAAGTTCCTGCTCGTCGTCGGCCGCGAGGACACCGCGGCGTGGCGCTCGGTGGGCAACCTGGACCACGTCCATCCCATCGCTCCGGATCAGCTGAACACCTACGACGTGCTGCGTGCAGACGACGTCGTGTTCACGGTGGAGGCTCTGGACGCGTTCGTCTCGCAGGCCAGCAAGCGTGCCGCAGGCACGGATAACACCGCCGCGAAGGAGGCCGACAAGTGAGCACCGTCGCCGATCCCCGGGACGTGATCCTCGCCCCCGTCGTCTCCGAGAAGGCCTATGGCCTGCTGGAGCAGGGCGTGTACACGTTCCTGGTCGCCCCGGACGCCAACAAGACGCAGATCAAGATCGCCCTCCAGGAGATCTTCGGCGTCACGGTGGAGTCCGTCAACACCGCCAACCGTCAGGGCAAGCGTAAGCGCACCCGCACCGGGTTCGGACAGCGCAAGAGCACCAAGCGCGCCATCGTGACCCTTGCGGCCGACAGCAAGCCCATCGAGATCCCGGGTCTGACCGCCTGACGGCGGGAAGAGTTAAGGACGAGAGAACCTCATGGCTATCCGCAAGTACAAGCCCACGACGCCCGGCCGTCGCGGCTCGAGCGTCTCGGACTTCGCCGAGATCACCCGCTCGACGCCCGAGAAGTCGCTGCTTCGCCCACTACACAAGACCGGTGGCCGTAACGGTCACGGTCGGATCACCACCCGTCACAAGGGCGGTGGCCACAAGCGCCAGTACCGTGTCATCGACTTCCGTCGTAACGACAAGGACGGCGTCGACGCCACCGTCGCCCACATCGAGTACGACCCCAACCGCACCGCCAACATCGCCCTCCTGCACTACGCGGACGGCGAGAAGCGGTACATCCTGGCCCCGCGGAACCTCAAGCAGGGCATGAAGGTCGAGTCGGGTGTCGGTTCCGATATCAAGGTCGGCAACAACCTGCCGCTCCGCAACATCCCCGCAGGTACGGTCGTGCACGCCGTGGAGCTCCGTCCCGGGGGCGGTGCCAAGATGGCACGCGCCGCCGGTGCCGGGATCCAGCTGCTCGGCAAGGAGGGCGCGTACGCCTCCCTCCGCATGCCCTCCGGCGAGATCCGCCGGGTCGACGTCCGCTGTCGCGCGACGATCGGCGAGGTCGGCAACGCCGAGCAGGGGAACATCAACTGGGGTAAGGCCGGCCGCATGCGCTGGAAGGGCGTCCGCCCGACCGTCCGCGGTGTGGTCATGAACCCCGTCGACCACCCGCACGGTGGTGGCGAGGGTAAGACGTCCGGTGGACGTCACCCCGTCAGCCCGTGGGGCCAGCCCGAGGGCCGGACCCGCAAGCCCAACAAGGCGAGCGACAAGATGATTGTCCGTCGCCGTCGCACCGGTAAGAAGCGTTAAGGAGGGAAACTAGGATGCCTCGTAGTCTCAAGAAGGGTCCGTTCGTCGACGAGCACCTCCTCGCGAAGGTGGACGCGCAGAACGACAAGGGTACTCATCAGGTCATCAAGACCTGGTCGCGTCGCTCGACGATCCTGCCCGATTTCATCGGCCACACGTTCGCCGTCCATGATGGCCGCAAGCATGTGCCCGTGTTCGTGTCCGACTCCATGGTGGGTCACAAGCTCGGCGAGTTCGCGCCGACGCGCACGTTCAAGGGGCACATCAAGGACGATCGGAAGAGTAAGCGCCGATGAGCACTGATACCAGCAAGACCGCCGAAGGCACGGTGCAGGACGAGCAGCAGCTCTCCGCCCGGGCCACCGCCAAGTTCGTCCGCGTCACGCCCATGAAGGCGCGTCGCGTGATCGACCTGATCCGGGGCAAGGACGCCTCCGACGCGTTGGACATCCTGCGGTTCGCCCCGCAGGCCGCCAGCGAGCCGGTGGGCAAGGTCCTCGCGTCCGCCATGGCGAACGCCGAGAACAACCTCGACCTGGATCCCCGGACCCTGGTCGTGTCGGCCGCGTTCGCCGACGAGGGCCCGACCCTGAAGCGGTTCCGTCCGCGTGCCCAGGGTCGTGCGTTCCGAGTGCGCAAGCGCACGAGCCACATCACCGTCGAGGTGACCAGCGTGCCCGAGAAGGCCGGTTCCGCCGGCCGGGGTCGTCGTAACCAGGGAGGTGCCCGCTAAATGGGACAGAAGATCCAGCCGCACGGCTTCCGTCTCGGCATCACCTCGGACTGGACGTCCAAGTGGTACGCCGACAAGCAGTACGCGGACTACGTCGCCGAGGACATCAAGATCCGTCAGCTCCTGTCCAAGGGCATGGAGCGGGCCGGCATCTCGGGCGTGGACATCTCCCGTACCCGCGACCGCGTGAACGTCGACATCCACACCGCCCGGCCGGGCATCGTGATCGGTCGTCGTGGCGCCGAGGCCGACCGTCTCCGTGGTGAGCTCGAGAAGCTCACCGCGAAGCAGGTCCACCTCAACATCCTCGAGATCAAGAACACCGAGGCCGACGCCCAGCTCGTGGCCCAGGGCATCGCGGAGCAGCTCTCGAACCGCGTGGCCTTCCGCCGCGCGATGCGTAAGGGCATCCAGTCCGCGATGCGCCAGCCGCAGGTCAAGGGCATCAAGGTGGTCTGCTCGGGTCGTCTCGGCGGTGCCGAGATGTCGCGTTCGGAGCGCTACCACGAGGGTCGCGTCCCGCTTCACACCCTGCGTGCCGAGATCGACTACGGCACCTACGAGGCCAAGACGACCTTCGGTCGCATCGGCGTCAAGGTGTGGATCTACAAGGGTGACGTGGTCGGCGGGCGTCGCGAGTCCGATCAGTACGCCCAGTCCAGCAACCGCGGCGGTGCCGACCGAGGACCCCGCCGCGAGCGTGGCGCAGGCCGGCCGCGTCGTTCCGGCGCCCAGGGCACCACGGCCACCAGCACCGAGACCGGCCGCGCCGGTTCCGGTCCGGCTGCCGAGGCCCCCGCCCAGGCTCCGCAGAATCAGACCAGGGAGGCGTGACAGTGCTTATCCCCAAGCGCGTCAAGCACCGCAAGCAGCACCACCCCGGCCGTAGTGGCGGGGCCAAGGGCGGCACCAAGGTGACGTTCGGTGAGTACGGCATCCAGGCTCTCGAGCCGGCGTACGTCACCAACCGTCAGATCGAGTCCGCGCGTATCGCGATCAACCGCCACATCAAGCGTGGCGGCAAGGTGTGGATCAACATCTACCCCGATCGCCCGTTGACCAAGAAGCCCGCCGAGGTCCGGATGGGTTCCGGTAAGGGATCCGTCGAGTGGTGGGTCGCGAACGTCAAGCCGGGTCGCATCCTCTTCGAGATGTCGTACCCGAACGAGGAGACCGCACGCGAGGCGCTGCGCCGCGCGCAGCACAAGCTCCCGTGCAAGACCCGTATCGTGACCCGGGAGGAGCAGTTCTGATGGCTAGTGGAACCACCGCCCCCGAGTTGCGTGAACTCGACGCCGATGCGCTCACCGCGCGTCTTCGTGAGGCCAAGGAGGAGCTGTTCAACCTGCGCTTCCAGATGGCCACCGGTCAGCTGACCAACAACCGTCGCCTGCGCGTCGTCCGTCACGACATCGCACGCATCTACACCGTCATCCGCGAGCGCGAGCTCGGGTTGTCGGCGGCGCCGGGTGATGCCAAGTGAGTGACAAGGAAGCAGCCGTGACTGAGGCCAGCGAGAACACCGAGCGCAACAGCCGCAAGGTGCGGATCGGGTACGTCGTGTCCGACAAGATGGACAAGACCATCGTCGTCGAACTCGAGGACCGCGTGAAGCACCCGCTCTACGGCAAGATCATGCGCCGTACCGAGCGTGTGAAGGCACACGACGAGACCAACGACGCCGGTGTCGGCGACCGCGTGCGGATCATGGAGACCCGCCCGCTGTCCGCCACCAAGCGCTATCGCGTCGTCGAGGTCCTGGAGCGCGCGAAGTAAGCACGCCGCTCCACTCTCACCGCCGGCCCGGCCCCGATTACTCGGGGCCGGGCCGGCGGCGTATGAGGATGTAACAAAATCCTAGTCTTGATTCGACAAGTCAGTATTGTGTCATCGGCTACCGAGCCGGAGTTCACCCTGCGGCCCGGGGCGTCAGTTCCCGTGGTCCGCGTCGCGCACGAGGACAGGATCGGGATATGACGAGAAGGCCGGATATCGATCGGGACGGACGCCGCACCGAGGGCCACGGGGGAGCGCGCCGACGCACCCGCGTCGCCCTCCGTTCGACGGCCGTGTCCGTGGCGGCCCTGCTGATCGGGGCCGGTGCGGGTGCGGGGACGGCCGGGGCGCAGAGCCTCGATCCCGGATCCCTGGTGCCGAGCGTCGCACCGGGCAGTCTGTTCGGGGTCCCGTCGCTGAGCGTCGCCGCCCTCACGCAGTTGGGCGCTCCCATCCCGCTGACGTCCGTTCTCGGTTCGGTCGCCGCGGCCGGGTCCGGTGACTTCCCCCGCCCCGGCAGCTCCCAACCGCCCTCGGGGCCGGTCTCCACGCGCGACGGTTCCATCACCCAGACGACGGTGCGGTCCATCGCACCGCTGTTCCCGGGGTCGTTGAACCCCGTCGATCGTCGGGCGGAGGTCTGGACCGTCACGTCGGCATCGATGCAGCGGACCGTCCGGGTCGAGGTGTACCGGGCGCCGGACGGCGTGGACGCCCCGAACGTGTATTTCCTCGACGGCGTGGGGAGCGAATCCCCGTCGGGGTGGAGCACCGGGATGGGCTGGGGGGACCCGGCGCTGCGCGACCGCGCCGTCAACGTGATCGCGCCCACGGGTGCCCCGGCCTCCATGTGGTCGGACTGGCAGGCCGACGACCCGGTCCTGGGGCCGAACATGTGGGAGACCTTCCTCATCGACGAGCTCCCACCCCTCCTCGAGCAGGGCCTGACCGGTTCGGCCGCTCCGCTCGCGCACAACGGCAGTTGGGGTGTGATGGGCCTGTCGATGGGCGCCTCCGCGGCCGTTCACCTGGCCAACACCAACCCGGGGATGTTCGACGCCGTCGCCGGGATCAGCGGCGCCTACTCCACGACCGACGAGCTGGGTTACCAGTACGCGCGGTTGACCGTGGCCGCGCGGAACGGCGACGCCACGAACATGTGGGGCCCGCGGGGGTCCCAGGCGTGGCGGGACCACGACACCGTGGCCGACCCGTCCGGGCTCGCAGGCAAGACGGTGTACCTCAGTGCCGCCACGGGCCGGGTGGGCTCGGCCGAGCTCGGGCACTTCGGCAGCAACGAGATGATCCTCGTGGACGGGCACGTCCTCGAGAAGGGCTCCTACGAGAGCACCAGGAAGCTCGAATCCACCCTGGCCGATGTCGCCGGGGTCGACCTGCGGATGAACTACATGCCGACCGGGATCCACAACTGGCCCGTCTTCGTGACCCAGATGCAGCCGGGGATGGATCACATCCTGTCCGGTCTGGCGCCGGCGGTCCCGAGCCTCCGTGCGGCGGCCGGGGGAGTGGACCCGGGCTCCGCCGGCTCGGGGTCGCTGGGTTCGGCGGGGTCCCTGGGGTCGACGGGCTCGGCCGGTTCCCGCGGCAACTGAGAGCGATTTGGGGCTCGGGCGTCGGGACCCCTACACTGGAACAGTTGCCCGTGGTAACCGCGTCGCGAGACCGGTGCGGGTGACGTGGCCGCGTGTGTCGGGTCGGAATCCGGCACACATCTGAACAAGCCTGGTCAGGAGAACCATGATCCAGCAGGAGTCGCGACTCAAGATCGCCGACAACACGGGTGCCAAGGAGATTCTCTGCATCCGCGTTCTCGGCGGATCCAAGCGTCGCTACGCAGGCGTGGGCGACATCATCGTCGCCACCGTCAAGGACGCCATCCCCGGTGGCAACGTCAAGAAGGGTGAGGTCGTCAAGGCCGTCATCGTGCGCACCGCCAAGGAGCGCCGTCGCCCGGACGGCTCGTACATCAAGTTCGACGAGAACGCCGCCGTCATCATCAAGAACGACAACGACCCGCGTGGAACCCGCATCTTCGGGCCCGTCGGTCGCGAACTGCGCGACAAGAAGTTCATGCGCATCGTCTCGCTGGCTCCGGAGGTGCTCTGACATGAAGGTCCACAAGGGCGACACGGTGCTCGTCATCGCGGGCAAGGACAAGGGCGCCAAGGGCAAGGTCATCCAGGCCTTCCCCGCGCAGGAGAAGGTCCTCGTCGAGGGCGTGAACCGCATCAAGAAGCACACCGCCAACTCGGCTGCCGAGCGTGGTGCCTCCTCCGGTGGCATCGTCACGCAGGAGGCCCCGATCCACGTGTCCAACGTGATGGTCGTGGACGCGGACGGCGCCCCGTCGCGCGTCGGAATCCGCACCGACGAGAACGGTAAGCGCGTCCGGGTCTCGCGCAAGACCGGGAAGGACCTGTGACCATGACCGAAACCGCACTTCCCACCGGGTACACGCCGCGTCTCAAGGCGCGGTACAGCGCCGAGATCAAGCCGGCCCTGAACGAGACGTTCGAGTACGCGAACGTCATGCAGATCCCGGGCGTCGTCAAGGTCGTCGTCAACATGGGTGTCGGTGACGCCGCCCGTGACGCCAAGCTGATCAACGGCGCCATCACCGACCTCACGCTGATCACCGGCCAGAAGCCGCAGATCCGCCGGGCACGCAAATCCATCGCGCAGTTCAAGCTCCGCGAGGGGATGCCGATCGGCGCGCGTGTGACGCTGCGCGGTGACCGCATGTGGGAGTTCCTCGATCGTCTGACGACGATCGCCCTCCCGCGAATCCGCGACTTCCGTGGCCTGTCGGGCAAGCAGTTCGACGGTCACGGCAACTACACCTTCGGACTCAACGAGCAGACCATGTTCTACGAGATCGACGTGGACAAGGTCGACCGCCCCCGCGGCATGGACATCACGGTCGTCACGACCGCGACGAACGACGAAGAGGGTCGGGCGCTGCTCAAGCACCTCGGCTTCCCCTTCAAGGAGGACTGACCTCACGGGTCAGGGCCGGACCGGCCGTCCGCGCCGGGGCACCGCATCAGCGGGTCCCCGGCGACGGGCAGACGGCCCAGCCGTCGGGTCGTGGGTGGCGAGAAGAGCGCCACGCGCGGCGGGTCCCCCGGTGATCGACGACGATCGGCGGGCCCCACACAACAGAACATTCGAACTCTTCGTGATAGGCCCACGACGGACACAGCCGGCCCACAGGTCGACCGCATCCGTGCTGCATGGGAACCGTGACGAGAAAGGAACATGGTAAATCCATGTCGATGACCGACCCCATCGCGGACATGTTGACGCGTGTGCGTAACGCCAACTCGGCGTACCACGACACCGTCTCCATGCCGCATTCCAAGATCAAGGGCAACATCGCGGCGATCCTCAAGCAAGAGGGTTACATCACCGACTACGCCGTCGAGGACGCCGAGGTGGGCAAGAAGCTCACCATCGACCTCAAGTACGGCCCGTCGCGCCAGCGCAGCCTGCAGGGCATCAAGCGAGTCTCCAAGCCGGGTCTCCGCGTGTACGCCAAGTCCACCGGCCTTCCCAAGGTCCTCGGAGGACTGGGTATCGCGATCATCTCGACCTCCCAGGGTCTGCTCACGGACCGTCAGGCGAACTACAAGAAGGTGGGCGGGGAAGTCCTCGCCTACGTCTGGTAAGGGGGCGAGAAATGTCACGAATCGGCAAGGCTCCGATCAACGTTCCGTCCGGCGTCGACATCAAGGTCGACGGCCAGACCATCACCGTCAAGGGTCCCAAGGGTGAGCTCACCCAGGACCTTCCCGCACCGATCACGGTGTCGGTCGAGGAGGGCACCATCACGGTGAACCGTCCCGACGACCACCGGGACAACCGGTCGCTGCACGGTCTCTCACGCTCCCTGGTCAACAACATGGTCGTGGGTGTCACCGAGGGTTACGTGCAGAAGATGGAGATCTTCGGCGTGGGTTACCGCGTCGTCGCCAAGGGCAAGGACCTCGAGTTCGCCCTCGGCTACTCGCACCCCGTGCCGATCGCGGCACCCGACGGCATCACGTTCGCCGTCGAGGGCGCCACGAAGTTCTCGATCTCCGGGATCGACAAGCAGCAGGTGGGCCAGATCGCCGCCAACATCAAGCGGCTGCGGAAGCACGACCCGTACAAGGGTAAGGGCATCCGTTACGAGGGCGAGCAGGTCCGTCGCAAGGTCGGAAAGACGGGTAAGTGACCATGAGCAGTACAAAGAAGCGTTCCCCGCTGGGTACCGACGTCTCGACAGCACGTCGTGTCGGCCGTACCCGGCGCCACTACCGCCTCCGCAAGAAGGTCGCCGGTACCCCCGAGCGTCCGCGGTTGGTCGTCAACCGGTCCTCGCGCCACATCCACGCCCAGATCATCGACGACCTGGCCGGCCGCACGCTGGCCGCCGCGTCGACGATCGAGGCCGATGTGCGCTCTCTCGAGGGCGACAAGAAGGACCGCAGCGCGAAGGTCGGCCAGCTCCTGGCCGAGCGCGCCAAGGCCGCCGGCATCGACGCCGTCGTGTTCGACCGTGGTGGCAACAAGTACCACGGCCGGATCGCGTCCCTGGCCGACGCCGCCCGCGAGGGTGGGCTGGAGTTCTGATGACCATGACCACTGCACTGACCCTTAACGGAAGGACCGTCTGATGCCGGGACGTCAGCGTCGTGACGGCGGAAGCACCGGGCCCGCCGCGGACAACAAGACCACCACCAACGACAACGCCCAGGGCGGCCGCAGCGGCGGCGCCGGGGGCCGTGGCCGTGGCGGAAACGATCGCCGCGGTGGCCGCGACGACGAGAAGTCGCAGTTCATCGAGCGCGTCGTCACCATCAACCGTGTGTCCAAGGTCGTCAAGGGCGGTCGGCGATTCAGCTTCACCGCCCTCGTGATCCTGGGTGACGGCAACGGCATGGTCGGTGTCGGCTACGGCAAGGCCAAGGAGGTGCCGGCGGCGATCCAGAAGGGGTCGGAGGAGGCCCGGAAGAACTTCTTCCGCGTCCCGCTCATCGGCTCCACCATCCCGCACCCGATCCAGGGTGAGGCCGCCGCGGGCGTCGTCATGCTCCGTCCGGCCTCGCCGGGTACCGGTGTGATCGCGGGCGGCGCGGCGCGTGCCGTGCTCGAGTGCGCCGGCGTGCACGACATCCTGTGCAAGTCGCTGGGCTCGGACAACGCCATCAACGTCGTCCACGCCACCGTGACCGCGCTCAAGGGTCTCCATCGTCCCGAGGAGGTCGCGGCCCGCCGTGGCCTGCCCATCGAGGACGTCGCGCCCGCGGGCATGCTCCGCGCACGTGCCGGACAGGGGGCGTAGATCATGGCCAACCTCAAGATCACCCAGGTCCGCGGCACGGTCGGGACCAAGCAGAACCAGAAGGACTCCCTGCGGACGTTGGGACTCAAGGGCATCCGGAAGACGGTCGTCCGTGAGGACAACGCTCAGACCCGGGGTCTCATCAACGTCGTGAACCACCTCGTCGTGGTCGAAGAGACGGAGTGAGCATGACCATCAAGTTGCATCACCTGCGCCCGGCACCCGGCGCCCACACCGACAAGATCCGCGTGGGTCGCGGTGAGGGCGGCAAGCGGGGCAAGACCGCCGGTCGCGGTACCAAGGGAACCAAGGCACGCAAGAACGTCCCCGCGGCGTTCGAGGGTGGCCAGATGCCGATCCACATGCGTCTTCCGAAGCTCAAGGGCTTCAAGAACCGCAACAAGGTCGTCTTCCAGGTCGTCAACGTGTCCGACATCCAGCGGTTGTTCCCCTCCGGTGGGCAGGTCGGCGTCGCCGAGCTCGTCACCGCGGGGGCCGTCCGCAAGAACCAGCCGGTCAAGGTCCTGGGCGACGGGGACATCTCCGTGGCCGTGACCGTGGCCGTCGACAAGGTGTCCGCCTCGGCGAGAACCAAGATCGAGGCCGCCGGCGGAAGCGTGTCGGAGGCCGGGGCCTGAGTCCCCGACCGGCCCCCGACGGGGCCGGATGACGGGTGCAGGGGTCGGGTCCGAGAGTCTCGGATCCGGCCCCTGCGCTCATCTTGATACAGTTTTTCTTGTTGTGCGTTCGGGGTGCGGCACCACTGCCGTCGGTCTGACCCTCCCTGCGCATCATGCATTCGACGAAGGCGGCGGCTACGGGCCGTCCATGACCAGGAGGACATGTGCTCTCCGCACTCGCGTCCGCGATCAAGGACACGGATCTGAGGAAGAAGATCTTCTTCACCCTCGGGATCATCATCCTCTACCGCATCGGCGCGCAGATCCCGTCGCCCGGTGTCGACTACCCCAAGCTCCGGGGACTCCTCGACACCGCGATGACCGGGGACAACGCGCAGTTGTACTCCCTGGTCAACCTGTTCTCCGGCGGCGCACTCCTGCAGTTGTCCGTGTTCGCGATCGGCATCATGCCGTACATCACGGCGAGCATCATCGTGCAGCTGCTCACCGTGGTGATCCCCTACTTCGAGCAACTCAAGAAGGAGGGGCAGTCCGGTCAGGCCAAGATGACGCAGTACACGCGTTATCTCACCATCGCGCTCGCCGTGCTGCAGTCCGCCGGCATCGTGGCGCTCGCCGACCGGGGCCAGCTGCTCGGCAACGGCGAGTCCGTCCTCATGGACGGTGACATCCTCACCCTGGCCACCATCGTCATCGTGATGACCGCCGGCGCCGCCCTCGTCATGTGGTTCGGTGAGCTCATCACCGACCGTGGCGTCGGCAACGGCATGTCGCTGCTGATCTTCGCCGGCATCGCCTCGCGTATCCCCGCCGAGGGCGTCAACATCTACCAGAACTCCTCGACGCTGAAGTTCGCCGCGGTCATGTTCGCCGTGGTCCTGATCGTGGTCGCGGTCGTGTTCGTCGAGCAGGGCCAGCGCCGCATCCCGGTCCAGTACGCCAAGCGCATGGTCGGGCGTCGTCAGTACGGCGGCACGTCGACCTACCTGCCGCTCAAGGTCAACCAGGCCGGCGTCATCCCCGTGATCTTCGCGTCGTCCATGATGTACGTGCCGATCCTCATCACCCAGCTGATCCAGGGACCCGAGCCCGCCGCGGACGGGTTCTGGCAGCGCTACGTCATGCAGTACCTGCAGAACCCCTCGAGCTGGGGTTACATCCTGCTGTACTTCGCCCTGATCATCTTCTTCGCCTACTTCTACGTGGCCATCCAGTTCGATCCGATGGAGCAGGCCGAGAACATGAAGAAGTACGGCGGCTTCATCCCGGGCATCCGCCCGGGTCGCCCGACGGCCGAGTACCTCGGCTACGTGCTCAACCGGATCCTGCTGTTCGGTTCCCTCTACCTCGGGTTGATCGCGGTGCTGCCCAACGTCTTCCTCGACATGGGTAGCGGGGGTGGAGACATGCAGAACATGCCGTTCGGTGGCACCGCTGTGCTCATCATGGTGTCGGTGGGTCTCGACACCGTGAAGCAGATCGAGGCACAGCTCATGCAGCGCAACTACGAGGGCTTCCTCAAGTAGTCGCCCGCACCCCCGAGCACATCACACTGTAGAAAGGCTGGTCCTCACCATGCGTCTCGTCCTCCTCGGCCCCCCCGGCGCCGGCAAGGGAACCCAGGCGGCCCTGCTGTCGGAGAAGCTCGGGATCCCGCACATCTCGACGGGTGACCTCTTCCGGGCCAACATCTCCCAGGGGACGGACCTCGGCAAGGAGGCCAAGTCCTACATCGACGCCGGGAACCTCGTTCCCGCCGACGTCACCAACCGGATGGTCGAGGCGCGTATCGGTGAGCCCGACGCCACCGAGGGGTTCCTGCTCGACGGCTACCCCCGCAGTGTCGAGCAGGCCGACGCGCTCAAGGGAATGCTCGCCGAGGCGGGCCAGGAGCTCGACGCCGTCATCGAGTTCAAGGTCGACGAGGACACCGTGGTCGCGCGGATGCTGGCCCGCGGTCGTGAGGACGACACGGAGGACGTGATCCGCAACCGCATGGCGGTCTACCGGTCCGAGACAGCCCCCCTCCTCGAGTACTACGGCTCCGACGTCACGACCGTCGACGCCGTGGGCGAGGTGGACGAGATCAACGCACGGGCCCTCTCCGCGCTGGATCGCTGAGCCGTCGTGTTCGGTCGGTCGCGCACGAGCGTGGTGACGGCGCGCACGCCCGGTGAGCTGGACGCGATGGAGGAGGCCGGCCGGATCGTCGGTCGCGCGCTCGTCGCCGCCCGTGAGGCCGCCGTGCCGGGTGCCACCACCGCGGATCTCGACGCTCTGGTCGACCAGCTGATCCGGGACTCCGGCGCGGTCCCGTCGTTCAAGGGGTACGAGGGGTTCCCCGGGTCGATCTGCTCGTCCGTCAACGAGGTGGTCGTACACGGGATCCCGGGACCCACCACCGTGTTGCGGGAGGGCGACCTGGTCTCGGTCGACTGCGGCGCGGTGCTGGACGGGTGGCACGGCGACTCCGCCTGGACCTTCGGCGTGGGCGAGTTGGAGTCCCAGGTGGCCCTTCTCAACCAGGCGACGCGGGAGGTGCTCGAGGAGGGCATCCTCGCCATGAAGCCCGGTAACCGCCTGACGGACGTCTCGCACGCCCTGGAGACCGCCACCCGACGCGCGGAGCAGCGTCTCGGCGTCACCCTCGGGATAGTCGACGGGTTCGGCGGGCACGGGATCGGGCGTGAGATGCACGAGTGGCCGTTCCTCGCCAACGAGGGCAAGCCGGGCAAGGGGCCGCGGCTCCAGGAGGGGTCCGTCCTGGCCGTCGAACCCATGCTCGTCCTGGGTGGCGAGACCGACACCCGCACCCTGGCAGACGACTGGACGGTCGTCACGGTGGACGGGTCGCCGTCGTCGCACTGGGAGCACACGGTCGCGGTCACCTCCGACGGCCCCCGCGTGCTCACTCTGCGGCCCACGGGCTGAGCGGGGTCGCGGGGGACCGGTGCCGGGCCCCTCGGGCCTCAGGTTAGAGTGTTCCCACTGTTGACCACCGGCCTGAAAGGTCAGGGCATGCTCGTACACCCCCACGTGCGCCGAACCACGATCACACCGACGCGCACGGCTGTGGCGGCTGTCCTGGCGATGGTGGTGATCGTGGCCCAGCTGGCGGGACCGACCCCGTCCGCGCGGGCGCAGTCGCTGATGGAGGGCGGGCAGGGGTCCCTGATGGAGGACCCCCAGCCCGCGCCGTTCTATCACGCGGACCCCGCGGTGCTCGCCGCCGCAGGTCTCGGGCAGGTGATCAACACCCGGGTCGTGACGATGCCGGCGTTCCTCGGGTACGAGGTGACGGAGATCGCGTACCGATCGACCGACACCCGGGATCGTCCGATCCTCGCGACGGCGACGGTGGTCCGGCCGCCCCACGCGCGTCCGAACGGTCCGGTCCTGAGCTACCAGCACTACCTGAACGCTCTGGGGCAGAGCTGCGCCCCCACGGAGACCCTGGTCAACCCGACTCTCGAGACGGTGCAGGACAACGCGATGGCGTTCCTGCGCGTCCGGCTGGACCAGGGCTGGACGGTGCTCATCCCCGACCATCTCGGGCCCAAGGTCGCCTACCCCGGGGGGCAGCTGTCCGCGCGGATCGTGCTGGACGGGATGCGGGCCGTGCGCGACGACCCCCGGTTCGACGCCCGACACAGCCGGTTCGGCGCCCTGGGGTACTCGGGTGGCGGGATCGCCAGTGCCTGGGTGTCGCTGATGCACGACGACTACGCACCGGACGTCAACCTGGTGGGGGTCGCCCAGGGTGGCATCCCGACGGACATGACGACGATGGCGCGGATGATCGGCAACTGGCCGCACCCGGCGTTCGGGTTGGCCTTCGCCGCCGCCGTGGGGATGGCGCGTGAGTATCCGGAGGACATCCGGCTCGAGGAGAAGCTCACCCCCGAGGGATGGGCACTGTTCGAGCGGATGAAGGGCAGGTGTACGGCCTCGCTGCTGGTGTTCGGTGCGTTCCGGTCCGTGCCCATGGTCCTCGAGGGGGGAGACCTGCTCGCGGAGGAGGGCCTGATGCGGGCGTTCGCGGAGAACAGCGTGCGCCTGTCCCCGGACGTCCCCCGGGTGCCGGTCTTCATGTGGCATTCCCGCACCGATCCGCTGGTGCCGTTCTGGGACGCGGAGGAGACCGCCACTCGCTATTGCCGCGAGGGGACCCCGCTCACGTGGGAGCCGGGGATGGCGCCCGAGCATCTCATCGGCGCGGTGGAGAAGTTGCCGGCCGCGATGAACTGGCTGCAGCAGCGCTTCGACGGGGTCCCGGCGGGACGCGCCTGCTACGTGTGAGCGCCGATTGGCACTAGAACGACCACTGACGTAGGCTTATACGTCGGTGTGCCCACCAGTGCACCAGAATCCGGTAGACGACATCCGGGGAATCGTGGAGGACCGTAACCAGCATGGCAAAGAAAGACGGAGCCATCGAGGTCGAGGGCCGAGTTGTCGAGCCGTTGCCGAACGCAATGTTCCGCGTCGAGCTCGAGAACGGACACAAGGTCCTCGCGCACATCAGCGGGAAGATGCGGCAGCACTACATCCGCATCCTCCCCGAGGACCGGGTGGTCGTCGAGCTGTCGCCGTACGACCTCACGCGCGGTCGGATCGTCTACCGCTACAAGTAAAACGCTCAACTCCCCGAACCAGCCGCCTCTCAGTTTCTGGGCGAGGCGGGTTCCACACCCCTGGATGCGGAGGCCAGGGCCCCGGACGGATGCTCATCGTGAGATGACCGTGCGCCAGCGGGGACGGTCGGGGAGCAGACCTACCGCACGACGAAAGAGAAACGCCACATGGCACGTCTAGCCGGCGTTGATCTCCCACGTGACAAGCGTATGGAGATCGCGCTCACCTACATTTTCGGCATCGGTCGCACCCGGGCCGTCGAGATCCTCGAGCGGACCGGCATCAGCCCGGATCTGCGCACCAAGGACCTCACCGACGAGCAGCTGACCGTCCTTCGTGACGACATCGAAGGCAACTACAAGGTCGAGGGTGACCTCCGCCGTGAGGTCCAGGGCGATATCCGCCGGAAGATCGAGATCGGCAGTTACCAGGGCATCCGCCACCGCCGGGGTCTCCCCGTCCGCGGCCAGCGGACCAAGACCAACGCCCGCTCCCGCAAGGGCCCGAAGAAGACCGTCGCCGGAAAGAAGAAGTAATGCCCCCCAAGTCACGCGCTGCGGGCCCCAAGAAGACGGGCCGTCGCAGGGAGAAGAAGAACGTCGCTCACGGCCAGGCCCACATCAAGAGCACGTTCAACAACACGATCGTCTCGATCACCGATCCGTCCGGTGCCGTTCTGGCCTGGGCGTCCTCGGGCCACGTCGGTTTCAAGGGCTCGCGCAAGTCGACGCCCTTCGCCGCCCAGCTCGCCGCCGAGAACGCGGCCCGCAAGGCGCAGGAGCACGGCATGAAGAAGGTCGACGTGTTCGTCAAGGGCCCGGGTTCGGGTCGCGAGACCGCCATCCGTTCACTCCAGGCCGCCGGCCTGGAGGTCGGCACGATCTCCGATGTCACCCCCCAGCCCCACAACGGCTGTCGTCCGCCCAAGCGGCGTCGAGTCTGAGCCGGAAGGAACGTAGAGAACCATGGCACGTTACACCGGCCCCGTCACCCGCAAGTCCCGCCGTCTGGGCGTGGACCTCGTAGGTGGGGACACCGCATTCGAACGTCGGCCCTTCCCGCCCGGTCACCACGGCCGCGCGCGGATCAAGGAGTCCGAGTACCGCACCCAGCTGCAGGAGAAGCAGAAGGCCCGCTTCACCTACGGCGTGATGGAGAAGCAGTTCCGTCGCTACTACGCCGAGGCTCACCGCCGTGGCGGTAAGACCGGCGAGAACCTCCTCCAGCTCCTGGAGTCGCGTCTGGACAACGTCGTGTACCGCGCGGGCCTCGCGCAGACGCGTCGCCAGGCACGTCAGCTCGTGAACCACGGCCACTTCCGGGTCAACGACCAGAAGGTGACCATCCCGAGCTACCGGGTGTCGCAGTACGACATCATCGACGTCCGTCCCAAGTCCACCAAGATGGACTGGTTCGAGATCGCCCAGGAGACCCTCGGCGAGCGTCCCGTCCCGGCGTGGCTGCAGGTCGTCCCCACGACGCTCCGCATCCTCGTGCACCAGCTTCCCGAGCGCGCGCAGATCGATGTGCCGCTGCAGGAGCAGTTGATCGTCGAGTTCTACTCGAAGTGATCTGTCCTCCCCCGTCGCGGGGGGGGGGGGGCCCCGCCCCCCCCCCCCCCCCCCGGGGGGGGGCCCCCCCCCCCACCGCGGGGCGCCCCCCAAGGAAAAGATGGGAAAAGATCAAAAAAAAGACCCCCCCCCCCCCCCCCCAG